>JAFGEO010000125.1 GCA_016931575.1 Bacteroidales bacterium | reverse complement strand
TCAGGCGAGACCCCTTCCTCATTACGTTAAACGGCACAATTAATTTCGCAGCTAATGTAGTACTTTTTTATTTTATTTATACCCCCCGTTATTTGGAATTATTCTAAGCGAGGAACGGGATGGGAACCTCGTAACGGCGTTGGGTTCGTAAGATCGGGCAAGTCAGGGCTTGACTCGCACTTAACAATGAAGGGGTGTTTTAAGGCTGTGCTTTCTTCGAACAAGGAAGTCAAACCCTGACTGGAGTTCGGGAGCGGTTTTTTATGCTGGTTTGTGCACTGTCATATTCAGGGCATCCGTCATCCTGAGGGATCTCAGGATCTTCCATGAGTTAGCAACAAGATGATAAAGCCTTACCCGCTCAGGGCCCCTTTACCAAGGGAAGAAAGAACTACCTGTTTGCCGGATCAACTTAGATTTTTGCAGGGCTGAAGCCCGGTAATCCCTTAAGCCCTGGCCCCCGGCTTAAAAGCCGGGGTTAAAGAGGAGCGGTGGATTATAGTTGGGATGGCGGCTTTGGAAGCGGTTGACTTCGTCGGACTCAGGGACAACAGGAACCGCATTGACCATTGGCAGGCTCAGGAAGCCGACCGGAATATTGGTAAATCAGTTCAGGCAGAATCGTCAGTTTCTCAGTTTCACGATTCATCGATTCATCTTTTTCAGGAGCCGCCTGAATTCGGCAGTCTGCCCCTCACTCTCAAAACTCACTCTCACTCTGAACTACTCCCATACGCCACTAATCTTCTCCCCACAAAATTCGCAGCTACCCTTCTCCAGGTGGTATTCCTCTATGGTAAAGCCTTTCCGTCCCACGACTTTTTTGCCGCAGGAAGGACACATCGTATCTTCGAATCCCTTGCCGGGGACGTTGCCAACATAGCAGTAGTGAAGTCCGGCTTTTTTGGCAATATCACGGGCTTTGATCAGGGTGCTCAGCGAGGTTTCGGGAAGCTGGGTGAGCTTGTAGGCGGGGTGAAAGCGACTGAAATGCAGGGGAGTATCCCTGAATCCGTTTGCTGCGAGCCAGTCGCACATCCGTTTGATCATATCCGGGTTATCGGTCCAGGAGGGGACGATGAGGTTGGTGATTTCCAGCCACACACCTTCTTCTTTCAGGATTTTCAGGGTATTTAGTACAGGTTGTAGCTTGCCGCCACTCAGCCGCAGGTAAATATCATCGCTGAAGGATTTCAGGTCGATGTTGGCTGCATCGAGGTGAGGGGCGAGCTTTCGCAGGGGCTCCTCGTTGATGTATCCGTTGGATACAAAAACGTTTTTGAGGCCGAGCTGATGTGCCTGGCGAGAGCTTTCATAGACATACTCATAGTATGTGATGGGTTCCGAATAGGTATAGGCGATGGAAAGGCAGTCGCTCTTTATGACTTCCTGTACCAGCTTTCCGGGCATGAGATCGTAGTTCCGGGTGTCCTTTGGGCTGGTCTGGGAGATTTGCCAGTTCTGGCAGTTCAGGCAGACGAAGTTACAGCCTGCAACTGCGATGGAATAGGCTTTCGATTTGGGATGAAAATGCAGCAGGGGCTTTTTTTCGATAGGATCAATATGAACAGCGCAGGGATTTCCGTATCCGATGCTATAGATTTTATCTGCGTGGTTCACCCGGCTTCGGCAGTCGCCGGTCTCCCCCGGCCGCAGGGTGCATTCATTGGGGCAGAGTCCGCATTCCACTCCCCGGGGAGTGACGGTATAAAACATGGCTTCGCGGCTGAATTTTCCCGGCGAATCTTTTCCGGAAAGCATGACGGGATTAGTCCAGCCTGCACACAACAGTCCCCCGGCACAGAGCATTCCCTGTTTCATAAAATCTCTTTTGCTGAGTTTTTTCATACCGGAAATTTCAGGATTCCTATGGATAAAGTTACGGGCTTTTACATAAAAATGCCGGGGAAATGAGGAAGAAAAACCTCTTCCTGTCAGATAATTTTTTTTCCGGCGAAAAGCGGGATGGCATTCAGCGCAATCAGAATGAGGCAGCTGTATGTCAATCCGATCAGGGGGATCAGGACCAGGGTCATGGAGGTGATGCCCAGGGCGGCTCCGATCAGGTCGGCAGCATACATTCTGGGAGCTGCGGCCGTGATTTCTTCCCTGAATAGTTGCGTGGCAGCCACAAAAATATAGCCGGTAATGGCTGAAGGGGCCAACATGGAAAGGCTGAAAATACTCCACAGGATCGCCCTGGGGAAAGTGATATAGGGCGTAAACATGAACAGGAAGAACAGCAGCAGGAAGGCGACCATGGCCAGAAATGCCAGGCGGTAGTTTCTCCCTGAAACCGGAATATACCGCGTCAGCCAGGTTCCGAGAACCAGTCCGCCCATGAAAATAGCGATCAGTATTCCCAGCACCTGATAGATATATCCGAAAGCGATCTGCACCATGAAGATCAGCATAATCTCAACAGATGCCCCGCTCATTCCCGCCAGGTACATGCCTTTGGTCCCCCGCTGCTGCAGGAGAAGAACCAGAGGCAGCAGGATGAGGGGGATGAGCAGGTATGGCAGACCGGAACCTGTCTTCGACAGGTATTTGAGGGTGGAGCAGAAGGCAGGAAGGGCTTTATGCTGACTGTTCACTCCTGCCTCCTTGTCGAGCTGACTGCTCAAAAAAAGGCTGCGCATGCGCAGGTCCTCATCGTCGAAATAGTCGGGGTTCACATACAGATTTTCCAGCTCATAATCGCGGCTCAGCCCAGCAATGGCAGTGCTCACTTCCTGGTCGGAAGCTACAAAATAATCCTTTTCTCCGGGTATCAGGATGACATTCCTGAAATGCTTTTTCAGGCTGTTACAGACCAGGGAAAGCTTCAGCTTTTGCCAGCGGCTCATGTAGTTTCCTGTTGGGGATAAGCCATAGATGATTACTGCATTTTCGCCGAGGTAGCCTTTCAGCATCCTGATAAATTCTACAGAATAGTAGCGGTTTAGCTGAATGGATGAAGGGTCGGGCACTGCCAGGATGGCAATGTCGTAGCGGGTACCGGTTTTTCGCAGAAAATCAAGGATATCCGAGGGATGAACGTGCAGAATGGATGTGTCTGGCAGGGGATTCCTTTTTTCCGAGAGCTCCAGCAGCTCCGTATTCAGCTCTACATAATCGATCAGCCTGATATCGGGGTATTTCAGGATCTCGTTTACCATACCGGCCAGTCCGCCGGAGACCAGCAATACCTTCTTCGGATCATCGTGCTGCAGCATGGCATAATGCACAAATTCTTCAGCCATGACGAAGTTCCCGGTATTGAAAAGGAGAGAGCCGTTCAGGAAATAGTTATATTCGCCCCCGTTTTCCGTAACGGTGATGTTCCCCAGCCGGCTTTCTTCGTTTTCCACTACCTTCTGATCCCCGAAGGCGACGGATTTCAGGTTCTTTTCGAAAGGTGATGCAGGAAGGAAGACCGCCAGAGCAAGAGTAAGGGTACCGGTTAGTATGTATATCCGCTTTCCGGAATAGAACCGGAGGAAGAGGGAAGCAAGCACGATCATGAGCAGGAGCGACTGCAACACGCTGAACCACCGGATCAGAATGAAACTTACCAGGATCCCTCCTGCGATGCTGCCCGCAGCTTCGAGGAGGTATACCCCGGAGAAGGAGTAGGTTTCCGAGCGGACAAAGCAGGTGAACAATACACCGGAAAAAATGCAGACAGGCGCAAGCATGTAGCTGATCAGGAGCAGGTATTCAAGCGGACTGATCAGGATGCCGGGGGGGAAGAGGATATCTTTAAGCAGACTTAATACCATAACCATCACCACAGGGGCAATCGAGATCCAGAGGACAAGCCTGCGCTGTGTTACAGGATTGATCCGGTATAGTTTTAATTTTCTTCCCAGCAGGGATCCTGTTCCGGTCAGGATCATCCACAATCCCAGTGTCCAGGTCATCATGATTTCGTTTGATTGAAACTGGGTGGTAAGTTCCCGGATCATCAGGACCTGGACCACCGGGGAATAAAAACCGGTAAAAAGAATGAGCAGCTTTTGCCGGGGATCCGGTTTTGGCTGTACGTGTTGTTCTTCGGCTTTTTCTCCGGCAGGTACCGGACCACGTTTGAAGAGATTCAGGTAGTAGTTGAGGTGCCACAGAAAATGGATAATGGCGACGATTGTCATGGCAATGCCGAAATTCACGTGCCAGGTCAGGAAGTTATTGATAAGAGTCCATTCGAGTTTATAGTTGATCTGGATGGCAAGCAGGAGGCCGAGGCTTCCCGCTACCAGAAAGGTAAGCAGCAGGACAATGTTCCAGAACCTGCGGTGGTTCCTTTTGGATAGGATGTCGAACCGGACAAAAACATGACTCAGCAGGTAACATGACAGTACCAACAGGCCGATGGGTATGAGGAGGTAGGGGGATGGCATGCCTATTTCAGATCGGGTTCATGTTCGCTGAAAACAAGGGCTTCATAGACATAGATGTCGGCAGTTTTCCAGCCATCCCAGCCAATACCTGCCTTATCGCGGGCGCAGTGTCCAAGAAACTCTTCCAGGGTCCAGCCGGTTTCGGTTGCCACCTGGGGAAGGAAGGTTCCCGTCTGGCTTCCTTTACGGATGTAGATCCCGTGTTTTCCAAGTTCAATTTCGTCGATGGAATTTATCTTCCGCATCGGGGTGAGCACGGAGATCTCAATGTCGAGTTTAGGGATTTCAGAGGCCTCAACAGCGGGGAAACGGTGGTCTTGAGTAGCGGCAGCAATGGCCATATCGCGCACCGTCAGATACAGGGCTTGCGAAGCCTGGAAATTCCCGATGCATCCACGGAGCTGCCCATTCTTTTCCAGTGTAACAAAGGCGCCGGCCCCTGTTTTAAGTAAGGGTGTCAGGTCTTTCTCTTCGGGGGTGAATTTTAGTTTCCCCGGAATATAGTCTGCAAGAGTTTGCCGGGCAATCTTCAGCAGTTTGATCTTTTCTTCCCGGGTAAGTGTGAACTCCGGTTCTGATTTCTTTTCAGCTACCGAAGTTATGGCAATAGCATGATAGCCTACCACCCGGTCGGTGGTGCCCTGTGGTGAATCTCCTGAATTTTCGTAGAGCAGGTGCTGGAAGTTGAGCGATGCATTGTCTTCCGTAACATTCAGAAGGGTGTACACGGAAGCCCAACCGCAAATAGCTGTTACCAAGCCCTTTACCTGCCGGTTTTCTACCCTTGTCTTTGCTTTAAGAAAATCCTGCGCTGAATTCTTCAGAATGGCATTTGCCATCTCGGCATCGCAGGTCCGGGCATCTTCATACCCGGGGTAGTGCGAAAAGTCGCTGCTGATAACAAAGAGGTTTTTTTCGTTGAACCAGGGTTCTAAAATTTCAGCGATCTCCCTGAAGTCCTTCAGGTTGTCGCCACCCAACACGATGGGAACCAGCGTAAACTCATTATTTAGCCAGTACTGCAGGAAGGGAAGCTCGACCTCCAGGCTATGTTCCTGCAGGTGGGGTGCCGGGTTATCAGTGAATACTGAATAGGCAGAGGCCAGTTCTTTTGCCAGGGGGTCGACCTTCACCCGGCCAAGCGGTGTAATGAAATCCCCGTCAGTATAGACGGAAGCGCCCTGGAAATACATCCTGTGGCTCGAGCCGATGAGAAAAACACGTTCAAAGCGGCAGTCCCTGTCGAGCTGTTTAAAACCGGCGGCGGCAGTTTTTCCGGAGTATACATAGCCGGCATGCGGGACAATCAGCGCCCTGACATGTTCACTGGTAACTTTTTCTACGGATGCAAATAAAGCTTCAAGGTCTTTCCGGAGTACCTCCTCCGAAGCCGGGTAGAAGCTTCCGGCAACAGCAGGTTGACGATCCTGGTCATTGGCGGAAGCTACCTGCTGCGGGGCCTTTTTATCTGGCGAAACAACAGGTTTTGGCCGGGTATTGCATGCCGAAGACAACAGTGAATACCCTAGGATCAACAGCGCAGCAATGAAGGATTTCATGGCAGGGGTTGTTATAATTTCAGCTTAAAATTACCAAAATTCATAATAGCAAAACCGTTAGCCGGATGAACCCCGGGTGCCCGGGCATATCGATGTCAGCTCCCGTTTGAATCAATCTTCAGCACTTCGCTAAAGGCCTGTATAAAGGTGTCTTTTGGCAGGGCACCCATGGCCATTTGCGGTTGTCCCTCAACAGGAACGAACAGGAGAGAGGGGATACTCTGGATCCTGAACATGGCAGCGAGTTCACGTTCTTTTTCAGTATCTACCTTATAGACGTTCAATTTGCCCTCATACTCCCGAGCCAGCTCCTCAAGAATGGGAGCCACCATTTTGCACGGACCGCACCAGTCGGCATAGAAGTCAATAATACAGGGCAGCGACCCCTCAAAGGTCCATTCCTGATTTTTTGAGAAATCGAATACTTTTTCTTTAAAACTTTCAATTGTCAAATGTTCGATCATAGCAATAAAATAGTGTTATTCCGGGTAAGTTACAAATGTTTGCGGAGAATGAACAGAAATCAGGACATTAATTCCGGACATCGCAGATGACGGGGTTTTTCTTATTTTTGCAGCATGAGAGATAAACTCACACATCCTGTCTTTGAGCTTGTGTCCGGGATCAGCCATGAAAAGGGGGTAGAAAGCTATGTGATCGGGGGGTATGTCCGGGACCTGATCCTGGGTCGGCCATCAGTGGATATTGACATTGTGGTGGTAGGCAGCGGCATTGAACTGGCAGAGGCGGTGGCCCGAAAGATCGGGAAGGTGAAGGTGAATGTATTCAGGAATTTTGGCACTGCCATGCTAAAGTATAAGGGTTCTGACATCGAGTTTGTCGGGGCCCGCAGGGAATCGTACCGCAACGATTCGCGGAAGCCGGTTGTGGAGGACGGGAGCCTGCAGGATGATCAGAACCGGAGGGATTTTACGATCAATGCCCTGGCGATATCCCTCAACCGGGAAAATTATGGTGAATTGCTTGACCCTTTTGGGGGGATGCGGGATATGGAGGACCGTATCATCAGGACTCCGCTCAATCCGGACACGACTTATTCGGACGATCCCCTGAGAATGATGCGTGCGATCCGCTTTGCCACTCAGCTTGATTTTCAGATCGAAGAGGAATCCCTGCTTTCCATCCGGAGGAACCGGGAGCGGATAAAGATCATTTCGCAGGAGCGCATCAGCGAAGAGCTGAACAAGATGTTACTGTCTCCAAGGCCTTCCACAGGGTTTTTCCTCATGGATGATACCGGTTTGCTGGAGCTGATATTCCCTGAGTTTGAAAACCTGAAAGGGGTGAATATCATGAAGGGGCAGGCGCACAAGGATAATTTCTACCATACCCTTGAGGTGCTGGATAAGCTTTCTCTGAAGACGGATAATCTCTGGCTGCGCTGGGCGGCAGTGTTGCATGATATTGCCAAGCCGGTTACCCGGAAGTTTGAGCCGGCTGCCGGGTGGACCTTTCATGGGCATGAAACCATCGGCTCCCGGATGGTCCCGTCGATATTTAAACGTTTCAGGATGCCTACCGGCGGACCGATGAAGTATGTGCAGAAACTGGTATTCCTTCACCTCAGGCCTATTGCCCTGACACATGAGGAGGTAACAGACAGTGCCATCCGTCGGCTGCTGTTTGAAGCCGGTGATGATATCGACGACCTGATGCTGCTGTGCGAGGCAGATATCACCTCCAAAAATGACAAACGGGTAAAGCAGTACCTGAATAATTTTGAGCTGGTACGCAGGAAGCTAAAGGAAGTTGAGGAGAAGGATGAGGTTCGGAATTTCCAGCCACCGGTTACCGGGGAACTGATCATGGAAACTTTTTCCATTGGGCCCTGCCGTGAAGTCGGCATGATTAAAAATGCGATAAAGGAAGCCATCCTTGAAGGGGAAATTCATAATCAGCATGATGAGGCTTTTCAGCTGATGCTCCGCCTGGGAGGGGAGTTGGGATTGAAGCGGGCTGAGTAGTCCTGGAATGAGCATCGAAATGGCAATTGGTACTGGCAAAGAGCCGCACCCTACTAATGAGGGATAAACTTTTTCCAGGTGCAGGTTCTGACAGGCAAAGAATGATAGCCTTCCATGCACCGCACAGCCAGCAATGATTAATTGTCGAAGTTCTTAATGGTCTGATCCTTAACTTCCTTGCAATGAGAATTAAAGATCATGTAGATTTTTTTGTTTGGGAATCTATAATTTCCTTCCTAAATTGAATAACCAAATCTACCTGCATTAAACCAAACCGATATGCCAAAGCGATTGTTTATTGACATACATTGTCACCCCTCCCTGAAACCCTATGGACACAGTTATTCCGGTAATAAAAACAGCAAGAAGGTCCGAAAGAAGCGAAGTATCTGGCACCGGAAGCAACCCGGAACTTTCACAGAGAAGCTAAACGAATATACGACCCTTACCCATTTTACCCAGTCTGATTTTCAAACGCTTTGCGAAGGGAATGCCCGGGTTATTTTTGCTTCGCTTTCCCCCCTTGAAAAAGGCTTCTTTGTTTCAAAGCTTGGGAAAGGTCCGGTAACAGATATTGCAGCCCAGATGGCGCTTGGAATAGGCTTGCGGAAGATCAACTTCGTACAGAAAAATACCGATTATTTCAGCGAACTTGAGAACGAGATGGCCTTTTTAATGCAGCTGCACGCTAAGCCGATCAAAATTGATGGTGTATTGAAAGAGTACAGGCTGGTGAAGAGCTACACCGAAATTGTGGCAAACCTTTCTGAATCGGAAAACATTATCTCGGTGGTCCCTGCCATCGAGGGGGCACATTCCTTCATGGAAGACAACAGCCATGATCCCGATCCTGCAATGGTCCTGGATACTATCGACAAAATGCTGGACTGGGAGTATAAACCACTTTTTATCTCACTGACCCATCACTTTTACAACTATCTCTGCGGCCATGCCTACAGTCTGCCGAAAGTATTACTAAACCTGCTTGATCAGGAAGACCATGTCAATACTGATTTCACTGAGCTGGGGAATGAAGTGGTCAGGAAACTTCTTGCCAACGGGATCCTGATCGATATCAAGCACATGAGCCGGAAATCGCGAAGGACATACTATGCTATCCTGGAGGAAGAAGCCTACCGGGAAATCCCGGTTATCGTCAGCCATGGGAGTGTGAACGGGCATACCACCGTGTATACCGATATTGTCCATGAGGCGGATAACGGCTTATTCTACGGGTCAGATATCAATTTCTACGATGATGAACTGGTGAAGGTCTCGAAATCAAAAGGACTTTTCGGTCTGCAGCTCGACGAACGACGGATCGCCAGTGAAAAGGAGCTGGATAAGATCAGTCACAGGCTTCCCGACGAAGTTCGCCATGAGCGCTATGCCATGTTGCTGTGGAACCAGATGCTGCACATCGCCCGGACACTTGATCATGTAAATGAAAATGCCTGGGATTGTATGTGTATTGGTTCGGATTATGACGGGATCGTTAATCCGATGGATGGATTCTGGACCGTTGCCGAATATGAACTCCTTTTTGAATATGTTCTGCAGCATGCCCGGAATTACCTGGTTACCCATCCCAACTCCTTTGATAAGCCTTCCAACAACCTGGAGGCAGAGGAGATCATTGAGAAAGTAACTTCAGGCAATGTGATGCAATTTCTGGCGCGTCATTATGCCTGAGCCTTCCGGTACTTTTCCTGCATGCTGACTACCCCCTTATGAAATTCCGGGAAGCTGGTGAATGCTCCTTTTTTGCAGGATGACAATTCATCACACTTAATGCAGCAGTCGAAGCCTTTTTCAATGGCACATTTCCTTATTTCGCAATGCTGCACTGCGATTCCGGCAGGTTTATCACCCGGTTTACAGGTATAACATAATACCTTTTCGGCATCGAAGCTCATGCCATGTTTTTCTTCTAAGCCCCACTGTTCAAAAGCTTTCTTTTTTGCTTCGGGATCGTTTTTCAGGGTAGCCTGGAACATCAGGCAATCTTCGGGGCAGCTGTATCCGCAATATTCCAGTTTTTTTGGATCCGGGATCTCATCCGGGTATTTTCACAAGCGATATCTACCATTAATTTTTAAAAAGGTCCACCTGAAGCCCTACTGAAAAAATAATGGGCTGCCATGCAAAATCTACGCTTTCATCGCCCAGGGGCAGGGAAAAACCGACCTGTGAGATCAGTTTAACATATTTATACCCCAGCTTCAGGTCCAACACCGGTTCGAGGAACAGGCTCCCGCTGAATTGGTCGTCCTGGCTGAGGGCAACATAGCTAAACCGGGTGACGAGTGACAGATCGGCGAAATTGGTGGTAAGGCCAATTCCCGGTTGAACAAATGCCCTGACCAGGCGGGCATCGGCATTGGAAATCCAGAGTTGGTTATCGTACTGGCCCTGCGTACTTCCCATCCCAAAGCCGCCGTACACTTCAAATCGCATAATCCGTGCGAAGCTGGTATAATAGCCGGGGGCGACCTCAAGGAACTGATGCACATGGAAGTTCTCTGTCGAGTCGGAAACACGGTAATCAAAGCTTCCGTTAGCCATTACCCCGAGGTGGTCGGTAATGGCATAGGCAAATTGGGGGTCAAATCCTGATACGCCTGCATTGACGCTGAGTTGCAATTCCCCTTTATTGGAAAGCAGGGGAGAATTTACCTTATTTGGAACATACGCGCTGGCGCAGGAATTGAGGATTAACACCAGGACAAATAAGCCTGAAATGGTTAAAACCGATTGGATTGATTTCATGATCTGAAGTTTGGTTATTAACGAAATTATTAATAATACGATAATGGGAAAAGAAAAGTTTTAAGCTTTTCAAACCCAGTGATATACCCGTGAAGAATTTAGAGCTGTTTTCTCCGGTTGAATATGATTATCCGCGGGACAGGGTAGCCCAGGTGATTTAATTTTTACTCCGCTGGTAAAGGATCCAGCCTACTATCAGGCTTAGGAGCGCTGTGCCGGCTATAAAAGCCAGGACAATGATCAGGAACCAGGCCGATCCATACAGGAAGCTGATACCACCAGCAATAGGAACGAGCCTGCCGACCCACTTATATGCCGGATGGGGATTCTTCTTTGAGATTTCATACGAGATAAAACCTATAGCAATCAGGACCAGGCCCGCAACAATGAAATCGATCCTGACATCGTAGGTATCCTGTAGCATGAAAAAATAAAGAGTACCGAGGATCAGTCCCACAATTCCCCCTAGGATGGCAGAAGAATTCATGATCCTGGGAAAGGGATTGAGGGCTCTCTTTAACAAAGGTTCTGACTGAGAGATCTCACGAACCGGTTTCATTTCGCCAACGCCGTTGCGTATTACCATGTGCTCAGGTTTAATGACTTTTGTTTTCATCTTCTCCGCAATATCCTTCACCTTGTCGGTGGAATAATATTTTTCTCCGTTTTCATTGAAAAATTCCCATTGATTGTTTTGGTTGCCGGATTGTTTTACAGTAAGGATGGCATCTTCGATCCGGGTTTTAAATCCACTGTCAGAAAGCTTAAAATAGAGCTTCTCCAGCCTGATACTATCTTTATTTTTTTCGTTGTAGGTGATGACTGCATCGATGATGTCGGCGAATTTTGGGTAGCGGATTTCAGACCGGGCAAAATCCAGGTTTGATATTCCGATGTTTTGCAGGTCGGCCAGGAATTCGATGACGATATTAGCCATATTCTGATGATCAGGAAAGTCGAAGAAACGGGTACCGTTTAACAGGATGGAGTATGTATCGGGACCATCAAGCATGACCTGACGGATCTTTTCAAAGCTTATTTCGCTGGAACCATTATCGCCTATGCGGATAATATTCTTGTTGGTCACGTAGAGTGCATTTTTTGATTGGCTGTCCGATAGGTCGGCAAAAAGTAAAAGGTATTCATCAACGGGTATACTGATGAAGTCATTGATGGTGTTTACAATCAGACTGACATCAAATTTTGGGGTGATAAACAGGTCTTCGTGCCTGTTGAGTTTCAGTCGGGTAACATCAAGGATTTTCTGTAGTTCTCTCATGCCGGGTATACTTTAGTGGATGTTTTTTTTAGCAGTCAGCGTGAAATACGAACCTTTAGAATTTCACACTCTGCTGTTTTCGGTTTTTAAGATACTATTTTTTTGTCTGAAACAGTGAGAAAAATGTGGGGCCTTTTACAGAGCTGATCTTTCGACTGCAAAAATGCACTGCACAGAGATTTGATAAAAATTATTTGCCCTGAAAAGATAAGCCCAAACTCTTCAATTTATTCATTACCTTCGAGCCTCCAGGGTTTACAAAGCCATAGATCCTTGGACATACAAGTTAACCGACAGGACCACGAACTCCCCGAAGCCTCTAAATGGGGATGGAAATGCCACCATATAGGCATTCCCACCATCCAAAAGATACCTGATGAGCTGAGCACCTATTTTTTTACTCCTGAAATATCATATACTGTGCAAACAGGAACATTTTAATAAATTCGGACTCGTAGGCTTCAACGGGCAGGGTCTCTGCGGTAGCTCTGAAAAGTTCCTCCACAGGTCCTTTTGCATCGGGATAGGAGGTATCAATTGCCTGATCGAGCTTGTTTAGTACTGACCCCTCAAAATCCTCACTTTCAATCAGAGACTCAAGGCAATCCGCACAATCGTCATTCATATCCATAGCGATCCAGTTATAGGCAAGCTGGATTTCAGGATCAGATTGCAGGTATTTAGTTGATTCCGGGATAGCTCCTGTTTTAGCAATTTCCTGCACCAGCATTTGGTAGCTCTTGCCACTGCCATCTTTAAGCAGTTTCTGGCTGATCAGCTCTTTTTCGAAATGGTCCAGGATTTCCGGGAGGTCAATTCCTGAAAGGCTTGCATGCTGTTCGATACACGTGTAAAACTTCATTTCTGCATCCGAATTCTGAGCTTTTAGGGGCTGTGTAGAAATCAGGAGCATAAGGATCCAGGGTATACAGGCAGTTTTCATTCTCGTATAGTTTGAGTTTTATAAGATTAGCTTACACGGTCCACCTTCTGATCTTTAGCTTCATCGCATTCCGGATGGGTTTCTCTGACACCAGGGCCAGGTATCCTCCGGCACCGGCACCTGATAGTTTCCATCCCAGGGCTTGTTCCTTATACAGGTTTATTACGTTGTAGATCTTTTCATTTACCATGTTCGGGAACATACTGACCTGCGCTTCAAACGATTCATGCACAGCTTTACCGAAGGCAGGAAGGTCCCTGTTCAAAATGGCATCCCAGCAATCATCTGCAGCTGTGGTGAGCCTGATGATCTTTTCCTTTGTCACATCTTTGTTGATCAGCAGGTCAGTGCCATCCGGACGGGGCCAGAGGGTTACCAGGTATAGATGCGCTTCCAGCCAGGTAAGGATATTTTCGTCATAAACCTTTTCAATTATATCCGGCCAGTACTCCCCTGCATAATGATGCCGTGCCAGGCCGGGGACACAGATCCCGATGGCATCCTGGGCCCCGGAGATCAGTTCGTTCCCTGGTTTGTTCTCAAACCGGAAAAGCATTTCGGCGAGCTTTTCGGGTTTTGCCAGGGGAAGCTGGTAAGGCCAGAGGTTTTTGGCCGCATTCCTGGTTGAGGTGGACATACCGCTCCGTTCATTGTATTCGATAATGGGTTCAAGGGATATGGTTAATGCCCAGCCGGGGTGTATGGCAGAAACGAAGGGCTGGTCGATCCACGTACCGGCCAGGTCGAGGCGGTAGGGAAGAAGGCAGTTGTCGCCAGAGCGAATGGCGGTGGTAGAGCGTGTTGGCAGGCCTGCTTCCGGCACACGCCTGAGGATGATATACTCGATACCCAGCTCCCTGCATAAGGCTTCCTTGGCAGGTGAGTGCCCGTCTTCGTTTACAATGAAGCGATCGGGCTGGAGCAACTTCAGGTCTTCTTCAAAGTCGAGTATGCCATTCCCGCTATTGATCTGTGCATCGCTTACATACCGTATGGATTTCACCATGTACAACCTTTCCTGGTCCGAATTGATCGTGGGCCTTCCCTTCAGTCCTGAAATGGTTGAATCAGATCCTATGCCAACGTGTAGTTCACCATACTCGGAGGCTTCTTTAAAGAAAGCCACGTGCCCGCTGTGCAGCATATCGTAACAGCCGGAAACAAATACTTTTTTCATGATCATACTCTGTGATATGCCCTGAAAATACGATTTTTTTCCGGCACAGGAATGAATTATGAAATGACTTCCTGAAATTGAATCATTTTACCCCAAAGGATTTAACAAAGGGGTGCTTTGCCTGGTAATTAATAAGTAAGAATTGAGAATACGGTTTTCTGTTGATCTTACCCGATTGCCTTGTTACCTGGGAATCGGCATACCTGGACAACTGAATAAGGATTGAAGATGGTTGTTGACATCACACAGGATTACCCGTCTGGCTGTTTTCACAATATTCTTCATTAATAATATCCGCGATGAATTGCTTAACCTCCTGCATACCTGGATTTAGCTCATCCATGGTGAACCTGCCATGCTCGGCATCGATGCGGTTGTATACCTGAAGGTAAAGTCCATAGATGATCTTTAGGCTCAGCAGGTACCGGGAGTCAAGCCTGGGTACGAGGTTGTCGATTTGCATCAGGGTTTGTATCGAATAGATGCGGGCCTGGTCCAGGTACTCCCTGATCACATCCCTGAAACCCAGAGGAATGTTGCTGCTGCGGGCAATTTCCTGAAGATCAGGAGCAGTAAGGCCATATTTTGTCAGAATGTCATCCGAAAAATAGTTGAGGTTCTCAAACTGGTCCTTCTGAAAATCCCTGATAATATGCACGATATAGCTGAAGATAGCACAGGGACGGGCAACATCGGTAACATCAAAGGCGGGAGGGTAATATTCGCCGTTTTTCTGTTTCAGACAACAGAGGTGAATAAAAACCGAAGCAGGGGCAACCGAGGCGCCTTCAGCATAGGTTATAAAATCGTGAAACGTCTTGAATCCGTTATGGTTGATATCATACAGCATGGAACGGGCAAAATTATGAAAAAGCTTCAGGGGGATCTTGAAGCGTCTGATGGTATCCACCAGCCCGGTGATAAAAGGATCTTCACTGTCGAGTTCGTCGATGCTGTTGATCCAGCTGTTTACCTGTTGGGTCAGTTGTTGTTTTTCTTCAGCGCTGAAGGTCCTCAGCGCTGCTTTTTTATCATCGATAAGGTCATCAATTGCCCGCATGAATCTATAGCAGGTCTTTGCAGCTTCATAGCGTTCTTCATCCCAGAATTTCGCTGCAATCAGGATATTCGGGTGCTTGGTAATGCTTTCAAAATCGATATGCTCCAGCAGACTTTGTGCTTCGCTTTTTGTTTTCATCAGGTTTTTGGTTTGTTGGTTTTGATAATCTTTTCTGTTGTCAGCCGCGCGGAAATCAATGCCATGGGTACTCCGTTTCCGGGGTGTGTACTTCCTCCTACAAAATAGAGGTTTCTGAATTTTTTATGCTGATTTCCCGGTCGCATATACCCCATCTGAAAAATATCATGGTTCAGGCTTCCAAAGGTGCCACCCTCGGATAAATTAAATATACTTTTCCACGCGTTTTGTGTAAAGCATTTCTCGAATTTGATATGTTTCCGGAAATCTGTCAGTCCTTCCATTTCCAGTCTCCTGAATACGATCTCCCGGACATGTTCACGGATATCCTGCCAATTTGAGTTCAGGGCAGATTTCATGTTGGAAATGGGAACAATCACAGAGATCGAATCCTGGCCCGCCGGGGCGGCTGTCGGATCATTCTTCACAGGTGAATGCAGGTAAAAGCTGAAATCGGAGTGGAAGACATCCCCGTTAAAAACCGCATCGATGCTTTTTTTGTATTGCTCAGCCACAAATACATTGTGTTGCAGTAATTCGGGGTACGATTTATCCATGCCCCAGTGGAAGACCACCGCTGAACAGGTGTACCTCAGTCGCTTCATCCTGGAGGGAATGTCTTCTTTGGGTAACAATTCCTGGTATACATAGGGAAGGTCGGCGTTGGATACCACAATGTCGGCTCCATGAAAACTGCCGTCCTTCAGCTTAATGCCTTTCACCCGGTTTTTTGTTACAGGGATCTCCTTTACGGCTGCGTTGGTATGTACGGGGATATTCAACTCTTTGCAGGTATCGAGCATGGTACGGATCACTTCATACATCCCTCCTACAGGGAAATAAACACCTTCGGTAATTTCAAGGAAAGGGAGCATAGCAAAAACGGCCGAGGCCTGGAAAGGATTCTGACCGACATAGATGTTCTGAAATGTAAACGCACTGCGCAGGATGTCACTTTTAAAATGCTGTGACGCCAGTTTGTAATGGTTCCGGAGTGCCTTTACCTTCAGCAGGATGGATAAGGTCTTCGGATTAAAAAAATCGTATGCCGAATAGTAATTTTTCTCAATAACCGCCTTCATAGAGATCCGGTAATTTTGGATACTTTCATCCATGAACCTCAGGAATTTTTCTGCACTGCCTGGTTCGATATCCTCAAGCTGGGCTTTCATCTTTTCCAGATCCCTGGTAAAGCGCAGTTCCTTTCCATTGGCATAGACAACCCTATAGACCGGATCGATACGCTTAAGTTGCATCTCTTCGAACATATTCTTACCCATGGCTTTAAAGGCCCGGTCGTAAATATCAGGGATCATCAGGAGGGTGGCCCCCAGGTCGAAACGGTGCTCCTCCTGTACCAGGTGGCTGCAACGTCCCCCGATAAAGCTGTTCTTTTCAAACACACTTACCTCGTATCCATTTCGCGCCAGGTAGATTGCCGTGGATAAACCTCCGATTCCTGAACCGATTACGACTACTTTCTTCTTCTCTGTCATGGTCTGCTTGATCATTCTTTTAGGTCTCTGAATGAACGTTGACTTAGTGCTTTTGATACGATCATTGGCTAATACTCAAAATTCATTCCTAAAAATCCCGATAAAAATACGATTCATATCGAATCATGCTCCCATATTATTCGGCGAACCATAAAGAATGGTCGGTTAACGGAGGTTTTTCAGATTTCTGATAATGTCCTGATCAGGAGTGTGTTTAGCCACCTGGAGGAGGATGTCGATGGTGGGCTTACTGATTAAACCGGGAATGGCAGTACTTCCGATATGATCCAGGGCAACAATTTGTCCCGCAGAAAAAGCATCCCTGATCTGTCTTTCCATTGTAAGGTAGCGATGTTTCCACTCGGGATCGGGAGAGCAAAGCAGAATTGGGAAGAGTAAGCTCAATTCTTCAGCGCTCATTTTGTCAAGGTCTTTGTTCATCAGGCTGGTATGTTTTTGACAGGCCTATGGAGGGGCCGGTAATCGGATTTTAGGGGCAAGATACAAATTATGGGGGATCATATACCGGTAAAATAATCCCCCTGCAGTTTATGCAGGGGGATCTGGGATATCAAAACGTCCTGTAGATCAGGAAAACAATTTATTGTCAGATGGTTTTTTGGGAGGGTTCAGTCTACTAATGAATTAAGGCCCCAGGGGTACACCTTTCTTACAACACATACTGAACCTTCTGTCTTTTGTTTAAGGTTGATGCCGAAACTCAGATCGTTTTCTTCGGGTATATAAAGCTCGTCTATTTCTATGGTATAGCTGTCTTTTTCCACGCCCGAAATGCTTATCTCCAGGTCGTAAAGGCAATTGCAGTCGCACATGGGCGCTTCCTCGGTTTCCCGGATGCTTATCACATTCTCCTCTTCACTGATGATGCAGCCGAGCTCTCCGGGACAGCAGTTGAAGGCAGCGTTTATATGCCTGAGGGTCAATATCCTGGTTGATGCATCGTAGGAATATTCAACACAGCTCAGGGTGTCGGGGGTTTCGGTACCTTCCAGGGCCGACTTGCTCAACTTACATTCGGAATGGTCCACCAGCTCCCCTTCGATAATTCCGGGACCTATGGTTGGAGTGTCACAGGAAATCCATAGAATCAGCAGCAGAGCCGTTAAGGTAAAAAGATATGGCCGGATTTTCATAGCATTATTTATTAGTTTAACAGGTAGATGCCGGAAGCTGTGAATTGGTTGCTTGCCTTTCTTCTTTTTTGGCTAAAGTCACTTAAATCATTCAAACAGGATGCGGTTTTTCTCTTTCATCAGGCGGTGGATGTAGATTTTATAAGCGAGGTTACCACCAAAGGTGATAAAGAAATTTTTTCCGGTATGGATGGTTCTCTTAAGGGAGGAGGACACGGTAAATGTTTGCCGGTATGCCCATTTAAACCCTTCATCCAGTTCTTCAGGGCTAAGGAGTTTAGGTTTAAATACTACATGCTGGGTGTCGTAGTGGTGCCAGTGTTTGTGCAGGAGCCGTCCTTCTTTTTCAAAGCGGTGGAACAAGTCCGTTCCCGGATAGGGGGTGTAGAGGGCGTAGCGCGGAATATCCAGTTCGTTTGCATTTACGAAATCAACTGTCTTTTTGAAAATGTCCCGGTCATCTTCATCAAAACCGAAAATGAAGCAGCCCATGATCACTACCCCGATGGAGTGCAGTGCCTTAATGATGTTCAGGTAGTCGTCGTACTTGTTAAAACCTTTTTTAATGGAGCTCAGGGAGTAATCGTTCAGGGATTCAAAGCCGATCAGTAAGTAGACACATCCGCTTTTTGCCAGCAGGTCGATAATCTCAGGGTCCTTAAATACCTTAGTGGAAACCAGTCCCCCCCAGCGCTTTTTCAGCGGTATCAGTGCCCGCAGCAGGCTTTTGAAATACTCCATATCTTCTCCCATACTCACGTCATTGAAGACAATGCGTCCGGAGCGGATCTGCCTGATTTCATCGATCACCTGTCCCACAGGGCGTGTTTGCCAGCCAAAGCCTGCGGCAGGCACCGAACAGAAATCGCAATTATTTTTACAGCCACGCGTCGCACTGACGACATTGGGAACCCCATACCGGCGGTTTTTCTGGAGGTCCCGCCTCGGAACGGGACTCTCTTTATAATGCTGAACCATATCCTTATACAGGGCCTTCAGCTTACCTTCCGAGTAATCCCTGAGGAGTTGCGGCCAGGTGTGTTCACTAAATCCTGAAACCAGCGCATCGGCATGCAGGGAGGCTTCTTCCGGCATCAGTGTGGCATGGACACCGCCGATAACGACCGTGGATCCCTTTGACCTGAAATAGTCTGCAAGTTCGTAACCCCGATCGGCTGTTCCGGTAAGGATGCTGATAGCTACCAGGTCAAAATTCCTGTGCAGGGGAAGCTTCTGAACATTTTCATCGCAGCAGGTAATTTCAAAGTTATGTTCCTCCGGCACCATGGCTGCCAGTGTTGTTGCGGTTAAGGGAGCTTCCCTGAATGACATCCTGAAGAGACCCAGGGAGAGCTTGTGTATCCTGGCTTCAGGCAGTATGATGAGCATTTTCTTTGTCATAGCTTTGTTCTATAAGGTGTCCGGATTGATAAGTGCTGTTTCGAGGTAGTTTAGCTTTTTTGTGCCAGATGGTCGTTCGCCCAGCCGCAGCTTTTGACTTTTCAGGCAACTTTCTTCATTCAGGAAGTGGATCCGCGGGGAATCCAGCTGCTGCATCCTTCTGCAATGTTTATAGTGATAATTTTTTTTGAGGAGCATGTCAAGTTCTTTACACAGTTCATTTTCATATGGAGTCAGCTCGTCAGGGTGAACTTCCAGGTACAGGGTATAGGACCATCGGTTTTCTCTTTTCGCCGGAGCCAGGAACATATACCGTTCGCCATTCAGGTATTTATGCGACAGTTCGTGCAGGATATTAGCAATGAAATTTTCATGGAGCTTCTCCCCGCAGAGGTCGGAGACCACATTCTGCTTACCGATAAACTCAATCATCGGCGTATTCCTGAAAAAGCCTTTGACCCGGATGATATCATCGGTTTTATACCGGTAGAACCCTCCGGAAGTGGTAATAATTACTTCATATTCATCCCCGTCATTCAGCTCATGAGCCAGGTAAGTCTGATTATCCCCCGGATGCCGGAACTCATAGAACTGGCAGTTCACTGTCAATAAGGGATCGGGAAGTCTGGTATGTGGAATACTGATCACTCCTTCGGTCATAAGCAGTCCTTTACCCTGAATGCTTATGCCCGGGAAAAGTGATTTCAGATCAGGGATAAGTTCCCCTGCCCAGGCATCGGCCCAACTACTGATTAATTTTAACCTTGGCCAGATCAGTGAAATGTTTTCGGGTGATGCAGAGCCAACCGACATGAGGAATTCCCCCCGTTTGACATCCCTCCGGGCATAGTTGTCGGCCAGTTTCCGGTCGCCAGGTTCATCGGGTTTCGGGAGCCTGATTTTTCCGCCTGCAATATCTGCGCACAATGCTGCATAGTTGGTGTTCAGGTAGTGCATGATCCATAAAAGCAGGCTGGGATTCCAGATGGAGATGAGACGCAGGTTTTTCTCCTTTAGCAGAAACCAGGAAATGAGGTAAAAATAATTTTCGCTGCTACGGATATTTTTGATCTCTTCCGGCAGCAGCATAACCGTCCCGATCAGAAACCGCTGAAGCTTTCCAAAATAATCACGGTCTTTCTCAAAACCAATAGGGATAACACTTTCAGGCAGGTGGTCAGGAAGGGTTGAGGGGGTGATGATCCAGAATTGTTTTCCGCCCCTGATACCTTTATAGGTATCGAGGAGGTTATAGATCCATGGATTGATCGCCCGGTTGAATTCTGATTTCAGGGAAGCAGTGAAGGGAATGAGTTTAGATGCGGCAGTGGTCCCGCTGGAGATGGCAAAGTAATGAATGGGATCATGGCAGAGAAGATGCTTTTCGCCCTGGGCCGACTGGTAAATGGCATCCTGGTAATCATCGTAACTGCTCAGGGGAACTTCGTGGTGGTAGTCGGCATAGTTCCTGATGTTCCGAAAGTTATGAAGCAGACCAAACCGGCTGTGACGGTTCTTTTTGAGAATAGATCTGAGCAATCGCTCCTGTACCTGTTCCGGGTGCCGGCAGGATTTTGTCAGCTTCTTGTATGCCCTGCGGTTGAGCACCATGAAAAGCCGGTTTGCTATGGCTGGAAGGGTACTCATTGGTATTTACTGATTTGTCGTTTAATGAAAGGATTGATGTTGTCAAGGGACAAACGGGTCAGGCACAGGAGTTCATCGCCCCGGATATAGCCGGGATTCGCTTTGTAGAAGAACACCTCATGGGGTTTGGAAGGTTTTGCATCTGCATGGTACTCGGGTTTCAGGTATTGCCCTTCCCGGTCTGCCAGGATAATCCCCTTTTCCGGGGAGTAGGAATCCGCAAACTTAAAGATACCCAGGGCATGCATCAGTTCCTGAATTTCGGGGGGTGTGGGACATTTACTGCAGGGATAATATTCGAGGAAGAATGCCGGGAGGTATTTATAGGTTCGAAGTCCCTTGGAGATTAACAACCAGTATAATTCATGCTCCCCAAACTCTTTCAGGATCCTGATCATTAGCTCTCCGAAAAGGAGGCTCAGGGCCATGCTGCCCCAGTGCTCCTTCCGGATGATGGTATCTCCGGAAAATAAAATTCGAAGCTCTTTTCCCTGATGCCTGAAGGGGAAGAGCATCTGGGTTGAAAAACCTGCGATCTCTTGTCCGGACTCCTCCCGGAGCATAAGCACCCAGTTTTTTTCTGACAGGTCATGATCAAAGCTGTCCCTGTGCACATGACTGTAATAGTTGTGCATTAACTGGTACATGCTGTCCTTTTGTTCCGGGGTCAGGTCGTGAACGCTGACGATTTCTCTCTGCAAGTTGGTCATAGGCTTCCCTGTTCTAAATATAAATGGTTCGCTTGAATTTCTCTCATTCGTTCAGTCTCTGAATTTTTATAGGCCAGGTAGATGTTATTTTCGAGCCTGAAACTTTTTCTTTCGACAAGGTTCGCAAAAGGATGATGCTCAGGCAAGCCCAGCGAAAGGATTTCATTGCCATTTAGCTTTTTCTTCAGACAGTTCAGCAGTTTGAGAAAGATCCCCGGATCGTCATTCTCAATGAACAGTGTGCTGATCAGCCGGTAAGGAATAAGCTGTCCGGGGGCGGGTAAACCGGGCATCTTTCGTACCCGGGAAAGCAGGTTGATCAGGGGCCTGCCCAGGCTGTACCCGCAAGAATATCCCTCAACATACCAGCGCCGGTAGCTGCTCTGGTCCCATAAACCGGCCGTGCCAACAATTTTACCGTCTCTGAATGCCAGGGCTATGTCAGTCAGCTTATAGCCTTTCATTTCCCCCTTTCCCGACCAGATTTCATCGATATGATCTGCCTGGCTGAATTCTTTTTTCGGATAGGCTATTTTCAGAAAATTCCCCAGAGCTATTGCATCCTCTGGTTGGGCATACCTGCAGCTAATGGTTCCGTGATCCGGATCTGCGTAGGGTATCACAGCAGGTTTGAACAGGTGGGTGACATACCGGGAGAGGACCTTTACTTCCGGGAAAAGCTGATGTTTTCTGTGCATCAGATTATTGAGCACCTGATTATCAGCGAAGCTGGAAAATATCCAGCATACAGCCATATTTTCCTGCCAGTATTCGTTGAAAAGCTTCATAAACCGGGCAAAGGCGAGGGTACCGGCATATTCACTGCGGCTTTTCATTCCACACATATACCCGGTTGTGCAGGCAGATCCCCTGATATAGGAATGCCTCAGGCTGACGATGCAGGCAGTGGCAATTTGTCCTCGGTCCCGGTCAATAACCGCCAGGACTTTGTTGTCAAAACCATGAATGGAAACAGCTTCCCGGAAATCCGGTGACCGGTCGAGGTGAAGATTAATATTCATCCTGGTCCCGCTTCCTGATTTTATGTAGAAATCGTTCAGCATTTCCGTATCCTCCAGGGTCAGTATGCGCGCTTCCAGATCCATACTTTTTTTATGAGCGTTTCACTTTTAGCAGCTGCCCCCGGAATGCCAGGTCCCCAAGCGGAAACTTTTTTCGCTGCAGGGTATCTTTTCTAAGCATGGTATTAATTGTCAGGTACATAGGGAACATGAGCCAGGAATTGATATTTGTCCGGTTGGTCATCCTGAACAGCATGGACCGGAAGCCATAGAACCTGTAGCGTATCCGGCGGCATTCTTCCTCAATGGTGTCATAGGGAATTGTTGACTGAAAAGGTATTTGCCCGTAGGTATAGGAATCCTCCAACCACCATTCCGGGTAGAGGAGTTTCTTTTCTTTTTTGAGCCTTTCATAGAGCTGTGTTCCCGGAAAGGGGGTCAGGTGGTTAAAACCGACCATGAAGAGCTTATTGCGGATGCAAAATTTCAGCACAAGGTCGAAGTCCTCCGGCTTATCATGATCGTACCCGAAAAGAAAGGTTCCGTAAATCCTGAGCCCGTTCCTGTGGATAGTTCTTATCGCCTGTCCGAGTTCTTCGATGTCCCGGAACAGGCCTTTTTTCATCTCCTTCAGGTTTTCAGGGCGGAGGTTCTCAAAGCCGATCAGCACACCCTGGCAACCGCTCCTGGACATAAGTTTCAGGAGTTCCGGATTTTTTGCTATCGTAATATCGGCCTGCCCTACCCATTTGAGTTTATGAGGGATAAGGGCTTTAAATAATTCTGAAGCATATTCCTGGTCGGCAACAATGTTATCATCCACAAAAAAGAGCAGTCGCTTAAGTTTTTTTAGCTCCAGGACCTCCTGAATGATGGTATCCACCGGTCGGAAATGGTGCTTTCCCCGGAAGAAGTTATGAATGGAACAAAACTCGCAGCGGAATCTGCATCCGCGCCCTGATTCGAGCAGGGAAATTTTCAGGTAATTTTTACCGGCATAGATGGATCGGTCCGGCATGATTTCGCGATCGAACTGGCAGTCGGGGCCTTCGTACCTATTCTTAAGACTGCCTTTTCTGAAGTCCTCCAACACCTCATCCAGGATGGTCTCAGCTTCACCCACCACGATAGTGTCAGCATATTCCATCACTTCCTCAGGGCACAGCGTTGCGTGAAAGCCGCCCATGATCACAGGTACATTTCTTCGTCGGTATTCCGTTGCGATCTGGTAGGCACGTTTCGCCGTGCAGGTTTCCACGCTCATCAATACCAGGTCGGCAGGCTCGTCCCAGGGAATATCTTCCATGCGGTCATCCCAGAAAGAGATGGTAAAATCATCGGGGATTAACGCTGCGATCATAGCAACAGGAAGGGGTTCCATCTGCCATGCCCGCAGGTACTTTTCGCCAGGGATCTTGCCAATGGCCGGATGTATGAGGGTGAGCTTCATCATATTGTTGAGTTGGTTAATTGGGATTTTACACCGAATTTCATTCCCTGTTTTTTGAATGTTTCTCTCCGGTAAAGGAACATCATCCGGAGCAGGAACAGGATCCGTCCGATATTCCGGAGGTTGTGCCAGGAGAATACTCGCTTCAGAATGATCGGGACGCTGTTAAATTTTTTCCGCATGTAAAATACATAATCCGTGAGCTCATCAGCCGTCATTTGCTTAGGTTGAAATGCGGCATAATTAAACCGGTAATCAGGGTGCAGCCACCATTTGCCATCGTACAGAAGCCGGTTTTCTTTTTGGAGCCTGGCATAGATTTCCGTTTTAGGGTAGGGCATCAGGATGTTAAAGGCAACAAAGGCAAAACCTTGCCGAATAGTAAATTCCAGTGTTTTCCGAAGGGTTTCTTTTGTTTCTTCATCATGCCCCAGGACAAAAGCGGCCCAGATGTTAATGCGGTGGTTCCTGATGATCCGGATTTGCCGGTCGAATTCACGAAGGTCGTTCGGTGTTTTGTTGAATTCAGCCAGGCCCTTTTCGCTGTACGACTCAAAACCGATGACCAGTCCGATGCACCCGCTCTGTTGCATAAGCCGCATGAGCTCCGGATCCTGGGTCATGTCAAGACTTGCCTGCCCGACCCATTTTAGTTTCAGGGGGATAAGTTCACGGAAAAGCTTCTTTGCCAGCTCCTTGTCCCCGATGATATTATCATCCACAAAAAAGAGCAGGCGCCGGGGCTGAGCCTTGATTTCGGCCAGCACTTCACCGATATCCCTGTGAAAGCGTTTCTTATCGAAATACACACTGATGCAACAAAAGCTGCAGGCATACGGGCACCCCCGGCCATACTGGAGGAGGGTAAGCGGGAGGTATTTTTTGCCCTGATAGATGCTGCGACGGGCAATTTTACCCGGGTGAGGCACAGAAGGAAACGAGTGGTACTCCTTTTTCAATTTCTTATTCTCTGCATCGGTGAGCACTTGCTCCCACACAGCCTCTGCATCTCCGATGATGACACTGTCGGCGTATTGACCGGCTTCCTCCGGCATCATGGAAGCATGGATTCCTCCAAATACAACAGGTACTCCACGATTCCTGAACCCGGTACCGATTTCGTAGGCCCTTTTTGCCATATAGATTTCCACGGTAACGGCCACAAGATCCGTGTCGGTATCGTAATCCAGGAGATTGATCCGGTCATCGATAAGGGTGACCTCATGACGGTCCGGTGTCAGTCCTGCGAGAACGCCTAACTGCAAGGGTTCCATTCTCCCTTTGTCATTAAAGGGCAGGTCTTTGCCATTTTTCAGCTGAAGCAGGCCGATATTCGGTTTGATCATGGTAATTCTCATACACCCAGTGTTTTTCCCTGTTTATGAATGATTTCGCTGCGATTGATATAATTTGAATAGAAGAATAGTGCCAGTTTTTCCAGGGGTACTCCCGATTTCATCAATCCTCCGGCACGGTTCAGGATTGACTTCCAGGAGTTAAACTGTAATTTGGCTTCGTACACTTTTTTTTCAAGGACCCCGGAGCTCATTCCCAACGGCTCAAACATGGATTTGCCATAATAATAATCCTCGCGGAGCCACCAATTGTCGAGAAGCCGGTTATCCTTTTTATACCTCTGGTAGAGGCGTGAGCCTGGCAGGGGATAGAGGGGGTTGAAATTTGCCAGGAAGAAATTATTCCTGGAGGCAAATTCAACAGCATACTGAAAAGAATCCGGGGTATCGTGATCATAACCAAAGATAAAAGTCCCGAAAATGAAAATGCCGAATGACCTGATAATATTCACCGCCTCCTGGATTCCCAGGCGGGAGATGTTCCAGGATTTATTCATCAGTTTAAGGTTTGATGCATTAAAAGATTCAATACCGATAAGCACGATAAAGCAGCCGCTATCAGCCATAAGCCCCAGCAGTTCAGGGTCCTGGGCTATGGTAACCGATACCTGGCACACCCACTTGATCCTGAGAGGTTTAATTTCCTTAAGGAACCGGACCAGCCCGGAACGGTTATGGAAAAGATTATCATCGGCGAAGAAAACGATTTTCTTTTTCAGACCGGCAACTTCCTCAACTACATCTTCAATTGGCCGCCAGATCTGTCCGTTCCCATAGAAGGATTTAACGGAACAGAATTCGCAGTCGTAGGTGCATCCCCGGCCCCATTGGACCATCTCGACCGGACCGTATTTTTTCCCAAGGAACAGGTCTCTTTTAAACCTGATTCTCTCCGGTTTAATAAATCCCTTCTGCTCATAGCGGGTTTTCAGCCGGTTATGCCTGGCATCCTCCAGGAGGGCTGGCCATTGTTCTTCAGCATCGCCGGTGATGATTGAATCGACATGTTGCAGGGTTTCATCCGGGCACAGGGTGGCATGGAACCCACCGGCGATAACCTTAACGCCACGCTTTCTGTATTCACCTGCAATCCGATAGGCACGTAAGGCCGAGAAGGTATCAATATGGATGGCGGCCAGATCCGTAGGTTCATCGAAGGGAATGCTCTCAATCCGGTCATCATAAAGTTTAAGATGGATGTCTTCAGGAGTATGTGCAGCAAGTGCAGCAGCAAAAAGCGGGGGCAGGGCACCTTTCGACCTTGAGCTGTATATATTGGGCTTTATCAGAGTGATTTTGCGTAACATGGTCTCCTTTTCATCATCGGAGATCCAATTTACGATAATCCGGCAGGAAGCCAAGTATTCTGGACAATAAAGTAGGTACAAAGCTGCAATGCAGGTCAACCCGGGCCGGGAGATCTGCTTTCTTCAGATGGTAGAGCCGGTTCTCAAATGTAACTAACGTAGCTGAATTCGGCCCGTGTCAGTTTTTCCCTGACAATCTCTCCAAGTTCGTAATGGCTTTCATCTTCTTCCTCATAGTGCCAGATTACTTTTATAGAATGAATTTGTTCTCTCGCTTCCATTCGGTGCAGGAGATCAATCAGCAGAAAGGTACCATTGGAATTCAGGTAATCCAGGTTTACTTCCAGGATAATATGTTTTCCCGGAAAGTGTTGTACCCAGGTAAACAGGGGAGAGAAGAACTCACTCAGATGATCACTGATGATCCGGCCACTAATGCAGAGTTCCCCGTTATCCCGGAAATGAACCCTCGGGAAAAGCCGGGTGGCCTCAATCAATAATTCTTCTGTTTGCATTATAGTTTCCATGATAGATCAATTTGTATTCGGGTTTCGGTTTGGTATACGGGAAAAGTTGTATGTGGTAGCCAGGCACTTGATTAATGCTTCGAAACTGATGATGGAATACTCCTAAAGGGGTATAAAGTATTTTTTTGATATTGATGAGAATGGAGCTGGAACCGGCCATATAAGGTGAAGAAGGCTGGGGAAAGAATAGAACAAAATTCGGGTGCAGCCATGGTGTGACATAGTGTAGAAAACAGCACCAAAGAGGAATAGGGTGTCCGGAAAGGCAGCTCCTTGTATTATTTCCCAGCTTCGCTTTTAAAGACAGGAACCGGCTTTCCGGGCAAGCCCTTTCATTGAATCATTACAGGCAGCTTCTTACTAAGGTACTACCTCTATGGTTTTCGTAATCAGGTTTTCTGTATACTCATCCCGGGTATAGCTGTAGCTTGAAGCTACAAAGGTCAGAGTATATTCCCCTGCAGTCTTATAGCTGTATCGGGTAAGTCCATTGACGGTAGCCACACCCTTTGACAGGTGATTTACCCCCCTGTCTTCAAAGTCGGAACCCGAAGGAGTATTCTTGGAAGAATCCCCCGGCACCCCAAACCAGAATACAAATTGCTCTGCCGCTCCATCCACAACAAAATCATAAGTCTGGCCGACGATGAGCGTATAGGGTTCTTCCAGTTCTTCATAGTAGTTAGTTTCCGGATTGACACCTTTTATCACGAAGGAGGATCCTTCGGGGTCGGAGAAGGGTTCATCAATCTCACAGGATGAAAGCCATCCCAGGGACAGCACGACTCCGGAAGTGATCAGCAGGAAATATTTTATTTTATTCATGTTCAGTAGTTTTAATTTACTAGTAGGATGTATTTTGAACAAGGTTTTTATTCAAGGCGATTTCAGTGCCCGGAATCGGGAACAGCCTGCGTTCAGGGTCCAGGGCTATGTCCTGGGTTTCCAGCACATCGTACGCAATGCCCCAGCGGAGGATGTCAAACCATCGCTTTTGTTCCAGGGCCAGTTCGCGGCGTCTTTCGAGCCTGACAATAGCTCTCATGCTTGCCTGATCCAGTCCTGCTTCGATCAATGGTTTTCCTGCGCGGGTCCTGATCCCGTCAAGTGCAGCAGCCGCCTCGGTCATACTTCCGTTCAGTTCAACGATACATTCGGCTTTCATCAGGAAAAGCTCGGCATAGCGCACCAGGTAAACGTTGTTGGGGGCGCTCATGGAGCCTACATCCTCCCCGGCACCAATGACATATTTCCTGCAGGCAAAACCACTGGCTCCATAGCTGTAGGGCAGGGCGTAGGGCTCACCGGTAGCTACGACCGGCAGTTCAGGGTATTCAACACCCGGGAACATGATGGTTTCCCGGAACCGCAGATCACTAGGCGGTAAAACATTCGTATCCACAGTATTTCCCGAAATAATCAGATCATCGGGATTGTCATAGAAACAACGTACGAGGTCTTCGTGCGGACTATGCGATCCCCAGCCGTCTCCGGCACCTGTAATTTCAGATTGCCAGGGGGCCCAGAATGCCTGGCGCATATTGCCGGATCCATGGCGTGTGCCTTTTCCCAGCATCTGGAGTTGCCAGACCGATTCGTCACAATTATCGCCTTCACGGGTCCACAGATCAGCAAAGTCGGGAAGGAGGCGGTAATCTCCGGAGTTGATGACTTCATCGCACAATTCCAGTGCATTCTGATAGCAGGTTTGTGCATTGGCAATACTGGCTATGTTATCGCTGTTGTCAGGGAAGCTTTCGGTATTGTACATGCTCAGGTCGCCGGCTATGGTCATGTACACCTGGGCCAGAATGGATTTCGTTGCATGTTTGTTAATGCGCCCGATATCGTCTCCGGTGTAGTCGCTTTTGGCCGGAAGAAGATCAGAAGCTGTTTCCAGGTCTTCGATGATCTGAAGGTAAACCTCATACGCTGAGGTACGTACAGGATTAATCAGTTCTTCAGGGGCCATCCCGTCCACGATAAGGGGGACATCAGAATACAGGCGCACCAGCACAAAATATCCATAAGCCCGGAGACCGAGGGCTTCACCCCTGACACGGTCGAGGACGGCTTGCGGGGCATCGTTTATCGCTGGATCTGAATTTTCCAGGACAATGTTGGCCAGGGCGATCATCCGGTAAAGGATCTGCCACAGGTCGGCATTGCGTGCATTGTCACTGGCAAGAGAAAACTGGTCGATGGGGATGTAATCGGGATCTTCACCATTAGGTTGTGCATCATCGGAAGCACCGTCGCCGATCATCCAGTAGGATTTACCGTTAAAGCCCTCTTCACCCAGAGGGGCATAGATGGCATTTGCAGCATACTGAATCCCTTCAGAAGTCTGAAAGTATTCTCCGGCAGGAATTGTATCAATAGGCCCCCGGGTGAGGAAATCTTCGCAGGATGATAAGAGGAAGATGACCAGCAGGAGGATTGGTATATGGAGGTTTGAACGTTTCATCTCATACTCAATTTTAGAATTAAAATTTAGCGTTTATGCCTGCAATAACAGATCGCGGGATGGGGTAGTTCCCCAGATCGATACCATTCAGCAGTCCGTTGTTATTTTCACTGTTGAACAGGGCTCCATGTTCAGGCTCATATCCTGTGTAGGCGGTAAACGTGTACAGGTTTGTCCCGGTCAGGTAGATTCTCAGACTTTGCATCTTTAACAGGTCCAGTATGCCCTGTGGCAGATTATAACCGATACTAACCGTCTGGAGCTTCAGGAATGAAGCGTCCTCAACGTACCGGTCGGAGAGTCGGGTGTTGTTATTAAAGTCGGTGAGGGTCATTCTGGGCAGGTCAGTGTCAAGGTTTTGTTCAGCGACCAGAAAAGTCCCGTATTCAGTCTCCAGGTATACATCTTCCGGATTGTAGGCATCCAGAACCGTCGCAAACTGGTTGTTTGTGCCCTTCATGGATTCCATGCTCCGCTTGGTCCAGTTGAAAACCTGGTTGCCGGCCATTCCCTGCAAAAAGATGGTCATATCGAAACCTTTAAAGCTGAACGTATTGGTTAAACCGAATACATGGATAGGTATCGGATTACCAATGTAGGTTTTATCGTTATCGTCAATCACGCCATCTCCATTCAGATCTTTAAAGCGGATGTCACCCACACGGGTTCTGACATTCTGGAATGCGTGCTCTTCGATCTCCTCGTCAGAGCGGAAAATGCCATCGGTAACAAAACCGTAGAACTGGGCAACCGGGTAGCCTTCACTGGTAAGGGTTACCATGGGGTCCTGGGTTCGGATACGGGCAGGAATGTCGGTTCCTTCCAGGTCGGTGACTGCATTCCGGTTGAAGGAATAGGTGGCAGTGGTTGACCAGTTGAATTCCTGGGAGGAAATATTATGAGAAACCAGGTTGACCTCAAAGCCCTTGTTGGTCATACCGCCTTCGTTAGCCCAGGGCGATCCGAAAGGGGCGATGGTGGCAGGGAGGTTCAACTCGATGAGCATTCCCTGGGTTTTCCTGAGGTAAAAGTCAACATTCAGCTGGATACGGCTTTTCAGCATATGCAGGTCAAAACCGGCATTATATGAAATTACCTTTTCCCACTGGAGGAAAGGGTTATCTTTCCCATCGGGTTCAAAGGCCGGATATACCTGGTTGTTCAGGGTTACCTCCACCTGGGTGAGACGGGCAAGGTACTGATATACATCCAGGTTGTCATTTCCAGCCTGGCCGTATCCCAGTCGGAGTTTGGCAAAATTAATCGCCGGAATGTTTTGCATGAAGTCGTGGTTGGAGATTTTCCATGCCAGCGCTACAGAAGGGAAAACACCAATTTTACTTCCCTCGGCAAACTTGGAACTTGCCTGAACGGAAGCCGTGCTGGTTACGGTAAGGTAATCCTTATAATTGTAGATAGCCCGGCCAAAGCTTTCCATTCTGGCAATATCGCCTGCATAGGCGCCATTCACCATATTGGCTGTGGAACCCAGGTTCAGGTTCCGGGCATCGTTGTTCGGAAATATGTCGCGATAGGCAGAGAACTGGTCCCATTTAACATAGCTCCAGCTGACACCTGCCATAGCCGTTACCCCATGATTGCCAAACTGATGGTTAAAGGTCATGAAGTTATCCCAGGACCAGCTTAGGTTTTGCTGAATGGATTCCCTCATCCTGGCGTCTTCAATATAGATAGCACCCCTGTCAACCGACGGGTTAAACAAGGTAGTTCTGGAATTGGAGATATCGGTACCAAAGACGGACCGAAAATCAAGGCCCTTAAAGAAGGTAATCTTTCCATTCACATTTCCCACAATTCGGGAAACCACATTATCATTTTGCTTTTCGAGTTCAGCAGCGATAGGGTTGTCGGGGGCTTCTTCCATATCGGGGTCGGGACCGACAAAGTTGCCATTCTCATCCCGCACGCGCATATCGGGGCGCTGCTGCAGGGCGCGTTCCACCATTCCACCTCCGTAATATGCATCATTAAACGTCATATCCTCGACCGTATAGCCATAGAGGATATTAGTACCCAGTTGAAACCAGTCTGTAACCTGCGATTCGGTACGGGAGCTTAAAGAAAGGCGCTCAAAAGAGGACCCTATCAGGATTCCATCCCGTTTAGCAAAGCCAGCGGAAATTTTATAATTCAGTTTGTCATTTCCACCGCCCACTAACAGGTGGTAGTTTTGCATGGGGGCTACCTGGTAGACTTCGTCCTGCCAGTCGGTATTGACATCAATGGAGTCGGGATCCAGGGTAGTGAAGGGGATCTGGTCGTCTTCGATATCCAGTTGATTGATGTACAGAGGGTATTCATCATCACCGCTGTTTAAGTTGTTAATATGCTGAAGCAGGCGGAACCTTCTGTACTCCAAGGAATTCAGGACATCCAGTTTTTTAGGTAATTTCTGGAAGCCGTAGGATGCATTGAATTCCATGATGCTTTTTCCGGATTGTCCCAGTTTCGTAGTTATGGCAATAACCCCGTTTGATCCCCGGGTTCCATAGATGGCTGTTGCTGAAGCATCCTTCAGGATTTCAATGGACGCAATATCATCGGGGTTAAGAATAGCCAACGGGTTCGAGTTCTGGCCACCCTGACCTCCGTCCATGCTGGCAAGGCCTCCCGTTGAAGAATTATTAATGATGACTCCATCCACCACATAGAGCGGCTGGCTGGATGCATTGATGGAGCTGGCACCCCGGATCAATACCGAAACACCACCGGCCGGGGATCCTGAGCTCTGCTGGACCGTTACTCCGGCAGCCCTTCCCTGAAGAGCCTGGTCGATACTGGTTACCGGATGAGTTTTCAGGGATTCCTCTGAAACAGAAGTTATGGCACCGGTCAGGTCACTTTTCTTCATCGTCCCGAAACCGACAAACACCACCTCGTCCATATCGATGGCGGACTGTGACAACAGTACATTAAGGGTAGTGCTGTTACCGACGGTTATTTCCTGTGTGGCATAGCCGATGAAGCTGAAAACCAGGACATCCTCACTTCCTGCATCGATGGTGAAGCGGCCATCCAGGTCGGTGATGACACCCTGAAGCGTACCTTTGATGACCACCGATACCCCCGGCAGGGGCTCTGAAGTATCTTCATCGGTAACCGTACCGGTGATTTTATTCTGCAAAAGATTTTCGGCATTCCCTTCTGCATGAAGAAGCGTACTGACCAGCAGTCCGAAAGCCGTAAGAGCCATCAGATAGATCAGGGAACTCCTCTTCAAAGAGTGTATTCTTCTCATTGTTTGATATTTTTTAGTTAGGGATAAGGAATTGTATTCGCGACGTGTCTGTCGGGGTGATCTGAACAGCGGTAAGTGGTGAACTTCTTTTCATAGGCCGGGTAGTCAGACTGACTTCGAAAAAGAATAATGTTATACAAAATACAATATACAATTTATTTAAGTGTCTCCCCTAAGAAGTGATTTTTTTTATGGAATAACTCGTACATTTGGCGTTAAGAGGAGCCAGGCTGAACATGGAGGAACCATTGCAAATACTATTTGAAGATAATCACCTGATTGCCATCAATAAGGGAAATCACGACCTTGTCCAGAAGGATAAAACCGGCGACAAGGCACTGGATGACCGCTTACGGGCTTATATCAGAGAGAAGTATAATAAGCCGGGAAATGTTTACCTGGGCGTTACACACCGGCTGGACCGGCCGGTTAGCGGCGTAGTGCTCTTCACCCGCACCAGCAAGGCCCTGTCCCGCATGAATGCCATGTTTCGTGACGGGCAGGTGGATAAGACCTATTGGGCCCTGGTAGCCAACAAGCCGCCAAAGGACAAAGATACCCTTGTTCATTATATGGTAAAGAATGAACGGCAGAACAAATCCTATTGTTACCCCGATCCGAAGCCGGATTCCAAACGCTCGGAACTGAGCTATGAGCTCCTGGGGCAATCGGACCGATACTACCTGCTCAGTGTGAAACTTCTGACCGGGCGCCACCATCAGATCCGGGCCCAGCTGGCCACTATGGGCTGTCAGATCAAAGGTGACCTGAAGTACGGGTATTCCCGTTCGAATCCGGATGGTGGGATTTCATTACATGCCAGGGAAATCAGTTTCGAGCACCCTGTTAGCAAAGAACTGGTCCGGATTACCGCCAGACCCCCGTCAGGTGATAAGCTCTGGGATTATTTTGTTGAACAGCTTGGAATTGAAGGGTAATATGCTTATTGAACTGTTTATGGCTAATGCCCGGGACTTCATAGAGCTATTCGGAGTCGCTGTCATGGCGAGTGCCAGCGAAGCAATCTCCTGATAGTTGCACCTACATACAACAAGAATACCGGCCAACATGGCAGATAGCCCTTATCAACTAAGAATAAAGCCATATTCAGATGGCTTCCCTCCGGTAGCAATGACACCCTTTTCAATCTTTTCCCAAAATACTCAGCCGGTTGCTGAGTTTAAGGCTGGGCTAATGTTCACACTGGTGCCCGTCTTCACCGTGGTGGTTGCAGGTATCCCCTGAATCTGTAAGGCTGCCTTTCAGGTACAATTCTGCAATATCCCTGACATTACCTTCGCATCCGCGGACGACTTTCATGCCAGACTGCTGAATTTTCTGGAGGGCACCCATGCCCATGTTTCCGGCCAGCATAGTTCCGACTCCCTTTTCTTTGAGAATACCGGCAATGTTTGACTTACATCCACAGCCCTGAGGGGCCTGGAAAACCTCTTCACTTTCGATCCTCAGGCTATCAGAAATGCTGTAGATCGTATAATGGTCACAATGCCCAAAGTGTTCGTCAACCTGTTGATTCCGTGTAGGAATTGCTATTTTCATAAGATAATATTTTATAGTCATTCGTAAATATTGCCTGCGAAACCATATTCTAACTGAGGCAGAAGTTTATTTTTTAAGCAAGGCTGATTTTTTAATGATGATCCCGGCATGATCATTTATTTGAAGGAATTGCCTGATACCGCCTGTATGATCGTAATGTCCATGGCTGATCACCAGGAAATCGACCCTTGACAGATCGATGCCCATTTTTGCGGCATTATTCACAAAAATTCCACTCTGTCCTGTATCGAAAAGGATGCGTATGCTCCCGGAATCAATATACCAGGAAAGGCCGTGTTCCGACTCAAAACCTGCATGGGCCGGGACATTATCGGTCAGGACTGAAAGTTTCATTTCGGGTAGCCTCCTGCCTGGTTTCTGTTGCCGGCAGCAGAGCTGCATTCACCTTTACGATGCCGGCCCATACCTTTTCCCAGCTCATAGTTCGGGGAGCGCTCCCCTTCCTCTTTTGTTTTTTTACATTTCCCCAGCATTCTGCCAGTTTTAGGGCCTTTTTCCTCAGGGCCTTTATAATTCAGGTGTGCCATAGAATTGCCTGTTATTTTTTAGAAACCTGAGATTATCTTTTAGTGTTTCAGTAGCTTATCCTTCAGGTTCAGCTCTGTGTTATCGGTTATGATCAGCTGAATTTTATTTTTCACGGCCATCTGCTGGACTTTCAATCCCAGTTCGAAAGCCATAAAGGTATCCACTTTCATTTCGTTAATCAGCATGTTAAAAATACGGGATCCGGCCATTACTTTTTCCTCAGCATACGGGTTCCTTATGGTTTCCCGAGTGTTTTTTTCCCTGTCGATAATAAGAAACCAGGGGCTTCGGGAAAATTTCAGAGAAAGCCCGCTGTCTTCAGCAGCTTCTCTTACAGGGATGGCTATTCTCATTGCATACAACTATTTAGGCGGGTGACATCCGGATTATCACAAACGATGCATGCAGCGACAGGTTTGCTTTGCGGATTGTTAAATCTGCACCGGCACTTGCTGCATTCATACCATTCTCCCTCAAGTAAGGCCTTGCCTCCTTCAATCAGCAGCTGGTGTGCCTCTGTGAGGACAAGGGCCATCTTCTTACGGGCCCTGTCATAGATCCTTGTTAACGTAGGCCTGGAAATATCCATGAATTCGGCAGCCTGAGTCTGGGAGAGGTCCTCATAGTCCAGCAGCCGGATCGCCTCGTATTCCTCCAGATTTAGCTTAATTGGTTCACGCACCTTACCATAATAAGCGAAAGGTATAAAACCCTTCACCCGCGGAGGGATCTGAACGATACTTGTTTGCCTGGGTCGTGCCATAATTAAAAATCTGACGCAAATATAAAGAACATATGTTCATAATAAAAATATTTCAGGTCTTTTTAAAAAGTTCAGGGCTAATGTTCAAAAAACGCGGTGCTGAAATACGAACCCCATGTTCCCCGCGGTTATTTTTGTGAAACGATCAATATAAAGGATATGAGATACAGGTTACTGCTGCTTCTTGTTTTGGTTCCGGCCGTTCTACTGGGTCAGAAACAGCGTAAGATTACCCGCGAGGAGTATATCGATACATACAAGGAGCTTGCGATGAAGGAGATGGAGCGTACGAATATACCTGCGAGTATTACCCTTGCTCAGGGGATACTGGAGTCGGGTGATGGCAACAGCCGGCTGGCCACTAAAGGGAACAACCATTTTGGAATTAAATGTCATGACTGGAACGGCAAGACCATGCGTGAGGATGATGATGAAAAAAACGAATGTTTCAGAAAGTATAAATCGGTAGAACATTCCTTTCGGGACCATTCTGATTTCCTGGTTGGCAGGAGCCGCTATGCGGATCTTTTTACCTTAAAGCCGGATGATTACAAGGCCTGGGCAAAAGGATTAAAGAAAGCAGGATATGCAACCAGTCCTACCTATGCCGACCGATTGATCCACATCATTGAAGAGAATGAACTCTATAAGTATGACAGGCAGGTACTTGCAAAGACAGGAGGGAAGGCCCATCGCCGGTCGGATTATGCCGATACGGAGTATGCGGGAGGCCGCAAGGTGCATTACAACAACCGGGTGAAATATGTTCTTGCACGGGAAGGGGACCGTTTTTACAACCTGAGCGAAGAACTTGACCTTTTTGAATGGCAGTTGCCGAAATATAATGATATGCCTGCTGACAAAGTCTTTGGAGAAGGGGACATAGTGTATCTGCAGCCCAAGCGCAATAAAGCGGATATTGATCATGACAGCCATAGTGTCAAAGAGGGTGAGACCCTCCGGGATATTTCCCAGAAGTATGCTGTTAAGCTGGAGAAACTTGCACTGAGGAACATGCTTGAACCTGATGCGGTGCTTAAGCCTGGTCAGGTGCTCCTGCTTCGGGGGAGGATAAAGGGGAAAAGAGAGCGAATGGTATTTCCAAAGTTGGAAATAAGGGAAGAACCCCGGGAAGAAATCATTATTGATTTTGATGCGGACAAATAAAGTTACCCGATTCATGATGAATTAAGGAGCTAACCCGCACGACAGATACGCTTCAGCAGGTCAGGGCGGACAACCCGGATTCTTTTATCATCTACTTCAATCAGCAGGTCTTCCCTGAATTCTTTCATGATTTTGTTCATGCTTTCGATTGACATAGCGGAAAGTTCAGCAATATCTTTTCGCGTAATCACGGAGTAAATATCCTTGCTCCTGAAATCCGGATCGTCCAGGTAGAGGAGGGTGTGCGCCAAACGACCATGATTGTTCTTTGAACCGAAAAGCGCAAGTTTGCTGTAAAGGAATCTGTAATTCGTGCCATTGCTCTCTGCCAGCATCCTATTCAGCGTTTCGTTTTTCTGTATTACCTGCATCAGGTAAGGTTTTCGTATCTGGCAAATACCACAATCGGTAAGCGCAATAAATGAAACGGGTGAATCCGTTAAAATTTGGCTGGAATTCAGACCCAGGTATTGCCCGGGACCGGCAATTTCAAGGATGATGTTCCTGTTCTGGTCTGTTTCAATCAGGACCTTAACCAATCCTTCACTCAGATAATATATATAGTCCAGCAGACTGCCCTGCTTAAGAATAATTTCACCTGCTGAGAAATGAACACACCGTTTATTTGGATCGAGGAGTTCAATTTCTTCCTTGTTGAAAGACTGGCTTCCTACACAATGGTGCTCGCATGCAGTGCAGGAGATACCTGTTTCAATAGCCTGCATAATATTGCCTTATAACTGGTTATGACTCTTTTTCTAAGATAGTCTTTTTTTTCAATTTATCCATCATATAACATAAGGAGGGTATGTATTATTACTACTGAAAGTACATAATTTTACCTGTCCTGACAGCGTAAAATCCTGGCTCATACATCCCTTCTTACTTCTTTAAACCATAGTGTCCCTCATCAAATCCACCTAACTTACTGGTATTAATATTCACTTTAACCAATTAATCATGAAATGGAAAGACTTAAAATTATCGCGTAAGTTAATGGTCGGATTTGGAGGGATCATTATTCTAGTGAGTTTTATTATTCTGTGGTCTATCATAGGTATAGGGAGCATTGTAAAAGATTCGGAGGAGGTTATTGATGGAAACAAACTCCGGACAAATATAGAGCAAAAGCACGTACAGCATTTGGAGTGGGCCCGGCAGGTTAATGCCCTCTTAACGGATAAGGATGTCACGGAACTTAATGTGCAGCTTGATCATACTCAATGTGCATTTGGTAAATGGTACTACGGTGAAGGGAAAAAGGATGCAGAACGACTTGCTCCCCAGTTGAGGCCCACCCTGAACGCCATTGAAGAACCCCATAAGCACCTGCATGGCTCAGCTGCCAGGATTGGCGAAGTATTTGAGCAGGGTGACCGGGAACTCAGTAACCAACTGAGGGGGGCAAAAGTGGATCATCTTGTGTTTATGGATAAGGTAAAGGATGTTGTCCTAGCCAGGCGGCAAACCAGCAGCATTAATGTGATTAAGGATCCACATCAATGTAATCTCGGGAAGTGGCTTTATTCGGATGAGGTAGTTCAGCGGCGGATGACTGACAAGGAATTTGACGATTATTGTACGGCAATTGAATCACCCCATAACAGGTTGCATGAAGAGGTTCAAACCATGGAAAACTTATACCGCAGCGGAAACATTGCTTCGGGGCAGAATGTTTTTAGTACAAGCATTGAGCCATCAACCTATGCAGTCCTTGCGGACCTGGATAAACTAATCGCCTGGAATGACAGGAAGCTTATTGGTATGGATAAGGCAAATGAGATCTATCATTCCGAAACCATGAAATACCTGGATGAGGTAGGTAGTTTGCTGACAAAAATGGCGGACGATTCAAAAAAATATATACTCACGGATCAACGAATGCTTTCCAGGGCTACCTTAACACGTCGCATGGTGATTTTACTTGGCTTATTTGTCGTAATTGCTGCTGTTGTTGCCTCTATGGTAATTTCAAGGCAGATTGTAACCCCCGTGAAACTTGGACTTGCCTTCACGAGGAAGATCTCTGAGGGAGACCTGACAACGGCACTTTTTATTCAGCAAAAAGATGAGATTGGACAACTGGCATCAGCGCTGGAAGAAATGAGGTTACGACTTCGGGAGGTTTGCGGCACGGTTTCAGCCGGCGCAGAAAACATCGTAGATGCAAGTGTCCAGGTCAGCTCCTCTTCCCAGCAGTTATCGCAGGGGGCAAATGAGCAGGCATCTTCAGTTGAGGAAATTTCATCTACCATGGAGCAGATATCTGCCAATATAGACCAGAACAATGAAAATTCGCAGGAAACACGAAGCATCTCCGCAAATGCCGAACAGGGCATTGCTGAAGTCAATGAACGGTCGCAACAGGTAGTATATGCTAATAAACAGATTGCCGAGAAGATTAACATCATTAATGAGATTGCTTTCCAGACAAATATTCTGGCATTGAATGCGGCAGTCGAGGCAGCCCGTGCCGGGGAGCATGGAAAAGGATTTGCCGTTGTTGCTGCGGAAGTCAGAAAGCTGGCTGAAAGGAGTAAAGTAGCTGCGGAAGAAATAGTAATTCTTACCCAGGAGGGTCTGAAGCTTAGTGAGGAGGCAGGTACGAAGCTGGCACAAATGCTTCCGGAAATTGAAAAGACCACCCGTCTGGTGCAGGAAATCGCTGCTGCAAGTTCTGAACAGGCAAACGGGGCAGGTCAGGTAAACAATGCCATACAGCAGTTAAATACCCTTACCCAGCAGAATGCTGCTTCCAGCGAGGAAATGGCAACCAGTGCTGAGGAGTTGGCCAGTCAGGCAGAACAGCTTAAAGAAGTTGTAAGCTTTTTCAAAATAGATAAGGTTTCCATATCAAAAGGACTGCTGTCACACGGGGGCAATGGCTCCTCCGGGAAGTCAAAAATCAAACATCCGGTCAGAGCTTCCAGTCATGATCCCGGACGGGAAAGAGAATGTATGGAGCTGGGAGCCCTGGCATTTCTGCGAAAGCCTGTAGTTCCAAGGCACCTGATAGAAAAAATTAATTCTGCTACCCTGCATCAATTTACCTGATGATTCCTGTCTGGTTTTAAGGAGGGCTGTCTTAGCAGGTTGAGACAGCCTTTTTCATTAATATTTTCACTCTGAAACCCTGCCCAGGTGCAAATAAGTAAAGCAAGAAATTCGGATGAAGAAGTGAAATTTCAGAGGGCAGCTGAAGTCTTGCCGACATAAGTCAGGATAAGTCCCACAATTTTGGTGTATGCCGATTCGCCAACTGATTTATCTTCAAGTTTAAGTACAGGCCTTGTATTTCTCAGGCTCATTACGATGGAACAGCTAATGTAGTAACTCTCTCCATCGCGAATGGTAATAGGCATACTGGAACGATTTTCTGTTTTGGTCCACAATACATGTTGCCCGGTTTGTGTTACCACTACTTTCTTTCCCCAGTTCGGTTTCGAAGTGCACAGGAATTCCTTGTCGAGGTAGATGTCGAATTCCATCATGTCATCCATGGCAATGGGAGAACGATAAAAGTAGAGATAGGCTTCACCCGTTTCAGTTTCCCGGTCACCTGATTTTCGGTCAGAGGAATGCGATGAAGCTTTAAATGCAGCCAGGTCCTGTACATAGTAGATTTCAGCTTTTACGCTAAGGCAGGCTTCAAAAAACGAGTTCAGTTCCTCAATATTGGTAATCTTGATAACGTTGCCCCCATTTCTGGCTGCCACGCGCTTAAATTGGTGAACGGCATCTTCGTAGCTACACCCTATATTTGTCTCCGAGCTCTTAAACTCAATATCCCCTATTTTACTTAAGGATAGGTCTGCTGTATGGTTTAGCCCGATAACAAGAATTTCACCTACCGGAACACGTTTATCACGCGGCGAGCTGAACGAGCTCATAACAACAGGGTGACAGGAGTATAAGAGTATCCCTGCAAGGATAATCAGGCTGAAACGGCTAGTCTTTAAAATCACAATATCCGAAGTTAGTTTTATTTCTTTTGAAAATCAAAAATATCTGTCTTTCCAAACCAGGTCCCAAAGATACCAATGTATTCATATTCAGGGTTCAGGGGCTCATTGGTTTTAGGGTTATACAGGTGTTCGGGATATAGGGTTACTGTTGAGAAGAAAAATTTGTTGTTGTACTTCCTGGTTTTCAATACGCTGGTGAGGATGTAGTTGTCGTAGTGCTGAAAAATAGTGTCCGTGGCATGGATTTTAGTCTCGGCCCGGGCCTTGATATAGGCATCAAAATTTTTTTCTGAAGGCTTTGTCAGGATCAGGAGCAAGCCGACTAAGATCAACGCAAGCGCCAGGGGTAAAAATTTTTTCATGGTCCGGTCTGTTGAAATACTTAAATTCAGAACCCAAAGATACGAATATGCATCCGGAATGTGAAATTCGGCCAGAAACCAGGTTATTCTGCAAGCGTATATGATCCCATTTCCTTGAAGCCCCGCAGGAATTCGTCGGTTTTCATACGTTTTCTTCCCTCCAGCTGGAGCTCCAGGATATTCAGGATGCCGTCTGGGTGTGCAATCCGGATATAGGTCTTTCCGTCCGTTTCAAGCATGGGTGTTGTACTGGGGTTACCTTCCAGCACTGTGCTTCGGAATATTTTCATCAGTACATCCTTTTCGCCGTCCGAAATATAGGTATAGGCGGCCGGGTAGGGGCTGAGTCCCCGGATAAAATTATAGATATCCGGAACCGGTTTTTTCCAGTCGATTTGGCAGTCCTCACGGAAAATTTTGGGTGCGGCATTCCATTCCTTTCGGGTATTTAACATAACCGATTGCGGAACGGAGGAGTATGTACCTCCCTCGATTGCGCTCAGGGTTTTGTCCAGCAGTTCGGCCCCGAGGATCATCAGGGTGTCGTGCAGCTCGCCCGCATCCATTGTCGCAGGGATGGATACGGTATCCTGGAAAAGGATTTTACCGGTATCGATTTCCTTCTCAATAAAAAAGGTGCTTACCCCGGTTTCCTTTTCTCCGTTGATGATTGCCCAGTTGATGGGTGCTGCCCCCCGGTAATCGGGGAGGAGGGAAGCATGGAGGTTGATCGTTCCGCGCGGAGGCATGGACCAGACCGCCTCCGGGAGCATCCGGAAAGCCACAACAACCTGCAGGTCGGCGTTCAGGGATTTCAGTTCAGCGAGGAACCCGGGATCTTTCAGGTTTGCAGGTTGAAGGATGTTTTGAATGCCTCTTTCCATGGCAAACTTTTTCACTGGTGATGACAGCAATTTTTTTCCTCTTCCTGCTGGCTTATCAGGTGCGGTGATTACGCCAACCACAGGGTACTCCTCCTCCAAAAGCTTTTTCAGCGAGGCAACAGCAAAGTCGGGGGTGCCCATAAATACGATTCGCAGGTGGTGTGGCATGAGCAATTTAGCGGCTTATTTCTTCTTTGACTTTTTATCCTCTACAACAAGTTCGAGGAAGTGTCCCATTTTATTGCGTTTGGTTTCGAGGTAGAACTGGTTGTGTTCATTGGGTTCGATCTCGATGGGGATATTTTCAACAACTGTGAGTCCATAGCCTTCCAGACCTGCCCGTTTTACAGGATTATTGGTCAGCAGGCGAATCTTGCCCAGGCCGAGCTCCCTCAGGATGCTGGCGCCTATTCCGTAATCGCGCTCATCATCTTCAAATCCCAGGTCGAGGTTAGCCTCAACGGTATCCCGGCCCTGTTCCTGCAGCTTGTAGGCTTTAATCTTATTGAAGAGCCCGATGCCACGTCCTTCCTGGTTTAGGTACACGATGGCACCGCACCCGGCCAGTTCGATTCTGCGCATCGCCTCATGGAGCTGGGGCCCGCAGTCGCAGCGGTATGAGTGGAAAATATCCCCGGTAAGGCAGGAGGAATGTACACGGACCAGCACGGGATCGTCCTTGGTCCATTTTCCTTTAATCAGGGCCACATGCTCCAGTCCGTTTGATATCTGAACAAAAGGGATCAACTCAAAATTACCGAATTCAGTAGGGAGTTTTACCCTTTCACCCCGTTCGATCAGGGTATCCCTTTTCAACTGGTAGGCAATCAGGCTCTTTATACTGATAATTTTCAGCTTATGAGTTTTTGCTATCACCATCAATTCAGGGAGTCTGGCCATGGTACCGTCTTCATTCATGATCTCCACCAGTACCCCACCAGCTTTCAGCCCGGCCAGCCTGGCAAGGTCGACAGCAGCCTCGGTATGTCCTGCACGGCGGAGGACCCCTTTGTTTTTAGCCCTAAGCGGGAATATATGCCCCGGGCGGCCAAGGTCCTCTGAGCGGGTTTCCGGATCAATAAGTGCTTTTATGGTTTTTGACCGGTCGCTGGCTGAAATTCCGGTTGTGCATCCGTGTCCCAGCAGGTCTACTGATACAGTGAAAGCGGTTGCATGCAGGGAGGTATTTACCGGGACCATGTTTTCAAGTTCCAGGACATCGCAACGTTCCTCAGGCAGCGGGACACAAATCAGTCCCCGGCCATACATGGCCATGAAATTCACGATTTCAGGAGTTATAAGCTCCGCAGCGCAAATAAAGTCTCCTTCGTTTTCCCGATCTTCATCATCAACAACAATAATGATTTTTCCATCCCGGATTTCCCGGATGGCCTCCTCAACCGTATTCAAGTTGTATTTTTCTTCTGTGTTTTCCGTCATGGATTTTTATTTTACCAATGATCATTGGTTTGGCAAAAGTAGAATTTGTTCTTCAAATTAACCAAGAAATATGTCATGCTTTAAAACCAAAGTCTGTTCAGGCCCGTTTAGCCTTCTCCCAGACAACGGAGTGTTTTCTTCTCAGATAGCGCACCAAACCAGCTATCTGAGCATAATTCATGATGGCAAGGTAATAAGGCAGGAACAGGAATTTCAGCCGGGTACTTTTTTCGGAGATAACCGCTCCAAGGGCTACGAAAAGATAAAATCCCAGCTGCAGGCAGAGGAATATAAGGTAAAAGCTTTCGAGTCCCATCTGGTTCATGCAGATGAAAAAATTCAGGATAAAGATGAGGGGCATGGCAAAGGGTACCAGTATCCAGCGGATTACCTTATGCGAGAAGTATTCAAAACTGAGGAGCCCATGCCTGAAGACATTCAGGAGTGATGGGTATCGAAAGAGCGTTTGAAAGCCCCCGGAGGCAATGCGTACCTTGCGCGTCAGCTCATCTTTAATGCTGGCGGAAGGCTTTTCGAGGGCAAAGGCACGAGGTTCATAGGCGATTTTGAAGCCTCTTTGCGCAATGCTCATGGATATTACGAAATCATCGATGATGCTGTCCGGGTTGACTACTTCATAGAGCTCAGTGCGCAGGGCATACAGTTCACCGGCGGCACCAACCGTGGAATAAAGCTCGGATTCCAGCCTTTTTATCCATGACTCATATTTCCAGTAGGCACCTTCACCTGCTCCGGTTGCCATATCGGCATTGCTTTTAGCAATGCGCTTCTCCCCTGCCACACAACCTGTCCGTTCATCCCGGAAGCCAGCCATCAGGTACGTAATGGCTTTCGGATCCAGCATCGTGTTGGCATCGCATAACACCACATAGGGTGTTCCGATCTGGGGCATGGCCCGGTTAACAGCGGCGGTTTTGCCTTTTCGTTCCGGCTCGTGCAGAACCTTTACATCCGGATATGAGGCCAGGATTTCCGGGGTTCCATCGTCCGATCCGTCGGTAATCCAGACGATCCTGAGTTTCTCCTTAGGATAATCCAGGTTCCGGGTATTCTCCATCTTGCTTTCGATCAGCTCTTTTTCATTCCAGGCAGCAATAAGCAGGGTAACATCCGGGAGGAAAGGTTCTTCATCCGAAGCATTCCGGGGGCACAAAAGTGATTTGATACCACTCAATAGCAAAATAAGCACTGCATACCCGGGATAGGCATACAGAATAATACTCAGCAATATCCAAAACAGTACAACTAGCATATTTTCTGTTGCCTATAAAAGTATAAAAGTTTTGCAATGATGGCCTTGTCGCCGAAGTTTTCTTTTGCATACTCAAAGGCTTCCCGGCATATTCCGGCATACATTTCGTGATCGCTTAAGAGGGAACGGATAGTAGCAGCCCAGTCTGCTGCCTGATGCCCGATCAGAAGTTCCTTTCCGCTAAGTGACGGCAGCCCTTTCGCACCGGTTGGGGTAGTCAGGATGGCACGTGAGCGCGCCATGGCTTCGACAATTTTAATTCGCAAACCGCTTCCGGTGAAGAGGGGTACAATCATGATGTCGTGATCATCCATAAACCGGTGGGCATCGGGAACCTCTCCATGAAATACTATTCCGGGGATATTGCAGGATTTTCTGAACCATTCAGGGGCATTTCGGCCGGCGATGTGCAGGCTGAGATCTGGGAATTCAGGTGTCAGAAGGGGCCAGATCTCTTCGATGAACCAGCGTATCCCTTCCTGGTTCGGCACCCAGTCCAGTGCACCGATCGTAAAGAGGCTTACCGGTGGCCGGATTTTTTCCGGGGCATGCAGGGCATTCTCAGGAATACCGGTGTAGGCAACGTGGGCAGGCCGGGTGTTGCCCATGGCCATGAATTTCTCATGGTCCGGGGCGGTGATGGGGAGCAGGATGTCGTACTGATCGATAAATTTTTTCTCATAGCGAAGCATGCGACGGCTGATGATCTTCAGGTAGATTTTTTTCAGGGGATGGGATTCGGCCTGCATTCTCCCTGTCCAGATATCACTTTCGATGTTATGAGCCCGGTACGCGATTTTCCCTGAATGAAATTCCCGGATAAGGTGAACATACGGGCACAGATAAAGGCCCTCGAGTTGCACCAGGTCGAAGCTTTCGGTTTTCAGAAGGCCTTTGAGGCGTGAGGCAAAACTGTCTGAAAGGAACCGGACGGCATTGTATGGTTGGGAGGAGAAAAGAAGATTGGAAACCAGTTTCAGCGGGTTTATCTGTGTGTCGACATCAACATAAATAAAACGGATTGCAGTACTAAGATTTTCCGGGATATTGTCTGAGCTGGCCCGGTGTTTCTGTGTATTCATCGCCAGAACGGTAAGCTCGTTCCCGCTGCCGGCAAGTGACAGGGCCATATTCAGCATGGCAATTGCACCGCCGTCGAGGGAGGGATAGGGGACCTTATTGCAGAGCTGAAGAATTTTCATATCAGGTATTAGCTGTCCAGGATATCGTGTTTCTGCAGCAGGCGGATCAGGTCCGTGGTGAGCTGCTGGATGAATATCAGCCGGCCTTTCAGATTCATGAGGCGGACATACTGACGAATCATAATGATGAGGGTGAAAGGAGGAATCAGAAGCAGGACAAGCCTGATATACAGTATCCATTTCAGGTCGAGGTACCGGCGGTACCTGAAATTCGGAAACTCGTACAACTTGTTCATAATGGCTTTGTCACTGGCCAGGTCAGAGCTACAGATGCTTGCGATAATGTTTTTATAGAGGCGTTCAAAGAGGATGATGTTGGTACTTTCGCGAAATCCGGCCAGCGTGATCAGGAAACCTGAGAACTTCAGGCGTGTTGATACACTGTGAATATTATCGGAAATGGTCTCCCTGAAGGATCCAAGAGCAGAAATGATCTTATCATGCTTGATAGGAACAGCGGCGACCCGGGTTTTTCCGACATCGAGTTTATCCAGGAGCACTGTTCTGCGGATGCCCAGATATTTTCTCAGGAGGTTTGTATAGGTTTCCAGATTCAGGATGGCAGCATCCGTAGCGGCCTTGTAGCTCAGGAAGAATCCCGTGATCAGGTAGATGGCTGAGGGAGCCCACATTCCCTGGTAGGCGGGCAGGAAACTTTCCCGGACCACCTTCTCGCCGGCCAGCGAAACGATGTAATAGAAGATGAACAGCAGGGCTGAGAGCACCACAGGGATTCCCAGTCCCCCTTTCCGGATGATGGCCCCCAGCGGGGCTCCGATCAGGAGGAACAGAAAACAGGCAAAGGCCAGAGTGTATTTCCGGTGTATTTCAATTTCGAACTTTCGGAGGTTACTGGTTTTGGCATCCATACTGTTAGAGGCAGTTGAGATATAGGTCCTGGCCGATCGTGCATAGGATACCGCGGAGCTCAGTACATTATCCTTCTCCTTTAAGGTTAGTTTGCCAAACAAGTTATGGTAGAATGCCGGGTCCTTATTGGTTGTTATGGGATCTTCGGAAGCAGCGGGGACTTTTTCTCCGGCATTATCAGAATGCGGTTTCTGAGAAGCCGGGGGACGGACCACCTTATCAGCTTCTAATTTTCTTGCAGAAGTGGGTTTCTGATCCGCTTTCTTCGTTTTTAACTCCTGCACTGCGGGCCCCTCTGAGGTGCTGGGGTCTTTTTTGTCTGCGATGGGTGTTATAGTCTCAGGAACAGTGTCATTGGCGGCCTTCTTCAGGCTGGAATGCCTCTTTTTGAAGAAAAGCGTTTTTATGACCGTCTTCACCATGTTATTCTTACCGAACTGAATGTTTGCATCGACAGAGTCTGCCATTTGTCTGAGCATCTTGATATCCAGCAGAGCGTAATGGTTCCTGAAAAGCTTTTCATCGGTACGTTCCAGTCCGAAGCCCTTAAGTTCGATGTTGATCACCTGTTCCTTGAAGCTATCGAAGCGGTGGGGATGGGTTTTAGGTTTGTTTCGCTCCTTCTTTTCTTCGATCACTTCGTTATAAGAATGCCCGTCAAAGAGGGTAAATTCCATGAAGCGGTCGTTACCAATTATCCGGTATTTTCCTGATTTTGCTATAGTTACACTTGTATTTCCCTTTTTTCCCGTATGGTCATACAAACGGATGCCGTAGAGTGTGTTGGTGCTGGGATCCTTATCTTCCACGCGCAGGCTGTACCCTTCAATATCGTTGTAAAAAGTGCCGGGAATAATGTTTACATCCGGTCTTTGTTTTCGCACATCGTATAGCAGGGCCCTCATTTTCAGGTTAGTGAAGGGCAAAACTTCATTTGAGAAATAGAAGGACCCGATGCTGAGAAGGACAATGATCGCGATCATGGGGATCATAACTTTCTGGAGGGAGATCCCGGAGGCCTTCATGGCAGTGAGTTCATTGAATTCCCCCAGGTTGCCAAAGGCCATCAGTGACGACATCAGGACGGATAATGGGAGTGCCAGCGGAACCAGGCTGGCAGTGGTATAGAGCAGCAATTCACCGATGATATGGAACTCGAGGCCCTTTCCTACCAGCTCGTCGATATACTTCCATAAAAATTGCATCAGCAGTACGAACAGTACGATGAAGAAGATCAGAATGAAAGGTCCTATGAAAGATCTGAGTACGAGCAGGTGTAATCGCTTCACGCTAATCAGTTTTTAGTTGTGCTCATGAGGGTTTTTACTATGAACGATTACAAAAGTAGCTTATGTTGTCAGATTGTAAAAAAATTGGGAAAGAAAAGTACAGCCGCGCTATACCACGTCTGAAAAAGAGGATATTTCTTGAATGCAATACACTTACGAACCCAGCACATGCTTAAGCTCAGCGATCTGACTGTCCCACAAGCCGATAACATCATCTTCGTCTTCCTCATCGATGGTATCCTGAATTTCCAGTGCAACATCACCGGTTAGTTCGTCAACGTTGATACGGAATTCGAAGGTAGGCTCATCGGGGTCGTCGAGCCATCGGAACTGGATATAATGATTTTCTTTTTTACGGACCACTTCGGCGCGCTGCTCAGTGCCTTCCCAGATAAAGAAGTAGATATTTCGTTTTAAATTAACATCGTCGGCAAACCATTCAGACAGACCTCCGGGTGTGCTTAGTCGGGGGTATAGAATTTTCGGAGATGAATTAAGCGTATATTCTAAGGTTAATTTTTTTTTCATAAAAGCTCGTTTTCACTAACACATCTACCCTGCGATCGATCTGGAAAAATCTGATTTGCTTTCTGTTAGTACCGGGCCCCGATGTGCGCAATTTTCACAGACTTTTTCAGAGGGCAATATACAAAATCATTTTTTTGGAGCGTGCAAATATACGAGAATTTGATTTTATCATGCAGCCAGGAAAAAAAAATTGCCAGAATTTAAAAAGAAATATATCTTTGCGGGGCTTTTAAGAAAATGATTATTGTATGATCTTTTTTTAAAAGACAGAGTCTATGGCGAGGCCATCCTTCGCCAAGGCTACGGAAAAAGACAGAGTCTATGGCGAGGCCATCCTTCGCCAAGGCT
>JAFGEO010000124.1 GCA_016931575.1 Bacteroidales bacterium | reverse complement strand
CGCGATTAATACAACCCTCACCAACGGGATTGATATCGGTTGCGATGACGGTAATATCAATGTCACCGGAGGTACCATCGAGGTTATGTTACCCACTGAGGATGCCGCAGCCGAACCTGAATTTGAAATCAACACAACAGCTCCATTCTGGAACCTGACCCTGACGGAGTCTGCCAACGGTGGCACGCAGCAGCTTGCCCTGCAGAGCAGTCTTACCATTCTGAACGACCTGACTATTGGCGCCAATACCGAACTTGAAACCAAAGGCTATGACCTTTCGATAGGCGGCGACCTGATCATTGAAGACGGCGGTGTCTTTGACCATGATAATAACACTACCTACTTTATAGGCGACCAGAACAGTTCCATACAGATTGAGAACAGCGGGACAGCCAACTACCTTCAATTTTACAACCTTGTCATCGGGAAAGACGCTGGCAGTCCTTATTACGATGTCAGCATTGCAGAATGCCCTGGAAGAACGGAAACAGCGTCCAATGCAGCGAATTCAATCATTCAGGTTCAAAACGACCTCACCATCACTGAAGGCCAGTTTACCATTGAACGTTATACCCTTAGCCTGACCGGTGACCTGACAATTACTGATGGACAACTTGTTTACAATCCTTCACTTTCCGGAAGACTCAGGATGAATGGAGGAAGTGCGCAGACTATTACCGGTTCGGCCCTGTATACTCCCAATTTCGGGTATATCGAACTTAATAACTCCTTCGGTGCCACCATTACAACCGATGTGGAGTTGGATTTCCTTACCATGACCAATGGAATTATCAATATCGGCATTAATGAATTAGCTGTCGATACAAATTTTATAGATGGCTCCGGTTTTGGAGCAACAAAGATGATCGAGGCAGATGCAGATCATGGAGCCAAAGGATTAAAACTTAAAATGGATGGTAATTATTCCTCAGGAGGAACCGTTGCCTTCCCTGTCGGTTCGAATGGCTACTGGGGAAATGTGAATGTGAATATGGCGGCTTCTGTTGGAAGTATTGCTGGTTATCTGACGGTAGCAACAGTTAACCTGTACCACCCTACCCGACCTGTTGGAGGCTGTGATGCCATTGATGGTTACTGGAAAACAACATCCAGCGGACTTTCAGGTACGACTTCCGGGGTAGAATTTGAGATTACAAGCACATACGCCGGTTTTGGCGGTGGGGCCAGAGCATACTATATGATTGATGGAATATGGGATGAAAGCGGAGGAGTCACTACTCCCGGGACCTTAACCTACGATGCAGGCGACCTGGACGGATTTCACGAACAGGTAGACTTTACCGTAGGAAAAAATGCCTGTTTTAACAATGTCGATATCATCTACAGTGCTACCACCGGAAACTGGAATGTAGGTTCTACCTGGGTTGGCGGTTCTGTTCCGGCAACCTACGATTATGCAGTTATCCGGGATGGCCATACCGTTTCGTTAACCAGGAACAACTCCGACGATGCCGGAAAGCTTATCGTCGAAGCCGGGGGAACACTGAACATCGGAACCTATACCGGACTAAGCTATAATATTGTTGAAGGTGCAGGTACCATCCGGATTGCCTCAAACACCATACCTACCGCCGACTATGATGAGTTTATGTATAACGATACCGCAACTTTTGAGTATTACGGAAACGGCTATACCTTGCCAACAACTTTTAGCGTATATCCAAACCTGAAAATTTCGGGCACCGCCGCCAAAACAATGCCTAACCAGGATGTCCTGGTCAGACGAAATTTATATATCGATGGTGAAACCCTCAGGCTAAACGAAGCCGACGACCTGGTTGTAAATGACAGTATCATTTTCGATAATGCAGGTATATTACAATTTCCAAACGGCACAAATCCTTGTGTGGTTACTGTAAATAAATCTGTTGATATGACAGGGAGTAGCTCTGCCAATTCCATGGAGGTTGCCACCGGAGGTGCCTACTCAAACCACCATAGTCTTTATGTCTATCAGGATATCCTGGTAACTTCCGGTTCTTCCATTACTTTTTTCAGAAACAGCGGGGATAAAGCAGTGGATCTTTACTTTTTGGGAAATGGTAATTCTGAGGTAAACGATGACGGTGTTGCCTCATCGAATACCATCGACCTGAACCGCCTGATTATAAATAAAACCTTATCAACAGCTGATGTTAATTTCCAGGAAGAATTTACTTTGAACGGCCCTACGAATGGTGATTCCGACGATAAAGCGCTCTACCTTATTTCCGGTGATCTGCTTATTGATAATAGCGGAACCGACATCTATCTGACAAGCGGGGGACAGGATTTTGTTATTCCTTCTGCAGCCAGTCTGCAGGTTAGCGAAGCCACCGTCAGAGCTTCCGGTACAAATACCGGTATCTACCTGGATGGTCTGATGAAGGTTGACCTGAACAGCCAGTGGTTACTTAATGAGGGTACCAACAACTATATTGAATATACCGCATCCGAAAATGCTGAGATTGACATACAGGCGGGTACCCTTCGGGTAGGTTCACAGATCAGACGAAGCACCCTTACCAATGAAGGAATCTTGAATTTCTCTCAAAATAACAGCGGTTCAACTGTTATTATCGGTGAAACTGATGCACCAACAACCAACAGGGGAGTCTTTGAAATCCTTAATTCAGGAAGTAGTTTCACCCAGGTCGGTGATGCCCGGATAACCATTGTCAGGGCACAATCTACCCTAAATGCTCCGAGCATTTTTCTTGATCCGGAGACCCTTAACCTGGGAAGCGGGTCAGGATTCATTATAGGTAATGGCAATACACCCGCAAGTGAGATTATAAGTATTTATTCCACTCCGGCCTTACAAAACATCAGGGTAGATGGCACCAATAACCCAACGCTCCTGCTCTCAACCGTACCACTGACTCTGAATGAGGATCTGATCATTGAACCCGGAGCAACAGTTGATGCCAATGGATGGGATCTGATCATGAAAGGAGATTTTCTCAATTCAGGCACTTTCACGCATAACAATAATACTACTTTTTTCAGTGGTACCGGAAATCAACGATTACTGGGGAACACCACTTTTTATAATCTGATTAAAACCACGTCCAGTGAATTGCACCTTGCAGCTTCTGCTGCGGCTATTGCTGTTGAACACGATATGGACTTCCAGGATGGTATACTGCGCGACAGCTCGAACACAGTAAGCTTACTGGGCGACTGTAATTTTGATGCCACCCATATCCATGGGAGCCAGGCTGGTGAAGGGATCTACTTCAACGGCAGCTTTGCACAGGAGCTAACGGGAGTGGCAACATTCGGAAAACTGACAACCAACAACAGTGAAGGAATTTATATTCCGCTGGGTTATAATGTCACTGTTACTGATACCCTTAAGCTCATGGATGGTGTTTTTTCTATCGGAAAAAACCTTTTAACCCTTCCTCTCGGAGCTGTCATTGAAGAAGATAGCCCCTTCTCTTCGTCCAACATGATACAGACGAATGTTTCCTTTACCGACTACGGGGTCAGAAAATACCTTCCTGCGGGTGCTTCCTCCTTTGTCTACCCTATTGGTTCGGGAGGCAAATACACCCCGGTGACCCTGAATATTACAGGAAACGGAAACAGCACCGGCAGCATTACCGTTAAGGCTGCTGATGAAATGCACCCCAGTATCCAGGAAGACAGTGAAGCTCCTGATCCGGAAATTACGGATGAGGACAATGTCCTGCAATACCACTGGCTCATGCGCTCAAACGGCATGTCTGGCTTCCAGGCTACTGTCACTATGAAATATGCCCCCCCGGATGTGGCAGTCACTGCTCCTTACGACATCTACGATTATATTACGGCTCGTCTGCTGAATGATGGTTCCGGATTATGGAACAAGTATGATGATGTTGATAAATTCGATGAGACCTCAGAGATTCTTATCTTCGATTTCGGGGGTGTTGGTGACGATGAGATCAGCGGGGATTATACAGCTGGCGTTGACGGTTCCTCATTTAACGGAGCCATCCCTGACCTGGTACCTACCTATGAGACGAATAATTCTGGAAACTGGTCGACCGGTACGATCTGGACGCCAAACGTTACCGGTGGCCCCCGTGGAGCCATTACCACCATAAACAGCGGGCATACCGTCACCCTGGCAACTAACTATATTTCTTCCTATACCACTGAAATATTAGGTGAAGTACAGATCTACACAACCATTGGACACCGCTTTGGTGAAGTAACCGGGAACGGTACTTTATATACCGAAAGAGAAGTTATTCCGGCGGGTATCTATGATCAATTCTTCTCCTCTGCCGGCGGTACCCTGGAGTATGGCGGATCTGCCGACCTTGATGTACTCGCGGGACAGGCTCTGATCAACAACCTGACATTCAGCGGCACAGCTGGCAGGCGTCTGCCCGGCAACGATATTACCCTGAACGGGGACCTCCTCATTGATGGAGGGGCAACACTAACCGTAATAAATGATAACAATATAGATTTATACATCCTTGGCGACCTGGCATTGTCAGGAGGTAATTATGATGCAGGTTCCGACCTTTCAAGTACGATCTCGTTTGTAGCATCGGTTAATCAGACAATTTCAGGCAATTTCACCGGAACTAATACCCTGAATACCCTGGAGATTGACAATCCAAATGGAGTATCCCTTACAGGGAATGTGGATGTCGCTTCAGAACTGGTATTGACGGATGGAATAATAACAACAAACGGCAATGATCTTACCATTGCGCTGACTGCAACGATAAGTCCTTCCGGAGGAACATCTACACAGCATGTTGACGGAGCATTGACCAAAGTACTGAACAGCAGCGGTGATTTCAGTTACCCAGTAGGAGATAACGGTGGAGCCGGACTCATCGACCTGATAGATGTAAACGGTTGGGGCGGCGGAACTGCCGGATTCTCGGCAGAATACTTCAATAGCAATCCTACAACCGATATTGGAAGTGCTATGGAAACCGGCGTTAATACCCTCAGCAATACTGAGTACTGGGAGATTCAGTCACCCGCCGGCGGGCAGGGTCTGTTGAAAATTACCCTGGACGGCTCCAGTGATGTCGCCAACGCCCTTACCGACCTGAGCGACCTGGCGATTTTAGGCTGGGACGGCTCAGAATGGGATATCGTCGGCACCAGCTTTAGCATTGCCGGAATATCGACATCTGGTTCCATCACCTGTACGGCAGATATTGATTTCGACGCCTACAGCTATTTTACCCTGGGCTCAACCGAAACCATCACCCTGATCACTGCTTCTGTAACCAGTGGTGATGCCGAGGTATGTGCTGGTGAATCAGCAACAATAACCATAGCCCTGACAGGAGGAACCCCGCCATGGGAGGTACAATACTCCGATGGTACAACCACCTATACGGAAAGTAATATCCTTACGAGTCCGCATACCATCACAGTAACCCCGGCAGCCACCACAAGCTATACCCTGACGTCTGTCCGGGACGATACACCACTAGGAGGAAGTATTGTGGGTGATCCCGATGCAGTAATTACCGTAAATGCATTACCAACAGTAACCCTTACGAATAACAGTTCGGGTGATGAACTATGCGACGGTGATGAGATTATCTTTACTGCGGGTGGCGGATCTAACTACGATTTTTATCTGAATGGAGGCTCTGATCAGACGGGGACTTTAAGCACCTATACCCGAAGCACGATTGTGGATCAGGATGAAATCTACGTGATAGCTACCGATAACAACGGTTGCTCAAATACCAGCAGTACCACAACCATTACGGTATATGCACCCCCAACTGCAGATGCAGGTACCGATGAAGAAACCTGTGAAGGAATAGCCTTTGACCTGAGCACAGGAACCACCCCTCCCACTGCAAGTAACTATTTAAGCCTCTCATGGGGCACAAGCGGGGATGGTTCCTTTGATGATAATACAGCCCTGCAACCCTCCTATACACCGGGAAGCAATGATGCAACCGCAGGAAGTGCCACCCTGACGCTCACAGCCAACGGGAATAACGGTTGTTCATCAGTAAGTGATCCGATGTCGCTTACCGTAACTCCGGAAAATACTGCTGGTCTGGCTAGCGCTACACCTACCCTATGTATAAATTCTCCCCTTACTGCGATTACCCATGCCACTACTGGCGCTACGGGAATCAGTGATGATGGAGACGATACAGGAGTCAACGGATTGCCAACAGGGGTGTCTGCTACCTGGGCAGCCGATGTGATTACAATCTCCGGTACGCCAACCGCAAGCGGTACATTTAACTATAGCATTCCATTAACCGGTGGTTGTGGTACCGTCAATGCAACGGGAACCATCCTGGTAAATCCCAGTCCTGCTCCCTCAATCAGCGGTACCACCTTAGTCTGCGAAGGATCTGCTTATGCCTTCTCTACTGCGGCCAGCGGCAATAGCTTTGCCTGGACTGTTACGGGAGGCACGATTGACTCAGGACAGGGTACGGAAGAAATAACTGTGACCTGGGATATGCTCCTTCCTGTTGGCACCCTAAACGGACCCGGAACAGTAGAAGTAGTGGAAACCATCTCCGCAACCGGATGTACTGCATCAGACAACTATGCCGTAAGTGTATACAGAAAACCTGTGACAGGTCCGGTTTATCATATTGATTCTTCCGTTGGAAATTGACTTTAGTGGATTGAAAACAAATGCTGTTTAGTTGAATTGTTAATAAAACGATTAGGATTTACACTGTAAAGTACTCTATTTTGGTCAGGCAAAAAGTAAAAATTCAAGAAAGAACCAGGCATCTTGAATTTTTAGTATTCTTTTCAGAGTATATCAATGAAATTTATCTGACAAGGTTTGAAAAGTTTTATAAAGAAATATACAATAGAGACTGTCAATCGACAATCATCATTTCAAAATTCATCGCTGAAATCATGGAATTCAAAGCAACGGATTTCTAAAACACATTCCTCACTTTCATCCGTCTTTAATTATGTCGGATTTTTGCTTTTAGTACTCCTGGCATGTAGCCTGCTCTCCCTGGAAAGTTACTCCCAAATAAGCTATACTTCAGCGGGAACCTATACGTTTACCGTACCAGTGGGAATCTCAAAAATTAAAGTTGAATGCTGGGGTGCCGGTGGAGCCGGAGGTGGAAATACCAGTAACAGAGATGGTGCAGGCGGCGGTGGTGGCGGAGCATATAGTTGTTCATATGTCACGGTGATACCTGGTAATACCTATACTGTAACGGTTGGTGCAGGTGGAAATGGAACCACGGGTGCCGGAGCAAGCGGAGGCGACACCTGGTTTGGTACCAGCTCCACGATTCTGGCCGTTGGCGGAAATGGCGGCAATCCTCCCGTTTCAGGAGCTGGGGGTATTGCAGGTGCAGGAGGCAATTCAACAAGTTGCATTGGAGATTATGCATATAGCGGTGGAAATGGAGGGACAGGAAGAGATAGCAATACAGGGCGAGGCGGTCCCGGAGGTTCATCTGCAGGAAATACTTCCAATGGAACGTCAGGAACAATTACCTGGACCACAACAGTCGCCGGACCTGCCCCGGCCAATGCCGGGCAGGGAGGAAACGGTGGCGGCTCCGGTAGCAATGGATCAGGAGGATTTTCACCCGGAGGAGGTGGAGGAGGAGCCGGAGACAGAACTGCAGGCAACAGAACCGGCGGTGATGGAGCTGACGGTCAGGTACTTATTACCCTTCCAGGAAACATTATCCTGTCATCTCCAAACCAGATTAGCGACGGAGACCTTTACCAGGGAGATGATGCCGACACCCTGGCTGGATTTATAACCGAAGCTCTTGGAGAAGATGCAACCATCAGGTCAGTAACATTTTCTACCAGTGGTACATACGCTTCCACCGATATTACCCACTTTCAGCTATGGTACAATACAAGCAATGATCTGGGAACCGCAACGCAAATTGGATCCGATATCACCACCTCTCTGGGAACCGGAACTCATACTTTCAGTGGTTTATCGCAAGTTACCCCGGCTGGCAATACAAGCTACTTTTGGATTACTGCAGGAGTAAGTGCATCAGCAACCACCGGAGCAGCTATTTCAGTCGATATTCTAAGTGCTACCGATCTGACGTATGACATGGCGATTACTTCAGGCAATACAACAGATCCGGGAACTCTAACCATTCAGGTTTCTCCAGGGATTACTTTAAGCTCTGCGAATCCTGCAGTAGCTGCGGCAAATGTCAGCCAGACTGTTGTAGATCATTTGATTTACGAATTTACAACGACTATAACGAATGCTGACGCCCTGCTAAACTCAGTTACTTTTTCGACAACCGGAACTGCTACCGGATCTGATCTTGTCAGATTTAAACTGTGGTACAACACCACAAATTCTCTTTCCACTGCAAATAAAACCGGTTCAGATATTATTTCGGATATGCAGGCCGGAGCTCATACATTTACAGGGATATCACAGACCATCAGCGCAGGAACTACCGGCTATTTCTGGATCACCGTGGACATTGCCGAATTCCCGACGAATGGAAATACCGTCAGTGTCAGTGCATTAACAACATCAGACCTGACATTTGAAAGAGGAATACTATCCGGTTCGGCTTATGGTGGTGATCAGCAAACCATTTCAGTGGTCAATGGAATATTATTGTCTTCGACCCATCCCGCAGTTTCCGCCACAAGCCTGTTACAGGGATCAACGGATCAGAGAATTTTCAAATTCACAAACGTGATTACCGGCACCAACAGAACGATTAACTCGATTAGCTTTACCACAGACGGCACCTACGATGCTACAGATATTCTAAATTTCAGGTTATATTATAACACAACGAACAGCCTGGTAAGTGCTACTCAGATCGGATCAACAATCACTGGCTCACTTGGTGCAGGAACTCACACCTTTAGTGGATTAAGTCAAACCATCCTGGGAGGTACTACCGGCTATTTCTGGATCACTACAGATGTTGCACTGACCGCAACCCCGGGCAGAACGCTTTGGGTTGTTCCTGTCACAACTTCCGATCTGACCTATTCTTCCGGTTCCTTATCAGGTTTTACTTATGCTGGGGGAATTCAGACTATCCAACTGCTTATTGATTCAGATGGAAACGGAGTCGCTGACCTTTACGACTGGGATGATGATGATGACGGTATTCCGGATAACGTCGAAAACGCACATTGTAATACGACTACCATCGAACTATTTCCCAACAGTGATTTCAGTAGCGGAAATTCCGGATTCTCATCAGCCTATGGCTATGCTGCTCCTGCCGGAGACCATACCCTGTGGCCCGAAGGTTTGTATACCATTGTTACTAATCCAAGTACAATTCACGCTCATTTTGCTGCTTGCGGAGATCACACTTCGGGTTCCGGAAATATGATGGTTGTCAACGGCGATCCAACCACAAACAAAATTGTTTGGAGTTCGGGTAATATTTCCGTGACCCCGAATACAGATTATACCCTAAGTTTATACTTAAGCTCTGTCACATCCTCGAATCCTGCACAGTTAATCTGGAATGTAAACGGCGAAAACATCGGAACTCAATTTAACGCCACATCAACAAACTGCCAATGGGTACATGCCGTGGCCAACTGGAATTCGGGAAGCAATACTTCAGCAAGCTTTGATATCGTCAACCTGAACACCATTGCATCGGGAAATGATTTTGCACTTGATGATATCTCCTGTAAGTACAATATTAATTGTGATTCGGATGGCGATGGCATTCAGGACAGGCTGGATCTGGATTCTGATAATGACGGTATTTTTGATGTTTATGAAGCCGGGGGAACCGATTCAGATTTCAACGGAATGATAGATGGATTTACCGATGCAGACGGGGATGGATTGTCCGACAATGCAGATGATGTAAACTCAGGCAGTGGAGCCGGAGAAATTACCAGTGGTACTCCTCTCCCCAATTCGGATACAGATAGTGACGGCACTCCAGACTTTGTTGATTCTGAGAGCGATGGAGATCTTTGCTTTGACACCCAGGAGGCAGGATTCACTGACGGAGATGATGATGGGATCCTTGGGAGTTCACCGGTTTCTGTTGACGTTAACGGTGTTGTTACCAGTGGGACGGGATACTCAGATCCGGCAGACCTGGATGGCAACGGAACTGATGATTTTATTCAGGTTACCCCACTCATCACAGTCCAGCCTATCGATGTTGAGGTATGCCTGCTATCAACAACAACTGCTGGTTTTTCAATAACAGCAACGAATTCGGGAGGTAGCTATCAATGGCAACTTAGCACAGATGGAGGCACAACATTTACCGATATATCCGGCGCCAATGCAGCAACATTAAATCTGACAGGAATTGTTATCGGTGATCACCTGAATCAATACCGGGCATTGCTGAGCCATCCGGCATATCGTTGTTCTCCTGTAATTTCAGATACTGTCACCCTGAGTGTTTTTGACGATGTACCTGCAACTCCGGGAACCATAACAGGTTTGAGCACGGTATGTCCCTCCATAAATACAAGCTATAGTGTTTCTTCACAGACTGATGCTTTATCGTATTCATGGACCGTACCCTCAGGATGGACAATTACTTCGGGCAATGGGACTGAATCAATCCAGGTCACATCCGGCACTTCCGGTTCCGGAACCATCTCTGTAGTAGCCAATAATCTCTGTGGTTCAAGTACTGCCAGTACGCTTGCCGTCACGATAAACACACCCACTCCAACCATAACAACACCCGTGGCAGCATCGGTTTGTCAGGCCAGTGACATTACCTATACCACTCAATCCGGGATGAGTAACTATGATTGGAATATTACCACCGGATCATTAGGTGCTGATTATACCATAACCTCCGGAGGAGGTAGCGATGATGAAACAATCGTGGTCCGCTGGACAACCACAGGTAGCAGAACGGTAACGGTAAATTACGCCAGCGGTGGATGTTCCAGTGCAAGTCCGGCTTCGAAAACAGTAAACGTTTTAGCAAATGTCATCATTTCATCCCAGCCAACCACTCCCCCGGACATGTGCTCAGGAACCGGAAGCGAAACCCTAAGCGTGAGTGTTATGGGCACTGTTTCAAGCTATCAGTGGCAAATCTCCACCGATGGAGGTGCCACATGGTCTGATCTTAGTGACGGAGGTCCATATAGCAATGTTACAACAGCATCCTTAACAATAACAAACCCTACAGGCCTGCTGGATAATGCTCAGTACAGGTGCCTTGTAACAGGAACCTGCGGTACGGTTACCAGCAATGCGGTAACACTAACGGTGAACGAAACTACCATTGACAGCCAATCCACAACGGGTCAGACCGTTTGTATCGGAAGTGCCTTTTCACCGGTTTCAGTAAGTGCCACAGGAAGTATGTTAACCTACCAGTGGTATAGTAATACCCTTGCAGCCACCTCGGGAGGAAGTTCACTGGGCCCGGCAAATGGAGCTCAAACTGATCAATATACACCGCAATCGGCCTCTGCAGGAACACTTTACTATTATTGCGTTGTAAGCGGAACCTGCGGATCGCAAACAAGTGGAATATCCGAAGCCTTTGTTACCCTCCCGGATAATACCATTACACGTTCTTCCGGGGCTGGCACCGATGCTCAAACTGTTTGTGTTAACTCTGCCATCGATACGATTAGCTATGCGACTACCGGAGCCACAGGAGCTACATTCACCGGACTGCCAACAGGAGTATCCGGTTCATGGGCTGCTGATACAGTAAACATTTCCGGAACACCTACAGCAAGCGGAACCTTCAACTACACCATCACGTTGACCGGCGGTTGTGGTTCAGTAACTGAGACAGGGTCAATTGAAGTTAACGTAGATCCTTCTCCCTCGATTAGCGGAACAATGGATATCTGTGAAGAATCCAACTATATTTATTCAACAGCGGCCAACGGCAATAGCTTTGCCTGGACCGTTACAGGAGGTACGATAGACTCGGGTCAGGGTACAGAAGAAATATCAGTAAGCTGGGATGCTCTTGTTCCTGAGGGTACCCTTAGCGGATCCGGTTCAGTTGAAGTGGTTGAAACCATTGGTGCGACGGGATGTAGTGCAACAGACACGTATTCAGTAACTGTTCACAGAACACCGGTTTCAGGCCCTGTAAACCATATCGATGATGATGTTTCACAATAAAAAAACTGGGTGGGCGATGAAAAAAAATTATTTAAAGGAAGACTGTTGATTTTTATCACTCAAAAATTAACTTCTATGTAAATTAATATGCTTAATTTCAATAAAACGTAACTAAATTAGGTGTATTACGCTATAAAAGAGGAAAAATCTGAATTTTAAATTGTTTAATATTATAAAACAGGGAATTATGAAGAATGTAATGAATTTTAGAACTGTATTTGCAACAGCAGCGCTGTTTGTTTCTATGGGGCTTTTTGCACAAACCCATCCAGGAACCACACTTCCTGGCGCCAGTACTGATTATGCAAGTGGAGTTGCCGAAGGAACAACCTATGTGGTTTCTGGTATGACCATTCCGGTGTGGGCTTCTCCCGATGCGTATTACCACCCGCTTTACAATGCGGCTACCTCAACCTGGACCTTGACTGACGATTTCACATGGACCTGGGGTGATGTTTCAACTACCTTAACATTTGGAACAAACAATGCTGAGGATAACTACAACACCATCACTGCCGGTGCTGCAGGTACTTATCCTATCACTGTAACTGAGAATGCTCCGGCTGCCTATGGTGGATGTTCAGGTGCTGCAACAACCATCGATGTTATTGTTGTTGATCAGCCTGCCGTAACCCTCGGTGGTACAGCAAGTTATTCACTTTGCGAAGGTAATGCCGGTCTTCCTGCAAATATAACAGCAACTATCTCTGACGGTTGGCAAAACTACCGCCTGGTTTGGACACTCCAGATCAAGACGCTGAATGCTGATTTAACTGATAAAGATTTATACGATACTGATAAAGCAACTACGATTGCCGGATTAGCTGAAGAATATACTCCTGCTGTTCCTGAAGCTGTAGCTGCTGCCGGAGGTCATGATATCACTTCCGTAGCCGGCGGTTTTACTGTAATCGACAATAGCTCAACTGTTTATACTTACACTTTAACAAGTATCAACGACCAGGCTTCACGTTTCGGAAACTTTATCGCGCTGGATGGTGACTTGACTGATCCTTCTGCTTTTACGTATTTCGCCAATGCAGAAACAGTTACTATTACTGTTCACCCCACTCCGACTACCGGACCTATCTACCACATTCAATCAGGCTGGGCGAATTAATAATACTCTGGAAAAAACCACTGTTTAAAACAGTATTATTATCTTCGTCTCAAATTGGATACAAGACTATACATAGCAGGTTTTTTGCTAGCCATATTAACACAATTCAGCAACGGGCAGGTTCAGCTTGAGCCTGCCTGTGCTGAAAGTGTGGAGCAATATGGCGTAACTGGTTATGCCAATTCCAGGTATGTATGGTCGTTTGATCACGAATACGGAGAAGTCATTAATGGTGAGGGTTCGAATACCATAACCATTCACTGGGGGTATCAGACTGGGACCATCGATATGGAAGTACTGGAAATCACTGATCAGGGTTGTTATAACTTCCCTTCCCAGGCTTCCATCGAGATTATGGCCCCCGATGTAAACCTGGGTTACGACTTCCCGGAAATCTGTGATCAGGATACCCTGGTATTATCTGTGGGTACTGATTTTTATGAACCTTTTGAGGTCTTGTGGCAAGATGGGAGTACCAATCATGTCTACGCTGCATCAGTTACCGAACAGATCTGGGCCCGCGTAATTGATGGATACGGATGTATCCGCTACGATACTATTTCACTACTTGTAAACCCGCTACCCGAAGTATACATTGGCCGGGATACAGTTCTCTGCGATGAGACCATGCCTGTAACACTCACTCCGGGAGACTTTGCCCAGTATGAATGGCACCAGTCTGCTTCCGGTGCAGAATCCTACTCGAGTTACCTTGACCTGTATCCCAGCTCACTCTTAGTGGATACGGTAACCCTGACAATCACGGATTACAACCAGTGCAGAATGAGTGATACCCTGTTGCTGTACCCATGTGACCTGGAAGCACTTTTCAGAGATATACCCAATACCATCACGCCTGATGGTGACGGTGTGAACGATATATGGAATATTCCGTATATGGATTTCTTTGAACAGGCAGAGCTCGAGGTTTTTGATAATTGGGGAAGGCTGGTATACCGCACAACAAATGTTCAGGATGAACCCTGGGACGGCACTTCCGGAGGACGGGATCTGCCCATGGACGCATACTATTATGTTCTGAACCTGAATATGCTTAATGTAGAACCTCTGGTTGGAACTGTTCACATTATTCGATAAGTTCCTATCTGCTTGTATATGAAATTGGATATCTTTACCGCAATAAATTTTTCAAGCAGTAATGACTCTGTTGAAAGTCACAGTACAGGGATGAGATATTTGCGCATTATAGTCTTCGCTTTCATATTGGTTCTGGTGAGCAGTCTGTCATATTCCCAGCAATTTCCAGAGTACAGCCAATACATGATGAACAGTTTTTTACTGAATCCGGCTGTCGCCGGCCATGAAGGCTATACTTCCGTTAACCTTACTGTAAAAGAACAGTGGCTTGGCCTGTCTGATGCACCCAGTACCTATGCGGTTTCAGCTCAAACCCGCTTACTTAAGAACAGCTTCATCTCCCGATCAAAATCTATCCGCAAGCGCAGAAGAATAATGTCCCGTAGCGGCCGTGTAGGGTTGGGAGCCTATATTTTTAATGATACAAGGGGTGCCCTGGGAAAAACAGGGTTTTCATTCACCTATGGGTATCACCTGACACTCAGGCGTTCACAGCTGTCATTCGGAGCATCGCTCACCGGATTTCAGTATGCCATAGATTTTGATAAAATAAATCCGGAGATCAAGGAGGACCTTCTCCTGCTTCAAACCGATCCCAATGCATTTATTCTGGATGCTGCTTTTGGAGTATACTATTCGGATAAGAACCTCTATGCAGGTCTGTCTGCACAAAATCTTTTTGAAAGCCTGCTTAAACTCAGTAACCGGGATGGATCAGGTTTTGTCCTTGAGCGACAGTACATGGCCATGGCAGGATATCGGGTTGACCTGATGGATTTCCTGTATATTGAACCCTCCTTCCTTTATAAGCTTAGCGAAAATTATGTTGGTCAGCTGGACGCGAACCTTCGCCTGTATGTAAAACAGGATTACTGGGCCGGTTTATCCTACCGTACAGGAAGTTATTCAAGAATTTCCACAGAATCTATCCAGGGACGGGGAGCTTCACTGGTCTTTATGGCGGGTGCCCGCGTAGATAAATATCACCTTGGATATGCCTTCGACTACTCATTCAGCAGTATCAGTGCCCGAAGTGTCGGATCACACGAACTGATGTTCGCTGTGAAATTCGGTGATAGCGCCCGCCGTTACCGCTGGCTCAACAGGTACTAATTTTTGTTTATTCGTTTATTTGTTTAAATGTTTAGGGGTAGTTCGGATTTAGTTCAATGCTATACCTGAAGGATCGACTAATCAATTCAACACAACCAAATAAACATCGTAAGAGTAACTTGCCCTTATACTAACATCCGTCATTATTTTTGCTATCCTTTTTTCGTAACTTACCTAAAACTAAAATAACTTACCGATATGGCCAGCTTTACGAAAGAAGATGCCCTGAAATATCACTCATCAGGACGCCCTGGAAAAATAGAAGTGATCCCCACGAAACCCTATACTACACAGTTTGATCTTTCTCTTGCTTACTCTCCTGGGGTTGCAGAACCTTGCAAAGAAATCGAGAAAAACCCTGAGGATGCCTACAAATACACAGCCAAAAGTAACCTGGTTGCCGTTCTTTCCAACGGAACCGCTGTGCTGGGCCTGGGTGATATCGGTGCCCTGGCAGGAAAACCGGTAATGGAAGGTAAGGGCCTGCTCTTCAAGGTTTTTGCAGATGTTGATGTTTTTGATATTGAGGTGGACCAGAAGAATGTTGATGACTTTATTAAAACAGCAAAAGCCATCTCCCCAACTTTCGGCGGCATAAATCTGGAAGATATCAAAGCCCCTGAATGTTTTGAGATCGAAGAAAGGCTGAAAGAAGAATTGGATATACCGGTATTTCATGATGACCAGCACGGAACAGCCATCATTTCAGCAGCAGGTCTTCTGAATGCACTTGAAATCAATGGAAAAGACATCAGTAAAATAAAAATTGTTGTTAATGGGGCCGGTGCCTCGGCAATTTCATGCTCCAAATTATACGTCTCACTAGGTGTCAAAAAGGAAAATGTGACGATGGTAGACAGTAAAGGGGTTATTTCAACAAGTCGTACCGACCTGAATAAATACAAAGCCCAGTTTGCCCGCGATACCCAGAGGAAAACCCTGGCGGATGCGGTAAAAGGTGCTGATGTTTTCCTGGGACTTTCCGTTGCGGGAGTACTTAAAAAGGAAATGTTAGCGACCATGGCCCCTGAGCCTATCGTTTTTGCCATGGCTAATCCCAACCCGGAAATTTCTTACGAAGATGCCATGTCAACGCGTAAGGACCTGATCTTTGCCACCGGAAGGTCCGACTACCCCAACCAGATCAACAATGTGCTGGGGTTTCCCTTTATTTTCCGGGGCGCCCTGGATGTAAAAGCCAGGGCCATTAATGAAGAGATGAAACTGGCCGCTGTTTATGCCCTGGCAGACCTGGCAAAAAAAGATGTCCCCGAAGCTGTTAACGCAGCCTACAAGACAAAAAACCTCATCTTCGGCAAGGAATACATCATTCCAAAACCACTGGATCCGAGATTGATAACGGTTGTTGCCCCTGCCGTAGCAAAAGCCGCCATGGAAACCGGAGTCGCCCGGAAGACTATTACCGACTGGGATGCCTACGAGGTAGAACTCATGAAACGCATGGGGATTTATAACCAACTGATCAACGATGTACGTGTAAAAGCAAAAACCAATCCCAAACGAATTGTACTCGGAGATGCGGATAGTTATAACGTGTTAAAAGCTGTACAAATTATTGTAAGCGGTAAATTGGCCGTTCCGGTTCTGCTGGGCAAAGAAAAATCAATTCGTGAAATTGCTGAAACGAACAGACTGAATATTGAAGGGCTGGAAATCATTGATCCGGAATCCAAAGATGAGCGGGCGAGGATTGAAGAATTCGCCGGAAAGCTTTATGATAAAAGACAACGGAAAGGGCTTACATTGAAGGAAGCCCGCCAGCTGATGCGCAACCCTAACTACTTCGGGATATCGCTTGTAGAATCAGGCTATGCGGATGGTTTCCTGTCCGGCAATACCTCCAAATACTCAGAAGTAATACGACCCGCCGTACAAATTGTCGGGTATAATAACAGCCTGAACCATTTTGCAGGGATGTATATCATCATTACCAAGCGCGGGCCATTCTTCTTTGCCGATTCAACGGTTAACATCCAGCCCTCTGGCAGAACGCTGGCCGATACTACCCTATTGGTTGCCAATGAGGTCCGAAAATTCGGTCTGGAGCCCAGGATTGCCCTGGTATCCTACTCTAACTTTGGATGGATCCGCGAAGGAAGTCCGCTCAGGGTTCAGGAAGCCATTGAAATCCTTCATAAGGACTACCCGGAATTAATCGTTGATGGAGAAATGCAGGCTGACCTGGCGCTGAATAACAAGCTTCTGCAGGAACAATACCCCTTCTCAAAGCTGGTTGGGCATGAAGTCAATACGATGATCTTCCCCAACCTGAGCTCCGGGAACATCGCTTATAAGATGATGCATGAACTGGGGGATGCCGAAATTATCGGTCCCATCATGGTGGGATTGAAAAAGCCGGTCCATATTCTGCAGCTCAACAGTTCTGTGCGCGACATCGTAAACATGGCCTCCATTGCTTCTGTCGATGCGCAAACAGAAAACAGGGAGGTGATCCAACTGTAAAAACTGTATTTAGCATTTCATTAACAGACATATACTGCATAGCTTTAAATACTTTTGTATTTTAGGAGGTGAAAACTAATCCTATGCCCAAATACCTTAAACTCCTGCTTCTGATGTCAGCTACTATACTGCCCCCTGCCCTGGGCCAGGACCTTTTCCGTCTTTTACCCCGCAATCCCGATGGTTGGGGGAATACCCGGACAGATCATCTCTACACCCCTGAAACCCTCTACGATTATATTGACGGCGGAGCTGAGCTCTACCTCTCCTATAACATGAAGGAAGTGGCCAGCAGGATAATTTCCCAGGGTGATAACGAGATACGTATTGAAGTTTTCGACATGCAGGAAGCAAAGAATGCTTTTGGGGTATTCACCCATACCCGCACAAAAGACCAGCGGCAATATGGACAGGGATCGCAGGAATTTGTCGGTGCCCTGATCTTTTGGAAAGGCAGATACTTTGTCGCAATCACTGCAAATGACAACAACAGGGAGATCTCAGATGCCATGCACCAATTGGGGCAACAAATCGAAGCCAGGATTACGGAGGAAGGCGAAACGCCGGCTATTCTGAACCTGCTGCCAACTGAAAACCTTGACGAGGACGGGTTTCTCTACTTCCATCATTATATCTGGCTAAATGCATACCACTACATTTCCAACGAAAATATCCTGAACATTTCGGATAAGTGTGATGCCGTACTGGCAAAATATGGTAAAAAAGAAAAACGCACCTACCTCCTTATCATACGCTACCCCGATGAAACCAAAGCCCGGGAAGGATACAGCAGCTTGCTTTCAGAACTTTATGAAGGAGATGATGATCCCCAAATGATCGAAGATGGAAGCTTTATCGGATCTGCTTTAACGGGTAAGTACCTCCAGGTAGTTTTTAATGCTGCAACTGCTGTAGAGGCATCAGAGCTTCTTAATCTTACTGAAAATAAAATCAAAAAAAATAAAACCAACTGACATGAAACGTATTACCCGCCGCACCCTGTTAAAAAACTCTGCCCTGGCCGCCATTGGCTCCTCGCTCTATTTTAGTCTGCCCCGCCGTGTTTTCGGGATGGGCGAAGAAACCGATCTGACAAAAGTGGTATTAATACGGGACGAAAATGTCATCCGGGATGGAAAAGTCGATAAAGCTACGCTTGAAAAAATGCTGAACCGTGCCCTGATTGAACTCACAGGGGAAGCCGATATTGAAAGCGCCTGGAGATCCATCCTGAAACCTGATGATGTCCTGGGAATAAAAACCAATGTCTGGAACAACCTGCGCACACCGGTTGAGCTGGAAGAATTGATGGTAGAGCGGGCAATGGAAGTCGGTATAAAGAGGGAAGATATTTCGGTGGATGACAGAGGAATCAATAAAAATGAGGTGTTCCAGCGTGCCACAGCCCTAATCAACGCAAGGCCCATGCGAACCCATGCCTGGTCAGGGGTTGGCAGTCTCCTGAAAAACTACATTATGTTCAGCCCGAGACCTTCCGAATATCATGGCGATTCCTGTGCCGATCTCGCCAAACTCTGGTTCCTGCCCGAAGTGAAGGGCAAAACCCGGCTAAATGTCCTGCTGATGCTAACGCCCCTTTTCCATGGCGTTGGTCCGCACCACTTTAACAAAGCCTACACCTGGGATTATAAAGGAATGATCATCGGTTTTGATCCAGTGGCCGTCGATTCCGTGGGTTTACGAATACTTCAGGCCAAACGATTCGACCATTTTGGAGAAGAAAGCCCCCTCAATCCACCGGCAAAACATATTATGCTTGCTGATACCCGCCACCACCTGGGAACTGCAAATCCTGAAAAGATCAGGCTGGTAAGCCTTGGATGGAAGGAAGGCCTGCTTCTGCCGGAAGCATAGGCTCAGTAGACCGGCCGGAACCTTGTTCTGCTCGAAATTATGGCCTCCATGTATAAATTACTAGCTGACTCGATCGTACTCATTCACCTGGCCTTCATCCTCTTTGTTGTCCTGGGTGGTCTTCTGGTGCTGAAATGGAAATGGTTTGTCTGGATCCATCTTCCCGCAGCGGTCTGGGGAATCCTGATCGAATTTGCAGGCTGGATCTGTCCCCTTACTCCCTGGGAAAACGCTCTGCGGGAAAAGGCCGGGCAAGCCACCTATGAAGGCGATTTTACAGGTAATTACCTCCTGCCTCTGATTTATCCGGATGAACTAACGCACCATACCCAGGTATTCCTGGGGAGTTTTGTGCTAATTCTGAATCTGACAGTCTATTCTCTGATCATTTTTCGATATTTCCGGAAGAAAAGAGCGTGAAGAAAATAGAACATCCGAACGACAACAGACTTAAGAAAATTATCTGGGTCCGACTGTATGCTGAACTGAATGATTTCCTCCATTTGGAACAGCAACAGAAAGAGTTTGCGTTGAACCTGAAGACACCTGTTCTTGTGTCGGAAGCACTGGAATCTATGGGCATCCCCCTTTCTGAGGTAGACCTTGTTTTGGTGAATTCTCAACCCGCAGGTTTTAAGCAACACCTTTATGGAGGAGATCATCTCTCTGCCTTTCCCACCTTTGAAAGTTTTGATATTTCAGGATTGGCAACCCGACAAAAAACTCCGCTGAGAGCAACAAAATTCATCCTCGATGCACACCTTGGCAAGCTATCAAAATACCTGCGAATGCTGGGATTTGACTCCCTGTACCGTAATGATTTTGGCGATGATGAAATCATCGATATTGCAGCGAATGAAAAGCGGATTATCCTTACCCGGGACAAATTATTGCTTAAATCCCCAAAAGTCAGTCATGGCTACTATGTACGAGCCATTAATAAACATGAACAGCTACATGAAGTAATCCGTAAATTCGACCTCAATTCCCAATTTCGTTCGTTCACGCGGTGCATGACCTGCAACTCACCCCTTTTATCGGTTACTGCCGAATCAATCAGGGATAAAACAGATTCTGGCATCCGCGCCCTGTATGATGAATTCTTTCTATGCCCTCAATGTGATAAGGTCTTCTGGAAAGGTTCTCATTTCAAGCGGATGGAAGAGCTCATCCTGGATCTTATCCGGGAGAGGGCTGATCCCTAGTCTACTTAATGCGGAAAGAATGATCAAAAACAGGTAAAAATAAATTGGGGAAATTACCCCGTTATTTGTATATGCCTGGGCAATGATCTCCCAGACCTTCAGTCTGAAAGGGGAGTTCGCAAATATTTGGGCTTTGATCTCACAGACCTTCAGT
>JAFGEO010000123.1 GCA_016931575.1 Bacteroidales bacterium | reverse complement strand
TTGCCATAATAACACATGCCGGAGGCCCAGCCGTGATGCTTACTGATCAGTTGCAAAAGGAAGGATTGAATGTACCGGAATTGGATAAGCTCACGCAAAAAAAGCTAAAGGAGATACTGTATCCGGGATCCTCATCCTTAAATCCTGTTGACATTCTGGCAACCGGCAATAAGGAGCAGGTCATGAGTTGTATCCGGATCTGCAGCGAACTTGACTATATTGATGGCATAATCCTGATCTATGGCAAAACCGGCATGGACAATCTTTCTGATACTTACCTGGGAGTTTCACAGAGCATGCTTGAGTGCCCTAAACCTGTTTTTCCCGTCCTGCCCTCGATCAGTTCAGGGGCCGTGGAAGTAGCCGGTTTTGTTGCTTTGGGCCATCCTGTATATTTTGATGAGATCATGCTGGGTAAATGTCTTGGCGAAGTGATAAATGAACCAGTAAGTTATGGAGCAGAACCCTATTTCCCTGCCGTGAAAAACGGAGAGGAGACTACCACGGTTCTTAGTGAAGATCAGGTCCTTGAACGTCTTGTCAGCTCAGGAATACCTGTCGTTGCCAACAGGAACCTCAGGAACCGAAAGGAGCTGGAAAAGCTGAGCGAAATACAATTTCCTCTGGTTGCAAAGGTTATGGGAATTCTTCATAAAACCGAACACAATGGTGTCAGACTGAACATCCGGAACACTCAGGAACTGGAACAGGCTTTCTCGGAACTCATGACTATCCGGGGAGCAAAAGGAGTACAAATACAGGAAATGTTGCAGGGCACCGAACTCTTTCTCGGGGCAAAGAGGCATCCGGGGATAGGATGGTCGGTTCATGCCGGACCTGGCGGGATCCTTGTTGAACTGCTGGATGACCGGGTGAGTAGTCTGGCTCCGGTTAAGCCGGAAGAAGCAAAGGCTATGCTGATGAAGCTGAAAGCCCGGAAGCTTTTCCTGGGATTTCGTAATCTGCCTCCCGTTGATATTGATGCCTTTGCAAAACTGATCGCTGACTTTTCATCACTTTTTGCCCGATACCCGGACATTATGGAGATCGACCTGAATCCACTGATAGCCAGTGAAAGTCGCATCTGTGTTGTTGATGCGCGCATCATCACGGACGGTTCACAATACTAATACATAAACCTATGCCCGGAATTCCCTTTAGCAACGATTACCTGGATGTGACCCTTTCACAGACGCAAATTCTGAAAGTTTCAAATGCTTCAATACGGGAAGTGGTTACGATTATTAAGAACCTGGAGGAACGGTCCGGTGTCGATTTTATCAGGATGGATATGGGTATCCCCGGAGTTCCAACCCCCGAATTGGGTATTCAGGCCGAGATGGAAGCCCTTAGACAGGGGAAGCCTGCTGAATACGGTCAGATGGACGGGATCCCGGAGCTTAAAAAAGAGGTAAGCCGGTTTGCTAAGCAGTTTATGAATATTGATGTCTCCGCACGTTCCTGCCTGGTCACCGCAGGATCGATGATGGGGGCTATGATCAGCTTTATGGTGGCAGCCAAACGGCAGCGCAGCAGGCAGGGCGTTCTCTTTATTGATCCGGGTTTTCCGGTACAGAAGAAGCAAGCCATGGTACTGAACCTGCCGATCGTCAGTTTTGATATTTTTGAATTCCGGGGGAAAAAATTACAGGCTAAGCTGGAAGAGCTCTGCGCCCGGCACGGGATTTCTCTCATCATTTATTCCAATCCTAATAATCCGACCTGGGTTTGCCTGTCGGAGGAGGAACTTAAGGTCATCGGCAAGGTGGCTGATAAGTACGATATCATCGTAGTTGAAGACCTGGCTTATTTCGGAATGGATTTCAGAAAGAATTACGGGGTGCCCGGGAAAAAACCTTTCCAGCCTACTGTTGCCAACTATACACCCAATTACCTGATCTTATTCTCAAGTTCCAAGGTGTTCAGCTATGCCGGGCAGCGTGTTGGCGTCATGATGGTGTCAGATGAATTATTTGACAGGGAATATCCTGACCTGAAGCTTATTGGAGACAACATCCGGCTGGGACCGGCCCTGATTCAGGACGGAGTCTACATCCTGTCAGCCGGAGCCAGTCACACCGCCCAATATGGACTGGCCGGATTGTTAAAGGCATCCAGCGATGGGGTTTTTAAATTCCTCGAGCCGATAAAAGTGTATGGGGAAAAGGCGGTGGCGATGAAAAAAATCTTCCTTTCTCATGGCTTCCGCATCCTGTACGATAAGGACGGGGAGGAGGATATCGCCGACGGCTTCTATTTTACCGTGACCTTGCCCGGCCTCGATTCCGACGAGTTGCTGCGACGGTTCTTTCGCTGTGGACTGGGGGCGATATCCATGGATATCATGGGCTGCAGGGGTAAGTCGGGAGTACGTATCAGTACGGCCAAAATTGATAAAAGACAGTTTCCTGAACTTGACAGACGGCTTAAAATCTTTGTTGGCCTTATTGATGAATTGGTATATTAATTTGCGACCTCAACATACACTCTATCAACACTATAGAGTATATGGTCCAATTTAAAAGTCAATTTTCTAAGGATAGCTGGACTATTTCTTTTAATTTTGCATCAAAATGCCACTTTTGAATCTCACAGGGGACCTTTACCTCTTCCCCGATTTCCAGGAATGGTTTTAATCACTAGATAGTAATAATATATGGCGAGATCACATGAATCGTTTGCAAAGAAAGAAGTAAAAAACAAGAAGGAAAAGAAGCGGAAAGCTAAAGAGAAGCGCTCGCTCGAACGAAAGGAGAAAAAGAAAGATAACAATTCTGATGAAATGATCGCTTATGTCGATAAGTTTGGGAATATTACGGATACCCCTCCCGAAGAAACAATACATGATGAGATCAATGCGGAAGATATCCAGGTAGGTGTTCCCAAGAGTGAGGCGGTTGATGAAGATCCTGTACGGATAGGAACTGTCACCTTTTTTAATGAATCCAAGGGTTTTGGATTTATTAAGGATTCCATGACCAAGCAGGATTCCTTTGTTCATGTGAATGAGGTAAACGGTAACATTAAAGAAAATGATAAGGTGACCTATGAGCTGGCCAAGGGCCCCAAGGGACCCATTGCCGTTAACGTCAGCCTTAAAAAGGATTAAACTCAAACATCAGATTTTCAATCACAGGAATTATTTCCGAAAGCACTTAGTATGAACCAGTTGATCGGGCGGTTACGTGATTCGCCCAGATCAATTGTCATACTGCGTATTTTTATACACCAATAATTCCTACATGATGCCTACGTCTACCTTCTTAGACTTTTTGTTCAGGAAAGGTTCAGCATTTCCATTATTTATTTTATCAGTAAGCGGGGATCAGACAGTCCCCCGTCTTTCTTCAAGCTCTGTCCGTATGCTTGAACACATGGACTTGGTCAGCTCCATCTTGTTAACAAAGTAAATTGCCAGGCCCAGGCCTGCAATGGGCAGTATGGCCAGTGAGAATCGTATCCAGAACAAGGTATTCCCGGATTGCATGGCAACATCAGGATTGAATTTCGCCAGGGGAAGGATGATCCCGGCAATCAGGCCTCCTGTGGAGTTACCCAATTTCAGGATGTAGGAGGAGCAGGCTGAAAAGGAGCCCTCCCTGCGCACCCCGGTTTGTAATTCATCGTAATCGATAATATCTGCCCCAATGGAACTATGCAACATCCAGAGTGCCGAGTTGGTGAAGCCCATCAGTCCTGATGACAGGACCTGAAGGAAAGGTAAGTCAGGATTGTACAGCCACCAGCTGGTACCGAAAGCGATCATTCCGAAGACGGCCGTTATGGTTAAGGAGGGTCTTTTTCCTATCCGGTCTGCAACCATTTTAAGTATCGGCGCGCCCATTACCCCGCCGATCATCATTCCCATGCCAACCCAGAAGTTCCAGTTATCCCCGCCAACCTTGTCACCTCCGGAGACATAGTAAACGGTGGTGAAGTACCCCAGGGTGCCCACCATGCTGGTTCCCACGGTAAAGGCAGCACCTACTCCAAGCATCATCCGGAAGGGTCTGCAACGCAGGGTTTCCCCGAAGGAGCTCTTCAGTGAAATGCGTTTCTTGCTGGTCTTGACCAGTTTGTCGTAATTCCGTTCTTTTACATTGAAGAAAATGACCACCGCCAGAATTGCCATGATGGCGCCAAGGATGGAAGTGTACACCTGGATACCCTGCAGGGTATTTTTTGTGACCTCACCGGATAGCGGATCGGTGTACAGGAACCAGGCCAGGTTAGTGAATTTCAGGGCATAGAAGTTACCAATTTCAAAGAACTTCTGCATCACGCTTCGGTAAGTCATGATGGAAGTCCGTTCATCATAATCGGGGCTCAGTTCGGGGCCAAGGCTGTTCCAGGGAATACTAAACGCACTCATGATCGGGATGTATATGATGGAGGAACCTATCATATACCAGAACACAACGGATATCCCCAGAAATTTAACATCCACCCACGCAGGAGATACCAGGAACAGTGCAGGGAGTCCGAGACCCGCAATCACTCCGGCAAACAGAATAAAGGGTCTGCGTCTGCCTAACTTTGTTCGTAAATTATCCGAGATCCAACCAATCAGGGGATCAACCATGGCATCAATGATCCTGATAGCAAACAAGGCAACACCTACCCAAAGGGCAGGTACTTTAAGGTACATGTTAAATACGCCATAGGCTACTCCGGCATACAGCCAAAAACCCCACATATCAAGAGATGTACCTAAACCATAAGAAATTTTTGTTTTGATTGGTATTCGGTCGCGAATGGTTTGGGAAGCAGGTTTAACATTCATATTGAGAGTACGTTAGGGATGAAACACTCGGATAATTCGCATTGAATTTCAGGCTGAATATAAAGGATTTGGCATTCACTTCAAAACAAAAAGGTGAGGAAAATCACCATTTTGACAGTAAGCAGGACTATCGTACTCATAGTTAGTATTTAGCAGTATCATCTTCCCGGAGCAGGATGGTGCATATTACAGGAAAAACGATTAACTTAACTTCAGAATCACCGCAGAAATTGCGTTTTGCCAGGCATCCTATTCATAAAACCTAAATTCAATCCCTATGTCTGAGATAAGCCTTGATCATGTCATGAATTCCCTGAAGAGGAAATCCTACAAAATATTTAAGAGCGATGTGAAGCCTTACAATCTGAACATAGTTGGAATTAGAAGTAATACTACTATTCCCAACAGCTTCGATGATTTCATAACGGTTTTCTGGAAGTTTAAGGGTTGCTGGAGTTTTATTGTGTACCAGGCTACCACCGATCCCGGACTCTACTGGCTTCAGCACCCGATGAACCCTTTAGGAACAGCTGTAATGAAGCCAGGGCAATACCCGGGAAGCTATAAGGTAGGAATTCACAGAGGCTATAAAGCCCTTGAACAGATAGGTGACATCACCGTGATCCGGGACTATATCATTGATGATGCCATTCATTACGATTCGGGCCGTGAAGAAACCGGGATTTTTTCAATCAATATTCACCGGGCGAAGCTAAACGGCAGATCCATTAATGTAGATAAATGGTCGGCTGGCTGTCAGGTGTTTGCAGACTCGGCAGAGTTTAGCCAGTTTATTGCCATGTGCGAGGAATCAGCAACCCACTGGGGCAATAGCTTTACCTACACCCTGATCGAGGAATCAGATCTGGGGTAGTACCCCGGTCTGATCTAAGAGGGGGACAGGAGCTATCCACGATGCTCCCTGTCGGGGTATTCAAATAAATGACTCCTTCACTTGTTAAATTCACCCAGGGTAACATATATCACCAAACCGTCATACATGCTTTTACGTATACAGAAAGATAATACTACTTACTAAACCGTTCTTTTATGTTAAAACGTTACGTAGACGGGGAGAATGCCCTTCGGAAGGGTATTTATCGCGAGGCCATTCAGCTTACTAAGGAAGGATGGCATGTCATGGCAAAAGGGATTCCGGGATTTCATACGCCACCCGAGATTGAAGGATATGTCCCGGATATTTATGCTGTGCTCGATGAAAAGACGATCATCATTGATCTCCTGGCAGGGGACACAGCCAATGATGAAGCCTTCAAAGCACATTACCACTATGCCCGCAGGGATATTGCAACCGCCTATTTCTGCTGGGAGCTGGATGCTGCAGGCTGCAGGATTAATGTCTGAACAAATTACCCTTGTCTGGTCTTCATAACAACGAAAAACAGGCCACTCTCTATACCATCAGCTCCATTTCCTGATTCGGCAGGTCGCCACGTGATTTTTTCTGCAGGTATTCCTTGTATTTTCGTTCGATCATCACGACAATATCATAGTCGGATGCATTCAGTAGGAAGGCGTCACTGAAATTACAAAAGCCCATGAAATCTATGATTTCCTCATCCGGCAGGTGGGTGACCTTTTTGATAATTTCGCGGTTATATTTCAGGTCGATCTGATGCTGTCGTTTTTCTTTTTCGATGACTTCAGTCAGATGGATACGCTGTTTATCCTCCCTCGACAGAATTGGAACTGACAAACCTCCCAACGGTTTTCCCGGTTCAGGGCTCAAAGCTCTTCTAACCTCTTCCTCGGCAAGGGCAGACCCCAGGTCTTTATGAGAATAAGCAAACAGGTGGTTCCTGAGTCGTTGCGTTTCGGTTTGGGGAAGTTCAAGTGCTATGACCGAACGTTTAAATTCTTCGTAGGTACCAAAATGCGTCACACTCACTGCTGCGATTTCGTAGAAGCGTGGCATCAGCCTTACTACCATTGGTGAGTCCATGTTGAGATCACCTACCATATCTACCTTGCCCAGGTACCCCATAGCGCTGAAGACCAGGGTGTCGCCTATATCGGCCTGCATGCGAAATTCCCCTTCTTTATTCGAAAGATAGCCAGCACGTTTACTTTCATTATATACCTGGACATACGGAAGAGCCTGGCCGGTGGAGTCGTCATAAATGATGCCATCAATCATTTCCGGCGCAGTGGATAATACTTGGCCACGGATCATGCTCGTTGCGAATATAAAAACGAACAGAAATACCATGAGGAGGAGGTGTTTCATAGCATACTGATTTAGTGCAAATATCCCTAAAAGGCTGCAAATACCGGCTTCTTTTGTGTTAAGAGATGTTAAACCCCTGCGTCTTCTGTGATCTCATTACAGACAATTCCGGGTGATACCTTTTCCGGTTTCATCTGTGTGGCATTCAAATGCACCTGATGCAGACCGTTTCCGGTTCCTGGCAGTATTCCTGTATCCTGATGGGTGATGCCTCTTGTCAATTCCGTTCCATACCCGTATCTTTGCCCATCTAATCTCAAAACCTAAAACTACCATGAACAAGTTTTTCCTGAAACCATCCCTTTTTCTGATTTTCTTCATGATACTTTCTCAACCGGTTTTTTCCGGTGAATTCCTGGTGCGCGATGCCACGGTAGTGATCGATGCCGATTACGATCCGTGGGAGGGATCATCCAAGTGGGAATTTGACGGTGCCGGGCCTGACAATTGGCTGTCACCCGACGATTACTATAATGGAACATTCTATTTTCGCTTCGAGATAATAAGTCAGCCGACCGACAGGGCCTGTGCTGCGCAGTTTGTGATATGGCAGGATTGGAATTATCCGACTTCCTGGCTGGAACAGGCATCGCCTCATACCTTTCTGTATGGTCCCGGAAGCATTGCTTATGCGAGTGGCACTCCGGCCAGCTGGTGGCAGTACAATGATAATCCGCTGGACTTTTCGCGGCCCTCTGATTTCTGGAAGCTCGGAATTATGCTCTGGAGTGCAGATCCTTTTGGCATGATCGCAATCTATAAAGCCAACCAGCCCCAGGTGGATATCCATGATGAGATCTGGGCTGACCGGCATGACTGGTTTCCGATGAGTTTCCGGTATACCGTTGTGGCGGTTTCGGCGGGTTCAACTTTCTCCGGCGACTGGGATTACTATATGGGCAATACACCATCAGGAGTCCAGCCGGCTTATACCATCGATTATTCCAATGAGCGAACCAATGAGGCAATCCTGACCCAGCATGAATACAGCTATAATAATTCAACCTGGTATGATGGGACAGGAGTTAAGCTGGCGCTCAGTCCTTCTTCAATAGTTTACTTCCGTGATAAAAATGATAATTACCTGACCCAAACGCTCATTGTGCCGGCCCGGCCGGCAACGCCTTCTTTTGTAATCGATTATTCAGCCGAACAAACAGCAGGCACAGTAAGCAGTGCATACCAATATAGTACGGCTTCAGATATGAGCGGGGCAACAGCAGGGGCTGGTGCAAAGCTTGATCTTACTCCTGGTACGGACCTGTATTTCATACAGGCAGCAACAGCTTCCTCATTCAGGTCAGCCATGCAGACACTGGATGTTCCCGCAAGGCCCGCTGCGCCTGTCTTTACCATCGACTTCGTTAATGAGGCCACCCTTGAGGCAGTATCTGCCGGGATCGTCTACTCGCTAACTTCTGATATGAGCAATTCAACTGCGGGTGCGGGATCAAGCCTGCCAGTAACCCCCGGGACAGATTATTACTTTAGACTGACGGCCACTTCATCTGCCTTTGCTTCATCGGTAAGTCAGCTGGAGGTGCCGGATCGTCCCGGTAATCCTGCGTATACCATTAATTTCGGACTTGAGGCTACCGGTGAGGCTGTTCCAGCAACAGTTGTTTACGCGGATAATCCGGCATTTTCCGGATACCAGTCCGGATCGGATGCTCCGTTGGCTCTTACTCCCGGAGATACCCTCTATTTCAGAACTGCGGCGACTTCATCCAACTTTGAAAGTTCATCATTTATGCTTCCAAGCCCTGAAAGGCCCCTGCTTTCAAGCAGTTCTTCATCGCCTACCCAGGATAATCCCATTGTGGTGAACCTTAGCTTCGGCTATGAGACCGGCACCCTGGAACTGGCTAAGCTGGAGGTGGGTAATGCGGGCATCCTCGATGTTACCGGGGCCTATGCGATAAGCCTCGTTCCGGAAACCGCCGGGACAGTCTTACTGAGGGTTGCCGCTGATGCGGTTCCTGAAGGAAATTTCAGCAGTGAGCTGTTTAGTATCGTCTATGAAGAAATGCCGGACCTGCTGGAATCAATCGGAAATTCATCCTGGGAACTTTATCCGAACCCGACAAAGGGGATCATCTACCTGAGAGGCACCAACCAGACACAGGAGCCGGTTCGTATCCTTCTGCTTGATAAGCTGGGACGGGTGATTAGAGAGGAGAAACCGGATTACGGAATTCAGAGTCTGGATCTGACCGGAATGTTACCTGGTATCTACCTGCTGATCCTGGAGCATGAAAGGGGCATGGAAATGTTTAAAGTATCCCTTGTAGAGGAATAAGGTTGCCGGTAAGTCGGGACTCTGCTTAGAGTGCAAGTTCACTAAAAATGAATTCCACAGCCATTTCTGCGTGAAGCAGCGTGGTATTGAGCAAGGGCAGGTCAAAATCTTCCGGCTTTATCAGCAGGGGCAATTCCGTGCATCCCAGGATAATGCCTTCGGCACCCTGTAGCTTGAGCTTTGCCATTTCCCCGGTCATGTAGCTTTTCGCTTCATTCGTGAATATACCCCGGGTCAGCTCTTCAGAGATGATCCGGTTGATCTCTTCACGCGCATTCATACCCGGAGTAAGGGTACCCAGACCATGTTCTTTTCTGAGCCGGTCCTTCAGGAAATCCTTTTCCATAGTAGCCCTGGTGCCCAGCAAGCCAAGCTTACTGATGTTCAGCTTGTGTGCTTCCTTTGCCATAGCGTCAGCAATATGAAGAATGGGGATGTTGACCCGGGGAACCAGCACAGGATAGATCATATGCGGGGTGTTGGCACAGATAATGATGGCTTCGGCACCGGCAAGCTCAAGTTTTTTTGCGATCGAAATGTATTCGGCACTGATCGTATCCGTATTCATGGTGCGCATGATTGCGATATTCAGACTGTACAGGATCAGGGGGGGATTGGACCCATCGCCCAGCCTGTTTGCGGAAAGTTCATTGATCAGCCGGTAGTAGTCGATGGTTGAATGCCATGAGGTACCTCCGATTAGTCCTAACTTCTTCATTGGATTTTGGGTTTAGGCACCTTCCTATGGGGGTCTGGCACCGTTCAGTACCCGCTAAGATAATCAAAAGCAGGACGAACTCAAATTTCTCCTGTTAATCCTGTAAACGGTAGTTTTCCGTCCACAGGAATCAGAGCATATTTCCAGAATTCTAGTTGTCTGTCAGGAGTTGCAATTTTTAATCAGCCGATTTCAAAATATTTACTTAGTTTTGTGCGCTACTTATTTACACAGAATATGGAAAAAAGGGATTTGATCAGAACAGGTGCTTCCTTCGATAAGTATTACAGCTCACTTAATAAAAGTTACCATAAGGCCTTCAATAAATACCTTATGTTGCACTATCCTTTCTTTAACAAAAAAGGGGAGAGCCTTGAGCAGCGGCAGATTAATCTGACAGACTTCTGTGTTTCCAGGCTGGAACAGATCCAAAACAGGAAGGTATTGGAGATAGGCTGCGGAAATGGTACCCAAAGTCTCTATATTGCTGAGAAATACGGACCGGCACATACTATAGGTATTGACCTGAATGTTCAGAATATTGAACTGGCTCATCTGCTAAACCGGAATGCTGACAAAGTGAGTTTCTTTGTGGATGATGCCCATGCACTGGACAATGTAGAGGATAATTCAATTGATATCATTTTTTGTATCGAAAGTGCATTTCATTACCCCGAGAAAGACAAATTCCTGAAACAGGTAAACCGGGTACTGAAGGATGGGGGTGAATTTGTCATTGCGGATATCCTGGCAAAGAGTCTGAAGAAGAGACCCTTAATCCGGAAGTGGAAACAGAAGATGTTTTATTTTCACTGGACGATGGACCAGTACATGAACTCGTTCCGGGATTCACAGCTAACCATAACAAAGACCGACAACATCACACCTAACATCATACGGGGTTACCGGGGTTACCTGAAGTGGATAAAACGGAAAGAGATAGGTTCGTATATGTTTTATTCGTCTATACTTGTGTTTGTCTTCATCCAGGTGAACCTAAACCTGATCTTATTGAGGAGGCGCAGGCATTATATGGTATTTACCGGTAAAAAAATGGCTGCCTGATCAGCGCATGGATAGTTATCCGTTCCGATAAATAAAATCCTGCTCCGCATTTTGCAGAAGAAGTGATTATCATTCCTAATGAATCCTGCCTGACCGGCAAGTTTCAGGTCGTTTCCAATTATAGTAATCCAACCTGTTTACCCAGGAGAATCACCAGGAAAGACCATAAAATCAACTGGCACAAGATCTTACCTGCAAGTTGAATTCCGTAGTTTGCTTTCATTTTGCGCCTGTATTAAAACCGGAAGAATAAACGATCTGTAATGAAAGACGTCTGAGATCGCGAAAAGTTGCGTGGGGAAGAGTGATCTTAATCACCAATTTAAGAAAAATTAGTGGAACGTCAGAATGATCCTCCAGAGTAATATCAGCGACAGGAAAAAAATACACAAACGGGGAGAGTGCAGGTTTTCAATTGAAACTTTCGTCAGGACAAAAAACGATTAGT
>JAFGEO010000122.1 GCA_016931575.1 Bacteroidales bacterium | reverse complement strand
TACCAGTTAGTTATAGCAATTATTTTAAGAAATAGTGCATTAACAGAGTTAAATATAAGCAACTATAAATGTTTCTATTAACTAAATATTGTAGATGTCAAAAAAGTAAACAAATAGAGATAATTTACATACGTAAACATCACATTACCTGCAGCATGTTTAATAATGTTAACTATTTTATATTTACATTTGTATATACACTCCTTAAATGAAAGAACAACTACATAAGCTGATGGAAGCTGAGGGTTTAAGCCCTGCCCGCTTTGCTGACGAAATTGGTGTTCAGCGCTCAAGTATTTCACATATAATCAGTGGTCGGAATAAGCCGAGTTATGACTTTATTATGAAAATTTTAGACCGCTTTAAAGGAATTAACGCTGAATGGCTGTTGACAGGCAGGGGAAACATGATTAAAGGCCTTGAATCCTCTAAAATACCGGAAAATCAGCCTACAGATCTCTTTTCCGGGAAGGGGAACCGGAGTATTCAAAAGTCTGGTAACGAAACGAAAGAAGAGACTATTTATCAACCACCCGAATCTGTCGGTCCAGTTCAACCTGAAAGTGATAAATCGGCTAAGAAATCTGAACAGGAAACCCGATTAAATAGTAAGTTTACAAATGTAAATAGTGTGAGATACTTATTGGCTTTTTACGATGACGGAAGCTTCGAACAGTTTAATCCGCGAGAATAGCATATTTCTGTCCTCACCCGACTGGGTATGGTAAAAACAAATTCCTGGAGACTCAAATTAACACTCCAATGCGCCGATAATATCCTGTATACTGTCGTAACCGTTTGATTCCAGGTATCTCTCAATACCCTCCAGAATTTCGATTGTAACAGCCGGGTTGATAAAATTTGCTGTACCGATCTGTACCGCACTGGCCCCTGCCAGGAAAAATTCAATAGCATCCCCGGCATTCATAATACCCCCCATTCCAATGACGGGTATTTTAACCGCTTTTGCTACCTGCCATACCATTCGAAGTGCCACAGGTTTGACAGCTGGACCGGATAAACCGCCGGTAACAGTAGATAATCTGGGTTTCCGGGTTTTTGCATCAATTGCCATACCTAAAAGGGTATTAATCAGTGATATAGAATCAGCCCCCGCCTCTTCAACAGCCAGGGCAAATTCGACAATACTGGTAACATTTGGCGACAGTTTTACCATAAGACTTTTGGAATAGGCCTCACGAACAGCCTTGGTCACGGCTATGGCTGAAGGGCAATGGGTCCCGAAAACCATTCCTCCCTGTTTTACATTCGGACAGGAAATATTGAGTTCTATAGCATGAATTTTATCCAGTTTATCAACTTTGGAGGCAACTTCAATGTATTCTTCGATCGTACCTCCGTTAACGTTCACGATTATTTCGGTATCGTATTTGGTGATTTCAGGATAAATATGATCAACGAAATAATCAATTCCTTTATTCTGGAGCCCTACAGCGTTAAGCATCCCACTGGGAGTTTCTGCCATCCTGGGGTAGGGATTGCCCTGGCGCTCCTTACCTGTTATACCCTTTACCAGGATACCTCCAAGTCTCGAAATATCAATAAAATCTTCATATTCCTGTCCAAAACCGAAGGTGCCTGAGGCGGTCATCACCGGATTTTTCAGCGTAAGTTTTCCGATATCAACGTTTAAATTCACCATTTTAATAATTCTGGATTAAAGATTGGACCTTCTGTACAGGTATTCACATTTCCACGGTCTTTGGTATCCACGATACAACATAAACAAGCACCAATACCGCATCCCATCAGGTTTTCCAGGGATACTTCGCAGGGAGAGTTCAGGGCCGAAGCACGTTTGGCAATGGCCTTCATCATAACTTCAGGTCCACAGGTATAGATCATGTCATACTGGGCTGAATCATCGCTGAGCAAAGGATTCCGGGTAACAAATCCCTTCGTGCCAACAGATCCGTCTTCAGTGCTTATGTTTACTTCCCCAATTGCCCTAAAACGCTCTATTTCAATAATCAGGTGCTGCGATCGGTAGCCCAGGAGGTAGACAGGCCTGATGCCCCATTCAGCTTGCATATACCTGCCTAAAATGAGCATGGGGGCAACTCCTGTTCCTCCGCCGACAAGAAGTACTTTACTGCCTTTTGGTTTCGAGAAATGATTTCCCAGGGGATAAACAAGGTTTAAGGATTGACCGGCCTCCAGCTCTGCAAGTTTCTTCGTTCCTGTTCCGGCGATCTTGATCAGCAGATCAATCCGGTTGTTAACAGGATCTGCATCATAAATGGAGATCGGTCGACGGAGAAACGTAGCAGGACTACCCTCTACTTTAACCTCCGCAAACTGACCGGGAAGTATTGAGGGGATATCCTCTCCGGATTCAAGCTGTAATACAAAAAACTCTTCATTCAGCTTCCTGTTTTCAAGCACCCTCAGATCTTCTATTCGTCTTTTCATAAGGCAGTAATTTCTGCTGCAAAACTACAATTTATTGAGCAGATTTTTTTTTGCATTTGGCATTTGACAGCCTTAGTTTTCAATTATAATTAACATAAAGGAGTGGAGTCCGACCTAAGTCTTCTTACTCATCCGGCTTTTCCCCGCTCAGGTTGGAGATCATACTTGGTTTAAGTTTCAATTATCACATAATCAGTATTATAGGTAAAATTCTATTGCATTAAATAATTGCGAATATATCCTAAAATAAACGATTAGAAATCTATTCGTATTGATATGGATGCTTAAGTTTTGATGGAATACACCGGAATCTCCCAGGCTTTATTTATATTTAGCTTCGTTTAGTTTATTAAATATAAGTCTATGAAAAGAAACATACTGTTATTTATCTTGTTATCAGCTGTAATGCTGAATTTGAGTAAAAATCATCTCAATGCTATGGACAATCCATTTTTTTCCGTGTTTGATACGCCATTCGGTGTGCCGCCCTTTGACCAGATAAAACCGGAGCATTTTCTGCCCGCACTCGATAGTGGTATTAGCATGCATAATCTTGAGATTCAGGCTATCATTACCTGTAAGGAAAAACCTGATTTTGAGAATACGATAGTGGCTCTTGACCGATCCGGAAGTTTATTGAAAAATGTCTCCGATGTATTTTCGGGCTTGTACAGTGCCGATGGTACTCCTGAAATTCAGGCGCTTTCCGGCGACTTCTCCGCAAAACTTTCTGCTCATGCCAACGATATTGGACTGAATAGCGAGCTGTTTGAACGGATCAGCCGCGTTTGGGAGGATCAGGAAAAGCTGAACCTGAACGAGGAGCAATTTAGTCTGCTCGACCAGATCTATAAAGGATATATCCGTAACGGAGTGAACCTTCCTGAACAGCAGAAAAACCGCCTGAGAGCCATTAATCTTAGGCTTACAGAATTAACTGACCAATTTGATAAAAATCTTTTGGCCGAAACCAATGCTTTTCAGTTGGTGATTGAATCAGAAGCTGATCTGGCCGGACTCCCGGATGCAGTAATTCAATCAGCAGCTGCTGCAGCCACTGATGCCGGAATGGATGGGAAGTGGCTTATTACAACGCATAAACCCAGCATGATCCCCTTTCTTCAGTATGCTGAAAATAAGGAATTAAGAACAAAAATCTATACGGCTTACTGCAAGCGCGGAAGTAACGATAATGAGCATGATAACAAAGCTATAATTTCTGAAATAGCCAATTTGCGTGTTGAAAAAGCCCACCTTCTCGGATTCCCTTCCTATGCGGCTTATCAACTCGATAACAGGATGGCCGGAACCCCTGAAGCAGTTTATGAACTGTTGGATAAAGTTTGGGAACCAGCAATCAGGGTTGCGAAAATGGAACGGGATGAAATGCAGACCATCATTGATGCAGAAGGAGGCGGTTTCAGGCTTGGGGCTGAAGATTGGTGGTACTATGCTGAAAAACTCAGAAACCGGAAGTACAATCTGGATGAAAATGACATCAGACCCTATTTTGAGCTGAATCATGTTGTTAACGGCGTATTTGCTGTTAGTGGAAAATTATACGGACTACGTTTTGTTAAGATCGGGGAGGATTTCCCAAAGCCCCACCCGGATTCCGAAGCATTTGAGGTATACGATGCGGATGATACGTTTATGGGAATTCTTTATATGGATTATTACACCAGGTCAACCAAAGGGCAGGGTGCCTGGTGTGGTACCTACAGGGATCAGTATATTGATGGCGAAAACAATATCAGACCTGTGGTAACAATTGTCACAAATTTTGCCAATCCTGTGGGAGGTGCTCCTGTTTTATTGTCCCTGGATGAAGTTGAGACTCTGTTTCATGAGTTTGGGCACGGTCTGCATAATCTGCTTTCTAATGTAAGCTATTCCGGGATTTCCTGTACATCTGTGAAAAGGGATTTCGTTGAGCTGCCTTCTCAGATAATGGAGAACTGGGCCATGGAGAGAGAAGTGCTGGATATGTATGCTACACACTATGAAACCGGGAAAACAATGCCTGATGATCTGTTTGAAAAGATCTATAATGCCAGGCATTTCAACCAGGGATTTAGCACGGTTGAGTATGTTGCGGCATCTTACCTCGACATGAATTATCATATTTTGACGGAGACTAAGGAACTGGATATTAACAAGTTTGAGGATGATTACCTCAGCAGTATTGACCTGATCCCTGAAATCGTCTCAAGGTATCGCAGTACCTATTTTAAGCATATCTGGTCGCACGGCTATTCTGCAGGGTATTACAGCTACCTGTGGGCTGAAGTACTGGATCAGGACGCCTTCGAAGCCTTTAAGGAAAATGGATTGTTTGATAGTGAAACAGCCAAATCGTTCCGTACCAATATACTGGAAAAAGGAGGCAGCGCCGATCCCATGGAATTGTATATCAGGTTCCGGGGAAGGAAACCTGAAACGGAGCCCCTTCTAAAAAACAGGGGCCTTCTGTAAACAATAAAAAAAGCACGTGTGAACGTGCTTTTTTTCATCAAAGTGACTTTTATATTGATCACGTGCGTTAAATTCTTTATTTTAGAGTTTTAGCTAACCACACTGATCAATTATGAAAAAACTACTAACTCCTGCCGTTTGGGGGGCTATTATTTTTCCGGCCTGTATGCTTCTTTTTACCCCGGATGGCAAAGCTCAATCTGAAAACCTGGTGTTAAACTTCAGCTTTGAGGAGTATGAAACCTGTCCTCAGACCTTTACCCCGCAAAACCTCAGCCACATTCTTATACCGGGTTGGACCTATCCGACAAAGGCAACTCCGGATTATTTCAATAGCTGTTCACCCGTTCGACAGGAAGGGGTAAGCGTTCCCAATAATTTTGCCGGCGAGAGCAGGGCGAAATCAGGTGAAGCTTATGCAGGGGCCATCTTGAGCGGCACAGATGACGGATACCGCGAATATATTCAGGGAACGCTTAAAGAACCCCTGGTAGCAGGCATGAAATATTGTGTCAACTTCTCATACAAGCTTGCTTCCTATTCAAAATTTGCTGTCGACCAGCTTAGCCTGCTGTTCCTGGAAACAGAAGTGAGGAACGATCTGATGGTGAACCTTGCCTTTAAGCCACAGATCAACAACCAGGAAGGGCTTTTCCTGGATAACATTGATGAGTGGGAAGATATCTGTACCGTCTATGAAGCTAGTGGCAACGAACAGTATTTTATCATCGGTAATTTTAAATCCTACGACAATACAAACTATGTTGCCACCGATAAGAGCATGAAAAACCTGATGAACAAGGAATATGCCTATTATTATTTTGATGATATCATCATCAGGCCCCTGGAGAATTGTACGGATTGCCCTTGTGTCCACCACGATTTCGAAGCGGAAATTATCGATTCAGGGTATACGGGAGGTTTTAATCCAATGACCGGTACAGTACCAAAAATTAAAAATGACGGCTATATAAAAATTGGCATGGTGGGAGGAACGCCACCCTATCGGGTTTTGTGGGACAATGGAATGAAGGGGAACGAAGTACGTGGACTACCGGCCGGAAAATACAGCTATACTGCTTACGATGCTTTTAACTGCCAGTCGACTGGTAAGGTGATATTCACAGCGCCCGAAATCCTTTTTGATGAGTTTGAGGAAGGGCTCCAGACTATCGAAGAAGGCCAGTCTATCGTATTGGAGAATATCTTCTTTGAATTTAATAAAACAACGTTGCTTCCAGAATCTTTTCCTGAATTGAACAAGGTAGCAGCATTTATTAAGGATAATCACATCAGCCTGATCGAAATTGGAGGACATACCGATAGCGAAGGATCTGACAGTTATAACCAGAAACTCTCGGAGGGCAGGGCTCAGTCGGTTGTCGCCTACCTGACCGGTCAGGGAATTCTGGCTCAGACACTGCAGGCCAGGGGTTATGGGGAATCAAGGCCCATTGATACCAACATTACAGAGGAAGGCAGGGCAGTTAACCGCAGGGTGGAATTTACCCTTCTAAAGAAATAGTATGTAAATCTGTTTAACCAGATCAATTGGGGTAGGGTGAGGCTTCAGTCAGGATGTAAATCGAATTACCCGCTCCGGGCAAAATAACAATAACTACTGATGAAAAATATACTAAGCATTTTACTCGCCATCGTTTGTTTGACAGCAAATGGTCAGAATATTAAAAAAGGATATAGGTTTCTTGAAAAGGATCCTCCTGACTTTGAGAAAGCTTTGGATGTCTTTAAAAAGGACCTTGCCGGGAATCCCGGGAATGTTGCGGCAAACTTCGGAGTTGCTCTTGTTTATGCAGATGACCGGTCACCGGTATTCAATATTATCGATGCCTGGCAATACATTGAAAGCATGCAGGGGAAGGAAGACCAGCTCTCTCAGGAAGATATCGAGATCTTAAGTGAGTACTTCATGAATACGGAAGTGAGAAAGACGAGTCGGCCCGTTAAGAAAAAAATGGCCATTGCCATGGAGGCTATCGAAGCCCGCTTAATAAAATTTATAAGGGAAGAAAATAACCTGGAAGCTGTTTATGAGGTGCTTGACAGATATCCAGACTTCCGTCATTATGATAATGTCATTCATATTCGTAACCAGTTTGAGTACCGTAAATATGAAAAGTTAAATACCCGTGCCGCCTACGATGAGTTTATTACAAAGTTTCCAGATGCCGCACAGGTTCCAAAAGCCGTAAAAAACATCAACCGCCTCGCTTTCCAGGAAGTAAAGTCTCAAAATTCAGTGGAAGGCTATTCGGATTATATCAGACGCTACCCGCAATCAGAATACCTGCAGACAGCCATTAAACTAAGGAATGCAGCCGCTTATGCAAGAGCAAAACAGGTGAATACGCTGAATGCTTATGAGGACTTTATCGCAGACTACCCCGATGCCCTGGAAATTTCAGAGGCAAAAACCCGTCAGAGGGAGTTGCTGTATGAGCAGGCTAAACGCATCAAATCTCTGGAAGCCTTTAACCAATTTATTGATAAATATCCTGATGGACAGTACTTTGTAGATATTTTCAATTTGAAGGCCAGCGAGCTGGGGACGCTCTTTTTGCGTGAGAACTCGCTGACTAATCCTGCCATTATGTGGGCCAGGGGATTTGATAATAATGCCCGCCTTGAATCGGGAGGAGTAGTCTGTGAAATGCCTTCCGGGGATTACATTTTGGCTTGCAATACACAGCTGGATGAACAATCTTTTTCGGATGCATGGATAATAAAAATCGGTCAGGATGGTAAAATGGCCTGGAATAAAATCATCGGACAGGCTTTTGCCGATAGTGTCACGCATGTGCTAATCGACAACAGCAATGATATCATCGTGCTCGGATATACCTACCTGACTGCTGACAGCACCTCCCGGATGGGATGGATGTTCAAGCTGGGGAGTGACGGCAAAAAGATCTGGAATAAAAACCTGGGAAAGATTGAATTTACTGCCTGTGCCATAGATCAACAGAACCGCATTTACCTGGGAGGTTACCAGGAACGGGATTCACTCGGGGCATTCTATGCGGTAACTACCTTTAATACTGATGCCAAAATGCTTGGCGAAAAAGTCTATACCGGTAAGGGCAGCATTAATGATATCGCCATCAGTCCGAACGGGGACATCTTTCTTTGCGGATCCAATTGGATCATGTTAATGGAACCCAGGCGCTATATTAAATGGGATCATGCTATCGATACCTCACTTACTGCAACAAGCTGTGCTTTTTCTCCTTCAGGAGACGTATTCCTGGCTGGTTACAATAAAAAGAAGATATTCTATGCCAGGTATAGCGCCGATGGTAAAAAGATATGGCTAAAAGATTATGTGAAAGCTGATTCAACTCAGGTGATTAAGGATATCTTACTTAGCCCTGAAAATACTATGCTGACTTTGGAACAGACCGGTAGCAGTGCTAAAATTAAATTGTTTTCTGCTTCAGGCGATGTTACAGGTGTGAAGGAACTTTTCGGAAATATTACCCTGCAATCGGTGATCCCCGCAGGTAGCGGAAGCATTATGCTGGCAACCGACAGGAAAACGGTAGAAGTTCCGGGCGGAGGGGGAGAAATGCAGAAATTTACAGATGGAAACCTGATCGTGATCCGATATTCAACAATAAATTCTATGTGAAATATTTCCTTGGAATAAGAAAATCATCTTCATCTTCGATATATTCCGGTGCAATGGAAGTAAGGAAATACATAAAGAAAAATGAAAACCAGAAAGCGCTCAATATAAGAGAGGCAGTATTCATAAGAATATACTCCTTTCTCAGCTTAGTGAATAATTATACTACAAAGATACGGTTTTGCCGAAACTCACTCCATTTAAATATTAACAACTTGTTGATTTTTAATATTTTGCAAATCAATTCTGTTAAATGGCTGATATAGAATCATATAGTAACGAT
>JAFGEO010000121.1 GCA_016931575.1 Bacteroidales bacterium | reverse complement strand
GGTTAATGGTGACACCCAGGAAAAAGCGCGGGCAACCCTTAAAGATACCCGCCTTCTAAGTCTCTTTAAAGCCGTGGAAAATATGGATGATAAGGATAAAGGGATTGTTTCAGAACTTATTAATGCATTTATCTTTCAGAGGGAGACGCAGCGGAGGTTGGCGCATTGAAATTACTTTTTTCTAATTGAAGATTTTTTTATCTCTGCATATTTAATTGCCTTAAAATAGCTTCACTATTTGCAGTATCAACTTTCATTGTTATAAGCATACATTTTATTAAAGCCAAGCTATCGACTCTGCTTGTTACTATAAAAGTGTCAGAATAGATTTTGTCACCATACTTATTAAACAGGTAATCATGACTACAATTACAGGTTGTGATTTCTTGTTCCTCTGTAAGCTTTAAACCTTTCAATGTATTTATACATCCCTCTATATAGATAGTCTTATCATCAAAGATAGTCTTATCTTCATTTACTGTTCCTGATTTTCTATTTACTAAAGATATTATCGCTGTTACAATCAATATTAGGAGAACAACAGTGACAAGGATATTTTTTTTCATAATCAACGTTATTTTGAATTTTTAATATAAATCAGGTATTAATTATTATTGCCAAACAAATGGCTCATTAAGTTCCTCTTCTTCTTCCTCACTAAAAGTATTTTGCTGTTTTTCAGTCCCACCGCCACTTTTGGTACTCTTTGGATCTTCAGTATTTGAAAGTTCATTAAACAAATCCGCAGCATCCAATCCAAGGAGAATTAAGCCCAACGGATTAGCGGAAGAAGTAGAGACTCCTTCTATTAAATCTCCCGTCTTCTTCATAACATTAGACTCCCTACCAGTTTTTTTCTCGATTAGTTCATCACCTATCATAAGAGCTCCTCCCGTAGCGGTCCCAGGGAGCTTTTGTGCATTCTGGTTATCTGGAAGGCAATCTTTAACAATATTTAAACCGAATGCTGTAGGGCCAAGTATCAATCCAGCAGTGAAAAGAAAGGATGATGCAATTGTAGTATATTTTGCACCCTTAATAGTTCCTTCATCTCCGGACTTGGAAACAGCCATATCCTCGGAAGTATAAAGGTGTTCTCCAGTTTTGCTATGATGTTGAAAATCTGCTTGCTGGTGCCCAATAGTACTTGACTGGGTCTGAATACCCATAGTACTATTACCACCGAATACATTCAAAATCCATTCGAGCACTTCTCCTGGCCCCATCCCCATCCAATCTATATAACGAATAGGATTATTTGCGGAATAGGCATAAGGTGTCTGTAAAATATAATCTTCAGCAAGAGGATCTATGGTATGAAAACGCCCTAACGCCGCATCATACATCCTCGCCCCATAATCCAACCACTCCATCCACAAGCTACTTCAATGCAGCAATAAAAGCCTTAATATTCTCTGTCGTTACCTTTGGAGGCATGCCTCCACCGCAGGAGGGCATCAGGCGGCTCATGTCGGTGCAGGAGGCCAGCATCTCTTTTGTGACTTTTATAACATCTTCAGGAGTGCCGGCAGCAAGTACATCTCTCGGAGGTATATTTCCAAGAATGGTCATGTTGTGCCCGGTCTTATCCATCATCTCAGGAAGGGTCATGTCCAGTCCGGGATTATACAGGTTGACCCCCATGGCAGGATAATGCTGTATGGACATGCTGCAGTCGGCATCGTTATGGAAGAGTTTCACTTTTGCATCCACATCATAGAGTTCCTTTATGTAGGGGAATCCAAATTCCAGGAATTCCTCCTCCCCAACAAACCCTACAATGTCATCGAGCATCATGATCCCTTCAATGCTGGGAATGGCTTCACGCTGGATCCTGTGCCAATCTTTCAGAAAATCGGTGACTACACGCATCAGCTTATGCACGGCATCAGGTTCCATCATAATGGTGGTCATGAGTTCGGTGGTTCCCATCAGGAAGGAAGCAATGTTCAGCGGACCGCGGGAAACAGAAAAACGTATTTTATGACCGGCAGCCTCAATGGCAGCCTGGTTATTAACGAGGCGGTTCAGCATAAAGGGCAGCATGCCGTCTGTTGCCGGATTCGGTGCCCGCAGGTTGAAAATATCCCCTGTGCTGTGGATGATCTTCTCGGCAAAAGGAAATTCATCTTTCCAGAAAATGCATTTTGCACCGAAAGCAGATGGCTCCGTACACATGCCGTACTCACTCCAGAATCCCGGCAGAAAGATCACATCCGGAAAGGTCTCAATCGCCTTCAGGTTGGCTTTCAGCCATAATTCGTCACTTGTAAAATAGTCAAGGATCGATATTCCATACCAATTTGGCAACCAGGGGCAGTCAATAATGAAGCCCGGGGTCAGCGAATCTCTTTTTTCGCCCTTAGTTATGGCAACCAGGTCATTCCATTGTTTGTCGGTCATGATGTTAAGTTTTTATTTGAGGCTAAATATAAAAAAACCGCTTCAGAAATGGTCTTTTTTACCATAACTTTTCTTGCTGCAGAGCGACAATTGCTGCAAGTTCTTCATCTCATTCACCCTCCGGGAGATCATCATTTATCTGAAGCAAAAATTAGCGATTAAAAAATGTGTCTGTTTGCATTAATTTCACTAAACTTAAAAACCAGATAATAACACCTGACTTATGCTCACTATCGCTGAAAAAATCAAAAGCGGAAAGGTCCTCGTTTCTGACGGTGCCTGGGGAACTTTCCTTCAACAAAAAGGACTGGGCCCGGGAGATTGCCCGGAACTCTGGAATATCAAACGCCCCAATGACGTATTTGAAATCGCGAAAAGCTATATCGATGCCGGCGCTGATATGATCGAAACCAACTCCTTTGGTGGCAGCTCATTTAAGCTTAAACCCTATGGACTTGCCAACCGCGTACACGAGCTGAATAAAGCCGCCGCTGAAATTTCCCGGCGGGCGGCAGGCCCCGACAAGCATGTCCTGGGTTCCATAGGCCCTACCGGAAAAATGATCATGATGGGGGATGTCACCTATGAACAGCTTTACGAGTCGTTTAAGGAGCAGGCTATTGCCCTTGCTGAAGGGGGAGCCGATGCCCTGGTTGTTGAAACCATGTCGGATATGGAAGAGGCAACAGCGGCAGTAAAAGCCTGCAGAGAAAATACTCCCTGTGAGGTGATCTGCACCATGACCTTCGAAAAATCCGGCGACATGGCCTACAACACCATGATGGGGGTTACCCCGGCGGATATGCTTGAGGGAATACTGGCTGCCGGAGCCAACATCATCGGCGCAAACTGCGGAAACGGAATCAGGAATATGGTCGATATTGCCCGGATCATCCGGTCGGTCAATAAGGATATCCCGATGCTGATCCATGCCAATGCAGGGGCTCCCGTCTACAAAGATGGTATTACCACCTTCCCCGAAACTCCTGATGAAATGGCCGGATTTGTTGAGACGCTAATCGGTGCAGGTGCCAATATCATTGGCGGTTGCTGCGGAACAAGCCCGGAACATATCCGCCGGATCGCCGATATCGTCAGGAAAAAATACTAATAGTCAATTTGACTTAAAGAAAATTCTTATATATTTGATGCAGGTTATGTGCCTGACCGGCTGCGCAGAACCCAAAGAATACCAAGACGGTAATTTTTGTTGAACCAAATTCAGTGCTCATGGAAAACAAGGACCTTTTAGAAAAAATACTGGAATGTGTGGAGTTTGGAAAAGTGAATAAAGCAGCCCCTTTCCCTCCCGCTATGAAAGGTCAGGACGGAGCTGATGAGCTGACCAAACTAGCTATCGAGCAGGGAATAGATCCTGCAGAAATCCTGAATGATGCACTGATCAGGGCTATGGAAAAAGTAGGCCAAAAGTTTTCCGAAAAGAAAATTTTCGTTCCCCAGATGCTGATCTCCGCGAAAGCTATGAATGCCTCCATGGAACACCTGAAACCCTATTTCCAGTCGGGAGCCGTAAAAAGAAAGGGCAAATTCATTATCGGAACAGTGTCAGGTGACCTGCACGATATCGGTAAAAACCTTGTTGCCATGATTGTTGAAGGAGCCGGTTATGAGGTTATTGACCTGGGGGTTGATGTTAACTCTCAGAAATTTATCCAGAGTATCCGGGACCACCGGGAGGCCATCGTGGGACTATCAGCCCTGCTGACTACAACCATGCACAGCATGAAAAACATTGTTGCAGACATCAAAAATGAATTCCCGGATATAAAGCTGATCATCGGCGGAGCCCCTGTCAATGAAGATTTCAAAAATGAAATTGGCGCAGATAATTATTCAGCCGATCCGCAGGCTGCCGTGAATTACCTGAATTCCCTGGTTGCCTGATCTGGTTTCGCCCTTGAAAATATACATCTGTTGCACAGAGCTTCCAGGATCATGAAAGTATACTCATCGGAAGAACTTAGCATACCATCTCAGGATATCAGTATTAATAAGGTCAATATCATTCATGGACTGGGTGTCCCTCCTGATGAAGTTGATCCCTATCTCGATTCCCTGCTTGACAGCCTGATTTCCGATGCCATACCCCTGGCAGAATTACAATGCAGCTACTCGCTATTTGCTGATCCGGATTTCACCTCACAGACCGGCATGGCAGTGGAAGAAAAGACCTTTTCCCTGGGAAAAATGATCTTCTCAGCCCTGAAAAACAGCAGTCACGCAGCTTTTTTTATTGCCACCGCAGGGGACAGGATCGAAAAGTATTCAAAAGAATTTATGCGGGAAGGACATGCCCTGGAGGGACTTATTGTAGACCTGATCGGATCAGAGATAGCGGAATTCGGCGCCGGCTTTATCCATCAAAAAATCGGACAGGATATGGCTGTCCGGAATATGTATATCACCAACAGATATAGCCCCGGCTACTGTGGATGGCCCGTTTCCGACCAAAAGCTCCTTTTTCAGCTTATGGCCAAAGCCTGTTGTTCCGTACAACTGACCGAAAGTTCCCTCATGCTGCCCATCAAGTCGGTTAGCGGTCTCATCGGAGTTGGTACCGAAGTCAGGAACCGTGGATATGCCTGTGCCAAATGCGATGCGGAATTTTGTATTTACAGGGATAAGAAGTAGGTTGATGGGTTGATGGGTGCAGGGTGACTTCGCAAATCGTATATCGCCTTTTTCTTCTTACATTTACCCATCCAAACCGTTTTCTATGCTTATCAAGATCGCTCTTTTCCTGTCAGTTTTGCTGCAATTCCTGGCGGCCATTGTAGCCATCAGTCTGATCAGGCGCACACGCTATAATATTTCCTGGATCCTGATCTCGGTAGGTTTTGTCCTGATGGCCATTCGCAGGCTTTATGAACTCCTTGAACTTTTCGATACCACAGCTTCTGTACAGACCAGCATGCTCAGCAGCTGGATGGCCGTGCTGATATCCCTCATGATGTGCATTGGTGTGATCTTTATCAAACAAATCTTCAATATCCAACACCGGCTTGACAGTATCAGAGAGGAAAATGAATCGAAGATCCTTTCCGCCATTATCCGAACAGAGGAAAGCTCGCGCCAGAACTTTGCCAGGGAACTGCACGACGGGCTCGGCCCCATCCTCTCCTCGGTCAAAATGTCGGTAAGTGCAATCAATATCAAAAGTATGACAAAGGATAACAAAGAGATCATTCATCTGACTGAACAAAATATCGATGAAGCCATCCACACCCTGAGAGAGATCTCGAACAACCTCAGCCCGCATATCCTTAAAAACTATGGTTTGCATGAAGCCCTGACAGGATTTATACAACGTTTCAAATCGAAGGAAAATCTTGAGATCCGGCTCAGCTCCAACCTGGGTAAAAAACGTTTCGCCACCGATATTGAAATTTCAATCTACCGGATCATCGGGGAACTCATCAGCAACACCCTGAAGCACGCTTCCGCCAGCCTGGTTGATGTGAATATTTTCCTCGAAGACAAAATGCTGGAAGTTATCTATTCTGATAATGGAATTGGATTCGAACTTTCGAAGCTGGAGAATCAGCATACCGGAATCGGGATCTCCAATATAGAATCGCGTGTAAAATCCCTGAAAGGCAAGCTGGAAATTATCACACAAGCCGGGGAAGGTTTTATGATTAAGCTAAATTTACCCATATGAAGGAACTGATCGTTTTTCTTGTTGATGACCACAACCTTTTTCGCGAAGGCCTGAAACAGTTGCTCTCGCGCGATGCAGGCATTAAATCGATCTATGAAGCCTCCAATGGCAGGGAGTTCCTTGATCAGCTTCCGGGAGTTCAAGCCGATATTGTACTGATGGATATAGAGATGCCTGTTCTGGATGGCATCCGGGCCACCCGCGAGGCTTTAGAGGACTTCCCCGACCTGAAAGTGCTGGCTTTGTCAATGTATACTGATGAAAACTACTATTCCAGCATGATCGAAGCCGGAGCCCGGGGTTTTCTGCTTAAAAATTCCAGCTTCGACCAGGTGAAACGTGCGATAAACGATATTGCAGAAGGACGTAGCTACTTCTCACCGGAAATAATGGATGAGCTTATCAGGAACATTAACCGAAAGAAGATCCTGAAAAAGGAAACTGACCTGACAGACCGCGAAATCGAGATCCTCTTCCATATCTGTACGGGCCTCTCTAATCAGGAAATTGCGGACAGACTCTTCCTCAGCAAGAGAACCGTCGACAAACACCGGGAGAACCTTCTCCTCAAAACCGGTTCGAAAAACACCGCCAGTCTTGTAATTTATGCGATTAAGAATGGGGTGATTGAAATATAGTGGTCTGGGGTGTCCAGGGTTGCAGGATGATCGGTTTGGTGTTGTTTAGTTGTTTAGTTGTTTAGTTTTTTAGTTGTTGAAGGTTGTTTAGAACTACTGACCAGGCTTAAGTGCCATGGGATGCACGAAAGGCATCCCTCCGGTTGCAATGACGTCCTGTTCAATGTTTTCGTTAAACATCGATCGAAGCCACCCGTCCCCTGTGAAAGGGGGTATAAAACAGAGCCAGAATGAGTCTTCAGGAGTCAGAAAAAAAGTCATGACATTCTTTTGTCAAATTGATATACGATTGAAGTATGATGATATGCAAATGTGGGATGGCTTTGGTAGGATTGTATATGGGTTTATTGGGGTACTCAGTGTTCTCGACAATCTAAACCTTCTCAACTTTCTTAACGGTTTGTAGGGTTGAGGAGTTGATGAGCCGATGAGTCTAAAGTTAGGATTGGGATAAAGGCAGGGTTCAATTTATAACCAGTGACAGTTAACCTGTGACCATCACTAACAAGCTGCTTCCACCTTCTGTCTTCATTCTTCCGTCTTCCCTGTCTACGTCAAAAAACGTACACCACCGCGAACATACTTATACCTCAGATTAGGTATTTATGCGCTTCCCCGGCAACCTCCTTCAGGGTACTTTTGATCCATAAATCAACTGTAATCGTACCATGAAAACAACAGCCAAATGGATTGAGGGAAACCAATATGTGCTGGACAACAACCGCTATTTTCGTCTTGCCATGATTGATCAGCGTACTTCCGAGGACATGACCCCTTCCTGTCTCGATCTAATGCTGATGGGTTTTGCCGGGTGCATAACCAGTGCATTCAGAACCCAGGCCCGTCTGCAGGGAATTCACTACAAAGAACTGGATACTGAAATATCCATCGAGTTTACCAAGACACTATCCGACAAGATGCAGCTTCAGGTAAATCTAAAAATTGTAACGGGTGCTCCTGAAGAACTTATAGATGATTGTATGTCAAAGGCTGTACGATCCAGTCTGCCCGGAATATTATTCAGGAATGCAGGGATAAAGCTAGGCCAGAGCATCAGCATTAAAAAACCAATGGAACTCATGTATTACTAATTCCTATAACTATGTCAAAATTTAACAATCGTTCTCTCCCCAAGGGTATCCTTATCCTGCTTTCAGGCCTCCTGATCTGCAATGCCTGTAATCCCGGGGCAAAATCAGGGGATAAGCTTAAAGGCAACATTTCTGTTTCAGGGGCTTTTGCCCTTTATCCGCTAACGGTAAGCTGGGCTGAAGAATTCAAAAAACTTCATCCTAATGTCAACATCGACATCAATGCGGGCGGGGCCGGAAAAGGCATGGTAGATGTTTTATCAGGAATGGTCGATCTGGCTATGTTCTCAAGAGAGGTGAGCATCCAGGAAACTGAAAAAGGGGCCTGGAAGATCGCTGTGGCCCGTGATGCTGTGTTCCCGACCATCAATGTGGCTAATCCTGCATACGCTCAGCTTAAAAGTAAGGGCCTGACCAGAAGCCAGTTCTTGAAGCTGTACACCAGCTCTGAAAACCTGCGGTGGACCAGCATCGGAGACTTCGGCAGCTCTTCAAAGATCAATGTGTACACCCGCTCCGATGCCTGCGGAGCCGCTTCCATGTGGGCAAACTATTTTGACCGGGAGCAGGAAAACCTCAAAGGCACGGGGGTGTACGGCGATCCCGGTATAGCCGAAGCTGTAAAAAATGATGTTAACGGGGTAGGTTTCAACAACCTGATCTTTATCTACAACATCAAAACGAACCGGGTGAACGACGGACTTGCTATCATCCCTATCGATCTGAACGAGAATGGCATGATCGATCCTGAAGAAGACTTCTACGGCACCATGGAGGAAGTGATGGCTGCTGTACGTGATGGAAAATACCCTTCACCCCCGGCACGAAACCTTTACCTGATATCAAAGGGAAAGCCAACTAACCCCGCTGTAAAAGCTTTTCTTGAATACATCCTCCTGAAAGGACAGGATGTGGTATCGAAGGCAGGATATATAAAAATCCAACCTGAAACCCTGGAAGAACAGCGCGCTCTGATGGGTATAAAAGCAGAGCAGGAAGCAGTGAAAGAATAGTCATCGTCATAGAAAAACAATCACTATGATTCTCAGGAAGATCAGTCGCCGGCTCAAGGATATGCAAACCACCATCATCATGGTTGTTGCACTTTGCTTTGTGCTTAGCACACCCCTGCTGATTGCTATGGGATTGGGATATAAGTCCATGGCCCTGTTCAGGGAGGTACCCATCCTGAACCTGATATTCAATTCGGTCTGGGAGCCTGCATCAGGAAACTTTGGTTTTCTGGCCTATATCATCAGTTCGGTGCTGATCACCCTGCTGGCGATCCTGATCGCCGGGCCTGTTTGCCTGTTTACCGCAATCTACCTGACGCAATACGCCCGTCGGGCGGTAATGCGGTTCATGCAACCTGTGATCGATATCCTGGCGGGGATACCCTCTGTTGTCTACGGCGTTTGGGGTATCCTGGTCATTGTCCCCCTGGTCTCGGAACGGCTGGCTCCCTATTTCAATGTCCAGTCAACCGGATACACCCTCATCACCGGGGCTGTAGTCCTTTCGGTCATGATCATCCCCTTCATTCTGAACATCCTGCTGGAAATTTTCAGGACACTGCCCATCGAACTTTCAGAGGCCACCCTATCCCTGGGGGCCACTAAATGGGAAGTGATAAAACATGTTCTGATGCGCAAGGCCAAGCCGGGAATTATCTCGGCCTTTGGACTGGGTATTTCCAGGGCCTTCGGGGAAACCATGGCCGTACTCATGGTTGCCGGTAATGTAGCCAAAATGCCACACGGGATATTCGATCCGGTATATCCCCTGCCCGCACTGATCGCAAATAACTACGGGGAGATGATGTCCATTCCTTTATATGATTCCGCGCTGATGGTAGCGGCACTATTCCTGTTCCTGTCGGTGATCACCTTCAATGCTGTATCCCGTATCGCCATCTACCGGCTCGAGAAAAAACTTTAAGAACTGTACACTATGGCTACCAGGAAATTCCGAAAACAGGAGGAAACCTTCTTCATCTACTTGATGCGCCTTGCATGCCTTTCCATCGTCGTTGTAATGGGACTTATCCTCTATTCAATCCTGAAAAAGGGAATTCCTGCCCTAAACTGGAAAATACTGACCACGGTGCCTGAAGGGGGATTTTATTTTGGTGGCGAAGGAGGCATACTGAATGCTATCCTGGGTTCTCTCTACCTGGCCTTCGGAGCCACACTCATTGCCCTTGTGTTAAGCATACCTTCGGCATTGTTCCTGAATGTACACCTGCGAAAGTATACCCGGCTGACGAACATTATCCGCCTGATCATCGATGTCCTTTGGGGCATCCCCTCGGTGGTGTACGGAGCCTTTGCCTTCTCTGTGATGATTTGGGTGGGAATGCGCACCTCTCTGCTGGCAGGAATGATTACGGTGGCACTTTTCATTACGCCCATCATGCTGCGAAGCATGGACGAAAGCCTGAAATCAGTTTCCAACCTGCTGTATGAGGCAGCCCTTTCACTCGGATCAACGCGCTCGGAGATTTCCGTTCGCATATTCCTCAAACAGTGCATACCGGGAATGATCACTGCCATTTTATTGTCTTTTGGGCGGGCAATCGGTGATGCAGCGGCGGTGCTTTTTACCGCAGGCTTCACGGACAATGTACCCACTTCACTGACCCAACCGGCTGCCACCTTACCCCTGTCTATCTTTTTCCAGTTAAGCAGCCCCTTGCCGGAAGTCCGTGAAAGAGCCTATGCCGCTGCCCTTGCCTTAACGGTTATTATTTTGATAATCAGTGTATCAGGTCGTCTTATATCCTATAAATTCACTCGAAATGACACTAAATAATACCATCGTAAACGAGAAAATCCAGATCAGGGATCTGAATCTGCATATCGGACAACAACATATCCTTAAGGATATTAACTGCCGGATACCGGAGAAAAAGATCACTGTAATCCTGGGGTCGTCGGGCTGCGGAAAGACTACCCTCCTGAAAAGCTTGAACCGCCTTACCGATCTGTATCCCCAGGTGAAAATAAATGGATCGGTAGAGTTAAACGGCCAGAATATCTACAATGGGATAAAAGACATAAACGATTTGCGCAGAAAGATGGGTCTGCTATCCCAGCGCCCGGCGCCTCTACCTATGAACATTTTTAACAACGTGGCCTACGGGCTAAGGATCAGCGGCCGGACCAGCAAGAAATTCCTTAGGTACAGGGTAGAGCATTACCTGAAACAGGCCAATCTCTGGGAAGAGGTAAAGGACCGCCTCAGTGCCCCTGCCAGCAGCCTGTCGATAGGTCAGCAGCAACGCCTGTGCCTGGCACGGGGACTGGCTGTTGACCCGGAAATCATCCTGGCAGATGAACCTACATCGGCACTGGACCCGATTTCCAGTCAGACCATCGAGAACCGCTTCCTGGAATTAAAGAACTACTATACCATTATCCTGGTCACTCATGCCTTACGGCAGGCAAAGAGAATTGCCGACTACATCATTTTCATGTACCTGGGGGAGATCATCGAACAGGGTGAGGCATCCGAATTCTTTCTTCACCCAAAACATGATCTGACCAAAGCTTACCTGAGGGGTAGCTTCAACTAAAAACAAGAATTTCCAACCAATCGCTCATCACTATCCCATTTATATCATGAAAAAACATCTTATCATTTTCACCTGCTGCTAGTTGCTTACCGGAAGCAACCTGCTTGCGCAATTTAAGCTATCCGGGGAATTACGTTTCAGACCGGAAGTCAGGTATGGATATAAAGGTTTCCCCGACTCCAACTCCAATCCTGCAGCATTCATCAGTCAGCGTTCAAGACTTAATTTTCAGCTTGAAAGGGAAAAGCTGGATGTCAGCATCTCCGTCCAGGATGTCAGGGTCTGGGGCGATGAGCAGAAATACAGTTCCACCGGGATCCAGGGCGATGATGCCAGCATCGACCTGAAGGAAGCCTGGGTTCGTTTTAAACCCACCAGTTCCCTGTCGGTTCAGCTGGGCCGGCAGCAGTTTAAATACAGCGACCAGCGCCTGCTCGCCGCAAGAAACTGGAACCAGTACGGGATGTCCTACGATGCCATCCTCCTGAGCTACTCTGAAAAAGTCAGGATCGATATGGGAATTTCCTATAACAACAGCGGAGAAATCAGCTTCCAGGAGGCCTACTCCTCCGACAAGATCCGGATGCTGAACTTTCTCTACCTGAAAAAATCCTGGGAGAAGAAAATTGACCTGGAGGGGCTGTATATCCAGGCCGGATACCAGCACCCTGCCGAAGCCGGGTGGCTCTACCTGAGGCATACCGTTGGCGGTTCCGTGAACCTTAGCTCCGGAAAACCCTACCTGTTTATCAGTGGTTATTACCAGGATGGAAAAAACAAGAGTGGAAAACCCGTTTCTGCCTGGCTCCTGAATGCAATCGCCGGGTATAAAGGAGAAACGAACCATGTTTATGCCGGCACGGATATCATCTCAGGACAAAACTCCATGAACAACGATGTTGCCTATTTACATACCGATCATTCCTTTGACCTGCTCTATGGAGCCAGACACAGTAAGAATGGCTCCATAGACTTTTTTTCCAACCTTCAAAAAGGCACGGGGGGCTCAGGACTGGTAGACCTTTACCTGTCCGACAATTGCCGGCTCACAGACAAATTCAGCCTGCAGCTCGACCTGCACTACTTCAGGCTACAGACGGATCTTGCCGGGGAAAACGATCTGCAGGGTAATCTCCGGGAACGGGACAAATACCTGGGACTGGAGGCCGACCTGAAGCTTGACTATACTTTCAGTAAAGAAATCCAGCTGGAGGGGGGGTACTCCTACCTGCAGGGATCAGAAACACTCTGTGCAATCCAGGGGATACCGTATGATTTGCATCACGATGCACACTGGGTGTATGTAATGCTTACCGTTAAACCCATTTTCTTTAAGTCAAATTAAGCCTGAGAAAAAGTGCATAGCTTAATGCCCGGGATGCAGCTGAACCGGGAACCGGCGACACTGAACGAGCTCAGCAAAGCTGAGAATCGCCGGTTTCCCGCAAGCATGTGGGGCTTAGTCAATGTGCATGCAACTAGCGTTGGCCTTATTTCTCCTGTGTAAAAATCTCAAAAGCCAGGTTAACCTGCTCCGGATTTCCCAATACATAAACTATATCTTTTGACATAAAAGTCGTTCCGTTTTCAATATGGTCAATAATTTCAGAACCTCGCTTTAACGCAAGTACTGTAACGCCTGTTTTTGTTCTCAACTGGATTTCAGAAATAGAATGGCCATCGGCTTTTGAATTGGTTTCAACCTTTATGGCTGAAATATTCACATTAGGCAGCTCATCAATAATAGAAGGCTGATTGATTGAATCTTTCCCTGAAAATTCCCCTAAGCTTAAATTCCTGATATGTGTGATAATACGATTTATTTCTTTCTGTGGTAATAATCTATTAGCAAGAAACCTATTAAATAAATCAATTGCAATTTCAAGTTTCTCCGGAAAGACCTGGTCTGCTCCTAATTTATATAATACTCCCACGTTTTCAATATGTTTTGCCCGAACTACAATATGTGCTTTTTTATTGATTTGCCGCACCCTGTCAACTATAGCCATTGAAGGTATCAGGTCACCAACTGAAATAATTATCGTTTCAGCAGAATCAACGTGTGCTTTTAATAATATTGGTTCATTTACAGCATCGCCATAAACAACCATTTCGCCTTTTTCTATTTTTTCTTTGGCTATTAATGGGTCAAAAATAACAGAAACATGCTGTACATTATTGAGTTTAGCCATTTTAGATAACTTAAGGGCACTGCTGTCTTTTCCTATTATTACCAAATGATTCTCAATATCAGGGATATCTAACTCTTTTAAAGGGAACAATCCTTTTACCAGGAAATCGGGTAATGGCAATTTTAGAATAATATTGGCAAGGGGTTGTGATGCTTTCATTAAAAATGGTGTAAAAGCCATTGTTATTACCGCAACAGCAAGAAATAACTGGTAATAGAATTCATTGATAATGAAGTTATCCAACCCAATTTTAGCCAAAATAAAAGAAAACTCACCAACCTGACTTAATGCAAGGCCTACCAATACTGTCCCTTTGAAGGTATGTCCCAAAACAAACCCCGTTCCCCCTGCTATTACTGTTTTAAGACCAATAACCAGTATTACGCTTAAAATTACCAGCTGAT
>JAFGEO010000120.1 GCA_016931575.1 Bacteroidales bacterium | reverse complement strand
TTTATAATATCGAATTCTTTTTCCCAAAATCGAATGAGTGAGGTATTGACCCCAAACATTTTTGCTACTTCGCCAATAGAATAATAGAGCTTTTCGATTTTCTTCTCTTTATAAGGCATTGTTTAAGGGTTTTCAATTGAATTTACTATCAACTAAACCAAATCACAAAGTGGTTTTTTTGTGAAGCAGGATCAGGTTAAATTCAATCAGGATATAAACTTATAAAATAAATGCTAATAAACCAACACTTTAAGCATAGCTACTTAAAGGATAAGAGCAGATAATAATCAATTTAAGGGAAAAAATATCCGGTTTTTAAGCTGTCGGCGGCTCAATTTTTCAGGATATTTCCATCAGTGTCAATGGATAGAACACCTTCCGGAAAATCGAGTTTGGTCAGGTCCTGAAGCTTGAAAATAATCCGTTTTTCGGGATCGGGTCTGGCACCACCTTCTCCGGTCTGCATAATCGGCATGATCTTTCCTTCAATAAATTCCCCTTCCTGGGTAATCCTGATTTTAATTAGTGGGGCGATTCCGTTAGGTCCTGAAATGTTGAAGCGGGCATACGTTGAGAAATTCCCGAGACTGTAAGCGATGAACCTGTCCTTATACAGTTCGATTGCCCTGGTCACATGGGGGCCATGCCCGATAACCACATCGGCACCTGCATCGATCATACCGTGTGCAAAGGCGTACACATTTCCACGGTCTGCTCCCAGGAAAGTTTCGGTCTGGCGTGTCACATGCTGGTAACTGGAACCTTCTGCACCTCCATGCATGGAAACAAGTACCAGGTCGCAACTGTCGGCAAGAAAACTGACGATCTGTTTTGCATTGCTGATATTTCGGAGGTCCTGTACCCCTTGGTTTGGGGAGAATGCGCAAAATCCTACTCGCAAACCTTTCACATCGAAAATAGTATATGGATGGTCTGAAAACCCGGCGTAGTGGATTCCTGAGCTATCCAACACCCTGACGGTATTGGCCCTTCCTCCGGGCCCAAAATCATTTACATGGTTATTGGCAACACTAACCACATCGAACCCCGCCTGCTTAATACAGGATACAAATTCTACCGGCATCCGGAAAACATAACAGGTCTTCGGATCCTTACAGGCCTTTGGAGTTCCACTGGTACCTGCCAGGCTGCCTTCCAGGTTGCAAAAGCTAATATCTGCATCGCTCAGGTATCCTGCAACCGGCGAAAGCAGTGGCCAGCAGTCTTTGTTCGGGGGAAGATAACCCGCATTGGGATAGTCTGTTCCCAGCATGACGTCTCCAACCATAACCAGGCTAAAAGTATCGGGAGGGGAAATGAGCGGTTCGGTAAGGCTGTCAGGAAGAGCGGCCAGTGTATCAGTAAGCAGCGACAGGCTGTCAATTTTTGTAGTTACGGCAGAATCAGCCAGGGCGATATGCAATGTGCCGGGTATGGAATCGTAAGTCGATGCCGGTATACTGTCCACAGAAACCGTAACGGTATCTTGTGGAACGGTTGTATCCCGGACTTTCCCTTTTCGTAGCGCGAAACATCCGGAAAGAAAGACAACGCACAGGGAAAGCATAGAAAAATTCAAGAGTAATTTCTTCACAAGTAATACTTTAAAAAGTTTGACAACTAGTTGGATTGGTGTCCGAAGTATAGCAAACTAATTCCAAATTAGTTCGGTTCGTGAAGAAATTTTGTAAACAAATCTGTTGAAAAGCTGCCGTTAATCGAAGGTCTGACCTGAGCTGAGTGAAATCTCGATCATCCTTTCATATTCTTCAGGATTGAGATCCTCGTGGTAGTAATCAATAGGATTGACCTGCTTACCATTAATCAGGACCTCATAGTGCAGGTGTGGGGCAGTAGAAAGACCGGAACTTCCAACATATCCGATAACATCGCCTCTTTTTACCTGTTGACCCTGTTCTGCATTAAAACGGTCGCAATGGGCGTAAAGAGTTTTATAACCATATCCGTGATTCAGGATAATTTTATTTCCATAACCTCTTTTGGAGGAGGTCAGGCTTTCGATGACCCCGTCCCCGGTTGCATAAATCTCAGCTCCTCTGGGAGCGGTAAAGTCCATGCCATAGTGGAATTTTCTGATTTTGTAAATGGGGTGTATCCGGTATCCCCAGCCACTGGCTGTCCGTTTCAAATCCTTATTGGAGATGGGCTGGATCGCAGGGATGGATGCCAGCATGGCCTCTTTGTTCTTAGCCAGTTCCATAATCTCATCATAGGATTTGGACTGCACGTATATTTTGTTACTGATTTTATCCAGTCTCGATTTAATGTTTATCACTAATTCTGCATTCTCCATTTGCTGGAGGTCCTTATACCTGTCAGCTCCGCCGCTTCCGCTTTCCCTTAAGTTGAAATGAATGGGTTCAGCTTCAAAAATGGTACGGTAGATATTGTCATCACGGTCCTGAAGGTCCTGAAGGACTTCTTCCAGTTGTGAGACATCGTTGGTGATGAAATGGATGTTTTCTTTCAGACTGGAATTTTCACGTACAAGCTTTCTTTCATTTGGGGTTTTAAAGCCGGCGGCATTAAAAATCAGAAAATAAATCAGCGCAAGTACAATGCTCGCAAAGAAATAAGTGAAGAAGACCATGGCTTTACCTTTGCTTGATCTTGCTACCTTCGTGTAACTCAGCGAATCGGGATTAAATTTGTACTTATGCTTTGCCATAGAATTTCAAGTGAGATTAGTTATTCCGCCCTTTTAGCCAGTTGTTCATACTCATCCGGCGTAAGGTCATCGGCGAAGAAATAGAGCGGATTAACAGGTCTTTTGTGATACCGGACTTCATAATGTAAATGTGTTCCGGTTGATCTTCCTGTATTACCCATATAACCAATTAACTGCCCCCTTTCAACTTTTTGCCCCTCTTTAACAACAATTTTATTCAAATGAGCATATCTGGTTTCATGACCAAATTGATGGTCAATAAGAATCTCATTTCCATAGCCTTTACGGGAATGTTGTGTTAAAGTTACAATTCCATCAGCGGTAGCAAAAATTTCCGTGTTCTTTGGGCCAACAAAATCAACTCCGGAATGCGACTTTTTGAAGTGTGTAAAGGGATCTGAGCGATTACCAAAATAAGAAGAGATCCGGATATGCTCCGTCATTTTGATCGGTGAAATACCTGGGAAATGCTGAACTTGTCTGTTTTTCCTTACTGCAGAAGTCAGAATTTCGTCATAGGATTCCTGTTGAATGATGATCTGTCTTTTCAGGTGGGCAATCTTACTTCTGATCTCAATGAGCTCCGAAGGTTCAGTTTGCAGCGATAATTTATAAGGATCTGATCCTCCCGCCCCGGCAATCCTTAATTGATAGGAAAGAGAATCCAGCTCAAGAATGCTTCTGTAAATCTGGTCGTTGATAAAATTATTTGAATGTAGTTGAATAGTCAGACTGTCGAGTTTGTATGACAGTATTCTGTACTGGTTGTTAAAATCCACGTAATTGTTTTTCTGGATTTTGGAAGTTGGTGAATCAACGAATGAGTTAAGGATAAAGAAGATTGACAAAGCCAACGCATTGATAATCGTTAGTACTGATAGTGCTTTCGCCAGTCTGCGGACTCTTGATTTTTTATCCTCAACAAACCTAAGCGTTTCAGTATCGAACTTATATTTATTCTTACGCCAGATCAATGATATTCAATAATTTTAAAGCATTCAGCTGTGGTTCGCACAAATCTATAAGAAAAAAATTAGTTTTACAAACTCAATAATAGCAGTATTCTTGATAAATTCGCAACTTAATTTATCAACAAAATCTATAGGTTGGCATGAATTCGAGAGTTGTTCGTCAGAAATTTTTTGAGTTTTTCGAGTCTAAGGAGCATAAAATTGTATCATCTGCCCCCATGGTAGTAAAAGATGATCCGACCCTTATGTTCACGAATGCCGGAATGAATCAGTTTAAGGATATTTTCCTGGGTAATGGCCAGCCTGCCTCAACACGGGTGGCAAATACACAGAAGTGCCTTCGTGTCTCAGGTAAGCACAACGACCTGGAGGAAGTGGGCCACGATACCTACCATCATACGATGTTTGAAATGTTGGGGAATTGGTCTTTTGGCGACTATTTTAAAAAGGAAGCCATAGAATGGGCCTGGGAGTTTCTCACCAAAGTGATGAAACTGGATGAAAGCCGTCTTTATGCTACAGTTTTTGAAGGTGATGAGGCTGATAAACTGGAGGTGGATTCAGAGGCCCTGCAATTTTGGATGGAGATACTGCCTGAAGAAAGGATTCTGAAATGTTCAAAAAAAGATAATTTTTGGGAAATGGGAGAAACGGGTCCCTGCGGCCCCTGTTCTGAAATTCATGTTGACCTCCGCTCTGAGGAAGAGCGTGGCAGGATTGACGGTGCAAGCCTGGTGAATACCGGCGATCCGCAGGTTATTGAGATCTGGAACCTGGTATTTATTCAGTATAACCGCAAAGCAGATAGTTCCCTGGAATTACTGCCTAAGAAGCATGTCGATACCGGGATGGGTTTTGAAAGGCTCTGCATGGCCATTCAGGGTAAAATATCAAACTACGACACCGATATTTTTCAGTCGGTCATCAGCCGTATTTCAGAAATTACCGGCCTGGCATACGGGAAGGATGAAAAATCGGACATAGCCATGCGGGTTGTGGCCGATCATCTCCGTGCGGTAGCTTTTGCCATAGCGGATGGTCAGTTGCCTTCCAACAGTAAGGCTGGCTATGTAATTCGACGGATTTTACGTCGTGCGATCCGCTACAGCTATACATTCCTGAATCAGAAAGATCCTGTAATACACTCACTTGTCGGGTCACTGATCGAAGTGATGGGCGATACCTTTGAAGAGCTCAGAATGCAGCGGGAACTGATCGAAAATGTAATTCTCGATGAGGAAAGGGCATTTCTCCGCACACTTGATTCAGGGATACATTTACTCGAAGGCTTGATTCAGGCTGCAAAACATGAAAACAAAACGATCATCTCGGGAAAGAAAGCTTTCGAGTTGTACGATACTTTTGGTTTCCCCCTGGATTTGACACAGCTTATCCTCAGGGAGCAGGGTATGGAAGCCGATATCATCGAATTTAACAGTGAGATGGAGGCTCAGAAAAACCGTTCCCGCAAAGCCTCTGAGAGTGATGCAACCGACTGGACCGTTCTGAGTCCGCTTGATACGCAGGAATTTGTTGGTTACGACAAGCTGGAGCTGCCCGTGAAAATTACCCGCTATCGCAAAGTGGTATCCCGAAAGAAAGAGTTTTTCCACCTCGTTTTTGACAAGACCCCGTTCTATGGAGAATCCGGAGGGCAGGTCGGAGACCAGGGATACCTGGAGAGCAAAGACGGAAAGATTGAAATTCTGGATACTGTAAAAGAAAACAACCTGAGCATCCATATAGCCAGTAAGCTTCCTGCCGATCCTTCTGCACAATTTACTGCTGTGGTTAACGCAGAAGCCCGCAAGGCAACCGCCTGCAATCATAGTGCCACCCATTTGCTCCACTTCGCACTGCGCTGTGTTCTGGGCAAGCATGTGGAACAAAAAGGATCGCTTGTGCATCCCGACTACCTTCGTTTCGACTTTTCGCACTTTCAGAAGATCACGGACGAACAGCTCATGGAGATCGAACACATAGCCAATAAGATGGTCAGGGAGAATGCTCCCCTGGAAGAGTTTCGCGAGATGCCCATAAGCCAGGCCAAAGCACTCGGAGCCATGGCCCTTTTTGGTGAGAAATACGGTGATGAGGTGCGGGTGATAAAATTTGGCGATTCCGTTGAATTATGCGGGGGAACTCATGTGCCGGCAACCGGAAGCATCGGGTTGATCAAGATACTGAAGGAAGAATCCATTGCAGCCGGTATCCGACGTATCCAGGCTTATACTGCCGGAAAAGCAGAGGAATATATTGATAATAAGCTCGGTATTCTTAAGGATATTGAAACCATTCTGGACAGTCCCGGAGACCTGACAAAAAGTGTAACAGCACTCTTTGAGCATAATGCCGAATTGAGGAAAAAACTCGAAGAATACAACAGGCAGGAGGGGAAACGGATAAAAAACAACCTGAAAGACAAGATCCGGGATATTGACGGAATGCAATTGATCGTGGCACAGATTTCCACAGATTCTGCTGCGGTTGTAAAAGACCTTGCCTTCCAGATGAAAGATGAGATTGATAAGCTGGTGCTGGTGCTGGGTGCCGAAATACATGAAAAGGCACACCTTACCGTAATGATTTCAGAAACCCTGGTTAAGGATCGGGCCCTCCATGCGGGGAACCTTGTCAGAGAGCTCGCAAAAGAGATCAATGGCGGTGGCGGCGGCCAGCCCTTTTATGCAACTGCCGGAGGTGCCAATGTTGCAGGGATCTCCGCTGCACTTGAGAAGGTTGAAAAGTTGATAAAGGGATAAGGTAAGAGGCAAAAGAGTCAGAATCTTAAAGCCATACAGCCTGACAGAATTTCAGTTTTACTATCTAAAGGCCCCTTTCACAGGCAATCCTTTTTGCCTATCTTTAAATCCATATAGATTAAAGGGATGGGCCTGCAGTTCACTTATGATGTTGTTGATCATTGTGTGGAGCGATTTCCTCACCACAGGCTATTCTATGTGCGCAAAGGTGGAAAGTGGAAGGGGATCGGAGCGATCGAATTTGCTGAGAGTGTCCGGAAACTATCCCTGGTATTCCTGTCTGAAGGTATCCGACGGGGAGAATGTGTCGCTTCCATCTTTTCCTACAATAGCTATGAGTGGAACATCATTGATATGGCCCTTGCAACTATCGGAGCCGTTCATGTACCTGTCTACCCTACAATCAGCGACAGCGACTATCATTTCATATTGACACAGGCCGAGGTCAGATGGGTTTTTATCACCGATCAGGCCTTGTACAACAAGCTGGCCCGGCTGAGGAGTGAATTACCGGATATAGAGAACATTATCTCCATTGAGAAGTTACCCTGCGTTGATCATTTTGATGAGTTACTATCCAGGGATTTATTACATACCGGGGAATATGAGAAGGACCTGGCCGGCATCCGGACCTCGATTCACCCGGATGATATTTGCGCCATTCTTTATACATCAGGTACTACAGGCATTCCCAAAGGGGTGATGCTATCTCACAGGAACCTGTGCACAAATACTGAAGCGGCGGCAGCAAGCCAGCCCTTAACGGAAGGCCACCGGGCACTCTGTTTCCTTCCGCTTTGTCATATTTATCAGCGGACGGCGGTATATCAATTTATCTATAAAGGTGTCGAGGTATATTATGCCGAGAGTTTTAAGTCTGTCATGGCCAACATGCGTGAGGTATCACCGGATGGTACAACCGTGGTGCCACGGGTCCTCGAGAAGATCCTGAATGGTTTTTACAGGCGAGCCTATACTTCCAGGGGAATAAAAAAGATGATTTCACTCTGGGCCATACGCTTTGGTCACCGGTACCAGGCTAAAGCACGATCACGCATCCAGCGGTTTAAACATTCAGTGGCAGATAAGCTTATCTATCACCATGTCCGGGCTGTTCTGGGAGGCCGGCTGAGCTATGTAGGCTGTGGCGGCGCACCGGTCGATGCCAATACACTCCGTTTTTTCTGGTCGGCGGGCATTCCTGTATATGAAGGTTATGGATTGACAGAGACTTCCCCGCTGATAGCAGTAAATTCGCCGGGTGAAGGTAACCTGAAGATCGGAACTGTCGGAAAAGCAGTGCAGGATGTGGCTATCGACATCGCCGAAGACGGTGAGATATGGGTGAAAGGACCCAACATCATGAAGGGGTATTATAAGAATCCTGAACTTACGGCTGAAACGATGCGGGGGGAATGGCTTGCAACAGGAGATTTCGGTGAGTGGACAGGTGATTCCTTCCTTCGGATTATCGGGAGGAAGAAAGAAATGTTCAAGACTTCCTATGGTAAATACATCGTTCCGCAGGCTATAGAGAATTATTTTGTTAGCTCTCAACTCATTGAAAACCTAATTGTTATTGGTGAAGGGAAACACTTTGCAGTAGCCATTGTATCCCCGAACATGACGTATGCGAGGAGCCTGCTTCCACCTGATTTCACCGGGAAGGATGATGAACTGGTAACTTCGCCACTTGTCAGGTCTGCTATCCGGAAAGAGATACAGCAAGTGAATAAAAAGCTTGGACAGACCGAACAAATTAAGAAGCATTTGATCGTTTTTGATCAGTGGAGCACCGAAACAGGTGAAATTTCAGCTTCACAGAAATTAAGGAGGAATAGTATCATCCAGAAATACGCAGCGCAGATCAGGGAGCTATACAGGGAAGACTTGCCTCCCGACAGAAAGAAAGCAAAATAATCTAAATAAATCCTTATCTTGGAACGCCCTAAAAACATGTCTGATATGGAAATAACCCGAATTTTTGACCTCCTGGAAAATGCCTATGCGGAATTCCCTGATAAAGAAGATGCCCTGGCCTGTAAAGTGGATGGCAACTGGGTAAAATATTCTGTCAAAGAGTATTACAATTTTGTTGAGAAACTCAGTTACGGTCTGTATGCCCTCGGCCTCAGGAAAGGGGACAGGATTGCTACGGTTTCCAACAACCGTCCGGAATGGAATTTTCTGGATATCGCGATGAACCAGGCAGGAATTATCCAGGTACCGATTTACCCTACCCTGAGTGAATCGGATTATGAATATATACTTCAGCATTGTGAACCCAGCCTGATCGTTGTCTCAGACAAAAACCTGCTTCAAAAGGTGAAACCAGCTGCAGGGACTGTGAAATCGGTGAAGGATATTTATACCTTTAATCACATTGAAGGCAGCAGGAACTGGAAGGAAATCCTGGAACTCGGAGAAAAGAATGCCGGCAAATACCGCGCAGAACTGCAAACAGTAAAGAAAGAGATTAAGCCGGATGACCTGGCTACTATTATTTATACATCCGGGACAACAGGAAATCCCAAAGGGGTCATGTTGTCGCACCGGAATATCATCAGCAACCTGGAAGGTATTATGCAGGTCTTTCATTTCGGTCTCGGCGACAAGGCACTAAGCTTCCTGCCGATCAGCCATATTTTTGAGAGGACCATCAATTACTATTTTCAGCGTGTCGGTGTATCGATCTATTATGCTGAAAGTCTGGGCACAATATCAGAAAACCTGAAAGAAGTCAAACCGACCATTTTCATTGCCGTGCCCCGTGTACTGGAAATGATCTATGACAAGATCATCGGCGTGGGGAAAGACCTGAAAGGATTAAAGAAACAGATCTTTTTCTGGGCAGTCAATCTGGGTTTGCGTTTCGAATTCAACGGGAAGAACGGCTGGTTCTATCACCAGAAACTGAAGCTGGCAGATAAACTGATTTTCTCGAAATGGAGGCTTGCAGTCGGAAACAACTGCCAATTGGCTGTTGCGGGGGGCGCTGCACTTCAGCCGCGTTTGATGAGGATATTCAACGCAGCCGGAATCCCGCTGGTTGAAGGATACGGAATGACGGAAACTTCCCCCGTTATCGCGGTGAATTATATGGAGCCGGGTTGTGTGATGGTTGGTACGGTAGGTCCGGTATTGCCGGGGGTGACCGTTAAAATCGATGACGATGGCGAGATCCTTGCCAAGGGTGACTGCGTGATGCTGGGATACTATAAAGAGCCCGGACTGACAGAGGAAGTGATCGATAAGGATGGCTGGATGCATACCGGGGACGTAGGAAGCCTGGTGGATCAAAAGTTTCTGAAGATCACCGACAGAAAAAAGGAGATGTTCAAACTTTCCAGTGGAAAATACATCGCACCTCAGGTTATTGAGAATATTTTCAAGGAATCGTTCTTTATTGAACAGGTGATGGTGGTTGGGGAAAATGAGAAATTTGCCAGTGCACTGATCTCACCTAATTTTCAGTTTCTTCATAACTGGTGTTCCCTGCATGAAGTGAAGTATCGGGATAACATGGAACTCATAGAAGATCAGAGAGTTATTTCGCGATACCAGAAGGAAGTGAACGAAATGAATAAGAAACTAGGACAGACCGAACAGATAAAACGTTTCAGACTGGTACATGAAGCCTGGACAACCGATGGTGGTGAGTTGTCGCCGACCCTTAAACTCCGCCGCCGTTTTGTCACGGACAAATACCAGGATATCCTGAAACAGATCTACTCAGTCCAGAAAGCCTAGCAGCAGTATTTTTAGCAAAAGATATTCTGAACCCTATAAACCATTTTACGATTCATGAGTTTTTTCAAATCGGCAGGAAATCTTCTCAGACTCTATGCAGAACCCATAATTGTTGCAGCCATCCTTGTGCTTGGCTTCATTCTCAGGCTGGTTTACCTGGATTCCAATGACCTGGCCCTGGACGAACCCTTTTCTGTGTTCCATGCTCAGCTATCTGTGAAGGATATCCTGGAAAGCCTGAAGGGCCTGAACAATCCACCTCTTAATGAGCTCATCCTTCATTTCTGGATAAAGCTGTTCGGGATGTCGGTATTTTCTGTGCGCTTCCCGGCCCTGATCTTTGGAACAGTGAATCTTCTGCTGATCTACCTGGTTGCCAGGAAGATGTTTGATATCCGGGTGGCAATGCTCGCCCTGATTCTGGTAGTATTTTCAAATTACCAGCTGTTCTTTTCGCATGAAGCAAGGGTATACAGCCTTTTTGCCCTGCTGACAACCTGGTCCTTCTACCTGCTGGTAAAGATCATAAAGAATGAATCGAGGATCCTGGATTTTGTATGGCTATACCTGTGTTATACCCTGCTGATCTTTGCTCACTATTTCGGTCTGGCAGTGATTTTAATGCAGGTGTTATTCCTGTTTGTTGTTGGCTCAGTTGATAGGCGAAGCCGCACCGGATACCTGATCACGATTGCCGCGGTGCTTGCCACCTATTCCTTTTACCTGCCTGAAGTTGTTTCGCGATTCCTGGAATCCTCCGGCAAGGGCACGTGGTTGCTGCCTGTGGAGAACCTGGGTAACCTGCACGACCTGATATTCCTTTTTGCCAATTCCAGCAGGCTTGTCTATCTGATATGCATCCTGACCATCTGGGGTGCTGCCTGGAAATTTTTCTATCAGAAGGAGATGAACACCTACTTAAAGTGGGGCCTCATTGTTGGTTTGGTCCCTTTATTTCTGATCATCAGCTATTCCATCTTTTTCAAACTTCCTTTTATCTGGCGACTTACCTCGAATAAGCTGGTCATTTATTCTTTTCCCCTGGTAATCCTGATCGGATATGGGGTATACCTGTTGCTACACAGGAAGAACTATTCAGCCAACCTCATTCTCCTGGGCTGGTTCATCGGTCCCCTGTTGATTTTTTTCCTGGTATCCTTCAAAATGCCAATCTTCCTGGAGAGGTACCTGGTATTTATTATGCCGGCTTTTTACATCATGCTTGCTGTGAGCATCGCCTATTTATTACCGGGCAAATTTTTCTGGGCAGGCGCTGCCGGACTGGTCCTCGTGATGCTGGTTTCATTCAATGCGGATGAGTCGAACAGGCGGGAGGTGAAGAAGCTGGCCGGTGATGCCCGCATCCTTCGTGAAGATCATGCGAAGATCCTGATCTGCCCCGGCCAGTTCATTTATACCTTTAGCTATCACTTTGATGAGTCGATCTTCAGGGATCACCGAAACCTGGATGCCCGCCTGGAGGAAGAAAAAATTTACTTTGTTTATGATTCGCTCCAGGTGAATGAGCTGCTTACCCCGCAAGATAGCATGATCCTTTATATCGATGCCAGGGGGCAATTCCTGTTTCCCCGGAATGGAATAGTTGAATGGCTGACGAGGACCTATGGTCCGGGGTATGTCTATATGTATGAGGATTCCTTATTTCTGCATAAATTCAGGAAGCGGAACTGATAAGGGGCCTCAGGGTTCCGGTTCAAACTTGATTTTTACATCGGCTTCATCATCGACAGGGGTTCCGTTAACCGTTCCCGGATTCCAGGACGGACCGTTTTCCAGCAGGCGTAACGCTTCATCATCAAAGGCACTTCCGCCACTTTTCGCAACGCGTATGTTAATGATGTTGCCCATCGCAGTGACGGTAAATTCAAGTTTCACCACCACGGCTTTATCATAAGCAGGCAGGTTACGGTAGTTGATATTATCAGCGATATAATCTTTGAATTCACTATTCCCGACCGATGGTTTTGGTTTTATAACCAGGGGAGCCGCTGCGGGTTCATCATTCATCTCAATGCGGCTGACGGAACCGGTCATATCACTTTTTTTGGAGGTGCCATAGCCGATTACGACCACCTCATCCAGACTCGAAATATCTTCATTCATCGCCAGGTTGATATTGGTCTGATCCTGGATCGGGACTTCTTCGCTCAGGAACCCTATGTAGGAGAATACAAGGGTGGATTTCTCCTCCACAGGGACATTTATTGCGAAGTACCCGTTCAGGTCCGTAAGGGTTCCCTCGGTTGTTCCTTTGATGTGGACAGTCACTCCGGGAAGGGGTTCGCCCTCGCTGTCAGACACGACCACTCCCTTGATAACACGCTCATTATCAACCATGCGGTCATCATAGGTCATTACATTGATCTCAGGCTCCCTGGCATCCCTGCTGTGTGAAATTTCAACGCCGGAAGCCTTTCCTGCCAGGGCCTGTTCAAGATCGCCTGACGAAATTTTTTCCTGGCTTTCGTCTTTTAATGATACCGCAGCGCCCGTAATTTCTGTTTTTTTCACGGAACCATACCCGGTTACTACAAGCTCTTCCAGTTCCGCAACTGATTCCCGGAAGGTGATAGCTGCGTCAGATTCAGTTATTTCCATCTTCATGGCGATAGGAGCCTTTTTAGTCTCCCTGGTTGTAAAGGATTCAGGAATTTCACTGCCTTTTGCCATGCTTTGTTGTTCTTCGGCCAGTACTTCTGCTTCGGTACCTTGTTCAGCGAGTACTGTGCTGTCGTAAAGTTCTTTGGATTTTGTCTTCTTCTTTGTTGCTCTTTCCGTATTTTGAGCCATCTGTTTTTCTGTTGAGGGAACTTCCAGGGATCGCAGGATGATAAATACCGTTACCCCGACAGACAGCACGATAACTGCGGCTGCTATCATCCTGGGCAGGGTGAAGACCCGATTACGTTTTTTTTGAACACGTTCTTCCAGCCGGTGCTTCAGGGAGTTGATATCCGCTTCAAGCTCCTCTTTACTTAGGGTGGAGAGCCCCTCAAACGCTTCTTCTTCAAAGGGATCGCGCATCATGGCTTTTTCCCAGGCATGCTTCTCCCGGTCAGAGAGAAGTCCTTTCAGGTAGTTCAGGATACCTGCGGAATTCGGGGCGCTATGTTTTTTATCCTCAGCCATGGTTATTTTCCAGACAGATCTTCAGGTTTCTTTTTCCGTTTTGAATATAGCTCTTCACCTTATTCAAAGGTATGTTCATTTGATCAGAAATTTCCTGATAGCATTTTTCATTATAGTAGAAAAGCTCCACGCAGACCTTTTGTTCTTTCTTTAGCTTTTCAAGACATTCCTGAAGGGCCTTGTTCATATTTTTTTCAGGCTCTTCATCTAAAGGAGACAAATAGTTGTCCGATTCCATAATTTGCTCTCCCGAAAATTTTTCGAACCTATGTAGTTCTGAAGTTTTATTTTGCAGCTGGCGGAGGCAGTAGTGCTTTGTCAGCACATACAGCCAGGGCCTGAATTTCTCAATTTGGTGTTTTCCTACTTCAATGATAAGCTTTTCGAAGATCTGCATCACCGCATCCTGGCTGTCTTCCCGGTCCTTATAGTATTTAAGGCATACTCCATAAACCAGGGGGGTATAGCGCTGATACAGCATACCCAGCCACTCCAGGTCGTTGGTTGAGAGGTATTTTTCGACGAGCGTTTCATCGCTCAGGGTTGAACCATGTTGGTATTTAAGGCTTTTGCTCAATGCTAAAAAGCTAAGAAACATTTACATAAAAAGAAGATATCCCAAAAAACGAAAAAAAACCTGGAGTTTTATGGATTTCCTCTCTCCGGGGTATCCTGTATTCAGAAATCAAAAAAAAGAAATCTTGTCGAACTAATTCTAATGTCATGAAAAAACTTATCTACATTTTGCTTTCGGTGCTGGTAGTTTTACCTGCAGAAATGGACGGACAGGCACAAATAATAATAGAAGGGACAGTATCTGACGGATCGACCGGAGAAGTCCTGCCGGGTGTTTCAGTAATAATAAAAGGGACTCCGCACGGTACAATTACGGATATTGACGGGCACTATTCCCTGGAGAGCGGACTGGAAGCTTTCACGCTGGTATTCACCTATATTGGGTACCTGCAGGAGGAGGTCTCTGTTACAGGATCGGCTCGTGTCGATGTGAGCATGACGGAGGATATTGTTAGTTTGGATGAGGTAGTTGTCATTGGCTATAGCGTGATGAAAAAGAGGAAGCTTACAGGAGCGGTTTCGAGAGTCTTTGAAAGCGGGGAGAAGGCAGGATTCAGTGAGGCATTAAGTGGCAGGACACCCGGTGTCAGTGTGGTTGAGAGTGCGATGGATGGTTATTCCGACGACGCCGGAATGCAGCAGTCGGTACGTGCCGGAATACTTACTGCCGGAGAGATCAACGACTTCGGGAAATGGGAATTGTGGAACGATATATCCGGCAGTCAGCTGAACAATCATGCCAAACAATGGGGAATACTCCCTCAGCATCGTTATTCGGTAATGTTTCAGACGAAGGAAGGGTATGCCATTCCTAATGCAAAGGTTCGTCTGCTCCAGGGGACTACAGTGATCTGGCAGGGCCGGACAGACAATACCGGTACAGCCGAGTTATGGGCAGGATACCATGAGTCTGACAGCCTTAAACAAAAGTCATTCAGTATTGAAGTTGAATATAACGGAATGGTATATCCCCTGGCAGAGGCCAGACCCTTTCATAAGGGCTTGAATATGATAACTGCCGGAGAGAGCTGTGTATCAAGAAATGTGATCGATATTGCCTTTGTGGTTGATGCTACCGGGTCTATGGGTGATGAGATCAACTACCTGAAGGCCGAGCTGGATGATATCATGAGGAGCCTGAAGGACACCCTTCCGGACAACCAGATCAACCTGGGATGCCTTGTCTACCGTGATCATGGAGATGACTATGTTACGAAAATGACGGATCTGTCTTCCGATTACTCAAAGTCCATTCAGTTTGTCCGTGAAAACTATGCCGGGGGGGGAGGTGACGGACCGGAGGCTGTTGAGGAAGCGTTGGAAGTTGTGATCAACGGGATGAGCTGGGACGAAAATGCCATATCGAAGGTGATCTTTCTGATCCTGGATGCACCGCCCCATGATAATTCCCAGGTAAAGGAAAAGCTTGACCAGGCAATTGAGAGTGCAGCAAAAAAAGGCATTCGCATTGTTCCGGTCACCTGCAGCGGGATCGATAAAAGCACAGAGTACCTGATGCGCTCCCTGGCACTGCTTACCAATGGCACCTACGTATTCCTGACTGATGACAGTGGGGTAGGGGGGTCACACATTAAACCTACCACGGATGAGTACGAAGTGGAACTGTTCAACGACCTGGTTCAACGGTTGATCGTACAATATTCCAGCGTGGTGGACTGCATGGCAAAAGCGCCGGAAATTCGACAGGACACCGTGATGATTCGGGTAAAGCAGGCTGTTGAACTTTTGGATACCCTCACTGCAGAAGTTGTGGAACCGGATGAAACAGAGGTAGAGGAAAATATCACTTCCCTGCAACCCAGCTGGAAATGCTATCCCAATCCAACGACAGGGCTGATCACTATCGAGTCCGACATGGAGATCAATACCGTGTACCTCTGCGACATTACCGGAAAGATCGTTAAACGCCATTTCGGGAACGGTACCTTCAGGACCACCCTGGACATCTCGGATTACCGGAGAGGGGTGTACTTTATCAGCTATGAGTACGATACTGACAGGTGGATGAGGGGGAAGATCATTCTGACGCGGTGATTGTTGCGTAGTGGTGAAGCCTGATGAATCTCATCAGGCTTCACATCAGGCTTAATTTTACTGGAATGATTTTTATTATCAGCTGATAGTTATCACCCGGGTAGGTTCTTCACTACCATTTTCGTAGATGCTCAGATCAGCGGTCCCGCCAGTCGAAAACATGATTTTCAGATCGCAGTCAGCAGGACCGACAGCTGTGAATTGTGTGGCTCCCGATTCAGTATTAGAGATATCCCATCCAATTTCATCTCCCACGGGATACATCCAGCTACCTTCTGATTCAGCCGATTTAGCAAATACAACCTTTAACGAAGCATTCTCCGGCAGCTCTGCTCTAAAACTATAAGCGTTTTCCTGAGCCATAGAGGTAAGCTTGATATCCACATCGCTTTCCCGGAGCAGGTTATCCCCGGTAAGTCCTGTTTCGGGATAAACAATAAGGGGATCTTTGCCGCATTACACGGCAAGCAAACTGAAGATTAGCATGACGCTAAAAGGGAAGAATAGTTTTTTCATTTGGTGTAATTTAAGTTGATAGTATTAAAAATTGATGAACTGATTAACTGAGTAATCGAGTAACTGACGATTTAATTCCAGCGAACTGCCGGGATCAGAACCCTCAACTCATCGACTCCTCACCTCATCAACTCGTCATTTTCAGAATGATTAGTCGAAGGTCGATGAGATGATTAGTCGATCCTGCTACCTG
>JAFGEO010000119.1 GCA_016931575.1 Bacteroidales bacterium | reverse complement strand
TGTTCGTTTTTCCATTGACATAATTATAATAAAATTATTACAGATTTTGAACTATAATTATGTCCGAATGCTTAAGGGGCTATTTCAATACCCTAGGAGTTATCCCCGTTTATTATTTTTTACTTCATTCATAGAAATGTAAAAAAAAACCACCCGAAGGTGGCTTCATATATGCCTGTTTAAATTAGTTGAACTCTACCAAGATCTTCAGAGAGTCTGTTAATAGCCTGCTGAATTAATCCTGCTTGCTTTTCACTTGGATATTTTTTACCGGAAGTATATTGTCTTACAAGACTTGGATTTATTCCGGCTTCATCTGCCAATGCGCTGACATTTATCCAGGTGAAAGCCTTTGAGAATGATGGAAGGTCGAGTTTGAATTGAAATTTTAAGTTATTAATATCTAATTCTTCTGGCACTTCATTAAAATCGGCTAATGCTTCTAAGTGTTCTATAATAGCTTCTTTGATATTTGCTTTTACTTCCTCAAGCGTATCGCCTTCTGAAATGCACCCTGGTAACTTTGGGACGTGTGCTCCGTAATTATCGCTGTCACCCTTCTCGATAATTACTGTTAGCTTTTTCATAGTACTAGATTTTCAGTTTGTTAAGTTCATTTTATAAAACGGGGTTTGATTTATTTTAAAAAGTAGCAGGATCTATTTCAATCCTGCTGCTTTTAGTAGGCTGTTTAATGTACCAGTTGGTACTTCTTTACTCAAATTCTTAGAAATTGTGAGTTGCCCTGGTTTAGTTGGATGTCTGTATGTATGTATGATGTTTCTTGGTCCTATACAAATACCATCCATCCGATTCAACCATCTTTTTTAGTTCTGAAAATTTCATTACTTCAAAGAACATTAAATTGTACTGTAAAAGTAACAAAAAAGTTACTTAATTCCAAATTTTAAAGTAACAAATATGCTACCTTTTTTCCCAGGCTTTCAAAATTTCTTCCTTTTTATATTTCTCAGTAATATTCAAATACTTATTAAAAGTAGAATCCTTCACATGCCCTGTAATACTCTTAATTGTCTTCACGTTCATTCCCAGTTCCAGGCTAAGCGTAATAAAAGTTTTCCGGGCAGTATGCATGGTTATAAGTTCATGCTTTTCATGACTATTTTGCTCCTTTTTAGATCCGCAGTAGTCAGTGATCTGAATTTTCTCATTTAGCGTAAGTATTGTACAGCACTCCTCTATATTAGTTTTAGTCTGGGCAGAGCGAATAAATAATCAATAAGACATGAAACAAGACTCCATACACGCTGACACCAAACGCATCTCCTCACAAGCACCCTATACACCCTGAACCCCTCAATTTATTCGTATAAGAGAGGGACATTTTCTTAATTTTTTATTACAGGGAGCAACTTTCTGACTGTTTCGTGCATCAGGATAAGGTATACTAACTCAGTCCTATGAAAATTTTTCGTAACAGCTTCTTTATCCTTTTCTCGTTTGTTATTTTGATGACCGCTTGTGAGAAGGAAACTCAGCGTGAGCAGATTGACATGATGGCGAAAGATAGCTATGTCATTTTTGATAAATCGGTGCTCATCTTTGAAGATCCTGAATACCTGATAAGTACACCTCTGGGATATTTTATCGATGAACTTGGTAATTCGTATGCCTATGATTATGCTGACTACCTTTCGATTCTTGATGAGGTTCTTCTGGATGCCGATACCCGTGATAGTCTGAATGCTGCAGATTATTTCAGTGAAAAAAAGATGACTTATATCCTGGCTCACTTCCTGGAAAGTGGCAAGTGTCACATTCTTGAGAAACAGCATGGAAAAACTGTGGAAACGATTGAAATGGAAATCTGGGGAGGAAGCTCTGCACCCTTGAGCGGTGCAGGTGGAAGAAGATTTTATATTGAAGGTGAGCTATTCCTGGAAACACTCGACTGGATTAGTTAATAACGAATTCCCTGTCTCAGGTCTTGAGCGTCTCAAAAGTGTTATTTTAGTATTCAATATTCATCAGCGGGGCCGATATTATCTGAAAAGCTGCCTGTAAATCGCCCCGTGCGACATTGAGATGCAATGAAAAAGATCTTTCTTGGTATGCTTGGACTTGCTGTCATTTTTTCTTGCCGGCAGGTCGATCATGTGAAGAGTTCTCACAAAGAATCAACTCCTGAAATCTCAGCTCCGGCTGCCATAGATACCCTGGCAATCCTGGAAAGGAACAGGAGTGAGGGGGAGTATCAATACATCCTGAATGAGGAACTGAAAGCAGAGGACCTGGAATATCTTCCACCCTCGATGTTAAGGATGATGCGGAATGAGATCTTTGCCAGATATGGGTATGTCTTCAATAGTCCCGATCTTCTTGAACACTTCAGTGCCTGTAATTGGTATGTCCCCCTGTTTGAAAATGTGGATCATCTGCTGACGGATCGGGATAAGCATAACCTTGCCGTGATCCTGGCAGCAGAAAAAGAGAATCAGGAAATTTCAAGGAAGGAATTGTTCGATATCTACCTGAAAGACTATGCCAATCCCCCAAAAGCGCTCTGTATCCTGTTTAACTGTGCAAAAATGTCAAATGAGTATGGGTATGAGGGAGGTTTTCAGAGCAGGGAGCTCATTCTTAAAAAGAGTCAGCGCGTAAAATATTTTTTAGTGGGTATTTTTAATGGTTGTGACCAGTGTGCCACCCAGTACCATATTGAAAAATATTCCGCAGAGGGTGATTTCCTGGAGTATGTCGATTTTGACTTTCCTCAGGAACTGGACGTGAAAATCGATTTTTATGCCGATTCATTGAAAATAACAAGTTATGAAGCTTCGATGAAACCGGAATATAAGGATTCTGTAGAAATATATCGGGAATGGGGTTACGATGAGTTCCTGCCGGGACAATTTTATCATGTCGATACAACGACTACCCTTGTATACCTTACCTCAACGGATGAAATAAGTATTAAGTAACAGTAAATAAGTTTGTTATTTTAATTTCCGATCCGTTTATTTTGTACCTCAGCAACTCCCCATCGGACAGGGGGATCAATAACCATAAAAGCAAGGGTGACGATTGTTCCCGTTATCCGGTGATATTCGTCACCGTTTTTATTGCATTCATAAATGCTCTTCTACCGGTCATAAACAATCAAAAACATCATGAGCCGGGAGTAAGTATACAGAGGTAAATATTCACCTAATACAAAATAGAATGATCAAGAAACTGTTAAGCTTAACACTACTACTAACTACAGGTTTTCTTTACATTCAGGCGCAGGAACCAACCAGTAATACCAACGATGACGGACAAGCAATCGTTGTCATCAATCATAAGATGATCGAAAGGTTTAACCGGATAGAGTACGACAGTACAGCCATGTCCTTCCAGGATGTCATCCGGAATTATACCATGGAGGATGTTAAACTAATCGCTCATAGTTACCTTAACGGTGATTTTGTTGCTGCTGACAAAGTGACGCTGGACGAAAAGCTGGCCGAAATGAAAGCTGAAATGGATCATGAAATCATTAGGATCCACCCGCTGGTTACCGATAATTCCCCAATCAGATAAATCCTTTTTTTACCTGAAACAACCACGTTATGAAGAGCGATGAAGGAGCCTGGGCTTTGAAGTCGCTCTTCATCCTTTTCAGGGGTCTGCTTTCTCTTTCGACATTGATTATGGATTGAGGCTGGGATTGACTTCCCGGAATCGTGTCATCAATTCGAATAAGAAGTATTAACTTGCAGTGCTCAAAACAGATCCAGGTACAAATAAAATCTTATCGCCATGAAATACGTCTGTTTCCTCAGTATATTCTTCTTGCTGGCAAGTTGTTCTGCCAGTGACGATGGCCCTGATTACAGCGATTTCAGGGACGTCACATCCATTGTGTCAGTGGGTGAGTTTGAAAGTATAAAATCGCATATCCTCGCAAAGGGCGATTATGTGGCCTATAGCAATATGTACCAGTCGAATCCGCATTTTGCTTTTTCCGGATTTGACTGTTACCTTAATCCGGAGGTCGGGCAGATTAATGTTACCTGTAATCCGGATTCGTCCGATTTTAATATGCTTGTCATTCAGGATTTTTCAACACAGTACAAGTATCTCCGCATCCTCATGGTCCGGAGAGGTGACCTCGACAATCCTTATATTGCCGGCATTCTTCCCGGGATGAAGGAAAGAAAGGTGTACCTTATCAATGATTACGATAAAGACCTGGCATTTCAGGAAAAGGAACTCGAAGATTATCTTTCAGCCATCCTGGAAGAGGTTGAGTGAGCTTATGCCGGATCAACTCCTTCTGAGGTCATAATTACCCGCTTCAGGCTGCCATCCTTGTTGTAGTAAAGGTAATCAATGCAGACCGATCGCCGGAAACTTCCCCCATTTTTTGGAATGGTACCGTTGTGGTAAATGAAATAAGATTTCCCCTTGTAATCAATGACAGCTTGATGGTTGGTGTTGCAATTACCTGCTACCTCATTCAGGAGTCCTTTAAATTCCCAAGGACCTTCAATGCTTTTACTCATAGCATAGGCGGTTTTTTCAGGGAAGTCGTAGGCGTATGACAGGTAGTACCAGTCACCTTTCCTGTGGACCCAGGGGGCTTCGGTGAATTCAGGCAGCTCAATGGTTTTAATCTCACCGTCGAGTTCGATCATGTTCTCTTTTAACTTAGCATAATGACAGCTTGTATTACCCCAGAAAAGGTACGCCTGTCCATCATCGTCGATAAAGGCAGCCGGATCAATATCATCCCAATCCATATCCCTCATCAGGCTGGAATCGCCGTTAACCGGAACCTGGAATGGAGATTCTGTCATATCGTTGGTGATCAGGGCATGTCCCAGGGCATCCTTGTAAGGGCCTTCAGGCCGGTCGGCGACAGCTACACCAATTGAAAAGCCGGGTATGGAATCATGGAAAAGCGTAACATACCAGTAAAACTTCCCTTCTTTCCCGATGACATGCGCTGCCCAGGCATGCATCTTTGCCCAGGTAAAATCTTTTACAGACAGCGGAACCGGGTATTCTTTCCAGTTTACCATGTCGGTGGAAGAATATACCAGCCATTCCCGCAGATCATAGAAATTAAAATCGTCCGCAGCCTGATCATGTCCCACGTAAAGGTATACGGTGTCATGGTATACCATGGCAGCAGGATCGGCCGTGAATTTGTCCGTAATGACAGGATTTCCGGGTCCTTTTACTGTTTCAACAACTGTCTTTTTGGTTGGGGCGGCTTCTTTTTGGGTACAGGACCCCAAAATTATCAGGCCTGATAGGAAAAGGCATAGTGCTGTTAGTTGCTTCATCGCTTCTCAATTTGTTTCCGAATATAATAAAAGTACATGATACTTTTATAAAAGAAACTCCGAAAGCTAAATGCAATCTTGAAACGAAGTAGCTGATCAGACCAGGGAGAAAGCCGGGGGTAAGAAGTCTCAGTCGGTTTTCAGCACTTTCACAGGACGAAAATAGTGCTTGTTGGCACTGAGGTAAACAAAGTACGGCCCTGCTTCCAGACCTGACAGGTCCAGTTGCTGAGTAAGTCCCTCCGTGTATTCATCCTCCGTGATCAGCTCTCCGGCAATGTTGTATAATTTCATGCTAACAGGGCCGCTAACTGTTTCAGGGAGCCGGATAAATAGTTGGTCTGAGGAGGGATTGGGAAATACCCGGATCTTTGATGAATTGAAGGGATCTGCCAGGGCCTCATATTCCGTGAACCTGATCCAGTTGAGGTTATGTTCTCCCTGTTTCACCAGCAGGCGGAGGGTATAGTGCCCTTGCTGCAGAAACGCAATCGCGGTTTGTGTAGTCCAGTTTTGCCATCCTCCCGTACTGGAGAAACGAAAGGTATCCAATGAAGCAAAGCTACCGGTAGCATTAGTCTGAAGGATCAGTTCGGAAGTCGTATGGGTGGTTGCCACCCGATACTCTATACCGTATTCCATTCCCTGTGTCACATACACAGGGTAATCCAGGTAATCACCTGCCGATGCATACGCAGTATTATAGCCTTCACCGGCATCTGTGCAGGCTTCCAGGGTGAAGCCGTAATTTACCTGAAAATCCTCAGCCTGTATCAGGCCGGGAATGGTATGCCGGACAGGGAGACGGTTTATCACGGTCATATCCGTGAAGGCAGCCAGTGTGCCGGCAGCACTCTCAATACTGCTGCCGGAATAACCAAGCCTCAATACATCGCCATAGTATACAGAGTCGGAGAGATGGATAAGTATTTCCTGCGGATGCGCGGGATTTATTTCTATTGTGCTGATCCCTTTTCCGGATTTATTTGCGAGAAGGGAAAAATCCCCGGGAAGGATCGCTGCCGGATCAGTTGTTATTTCCTGGTTAACAAACAGACTGATGGTCTTTCCGTCCCTGGAACACCATGCATAGACAGGTTTGAGCGAAACGTTCCCGGCGGGTATCGGATCTGAAAACCGGAAATAATTGAGATTGAATCCCTCCTGTACCACATGCAATTTTATTTTTTGCTCCCCGGCAGGAAGTACGATGCTGTCCAGCGCTATACTCGCCCAGTTTTGCCAGCTGCCTGTTGATGGAAGATCGATTACCGGCGAAACAGGAATTCCGTCAGATTCGAAGCGGACTTTTGCACCTGTTGAGCCGGAGGCATAGCGTATCGTCAGGGTGTAGGCTGCAGCACTGTCTGTTGTCAGGGTATAGAGCAGCCATTCATCATTGGCAGTCCAGCCAACATTATACCCCATGTTTTCATCCGTATCGTTGCAGGTTTCGATATCCACCCCGTCGTTGCGGTAGCTCCATCCCTGGTTCCAGTTGGTATAAGGGAGGTCTTCAAGGTGATAATTGGCCGTATCCTGATCGAAGTAGGCAACATGGTTCCTGCCAAGGTCATACTGACACGCAAAAACGGGTTCTCCGACTTGATGTACTCCAAAGGGAAGCGATTCGGAAGAATGTGGCTGGCGGATCATCGCATCGATCACATCGTACTGAACGACACAGTTTTCGATCTTATGATTCTCGGCATACTGCAGAACAGCTGCAAAAGCTTCATCGGCATTGGGGGTGGTTCCGTTTGTCCAATCGGTGATAAGCTGGGAATAGTCCTCGTTGGTTATTACCCGGAGTACATTGTTGATCCCGGATTTTTTTACCGGCCACCATGACCAGCCAATGCTCTTACTTTCGCAGAGGGTGATCAGGTTGGTAAACCAGGTATTTGAATTTTCACCCGATTCACCCAGCCAGATCGGTACGTTGTAGGTGTCACGGATATCCTCCATCCATGAAAGGGAAGATGGATCGTTAAAGGTCCAGTATTTGTGGAAACTGTATACGATATTGTCATCCCAGGGTGCAGGCACTCCGGAATAGTCATTGGCAAACCAGTTCCCCTCAATAATGATCATATGGTTGGTGTCCACTGCTCGTATAGCACCGGTAATGGCCTGGTAAAGGTTCCACAAGGCAGTATTATTTGTCATCGTCCAGTTTGGTTCATTGATCAGGTCGTACCCGCCAATCCATTTCTTTGTTGAGTAACGTTCGGCCAGCGTATCCCAGAGGGCGATGAGCTTATCCTTATTCTCCTGACTTTCCCACAGGGAAGGTTTTGTATCGTCGTAGTCAGAAATAGCTGCATCGGTACCCTGTCCCCCGGGGGTACCATGCATATCAAGGATCAGATACAGTTCATTATCGCTGCACCAGTCCAGCAGTGAGTCGATAAGGGTAAATCCCTTGTCGAGCCAGGTATTTTTGCCGCTGACCGGCTCATCCTCAATGGGAAGGGTAAACCATTTGTAATGCATGGCTACCCTGATGCTGTTAAATCCCCAGGCTTTCATGGAATCAACATCGGAACGGGTGAAGTGATAGGATAGCCAGGCATTGTAGAAACTATCCGTGCGGCTTTCTCCCACCGTGCTGATGAGTAAATTTCTGAACTCATGCTGGGTTGCGGCTACATCACCCGATTGCATCATGTATCCTTCCTGTAACATCCAGTTGCCTGTCCCGATCCCTCGTAGAATTACTTCTTCTCCTGTTCCGGAATAAATATATTTCCCCTCAGTATGAAGGTACTCTTGTCCTGTAACACTTAGCATTAAGCCCGACAGAAACGTAAATAACAGCCATGTCTTTTTCATTATCCTGCATGATTTGGTTCTGGCATGAAAAGTACGGAAAATAGAAAAAGCATCGCATCGATAATCACATCAAAAAACTGCTAACTACTACATCAATTTCATTCTTTGACTGCTCAGATTGTGCCTGGCTGGTCAGGCGGTGATGATGTAGCTGTATCACCTGATCTTTTTAAGGATTTCCTTTGCGTGTGACCGGTAGATATTCTGCGTCGCACTTAGCTCCTTAAACAGGACCTTCGCATCTTCTGTATCGTGTTGTTTCAGATAGGCCAGGGCCAGGTACCATTTTATCTGCGGAAGCATTGTGGAAGAAGTTGCAGTCTCAAGTTTTTTTAACTGTGTGATAGCCTCCTCAGGGTGGTTTAACTCCAGCGCAGTGACCCCTAAATAAAAGCGTGTATCGGTATCTTCCGGATGTGTTGTCAGCTGATCATGTGCTTCAACATAAGCTTGCTGATAAAACCCCTGCTGATACAGTACCCTGGCAGCATTTTTTGACTGAGCATTGGTATCCGCCGAACGTTCGATAAACATCTCTGAATAAGGCTTATAATACATTTCAAACAGGTCCTCATCTTCTTCCTTATCCGTGAAATACCAAATGCCGGTTCCTGCCAACACAGCGATCAGGATCACCGAAGCATATCTCATAAAAGCATAGGTTCTGATCCTCCCGGAATTAAGTCTTTGTCGCCGGGATACAATAGATTTGACGGTCTCGCGAAACTGTGCGGTATCATTTTCCCCGATGGCCTCGTTAACTTCCGCCAGGAAACTGAGTTCTGACATCAGCTGCGGGTCGTCTTGTGCGGAAGCTTCAAATTGCCTCATCTCTTCCGGGCTCATGCTTCCGTCCAGGTAAGCCCTTATTTTCTTTTTTGTTTCCATGGATTAATTCTGTATAGGTTTTGCTAGCTTTAATTTTTGCTATCAGGGACATCTTACATCGGAAATGCCTGTTTTTTGTGTGCTGCACCGACCGATATCCCATCGTTTCAGTAATATCCCTTATCGGGACGCCATTCAGGAACATTCTGAGAACACGCTTGCAGTTTTCACTCAGTTCCTCAAATTTGCTCCTGTACAAGTTAAGGCGCTCATTTCGGTAGATCTCTTCCAGGATCGTTGGATCGGTCACCCAGGTTTCTGTCATATCCAAACTGCTCCCGACGTATAGAGTCTTTCGTTTTTTCCTGTTAAACCATATGTTTCTGCATAGGATAAACAGGTAGCCGTTCAGCGTGCCTGTGTGTTCAATTTTCTTTTCTTTAAGGTTCCTGTACAGGATGACCATTGCATCCTGAAATACATCCTGTGCATCTTCTTTGACCCCGGAATTATTGGTTATCATCTTTTGAATTACCGGGTAGCAGGTATCGTAGATGTAATTCAGTACCAGGACATCGCCTGCCAAAATACCTCTAGTGAGTTCGGTGTATGAGTATTTTATGGTATGCATCACTTATAAAATACATTAAGGAGGCGAAAAGTAACCCTCCTAAAGTAAAAAAAAATCAAAAATTATACGATTTTTCGGGGGACAAAGATTCTCGTCTCCTGCTGCAGCATACAATGGATCAGTCAATTACGGGTTAAAACAAAAAAAAGGATCTGATTTTTTCAGATCCCGATACGTGGCCTATTGATAATCATGGATCGGTGCACAGGAGCATACCAGGTTTCGGTCTCCCCATGCGTCATCTATGCGTGCTACACTTACCCAATATTTTTTTTCCTTAAGCCAGGGGAGTGGGAAGGCTGCTTTTTGCCGGCTGTAGGGATGGGTCCATTCATCTGCAGTGACTTCCTCCAGGCAATGTGGTGCATTCTTCAAAACATTATCTGAGTTTTCCGGAACACCGGCGATCTCTTCGATCTCCCGGTAGATGGTTTGCATGACCTCAATAAAACGGTCAAGTTCTTCTTTGGATTCACTTTCCGTCGGTTCCACCATAAGGGTTCCGTGTACCGGGAAAGAGAGGGTAGGAGCATGGAATCCAAAATCCATCAAACGCTTGGCGATATCTCCTTCCGTGACATTTGCTGATTTCTTAAAATGGCGGCATTCCAGGATTAACTCGTGGGCTACGTAACCAGTATCTCCTGAGTAGAGCACCCCATACTGGTCCCTGAGCTGCGATGCAACATAATTGGCATTGAGAATGGCAATTTTTGAGCTGTAGGCAAGGCCTTCTCCACCCAAAAGATTGCAATACGCATGAGAAATAGTCAGGATACTGGCACTTCCCCATGGAGCTGCGGCAATGGCGCCTATTCCCTCACTTCCCCCGGTTTCCGCCATAGGGTGTGTAGGCAGGTATTGAACCAGGTGCTCCGCTACGCAGATCGGGCCTACCCCGGGACCTCCGCCGCCGTGTGGAATGGCAAAGGTCTTATGCAGGTTAAGGTGACAGACATCAGCCCCTATTTTTGCAGGATTTGTTAAACCAACCTGGGCATTCATATTGGCTCCGTCCATATATACCTGGCCACCGGCTTCGTGTATTATCCGGGTGATCTCCCGGATGTTCTGTTCGAAAACTCCGTGTGTGGATGGATAGGTAACCATCAGAGCAGCAAGTTTTTCTTTATGCTGTTCGGCTTTGGCTTTCAAATCCTGAACGTCAATGTTTCCCTTATCATCGCAGGCAACGATACAAACCTCCAGCCCGGCCATGGCAGCGCTCGCAGGATTGGTTCCGTGTGCCGAAGAGGGGATGAGAACAAGGGTACGGTGCGACTGATTATTTCGGGCATGGAATTCACGGATGACCATAAGCCCGGCATATTCTCCCGCAGCCCCTGAATTGGGCTGAAAGGACACAGCAGCGAAACCTGTTATTTCCCTGAGCATCTTGCTCAGCTCATGGAAAAGCTGGTGGTAACCCTCCGCCTGGTCGACAGGAACAAAGGGATGTATTTCTCCAAATTCAGGCCAGCTGAGCGGCAATAGTTCAATGGCAGCATTCAGCTTCATGGTGCAGGATCCGAGGGATATCATGGAATCGGTAAGGGAGATGTCTTTTTTCTCCAGTTTCTTAATATACCGCATCATTTCTGTTTCCGACCGGTATTTTGAAAATACGGATGAGGTCAGGAAATCGGACCGGCGAAGAATACCAGGATTAACAAATCTCTTATCGGGCAATTGCAACACCCTGGAAAAGGATTTACCTACGCTGGCAGCAAATAGTTCGATGAGAAGGTTTACATCCGGGAGGTCGGTCGTCTCATCCAGGCTGATCCCGATGGTGCCGTCTTTAAAATAGTTCAGATTAATCTCACGTTCGAGGGCCTGGATCTGGATATCCTTTTGCGAAAGTGTGTCCGGAAGCTTGATCTTCAGGGTATCGAAAAATTCTTTATTCAGGTTGATGAAGCCCAAATTCTCCAGGGCTTCGGAGACGGCACCTGCAGTCTGATGGCAGTGCAGTGCAATGCGCATCAGTCCCTCTTTTCCATGGTATACCCCATACATTCCTGCCATGGTTGCCAGGAGGGCCTGGGCAGTGCAGATATTCGAGGTGGCACGTTCGCGTTTAATATGCTGCTCCCTGGTTTGTAAAGCCATACGCAAAGCGGGTCGGTCATCCCGGTCTTTGGAAACCCCAATGATGCGACCGGGCAGGAACCTCTTGTAATTCTCCCGGGTAGCAAAATAACCCGCATGCGGACCGCCGAAACCCATCGGCAAACCAAAGCGCTGGGCAGAACCCACCACAGCATCCGCTCCCCATTCACCCGGAGGTGTGAGCAGGCACAGGCTGAGCAGATCAGCAGCAACAACCACCGCAACTTCCTGTTGGTGCATTTTTTCAATAAATGCCGAATAATCCCTGACTGAGCCATTGGCATCGGGAAACTGAAGGATGGCCCCGAAGAAGGAGGCATCTGAACTTAGCTTTTCATAATCCCCGACAACAAGCTCAATGCCGAAAGGCTTTGAACGAACATTCAGCAGGGAAAGGGTTTGCGGAAAGATATTCCTGTCAACGAAAAATTTGCAGGCATTGTTTTTTACCTGCTCACGTGAGCGGGCATTGAAGAACATTGTCATAGCTTCTGCCGCTGCGGTCGATTCATCGAGCAATGAAGCATTCGCGAGTTCCATACCTGTCAGCTCACTGATCATGGTCTGATAGTTCAGCAGGGCTTCCAGCCTTCCTTGTGATATTTCGGCCTGATAGGGTGTATAGGAAGTGTACCAGCTGGGATTTTCCAGGATATTTCGTTGGATTACCGCAGGAAAGATGGTGTTGTAGTAGCCTACACCGATGTAGGATTTGTACACTTTATTTTTGGAAGCGATGACCTTTATTTTTTTAAAATACTGGTATTCAGACATGCCATCAGGGAGGTTGAGGGGTTCTTCCAGGGCGATATCTGCGGGAACGGTTCTGGAAATCAGTTCATCAAGACTGGAAACGCCTATTGCCGTAAGCATTTGAGTTACATCTTCGCTGCGGGGGCCAATATGGCGGGTAAGAAATTTTTCTGCTGACATAATCGATAGGGTGTTTTTGATGAATGCCTAAAAATCAGTAAATATCTTATTTCAAAAAAGGATTTGTATCATGTTCCTGGCCAATGGTGGTTGAAGAACCATGTCCCGGGAAAACTTTAGTGTCTCCCGGCAGTACCATTAGTTTGTTTTGTATGCTGCTCATGATGGTTGCATAGTCGCCACCGGGAAGATCGGTCCGTCCGATGCTCGATTTGAAAAGCACATCTCCCGTCAGGATGAATTGGTCGTCTTTGGCATAGAATGCCAGGCTTCCAGGAGAGTGCCCCGGAACATGCAACAGCTTGAGTGCAGATTCTCCGAAGTAAAAAATTTCCCCGTCTTCCAGAAATTTTTCCGGGGTTGGCGGAGTTTTGAGCTTCAACCCGAAATATGCCCCATATTCTTCCGCATGCTGAAGGATGAAGGCTTCTTCGGCATGAAAGAAGAAGGGTATTTTATACCTTTCCATCACAAAGCTGACTCCCAGCAGGTGATCGGTATGGCAATGGGTGTTGATCACAGCTTCGGGCACCAGCCCGTTCTCCTCAATATAGCGGGCAAAGGTCTGTTCTTCGTGTTCATTGTTCATTCCCGGATCAACGATAAGGCACTTCCCAGTGGCATCGGATAACAGGTAGGTCTTTTCCTGGAAAGGATTAACTGTAAATTCTTTGAGATTGATCATGTCAGAGGATAATATTATTCTTTACCCTTGAGCATGGGAACAAAAACGAAGGCTCCATGTTCAGAGGTCTTATATTCTTTTTCTGAAGTTTTTTCAATGAGCAGCATACACTGTGAGCTGGTTTCACCCACCGGGATAACCATCTTTCCGCCAATAACCAGTTGATCAATCAGTTTCTCCGGGATTTCCGGGGCACCCGCCGTTACAATAACCTTATTAAAGGGAGCGTAGGTGGGCAGGCCTTCAAATCCATCACCATAAAAGAATCTGGGCCGGTAACCTATCTGTGGGAGCAGGGTCTGGGCTCCCCGGTTAAGCACTTTATGCCGTTCAATCGTAAATACTTTGGCTCCCATTTCCAGTAAAACTGCAGCCTGGTAACCCGATCCGGTTCCCACTTCCAGCACCTTATCCCCTTTCTGAATGTCAAGCAGCTCTGTCTGGAATGCAACAGTGTAAGGCTGCGAAATTGTTTGTCGGGCGGCTATCGGGAAAGCCTGGTCTTTGTATGCAAAATGCACAAAGCTGCTGTCCATAAATAAATGCCTGGGAACACAGTTAATGGCTTCCAGGACATCCTGGTTTTGAATTCCTTTCCTGCGGATTTCTTCCACTAACTTCTTCCTCAGTCCTTTATGCAGGTATGAATCCTCCATCACTATACAGTATTCAGGTCAGTATTATTTCCTCCATAAAGTAATTATTAGTTTAATCAATTAACAAGGAATCGAATGAAAAAAAGTCGGAATAATATGCACAGCTAAGCTGTTGATAACAGCAAGTTCGGAAAAGCTGCCCCTGAAAAGTTCGAAAGCGGCGAAATCGTGGAAGGTGCCTGCAGGATCAGCACTATTTATATAAATATGATCCTTTAGTAATACATTATTTTTATATTTGTCCCGACGTTTAGGATGAGGAGCTCAGAATCCATGAATAGAAAATTACAACTTAGTAAATACATTGCTATTGACCTGATATCTGCCTCGCTTGCGTGGGGCTGTTTTTATATCTACCGCAAAGTATATTTTGAGCATGTCAACCTGGAAATCGGAAGCCTAGGATCCCGTTTTTACTGGGGTGTAGTTACCATTCCGATATTCTGGGTAGTACTGTATTATGCATCCGGATATTACCGTGAGGTGTTTCGCAAGTCGCGACTCGCTGAGCTCTGGTACACCATCCGGATCAGTTTTATTGGCGTAATGATCCTGTTTTTCGGCTTGCTGCTTGATGATGTGATCCTGGATTATTCAAACTATTACACCTCGTTCATTTCTCTCTACCTCTTTCATTTCTGCTTTACTTTTATTCCGCGACTAATTATTACCACCACCACGACACATAAGATCCATAAACGGCAGCTGGGTTTCAATACCCTGCTTATTGGCGGAAATGACAAAGCACTGGAAGTATACCAGGAGATAAACCAGCAGAAGCAGGGTACGGGTAATAAATTTGTCGGATTTGTCAGTGTTCAGAACGGTAATGGTTATCCCCTGGCTCAAAAGCTGGAACACATGGGTTACGTTGATCAGATCAAGGAAGTTATTCAGAAGCATCATATCGAGGAGGTCATTATCGCACTGGAATATACTGAACATAGCAGCATAGAGAGGATCCTTAACTTACTGATTGACAGTAACGTGGTAATAAAAACCATTCCCGGGATGTACGAAATCTTTACCGGAAAGGTGAAAATGTCTGCCATCTTCGGAACACCACTTGTTGAGGTTTCTCATCACCTTATGCCTGCCTGGCAACAAAATATGAAGAATTTTATCGATATCATCGGTTCGTTACTGGCCCTGATGATACTTTCTCCCTTATTCCTGATCCTTACCCTTGGCGTCAGGCTTTCATCGCGTGGCCCAATTTTTTACAGCCAGGTGCGCATGGGAAAAAACGGAAAACCTTTTACCATTTTTAAATTCAGGTCGATGTACGTGAATGCCGAAGAAAATGGTCCCGAGTTATCCTCCAGGGAGGATGCAAGGATTACCAAATTCGGAAGGTTTATGAGGAAATCCCGTCTGGATGAAATCCCAAATTTCTTTAATGTCCTCAGGGGCGATATGTCATTGGTTGGTCCCCGTCCGGAAAGGGACTTTTTCATAGAGAAAATCGTGGAACGTGCCCCTCAGTATACTCAGCTACTAAAGGTGAAACCAGGCATAACTTCCTGGGGACAGGTAAAGTATGGTTATGCTGAGAATGTGGATCAAATGATCAAGCGAATGAAGTACGACCTTCTCTACCTGGAGAATATGTCTTTGTATGTTGATTTTAAAATTATGATCTATACCCTCAATACTATCCTTAAAGGGACTGGTATTTAAGCGCCCCTTAATTCGTATCTGCCTGCTTCGGTATACACAGCCCCCCCGGAATGCAAATGACTTTCAAAGAGGGTGAAACTGTCAATATGAACAGGTTCTTTAATTGTTGGGTGTGGCCTTTCCATGAAGTTGCGGAATGCATCTGTTTCTTTCAGGGTTTTTACCCTTGCGAGTGTCAGGTGGGTCCGAAAGGGCTTTTCTTCGCGGGGGAGCCCCACCTGGTATAGCGAATCATTAAGAGACCGGGCAAGATTCCGGATGACTGGCGATGAGGTATAACCGTACCAGATGACGCTGGGTTGCCGCAAGGATCCAAAATATCCCGGTCCGGTTTCTTCAAGGCTGAAGGCGACTGTTTCTGCAGCGACCTGCTGAAGGGCCAGTTGGATAGAATTCAGGAAGTACGGTTCAACATCTCCCAGGAATTTCAGAGTAATGTGAAAATTGGCCGGAGGAACCCAGTTTATCCTGCTTTCGCGTAATTCAGCTTTCAGCATACCTTGCAGTGTCGCAATGTGTGCAGTTTCAGGAAGGGGTATGGCAATGAAAAGCCTGGGCATACTGATTTATCTTTATTACAGAACACCGGCCTCAATCATCAGGACGATGTCATTCAGGAGTTTATCTTCTCCGTTGGGATCGAACTCACTTTTCAGGTTATGTCCGAAGATCCTGGCCAGTGTTTGCCAGAAGACCGCACTAAATGCACCGTTGAGTTCTTTTAGCAGGTCGTAGGAGGTTTCACCGATTTCACGGTCTATAAGTTTTAACAGGATCCTCCCCTGGGTGATGGTGAGTTTCTTCAGTTCTGCTTCGTATTCATTCAGGAGCTCCTTTTCAAGCGCTTTGATATACTGGTTGCGTTCCCGGTCATTTTCAAGGCCCAGGTACTCCTTCTCAACAAGCCGGTACTTTTCACCGGCAAGCTTAGCGTAAGGATACACTTTCTTTACATTCCTGACAAGCTTGTAGTAACGCTGGTATTGCCG
>JAFGEO010000118.1 GCA_016931575.1 Bacteroidales bacterium | reverse complement strand
TCAACTTGTTAACTTTCAGGACTTTTATGAATTACTTATTCGATTTGGGTGGAATGTGCTTGTGATATTCATCTGCGTCCGCTGGTTATACTATCCCAGAGCCAAACGGAAGGATTACCTTTTCACCTACCTGCTGGTTGGTTCTACCATCTTTCTGATGTGCTTCCTTCTGGAGAACGTAGGTCTGGATACCGGTCTTGCCTTAGGGCTTTTTGCCATTTTCGGTATCATCCGCTATCGTACCGACGCGATTCCGATCAAAGAGATGACGTATTTGTTCCTGGTGATAGGAATTTCTGTGATCAATGCTTTGGCCAACAAGAAGATAAGCTATGCAGAACTGGCTATGACCAACCTGATGCTTTTAGTGATCCCATTTCTGCTCGAGCATGTATTTATGCTGAAACATGAATCATCCAAGACTGTTCTGTATGAAAAGATCGATATGCTTAAGCAAGGCAGGAGGTCAGAACTGATTGCGGATCTTGAAGAAAGAACAGGATTGAAGATCAACCGTATTGAGGTTGGCAGAATCAATTTTCTGAGAGATACTGTCCGTATAAAGCTTTACTATTATGAAGGTGACCAGGACGCCATCTTTCATGAGGATGACTACGGCAAATCAGACCCGGATGACAACTTCTAGTCAGTACGCTAAAAAAAATCTAAAGGCAGGGATCATACTGATTTCTGCCTTTTTTGTGATTAATTGTCCTGATGGCTGGCACGTAAGAGATCATTTACAGTCTTCACCGGATTAAAGGTTTCCACAGGAACCTCCACAAAGATTGTAATCCAGTCTGCCATTGCCCCATTCCACAGCCCGGGAAGTTCGAGGGCCCTCAGGACTTTCCCGTCTTTGGATTTTTCTGAAATAAAACAGGTTGAGGGATCAACAAAAGAGGTGAGTTCAAACTTATCCCCCTTATAATCTATGACCCCGCAAACAAGATCCACCGGGTTAAAATGTGTTGCATGAGAAAAGATCTCCTTTTGTGCCTTATCAGAAGCATCAACCTGGGATGACTCGATAATCTGAAGACTGGTATCGCCTTTACTGTTTGGTGCCCAAAACGGTCCTCCCCCAGGCTCCCCAAGGTTTTTAACCACTCCGCAGACACGGATTGGCCGGTTCAGCAGGGACCTGATGTATCCTGAGGAGATTCCTCCCTGATCATTTTCCGGCACACCGAGGGGTTCATAACAAAGTTCCTTTCTGATAAAATGCATCATCTCCAGTAAGCGTCCTTCCTTTACATCTCCTTTATCAAGCTCATGGAGCATCGCATGCACTGCAGTTTGCACCCCGATTAGTTTACCTGCAAGGATTTTCTTGTACCGAACAGTGGGTTCGACAAAATTCTCCCTAACGACATTGTCAATATTCTTAATAAAAATCAGACCGGCAGCAAGTTCATTCAGATTATGGATTAAAGCTCCATGTCCTCCTGGCCGAAAAAGAATTGAGCCGTCAGGATTCCTGAAGGCATGATTATCGGAGCCAACCGCCATGGTATCCGTAGAGGGTTTCTGAATTGAGAAGCTGACATCATAGATAATCCCGAATCTTTTTTCATACTGCCGTTTTACATTCTCGAGAAGTTCTTTGAATCCTTCCAGGTGCTCTGGGGATACGGTAAAATGCAGGCTGGTCTTTGTTCCTTCTGAAGTCGCATAGAGCCCTGCCTCAGTAAGGTGCTCCTCAAAAGCAGTTCTGGCAAGATCTCCATAGTCATGAAATTTTAGTAAACCTTTTGGCAGGTTCCCATAGTTCAACCCATCCTCCTCCAGAACAGCTTTGATAATAGTTATAAACTGCCCGTCCTTCCTTAGTTGCTCTATCGGTTGCCCCTTAGCATTCAGGAAATCAGATAATTCACTGTAAAAAGCGAAGTCTTCCAAACGATCAATAAATTCCTTAACCACATTGTTTAACATACCGGTCCCGCCCCCGGTAAACTCAAAAAGAGCCTTGAACATCCGGCTCGCGGCACCTGAAGCAGGCACAAACTTGATCTTGCTTATGTCTGCGGAGCGTTCGAAGCCTTCCAGACATTCCTCTTCCTCTTCCCGGCTCATTGTGATGATCCCGTCCCCGGGTGTGGCAGGTCTTTTCAGCTTAATAAAAGGCACACCCTGCCTGAATACAGATAGCTGCCAGTCAATTTTTTCTTTGCTAATTCCGAGACTTTCAAATTGGTCAAGATCTTTTACATCGAACATAGGCTTATTTTTAAGGTTAGCTATACAGGGTAAGGACCAGCTTTCGACTTCCTCCGTAATTTCTGAATTCGCAAAAATAAATGCCTTGCCAGGTACCCAGATTCAGTCTTCGGTTGGTAACAGGAATCGTAATACTTTGCCCGATGAGTGCCGATTTTAGGTGTGCCGGCATATCATCGCTACCTTCAAGTGTATGCTGAAAGTGCGGATAATTCTCGGGAACGAGGTCGTTTAAAAATGTATTGAAATCAGTCCTTACCGAAGGGTCGGCATTTTCATTCAAAGTAATCCCCGCACTGGTATGTTTAACCAGGATATTCAACAATCCCCTTTCGGGCATTTCATCAAGGTTCTCTTCGATAAGACGGGTTATCAAATGGTATCCCCTGGGATAATCCCTTAGGGTGATTTCTTTCTGAAATATCATAATTCCTCCTTACAACTGTTAATTTAACCAAAAATAGCATCATGAAGTGAATATGAAAAAAAAATAAATTATCAATTTGATTACCTTTGGGACTTTGTATTCTGAGCTTTTTGAATAAATGAGTAGAGTTCAATCTTGCATCCTGGTGATTGTTGTTTTTATGTGTAGCCTTCAGCTCAGAGCGCAAGATGCTTCTGGCAATTTAAACCTTGTACAGCTCAACGGAAGGCTGCTGAATGAATTCCTGCAACCCCTTCCGTATGCACACATCCTCATTCTTAATAATTACCGTGGAACCATTACTGACAGGGAAGGTATTTACAGCCTGGTAACCAGCGTCGGGGACTCGGTAATGTTTTCAACGCTTGGGTATAAGAAACATATTCTTGTGGTACCGGATACGCTTCCGGAATCTTTCCTGAACCTGGACCTGGTTCTGCTGGCAGATACTTTTATGATTGCTGAAGTGGAGATCTATCCCTGGAAGAACTATGAGGAGTTTAAAAGGGCTTTTCTGAATGTAGAATTGCCGGATGATGACCTTGACCATGCCAGAAAAAACATTGCCTTGCTGAAAACCCAGATAATTATGGATGAGGTGCCCAGTGCCCGGGCCAACTTTCAGCAGATCCTGAACGATCAGTACCGGCAGACCTTCAATCAGGGGACCTATCCATCGTACCAGATATTTAATGTGATGGCCTGGGCTGATTTCTTCGAAGCATTAAAAAGGGGTGATTTCACCAAATACAAGGCGGGTGACGATTAATATTATTTAGTTTTTTTACAATTTTATGCCCTTCTTTAAGTTTTAATCAGCGTATGCTTTTAAAAATCCTGAAAATATCCCTTAAAATAGCCGGTATTGTTGCGATACTTGGTATATTGCCCACCCGGTTGAGCGCACAGGATTTTGGGTATATCGAGGGCAGGATCGTTGATACCAGCGGGGAAGCTATGCTTTCGGCCTCGGTGGCCATAGAAGGAACCACCACCGGAACCATGTCAGATAAAGATGGCTATTATTTCCTACAGGTCCCTGCCGGCAAGGTCATCACCCTGCAGGCAACATTCATCAGTCATGAAACCGAATCCCTTACCCTTACCCTTCGGCCTGGAGAAACCCGGACGCTGAATTTCATCCTAACACCAAATACGAAGATGATGGAGGAGTCAGTTGTTACCGGTATTAAGCAACGTGACAATACCCTCCGTCCCATAAATATTAAATCCATAAATCAGATCCCGAATGCCAGCGGAAATATTGAACATATCCTAACCACCATGGGAGGTGTAGCCTCGAACAACGAGTTGACCTCCATGTATTCCGTACGCGGTGGCAGTTTTGATGAGAACCTGATCTATGTAAACGATATTGAGATCCATCGCCCGCAATTGATCCAGTCGGCACAACAGGAAGGATTAAGCTTTGTCAATCCATCAATGATTTCCTCTATCCAGTTCTCGGCAGGAGGTTTTGATGCAGAATTTGGTGATAAGCTTGCTTCCGTGCTGGATATTCGTTACAAGCAACCAACAGAACTTATGGGCTCGGCATCGGTGAGCCTGCTTGGCGGATCAATCCACCTGGAAGGAGCCAGCAAGGATAATCGACTGACCTGTATTGCAGGTGTACGGTACAAGACAACAAAGTTCCTGTTGGGAACCCTGGAAACCAAGGGCGATTACAATCCGGCCTTCCTGGATGTACAAACCTTTCTGACCTACGATATCACCCCAAAGCTGGAATTGTCTGTGTTGGCAAACGTAGCCAATAACCGCTTCAACAGTCAGCCCCGGGAAAGAACAACCAATTTTTCCTCCATCCAGCAGAGTTTTGTCTTCACCGTGTTCTATGAAGGAGAAGAAGCGGACCGGTTCGATACCTATACTGGTGCTGTTGCCCTGAACTATCAGCCCAAGGAAGATCTATCCCTGAAACTAATTGCTTCCGGCTTTCATTCCGATGAAGCAATAACCTATGACCTGCTCAAGGAGTATTGGATCAGCCTTGCAACCCAGGGGTCTTCAGGATTGCGGGACAGTCTTGTGAATATCGGGGTAGGAAGCACGCTTGAGCATGGCCGTGATTATCTGAAGTCCGAGATTTTCTCGATCGAACATAAAGGGATGTGGCTGATCGACAATGGCAATGTGAAATGGGGGTTAAAGTATCAGAAAGAACTGATCAGCGATGAAATTAAAGAGTGGAAATTGTTAGATTCTGCAGGCTATTCCCTGCCCTACTCCAGCGAAACAATCAATCTTTTTGATGTTTATGAGGCAAGCAACCAATTGAATACTGACCGGGTATCTGGCTTTCTTCAATATTCCCGTACCTTTGAAACAGCTGCAGGTAAAGTATTCTTCACACTTGGTGGCAGGGCCCAGTATAGTACATTAAACGGGGAGCTTACCATTTCTCCCCGGGGAAATCTTACCTACATTCCAGCTAACAGGTCCAATTTCTCCTGGCATTTTTCCACGGGACTATATCATCAGCCACCTTTCTATAAAGAACTCAGGGACCGTAGCGGAACTCTTTACACCTACAAGAAAGCCCAACGGGCTATTCACTATGTAGCCGGCATGGACATTAACTTCAATCTTTGGAACAGACCCTTTGTATTCAGCAGCGAAATTTATTATAAACACAGTACACGGGTTATTCCCTATCAAATGGATGATGTGCGCATACAATACCTTCCACAATATAATGCGAAGGCCTTTTCAACAGGGATTGATTTTAGGGTATTCGGCGAATTTGTTCCGGGTGATGAATCCTGGTTCAGCTTGTCTTTGCAGAAAACCATGGAAGATATCGAGGGCGACTACATCCTTAACACCGACGGAACGGTTGTCACTCCCGGTTACTACCGCAGGCCGACAGATCAGTGGTTAAACTGTGCCATATTATTCCAGGACCATTTACCTTCAAATAAGAATTACAAAGCACACATCCTAATGAATTTTGGAAGCGGCTTACCTTTTTCAGGACCCTTTACTGACATACCTTCTGTTATCTACAAACTTGGCTCCTACCGTCGGGTTGATATTGGTTTCTCCCGATTAATTGTCAGAAGCACTAAAAAAGTACATGGTGTGGAATCCATCTGGATAAGTGCAGAAATCCTCAATTTGCTTGGTGCAGAAAACAAGGTATCCTTCGATTGGGTAAGAGTGGTTGAAAGTGACTACGGGATGTATTACTATTATGCTGTGCCCAACAAATTAACGGGTCGTGCCCTTAATTTCAAGCTATCTGCAAATTTCAGATAAGCTTACGTATCCTTCAATCCCAAATCGGTTTTCAAGTTTTCTCAGTACCCGTTAACATCTAAATTGATTTACTTTTTTTTGTAATCGCTGTTAATTATCTGTTTTAGGATAACTCTTCTTTTTTGTAAATTTCCAGGAATAAAAACTACTACCATGCGAAAAATTGTTCTTTTTGTAGCCACCAGCATTGATGGATTTATAGCCGGAAAAGAGGGTGATACCAGCTGGCTTTTCACCGAAGGTGATTTTGGCTACCAGGCATTTTATAACTCCATTGACACCACTTTAATGGGATTCAATACCTATGAGTTCATTAGCCGTTTTGAAGAATTCCCCTACCTTGGAAAGAAAAATTATGTTTTTACCCGCAAGAAGCGTGAGGTTGGTAACCACCCTGTTGAGTTTGTATTTGGCGATGTGGTTGGATTCACACGTGAACTCAAAGAAAAACCCGGGAAAAACATCTGGCTTGTCGGCGGAGGGCAAATAAACTCCCTGCTCCTGAATGCTAACCTGATAGACCAGATGATCATCTCCATACACCCCACTGCCCTGGGAGACGGCATAAAGCTATTTCGAAATGAGAGTCCAAAGCATTTTAACTTCCGCCTTAGCAAGCATGAAGTTTTTGAGCGGGGACTTGTTCAGTTAACCTATGAGAACGGCAAGATGAATTGACATTAGTGCTTCACCTGGATTATTTTCTCAAGGCTCGCACTTTTCCCATTTTCAGTAATATCCAGGCAAAGAAGGTAACTGCCTTCCGGGAACGTATTAAGCTGCATGGTATATTTATGACTTCCCGTGGACAGGCTTCCCAGATCCTGTACTTGCAGGAGTTTACCGTCCGTACCCATCAACCGGACAATCACCTCTGCCGGTTGATCCAATGAGTATTCCAAAAATATCATGTTTGATGCCGGATTTGGGTAAACTGACACATTCAGTGGCTCTTCCTGAAGCATTATATTGAGATCAGGGCCAGATCCCGGTTCGAGTATAACCTTCACGAAATCTATTTCGGTGTATTCTTTATCCTCCGCATTATTCCAATGTTCATAGACTCCCAAACTCCCGAGATCTGTACCGTCGTCTTCAGGGTCATAGCTGACACCCTCCGGCCGGGAATCAGGGTCAGCGGCTTGCAAAATATAGTCTCCCGTACCTGCCATATAAGGATATTTTTCAGCATCGGGTTTGTCTGCATACTCCGTCAACAGGAAATCAAAGCCAACCGATTCAATAGCTACCGGATCCTGTGAGAAGAAAATAGAGTTGGGGTAATCATTATTGAAAGGCGACATCTGCCATTTTTCAATGTATCCCTGCCAGTTTTTGCCTGCCCACAATCCATCCACAATAGCAATCAGCGTTTTCCCGCCAACATGTTCATGTCCCATATAATCCACCAGGTGACGGTAGCGATGATTGCCACCATCGGTATCATCATGATCCGGCAAGGAGTAATGCATATCGTATGCCGATTGTGATCCGGTGCCCGCCCCGTCCTGTAAAACAGAACCCTGGTGGTTTTTAGCGGCAAGGGTAATTCCTCCGGATTCATGTGTTTTCAGATTAGAAAGGTTGATCAGGTAGGCAGCATCCACATATTCCTGGGGGATTCTCCAGTCATACAGGCCATCGCTGAATTTCATGATGTCCTCGGATGTCGCAACCGTCTTATGGCGACCATTTTCGCCCCTTCCATCACAATAATTAACATCCGGGTATTTTGAATGGCAAAAATCCCAGAGGATATCGTGAAAAGTCCTGAAGGGGTCGCCAAGATAGATATCCTCCTCAGCCACTCCGACAACATTAATCAATTGATTAAGAAGTGACAAAACAACTTCAGGTGTTGCATCAACCTGGTCAAGGAAGTCGACCTTATTGGTACCACTGGATAAGTTGTAGGTATTTGTCAGATTTATCTTTATGTAGATTTTTTCACCTGAAGCGTATCCTATATTCCCTTTCCCGTGGTTGCTGTTAAAATGCCGGAATATGGCATCCCAGGATGATTCAGGATCGTTCTCGCCGGCATAGTTAAGTATTCCAAGAGTCATCATATCATTCACAACATCCTGATCGGTATTTTGGTACCAGTAATCTCCCTCCTCATTGCTGCAATTTTCATTGGTAGCATCCGGGGACCATACCCACACCACACGTCCGGGGTGCAAGCCCTTAGGAACGCCTACGGGGTCATTTGGGGTGAAGTAATCGACGCCTACAAGATTCAGGGCTTTAGCCTTCTGACTATAACTTGCTTCAGCCCAGAAGTAGAAGACCAGACCGACTGCGAGAAGTGCAAACGCCAGATGAAATTCTTTACGAAGCAGTTTTCGGGTAAACTTTCTAAAGAGAAAAACAGAGGATCCTATGGACAGTAAATACAGGACAAATCCCGACATAACCGGCGCAGCGGCCTGCATACACGGATAAGCTGCCCTGGAGGGTTTCGGTATCACCCTGATCAGAAACCAGAGTGTGGATGCCAGGCCCATAGCCAGAAAAATCATTTTTGCTGAAAAACTTCGCAGAAAAAGGTGGAATAATCTTTTCATGGTTCAAAAATTTGCAAGTTGCGATTCGGTCAGAGGCATTAAATATAACTATTTTATTCTATTGCCAGGCCAATTAAATTCGGAGATGGTCTTATGGCATCCTGGCAGACTTCCTTTTAAATCATTTATCTTAATCCCGGATCAGCCAGAATAATGAACAACTGTGATAAAAACAAAGCGCCTTAAAGGAATTATTTTTTAGACGGAATCAAGATTGAAGCGTCGCAAGATATTCAAAACAAGTACCTGAAGAATGAAAACTGTAAAATGGTCCTTCACTCAGGTTGCAGGGGCAATAGATCTATACCTAAACACAGGCTTGAATTTAGGGCCAGAGAACATGTGGAGCAGCGTCGGTCTACAAATTTAATGAATTGGATCCCCGGAAATGAACAAAAAAAGAACTAGTTGTCATCCAGGACATTATCCTTTCGCATTCGCTCTACTTCTTCTTTCAAAGCATTCAACTCTTCCATATATAACTGCATTTCCTCTTCATTCCGGTTGAGCATAGATTGCTTCTCCTGATACTCAATCACGAGGAGACTGTTTTTCTCATTAAGCCTAAGGAACTTAATTGTTGATGAGATACTTTCGGATATTTTGACAAGAAGTTCCTGTTTTCGTTCAGAAAACTCATTATAAGATGCAATTTCAATAACGCCCAGAGATTCGTCGGATGTAAAAAGCGGGATAAGAATAAGATGCTTTAAACTTGTTTTTCCAAGTCCGGAATCAAGTTTTACGTATGTATCCGTAACATTATTGAAGATTTTTGATTCCTTATCAAGATAACAGGCTCCCAGCAGGCCTTCGCCCGGAGAGATCGGCTCAGCATTCAACAATTCAGTACTGGCATTTTTAGCACCGATCAATTCCAACTTCGGATTGGTTTTATCCTCATTAATAAGATAAACCACGCCAACCTGTGCCTCAAGAATCTCAAGGATCTCGGAAATCAAGAGATTTGTCAGCTGGTTAATGCTGTTTTTATTGTGCGAGTTCAGAACATTATTGATCCTTGCCAGACTTTCGTTTACCCATGACTGGTTTTTGAGGGTGTCCTGTTGCTCAATTATTTCAAGATTCATTTGTTCGAGTTCCTGGGTTCGTTCAGTAACACGGTTCTCCAGCAGTTGTTTCTCTTCCTTCAGAGCAAGCCCCAATCTTTGATTTTCTGCAACTGCAAGCGCCGATCCCCTTGATAAGACAAAGGATTGCACCAACATATAAATCAGTAATCCATAGGAGGCAACCTCAACTCCGCCAATCACTCCCATACTTATTAAAACATCATTAATGGCTGTCGCATACAGGAGAAAAAAGCCTATCAAGGTTAACAGGGCACCTTCCCTTTTGTGAAGGGCTGCGCGAAGCAGGACAAAAAAAGTAAGGGTTAAGCCGCCAAGCAAAACATAAAGCTCAAAAAATATCCTGATACGTCCATATACCATTTGCGGAGTCACAAATACAAACAGGGTAATCAGGGCACCAATCCCAACTAGTACATAGAGTAATAATTTCGGAAACTCCTTCGGGTAAAGAACGGCCAGAAATATGGCGAAGAGCGGAATAGTGCCAAAGCCGGAGAAATTATCGAACTTAAAGAGCAATTCCCAGTTGAAATCAGGGAACAGGTATACCAGCATTCGCTGACCTGTTGAAATATTCCTGATAATCATCACCAGGCAGAGGAGCCCGAAGAGCAGGTGCGTTATTTCATTTTTATAGAGAAAGTAGTTCAACAGATGGTTTATGCTGATAAAGATTATTACACCAACAATAAGTAGTATGGTTATCAGCCATTTTCTGGAGCTATCCACCAGATCATCATACCTGCCGAACCGAACCGGTTTGGTAATGCCGGAACGGGTATGGTCAAAATTTGACAAATGGGCAATCAGAATGTACTCTTGTTTATCCCTGGAGAGAAAAACTGGAATGTCTGCATACCTATATCCCGGAACTGTTGAGCTTTCGTTATAACCTGTCGTACCTGTTTCATAAATCAGCCTTCCGTCAAACCAAACTTTGGAAGCTGAAAAAAGATCATACAGGCGAATGCTGTAATTGCCTTCCATACCATGGGTCTTAATGACCAGTCGGTATGTGGCGTAACCTTTTATTGGGTATGATCCGGCTTTTTTTGAGCTCCAGGCTGAAGGAACTTTCATGAATGTTCTGATCGTCTGAAGGTCCAGGGTGTCAAAAGCCGCAGGATATATCAGCGTATCCCAGTAGAATTCCCACTGTCCGTGCAAAAGCAAACTTTCTTCGGAAAAATCCCAACGGCTAATAGTAATTACTCCGCTATCGGCTTGTGGCGTTTCATTCGACCCGGCTTGAAGTGGAACGAGGAAAGTGAAACAGAGCAGAGTTAGAAATAGGTAATTCTTCAGCATACCTGATAACTTGAATCTTAGTTAAAAATAGTAAAACTATCAGGCAATTATACCAAAGAGTGTAAAAAGTACCAACCAAATAGAAAAAAAAAGCCAGGATTTCCTCTAAAGGCTGATTGTACCGGCACCTGAAGGCATAATTTGATCAGGTTGGCGAATGATTACATAGAACCAACCAGAAGAATATCAGATTGTTAATTTAACGAAGGAATTCCTTAAACGCTTTCTCAAATTTCTCGATCTTTGGTGTGATCACGAAATTGCAATACGACTGATCCGGATTGTTCCTATAATAATCTTCATGGTAACCTTCAGCAGGGTAAAATACCACGAAAGGCTTTATATCAGTAACAATTGGCTTCCCCCAGATTCCTTCTTCATCAAGTTTTTGTTTCATTCTCCCGGCAATTTCCTTCTGTTCAGGTGTATGATAAAAAATTACTGAGCGGTATTGGGTTCCAATATCATTACCTTGCCGGTTCAGGCTTGTTGGATCATGGGTTTTCCAGAATATTTTCAACAGGTCCAGGAAACTAATCTCCTCGGAATTATATACAATCTGGCAAACTTCTGCATGTCCTGTCGTCCCTGAGCATACTTCCTTGTAGGAAGGATTCTTTACAGTACCTCCGCTGTAGCCTGAGCGAACCTCTGCAACTCCTTTAACTCTCTCAAAAATTGCTTCGACACACCAGAAACATCCGGCTCCGAAAGTGATCGTATCCATATCATTTGTTTTAGCTGGCACATATCCTGGGGATGATCCGATACTGGCTCTACCCAAAGAAGTAAAAACAATCAAAAGGAACAAGGCCAGGACGATTGTTCCTTTTGTTTCAAGACGGTTAACCCTTTTCCCGGTACTTCTCATACTGAATTATTCCAGATCCTGATTAAAAAGATAAAAGAGTAACAGTACGCACCGGGAAAAGTTTAACTTTTCAGGAGTATTATAACTGATACTATTCTTCGTTTTCAGGATACAGTACAACCTTAAGGTACCGATCGCTGTCAAAATACTTATTAGCGACCCGCTGAATCTCATCGCTGGTGATGAATTTCATATACAGATCATTGGTAATGGATTTAAAATCAGTCCCCATGGTCACTGAGTTTTCAAGTTGCTTAAGCCAGTAGTCATTCTTTTGAAGGTTGGTTTCCAGTGCCCGTTTTTTGGCTTCCCTGACTTTTTGCAGGTTTGCCTCATCTACTCCCTCTTCCTGGATCTTCTTCAGCTCTCCGATGGCAGCTTCTACAAGACCGTCAACATTTTCGGGAGCACAGGGTATCATAACCTGAAAGACCGTATGTTCATAGGGTATCTTTGAGTAGCTGGCGGAGGAACGCACACCGTAAACACCGCTCATCTCCTCCCGGAGTACATCAACGTATTTGATAGTTAATATATTCGATAATACACTGATCAGGTATGCATCCTTTTCATTCCATCCCGGAACTTCTTTTTCAAAATAGATAATTGCAGTGCTTTTGGGATCATTGCCTTTATAGATCTTCTCAACTTTGCTCTCGTAGGGAGGACGCATTCCCAGGTCTACAGGGGCCTCTTTCCTATCCAGGGTCGGCAGACTGGCAACATAAGTTTCCAGTAAAGGCCTGACAGTTTCGACATCAAAGGCACCAACCATAACGAAGGTGAAATTTCCTGCATCTGCAAACCTGTCCTTATAAATCTCCATTGCCCGTTGAAAATCAACTTTATCCCAATCTTCGGACAGAGGCAGGTAATCTCCGCGTGGATGATCCTGAGATAGTATTCGATAGAACTTATCGTAAAAATAATTCTGGGGTTCCTTGGACAGATTCTCAAACAGATCCCGTTTCTTTTGCATATAGGAATTAAATGCAGACTGGTCTATCCGTGGATCTGTAAAATACAGGTACATAAGCTGGAACATACTCTCAAGATCTGAGGACTTGGCCTGTGCAGACATTATTTCACTGTTATAGGTAATCGCAGGGGCTACGTAAACGGATTTTCCTGCCAGTATCTTTGAGATATCTGACTTTGAAAAGCCTCCTGAGCCGGATTCCTGCACAATACCATCGGCATTTATAGCTGAAAAGTGATCGTCATCAGAATATTGTGAGTGTCCTCCCATGCTAAAGGCGGTCAGTAACACTTCATCATTCTTATAATCTGTAGGCTTCAGAATAACCCGGGCACCATTCGAAAGTATCAGTTCCGTTGCTTCGATAGACTTCAGTTGTTTCTCTTTTTTAATTTTTCCTGCTTTTGGTTTTGTCAGCATTAATTGGTCTGCCACTTTATCTTCCAGGTAAGGTTCGATTTTTTCTGATTCTACAGCTTTTGCCAGAGCCAGGATTTGTTGTTCATCTGGCAGGGCCACTCCTTCCTTTTCAGGAGCCTGGACGATAATAGCCCTATTCTCATCCGAGATTAGCTCCTGTGCCAGGGTATTGATTTCAGAAAGCTGAATCCTGTTAAGGTTTTCCTTAACAAACATGTATTCAAAATCGATTCCGGGAATTGTTTCATCCTCAAGAAAATTACGTGTGTATTCTTCAACAAAATCAGAGGATTCAGTCTTATCACGCTCGTTATACAAATTTTCATAAAGCTTCAACACTTCAAGTTTGTAGCGCTCAAATTCCTGATCAGTGAAACCATACAGATCAACCCGCTGGAGCTCGGTGAGCAATGCTCCCATAGCTTTTTCGATACTGCCTTCTGCAGCCAGGACATATCCCTGAAGAGCGTTCTTGGTCCTGGCGGCCAGGCCCCCATAATAGAAGCTTGAGGCAATAAAGGGCGGATTTTCTTTTTCGGTCAACTCCATCAACCGGCGGTTCAGTATACCTGTAACAAAACGGAATTTAAGAGCTTCAAGGTAATCCCCATAGGTCTTGCTTTCCATTACATCATCCTTGATGATGACACGAACTATGTTGTAGGGAGCTTCAGGGTCAGTAATTGTCATGGCAGAAGTTCCTTCCTGGTCCGGGATATCATAACTTTTCCAGGGCCTTGGATTTTCGGGATCACTTAATCCTTCGAAGTGACTGATTATCTTCTGTTCGGCAAACCCGGGATCTATATCTCCAACAACAATCAAAGCCATGAGGCCCGGGCGATACCAATCGTGGTAAAATCTGCGGAGGGTTTCGTAGCTACAGCCCTCAATGATCTCTTTCTTGCCGATTGGTAGTCGGACTTCATACCTGGAACCGGCAAAAAGCAGCGGCCAGAACTTATCCCTCATACGCTGCGCCCATCCCTGTCCGATTCGCCATTCTTCTATAATCACCCCCCGTTCTTTATCAATCTCTTCATCAGTCAGGGTAAGACCATGCGCCCAGTCTTCCATTACCAGGAATCCTTTCTCAAGCAGTTCCATTGAGTCGGAGGGAATGGTCAGCATATACACTGTTTCATCAAACGAAGTGTAGGCGTTCAGCTCAGGTCCAAAACGAATCCCGATCGATTCAAGGTAGTTCTTTAATTCGTTCTTCTCAAAGTGCGTGGACCCGTTAAAAGCCATGTGCTCTATGAAATGTGCCAATCCCTGCTGATCATCATCCTCAAAGCTTGATCCGGCATTTACGACCAGGCGCATTTCAACCCGTCTTTCCGGTTTCTGGTTTTGCCGGATATAATAGGTAAATCCGTTCTCCAGCTTACCGATCTTTACATGCTCATCAACCGGTAATTTCTTTCCGGCATCGAATTCCTGAGCTGCAATAAGTGATACAATAAATGTAGCAAGCAAAAAAGAAATAAATTGTCTTTTGTAATTCATGAGTGTGGTATTTAAAAGGATTACTATTCACTTAATAACCAGGCCCTGGCAGAGCTTAGATCATAGAAAGCCCTGACCTGTACCGGCGATTTATCAAGCTTCTTTTTCACAACGTCAGTATAGACGGAAGAGAAGATAGTCTCTTCAATAATCAGGGCTATTCGTTGTAATTTATGCTCAATCGCCCGGGTCAATACCTCCTTATCAAGCCATCTGACATCATCAAGCCTGACCAGCCCCTCATTGCGCATATCGGAGAGAACGGAACGAATTTGGTTCTTTTCAGAAAACTCTATTACAATACCAAACATTTTCCGATACTCTTCTGAAGTGGCATTTTTCTTCCAAATCATCTCAATAAGTTTATCTTCAGGTAAATAACTCAGTGAAACGATGTCAGAATCGTAAAGTGTATTTTGCATGTTAATAATTTTGTCAAAAATTAGGTAATTTCTATAAAAAGAAAAATGATTGAATAAAACTTGTTTGTAAATTAGTAGTGATTTGCATTTGTGAGCGTATGAACTATTTTGAGAAGGTATTAACACTTGAGGAGTTAAAAAGTGCGTATCGAAGGTTGGTAATGACCTATCATCCGGATCGTGGTGGTGATAATGAGACGATGAAGAAAATTAATTATGAGTATTCACATCGTCTTAAAAAACTAAGTTATAAACCCCGAAACTTAACGGAAATAGGCGTTGGGCATATTGTAAGGGTGAACAACAGCCGCTGTGTTGTCACTGAAGTTACTCAGGAATATTTCAAAGCCAGGTCGCTTGTCACCGGCAGGGAAGCCTATTTCAGTAAAAGCTCAGGATATGCCATGCTGAATTTCAACTATAAAGCTGAACTTTAAAACTGCCCCACTCGCAACTTATGTAAAAAGAACCATCGCTGGTGGTCAGAGCTGATTTTTTATCCCGGAAATTCAACATCTTTTCCCAAATGTTTCTCAAGCTTTCAGCACTCTTTCTATCTCATGCATTGAAAATTTCAAAGGGTTAATTCCCGCTCAAAATAAGCTTTTATACTCCACTGAAAGTCAAAGTCAAATACTTGACTTTCAGTAAAATTATAAGTAAATTTACTGAAGCACCTGCCAAAATCACGATATGTCTAAGCCCCTATCATATCTGATACTGACTTTGTTTTCCAGTATTTGTTCTGTCGGTTTTTCCCAGTCGAACCGTCTTGCTACAAAAATGGAACTATCCATTATTGATCATAAACTTGTCATTGATTATCGTATTACCAATTCCAATCCGGAAAATTTATTTAAAGTCTGGATAGAAGTTTATGATGCTAAAGATCAAACCATTAACGCTTTATCACTGTCAGGAGATATAGGCAGCAAAATCATTGGCGGGGATGAATATCAGATAGTCTGGGATTATTACAAGGATATGAGGGATGTGAATCAGGAAGTCTTCCTTGAGGTATGTGCCGAGCTTATCCAGGACGTACAGAAACCTGAACCGGTTTTGCTTGATCCAAAAGAATCAGCAACTCTGGCCAAGAAGGAAGTTAATAAAGATAATCTCTCTGATAGTGAGTTAAATACAAATTCCACTGAAAGTAATGTTTTAGAGGCCAGTGAGTCTGCAGCATCCTCTGCCCTACACTTTACCAAAGTTAAGGCACTTTACAGGTCAGTACTTTTCCCGGGGCTGGGATTCACCTGGATGGACCGTTCGTCCGCTCACCTGGCAAAAGGACTAACCGGTTATGGACTTATCGTTTCTTCGGTAATATTCAACCGCTTATCCATCAAGACTTATAATCAGTATCTGGCAGCTGCCACAACAGAAGACCGTAATACCTATTTCAATGCTTCTTCCAATCAGGACAATTTGTCTGAAATTATGGCCTGGTCTGCAATCGGGATCTGGACTATTGAGCTGATCTGGATAGCCTTTGAACCTTTGAAAGCCCACCGGCAGCTGTCGGGAATTCTCATTCAACCGGGTATTGATCCTAAATCCGGAGTCGCTTCATTATTTCTATCGGTCTCATTCTAAACTATATATATGAAGGCTTTGAAATATATTTTCATTCTGTTGCTTGGGATTTTCTCAGTATATTCCAATTCTCAGGTTATCCGTAGTGAGCGGAAATCTATCTATTTGGGAGAGGAAACTGTTGCCATTCCTGAGGGAACAGGTGAGCCTGACACAACCCGGCCCCTTATCGAATTTATTACCCCGGTGATTGTAAACCAGGTCTATGAATCCACAAAATCAGAGCTGGGTTTGGTAGGACAGGTCAGGGATAACAGTGAAATTCAGGCCATCATGATCAATGCTGAGCGGGTTGAATGCACCCCAACCGGCATATTTAACCGGAAACTCACCCTTCAGCCGGGAACTAACGAGTTCCACCTGGTTGCATTTGATAAAAACAACAACTTTACTGAGCAAAAGATTATAGTCAACTATTCACCTCCGGAAATTTCCCTTGCAGAGAAGCTCGACAAAGAATCTAAATTCTATGCCCTGATAATCGGAATAGACAACTATGAAGATTTCAGGATTACTAACCTTGATAACCCGATAAACGATGCCCGGCGGTTACAAAATGTCCTAACACTCAAGTATACCTTTGACCCGGAAAATGTGAAGCTTATTGAGGATGCCAGGCGTGAGGATATCATTGTTGCCCTCGATGATCTGAGCAATAAGATAACCCCGGATGATAACCTCCTGATCTTTTATGCGGGTCATGGCTGGTGGGATGAAAACGCCAACATCGGATACTGGCTTCCTGCAGATGCAAAAAAGGATAATAAGGCAGCCTGGTTCAGGAATAGTACCCTGGTGGACTACCTGAAAGAAATCCGATGTCAGCATACCCTCCTGATTACGGATGCATGTTTTGCCGGAGCTATATTCAAAACCCGGGCAGCTTTTGACAATGCACCAAGGGCTATTGAAAAACTTTATGAACTCCCCAGCCGAAAAGCCATGACAAGCGGAACTCTGACAGAAGTGCCTGACAAGAGTGCATTCGTTGAATTTCTGCTTGATCGTCTGTCGAAAAACGATGAAAAATATTTATCCGCAGAACAACTTTTCAGTGGTTTCAGAATAGCGGTGATTAATAACAGTAATGCTATCCCTCAATTTGGTGAGATTAGCGGCGTTGGGGATGAAGGGGGAGATTTTATTTTCATTTTAAAATAAACATGAAGCACTCAGAGAGGAAATACAGACTTAATCTTTTGCTTATTACAGGCATTCTGCTCCTACCCATCCAATGCGAAAAAATTGAACCCAAGCGGGTGGTCTATGTAGAAACAGAAGGTGTTTCCTCGATAAGCTATACTTCTTCAACTGTATCAGGAAATCTATTGGATGCGGGTGAAAAAGGAGTAAGCCAGCATGGACACTGTTGGGGGACTTCTGAAAATCCAAGCCGGGAGCAAGGTTCCAAAACCTCACTGGGTGAAAAAAAAACCACAGGCACGTTCGAAAGCCACCTGGAAGGTCTTACCCCCGGGACAACCTACTTTGTTCGGGCCTATGCCATTAGCGCTGAGGGTGTGTTATACGGGGAGAATAAATCATTTAGCACAGTTGCTGCCGGGATTCCTGAGATAGCGACCCAGGAAGTTACTGAGATAACGCGGTCGGAAGCAGTATGCGGGGGAGAGATCACTGCTGACGGCGGGTATCCCGTGACTGACAGGGGAATATGCTGGAATACAAACGGTCAACCATCACTTGAGGATCACATTACCCATGAAGGGAGTGGGACAGGAAGTTTTTCGAGCGTAATGACCGGACTGTCAGATCTGACGAAATACTATGTCAGGGCATATGCAAGTAATGCTATAGGGACCCAATTTGGTGAAGTCATTGAGTTTACAACCAACACCTATGCTGCTGTTGTTTCCGAAACCAGCGCAATTAATCCAACTTCACTCATGTGTGGGGGTACGGTAACCTCAGATGGCGGAGCTGAAGTTACAGAACGGGGAGTATGCTGGTCTACCAGTTCCTATCCGGAGTATGATGATAATCACCTGCATGCAGAATCTGTCGGGACAGGTACATACTCCCTTACCATTACGGGGTTGGAACCGGCAACTCGTTATTACATCCGGGCCTATGTCTTCAATATTAATGGAATAGCCTATGGGGAGATATTAGAATTTATTACGCAAATGGAAGATTCCAGGGATGGTAAGATCTATCCCGTTGTTTTTATTGGTGATCAATGCTGGATGGCTAAAAACTTAAATGTTGGTACCCAAATTAATATTTCAGTCGGCCAATCCGATAATTCTGTCATTGAAAAATACTGCTACGATAATGATTACAGCAACTGTGATTTATTCGGTGGATTATACACCTGGCCGGAAATGATGCAGTATACTGAGACAGAATCCGTTCAGGGTGTCTGCCCTGATGGATGGCACCTGCCCTCCGATCAGGAATGGAAAACTATGGAGGAGGCATTGGGTATGAGCTCCAACACGCTTGACCTTTTTGATTGGCGGGGAACCGATCAGGGAGCACAACTAAAGGCAACAGGCACATCAATCTGGACTTCTCCCAATAACGCTACGAATTCTTCAGGATTTTCAGCCCTTCCGGGTGGGTATAGTATAGAGGACAGTGATGCATTTGGAGGTATAAACGATTACACTACCTTCTGGACTTCTACAATTGTGGATGTAAACACCATTATTTATCGATTGCTGGACCATGAAGAAATTGCAGTCCTTCGAACGACGGGGTATGCCCCAAATGGGACTCCCGTAAGATGTATTAAAGACTAATCCATTTTGAACCTTTTCCGAAATTCACTTATCTACCTGTATATCTATATCTTAAACATCTCTGTATTAAGTCTGGGATTAAGATTTCAGCATAACTTAAGAGCAGCTTTTTCAGGACTTTCCACCATGCTCAATTTTTTTACGTACCCGATCCAGGATTTCCTGATGATCGAAAGCAAGAACGGGCAGTTGATCCAAATCGTGCCATACTGCTTCAGCGGCATCATCTCCGGCCTGAAGAGTATCTCCTCCCTCTGAAATATAGCCTGTAAAAATCACTGAAACCGTCCACCCTCTGGGATCCCTTCCAGGTTTTGAAGCAGTGTAGACCTGTTCCAGATTGTGAACATGCACCCCTGTCTCCTCCTCAACTTCGCGCACAACTGCTTCCTCAACAGTCTCACCTTCCTCCACAAATCCCCCGGGAAATGCCCAGCAATCCCTGAAAGGCTCATCACCTCTTTTTATCAATAAAATCTGGAGTCTGATGCCAAGATATCTAAAAAGTACTGCATCTACTGTAAGCGCTGGGCGTGGATAGGGATACTGATAAGTCTGTTCCGGCATTAAATCTCTTTTCAACAAAGGTACAAGAAATTCTTATGAGGCCTCCGTTTCGTGAACGGTAGAATATTTGTATAAAAATATACTATATCCAGGTATCCTGAAACATTTCGGTAAAACAGGAGATTTTCCATATCTCAGACCCTCCCGGAAGTAAGGAAAACATCCCTCTGCTGGTTAATAAATCCTGACCGGAAGGATCCCCTTTTTCTGAAACCAGAACCGGAAGGTTTAACTACTGATGAATATTATTTATTCTTATCAGCAACATAGAGTATAGCAGGAACCAATAGCAGATCGAACACAAAAGCCAGGAAAATATTTAATGACAGGAATATCCCGAAATAAATGAAGGGGATATAAGTCGAGAAGACCATAATCATGAATCCGGAGATGATCAGGATGCTGGTCAGGGTTATCGGACGTCCGACCTTCTCCAAGGTCTTCTGGATTCTTAGCCTCATGGAAATGTGCATCAACCGGTTTTGCTTGTATGCAGTCAGGAAATGGATGGCATCATCTACGGCAATCCCGAGCGAAATGGCAGCAATCAGAATGGTAGCAATATCGAGAGAGATCCCCAGCCAACCCATTATACCCAGCGTGGTTACAACCGGCAGAAGGTTGGGAATTAGCCCGATCAAAGCCAGGTAAAGCTTTCTGAACTGGAAGAGCAGAATAATAAAGATCAGGAAGAAACAGAAGGCAAAGCTTCGGATCTGGTTCCCCAGCAGACGCTCGTTCAGACGGACATACATGGGTGCCAGACCGGTCACATAATAATTTATTCCCGATCCTTCAATCATAGGATCGATAACTTTATCAAGGCTCTCAGTCAGGGCAATGGTCTGTTCATTATTCAACCACCGCGTTTTGACGGAAATCCTGTAATGCGAACCATCTTCATTCAGATAGGTTTTCAGAAAATCGTTGGCCCTGATTTGTTCCATATCCTTTTCAGAGATCTTATCAAAACTGAAACCGGTTTTGTTCTCCTTATCAGGAATGATGCTGTTCAGGAATACCAGAGGAGAATGTACACCTTTTACGGCCTCCACCTTACGAATGCTGTGTTCGAGGCTATCGAAGAGCCCGTAGTATTTTTCAGGGTTTTCCGACTTGTAAATGTTCTCTGGCAGCGTAAAAATCAGCTCAACCGGGTAGATCCCATCAAACCAGGCATCCGCCATATTATTTGCCTTTCTTACAGCATTTGATTCTTTGAAATATTTGATCTGATCACTTTCAAATCCAATGCGAAAAATCCCAGCGATGGAAATCACAAAAATTACAGAACTTACAATGATCAGGTGCCACTTGTATGTTTTTGTAAAGATCGAAAACAATTTGGCCCATTTTTCCCAGCTGTGGCTCAATTTCGCAGAACGTCTGGATTTTTTAATCTTCAGATAGCCCATCATAGCCGGTAAAAGTGTGAAGGAAAGGCCAAAAGAGAGTAATATTCCAATTGCGGTATATAATCCGGCTGTTTTTACCGGGGCCATATCTGAGGTCAGGAAAGCCAGAAAGCCGACAAAAGTTGTGATGGAGGTATACAGACAAGGTTTAAAGACTGAGTTAATGGCAAGAATGATCGCCTTTCTGCCTGATCCCATCCTTAAACAATAATGTTGGTACCGACTGAGAATATGGACCGAGAGGGCGATATTCAACACCAGAATAATCAAAGGGATCATTGCTGCCACCATGTTGGTGGAATGACCTGTCAGCGAGAAGATGCCAAAGGTCCATGCCACACTAAAAAGGGATGCCAGAATTGGAATAAGGGCAAGAATCAAATTCCGGATATAGTAGAGGAGCAGGGCAAAAATGAGGATAATGCAAAAAACAAGGAAATTTCTTGTTTCCTGGCCGGATATCCGGTTGCTCTCTGCTATAATCGGTATACTGCCAAAAAATGAATAGTGGTTAGAAGCATACCTTTTTGAGTTCACCAGTTTGTCAATGTCCTGGATCATTTTTTTTCGTACTTCGATATCTTTTGATTCAGGAACAATCACAATTCCTGTGGTTTTACCATCCTGTGAGATAATATTCCTGACAAAGATCTCCTGATCCGTTATTTTCTGTCGTAATGTATCGTAACTATCCGGATTTCTGGGGATCAGGGGAACCATGCCCATTTCCATCTTTATCGAGAAACCTTTTTTTACGGCAACCAATCCGGGAACCTGGATACTGGAAAGGCTGACTACTGATTTTACTCCGGGCATGCTGTCGAGTTCCTCTGTGAGTTCCCGGTTCAGGTCAAGCTGTTCCTTCGAAAAAAGATTTTGATTTTTATAGATCAGGATGATGCTTTCATCGCTCCCGAACCTGTCCTTAAAATCTTTGTATTCTTTAAATTCAGGATCAGACCGGCCAAACCAGATTTCCAGGTCATTATCTACTTCAAGTTTCGACATTTGGTATATGAAGAAACCGGCCATAATGACATTAATAAGTATAACCAGCCAGGCATACCTGAGTAAAAAAATTGTCATTTTGCTGATAATGACATAGCGATTAATCTTCATATTCCTCATAGTTGAAAGTTGTGGGTACAAGCACGTTTGCCAGTTGCCTGAAACCAACATTACCTAATAATGTAAATAATGATCCTGCAGCAGAGCCGAAGGTTCGGGTGAAAACTGAGCGCATCGTATGCGATCTTTTCGAGGCCCAAAAATAACCATTTTCCAATTGTTCCCTACTCATTCCTGAAGGATTATATACAGCATGTGTCCCGTCATAAAGGGCCCAGTTACGGGTTATTATCCTTCCCTCTCGCTCAAGCCGCTTAAAATCAGGCGTTCCGGGAAAGGGTGTAAATATAGCATAATGTATAAGATCCATTCTTGTCTTATCAACAAATTCTGCTGTGCGTCTGAAAATATCAGGTTTATCATGATCAAAGCCAAACATAAACGTTCCCAATACCGCAATTCCCTTTTTGTGCAGGTTATAAATAAACTGCGCATATTTATCAACCTGGTTAAACAGCTTCCTCCCCTCCTGAACCGATTCCTTATGGATCGACTCAAAACCGATCAATACTCCTTTACATCCACTTCGCACGGCCAGATCAAGCCATTCCTCATCCGCTGCCTGCTTCATGGTTGCGCAGCTGTACCATTTCAGCTTCAAGGGGATTAGCTTCCTGTAGAACTCTTTGATATAGCCGGAATCTTCCGGCGGACTGGAATCCAAAAATGTTATGCGCTTTCGGCTGAAAGGTCGCAGTTCCTCAATAACCTGGTCAATATCCCGTTTAAGATAGCGCCCCTCGCAGAAAGCAGGGATTGAGCAGAAAGAACACTGGTTGACACATCCGCGGGTAAGCTCAAGGGTTGTTGGCAAGAAATACCGTTTCAGCTTCAGTTTTTCCCTCATAGGTGCGTACATCTGATGCTCAAAAGTCTCGGCACAGGAGTCTGAATATTCTTTCTGAAGCTTATTTTTAATGATGTCATTAATAAGTTTTGGAAATGACACTTCCGCAAACCCCCTAACAATGGCATCTGCATGCTCCCGCGCTTCATCGGGCATCAGAGTAGGATGAAATCCTCCAAGAATGGTGATAATTCCGCGCTTTCTGAGTTTATCAGCCATCTCATAGGCCCTGAAAGCATTTGGTGTCATAACAGACAGCCCCACTACATCCGCATCAATTGCATCCACATCAACAAGTTCTACCCCTTCATCAATCAAGGTAATCTCGACACCAAGCTCTTTTGGAATGCTGGCAGCCAGCGAAGGCAAGGTAGTTGGAGCATATCCCATCTTACGCTTTTTTGCATACCAAATCTGCCCCTGCTGAACAAACGTATTATATAACTGGATCAGGGTAATTTTCATGTATGTATCAAGTCCTTCGGTAACTATACAGAAATTCATGATTTTCGAGTCCAAAAATACTCTTAATTCAATCAAATAGAAATAACTTTTGTCATTTTGGTAAGTCAGCTGCCAAATAATTATTTTCTTTACCAACTGAAGATTATAAAACCTTAAGGTGATGGACAGACTGATAAAAATTCAAAACGAAAATGATATCCCTGAAACCTACATTAACACTCCAATAGGATTATTGCTGGAATACCATAATCTGGGGAAGGAACATAAAAATTATGATGTGGCTCAAATCCTTATCGGTATGTGCATGGATAATCGTAAGAGCCTTCGTATCCCTGATAATTTTGCGTTTATCATCCGTTCCGGGGGTGGAAACCTGAGGCATAGCGAGTTTAAGGTCTCATTTGCAATTTCTGTCGGGCAGGTAAAACATATTGCCCTGATCGGTCATAATCACTGTGGTATGGTAAACCTGTATTCAAAGCGGGCTGCTTTTATCAATGGTCTTGTAGAAAATGCCGGTTGGGAAAGAGAAATGGCTGAGGACCATTTTATGCACTTCTCCCCTATGTTTGAGATCAGCAATGAAATTGATTTTGTATTGAGTGAAGCTCAGCGGCTAAGGTTAAGATATCCTAAGGTCAAGATTGTACCTCTGTATTACCTTGTAGAGGATAATCTGCTATACCTTGTCAGAGAATCATAAGAAAACCTGACCAGTTGCGGATCAGTTTTACAGAAACTGTAAGTTACGGCTTAGCCGCTGAGATAAACATCCCAATCAAAGGCTTTCTGATTCAAGATCAAAGAGTAGCGGAGGTAAAAACTTAGTGATTTGCCGGGTCACTTTTTGATTTTCAACCAGGCTGTAGCAAATCATATATTGATATTTTTTTATTTCAGGATTGTACTTAAAGGGTGAGGCCGTTTCGGTATTTTGAAAGGGGATAATGGTTGCTGCCCCCAGGCTCACGTCCTTGCCAATACTGGCCAGACGGTTGACACGGATATAGTCAATCAGTCTCCTGTCTGCCTGAATGACCGCCTCACCTTTTTGTACGTTGACAAATTTGGCTTCGGGAGTAAAATAGCCGATTACCAGGATCATATCATGCCATTTATAGATACCGTCACGATTTAGTGAGTCAGTCCTGACCAGTATTGATTGACCTTCCATTAATGCAAGATCCTCAAGATTTCCTTCGCGGTCGTAATAGTCCGATATTGAAGTCCTGACAATTTTTGCCTGATGCGTGAAATAGCTTGTGTCAAGTGTTGACTTTGAAAGTTTCGAATAGGTAAAACATTCCTGTACCAGCCTGCCTGCCTCCGTAATTGATTCGAGGCTGTCTGATTCAACAAGTGAAGTAAATACATCCAAAAAGATCTTTTCCGAATCGGTCATTTTCTTTAGGTCGTAGTCAGTCTGTAAGTCCTGCAGACCTGCCTGGGCCATATTGCGGTAAGTATTCAGATACTCCTGTACCTCCTTGAGTTTTTTTTCCTCGGCATACTTAATGGCCAGATCTGTCATCCTGATGGCCCGATGCATGGAGTATTCATCACCTTGCTTAACGAAAACCATAAAAGCCTTCCGGAAATTTTTTTCCTTAGCAAAGAGCTGTTGGTAATGTCTCTGGTGTTCAGACTTCTTCACTGCGATCAATTTCTGGTAACCCAGATAAAAATCAATGGCATCCTTATCGCCACGTTTTTTAGCCCCCTCCAGCCGTGAATCAATAAGTTTATCTGCCATTCCCAGCTCTTCTTCAAACAAGTAGCTATGATAATGTTTCAGAAATAGGGTATAATCCAGCTCTCTTTTCTTATAGAACCATTTTGGCGATTTGTTTTCCAGTAAGGAAGGTAGTTCTGATTCAAGATGTGCTGCACGGTGATCAAGGCTGTCCAGCAGCGTCCTGGTTTTCTCATCCATAAGTGATTCCTGGGCATTCAGCATCCCGATTATCATGAACAACACCCCGAATATCCTAAGCCTGCTAATCATACTGCGCATCACAAAATCCTCCTCTACTGCTCCTTTCTACGGAAAAAAGCTGAACCAGATTATAGAGCACCGGTAATTTATATCCCCTGTGAGGGATGATAGATGTCACTTGTTAAGTGACAAGTGACAAGGCACGAGTGTAAGGTGGTAAGGTGTTAAGTTATAAGGCTTCCCGGCAATTTGTAGTCAGCTGTCTGATCTTATCTGTGATGATATCAAATTTTCCCTCCTCCAGCCAGACCGGGCGAATGATACCCGCACCGAAAGCAACAGCATCTGCACCATGAGCGATGAATTTGGCAACATTACCTTCATTAATGCCGCCAACGGCTATGATCTTCAGGCTGTCGAATGGCCCTTTCAGGGCTTTTATATAACCAGGACCATACATTCCGGAGGGAAATAATTTAACCATTGTGGCTCCGTAATCCCAAGCCATGTGAACCTCTGTCGGGGTGAGCGCCCCCGGAAAAACGGGCACAGAATTATTTACGCAATATTCAACAATTTCTTTTTTAGTAGACGGACTGACGATGAAACTTGCTCCACTTTCCAGGGCAGAGAACAACATTTTCGAATCCAGAACAGTTCCGGCACCTACAACCAGGTTTCCCTTAGCTTCATCGGCCATCTTCCGGATTAGTAATTCGGCACCGGGAGTATTCATCGTAATTTCAATGTGCCTGATCCCGGTTTTAATAAACACTTCAACCAGGGGGGCAATATCTTTCTCCTCAATATTTCTCAGGATTCCCAAAATGGGAAGGTCGTTAGCTGCAAACATATTCCGAATTTTTTTAGTTCGTTGATTATTTCTCGGTCTAAAAATACGAAATTAGCGTACTAAACCATTGAAAAATAATCCTAATTAGGCAAGGGGACTGATTACCAGGAAATAAGAAACAGTATCCATTTTCCTTCCTGACAGTTGTTCACTAACGGGGTTATTAAACAACTTACTATGAAGAAGAGCAAACATTTTGAAACAGACGCTATTCGTACGCAAACTGATAGAAGCAGTCAAGGCGAACACAGCACCCCAATTTTCGAAACTTCAAGTTTTGTCTTTAAAAATTCTGAAGCCGCACGGGCAGCTTTTGCTGAGGAAATCGATGCACATATCTATTCCCGCTATTCCAATCCAACTACCGATGAATTCATAGAGAAAATGTGTCTGCTGGAGGGAGTGGAGGACGGAATTGCAACGGCGAGTGGTATGTCTGCCATTTTCCTTGCACTGACATCGCACCTGCGAGCGGGAGACCATATTGTATCCTCCCGCAGTCTTTTCGGATCAACACACCTCATTATTACCAATATCCTTTCCCGCTGGGGAATTACCCATAGCTACGTTGATATCGACGATAATGAAGCCTGGGAGGAAGCCATTATGCCTCAGACCAGGTTACTATTCACTGAGACCCCCTCAAATCCCGCACTCGATTTGGCAGACCTGGAATTTATCGGGAAACTTGCTAAAGAAAACAACTGCCTGTTCGTAGTCGATAACAGTTTTGCCAGTCCATACCTCCAGAATCCCGTCAAATTCGGAGCCCATCTGATCTGTCATTCAAGCACCAAATTTATTGACGGTCAGGGCAGGACTATCAGTGGCGCAGTGCTTGGATCCGGTTCCGTAATTACAGAAGTACGTTCACTCTCCAGGCAGATCGGCCCAACCCTTTCCCCCTTCGATGCATGGATCCTTTCTAAAAGTCTCGAGACCCTTGCGGTTCGAATGGACCGCCATTGTGCGAATGCACAAAAAGTTGCCGAATACCTTGATAAACTGGAAGATATTCAGTCGGTCCGTTACCCCTTCCTTCCATCGCACCCCCAACAGGAGTTAGCCAGAAAACAGATGAAACTCGGTGGAGCAATGATATCCTTCGAACTGAAGGGAGGACCGAAAAGGAGCCTCAGGTTCCTGGATAAACTTGAGATGTTGTCACTAACCCCGAACCTCGGAGATACCCGGACCACCATTACACACCCGGCAACAACCACTCATTCCAAGCTAACACCTGAGGAGCGTGAATACGTAAATGTTACCGAATCCCTCATTCGGGTATCAATTGGTCTGGAACATATAGATGATATCCTGGCTGACTTTGAACAGGCAATACGTAAGAGTCGTTAGTACAAGAAACAATACGGCATTAATTGTATTGAAATTCTAACTAATGACCTCACCATATTCCTGTTAAGGAAAGGGTTGTCTGCCTTTTCAGAACCTGCAGAGAGCTTTCATTTTCAGTTTTGTCAGGACTTACCTTCGAAAAAAATGACTATCTTAAGCCTCAAATCAAATCCTGAAGATCATGAAACATTTCCTCCTGTCGGGCATTCTGCTATTCAGCGTGTTATCAGTACAAGCCCAGAAAATAACCACAATCGATGATATTGTTACCAATCCCTACAATTACAAGCTTGAATCCGTGCAGGTTGAAGGGTATGTGGAGCAATTCATTATTGACAAAAACGAAACAACCGAATACTACCTGCTTAAAAGCAATTACGGAAACACCATTCGTGTCTATACTGGTTCAGGAACACCCGAGGTACTGAAATGGTATCGTGTTACCGGCACCATCATCTATGATGACCAGGTAAAAAAGATGGCCATTGCCGAGGTTACAAGAACAATGATAAAAGAAGAACCTGAGAGTAATACCAACCTGGGAGCTGTTGAAGAGGGAGCTGCCGGAATCGACATGAAGAAAGAGGTAAACGGGGAGGAAACTGAGGATGAGGAGAGCAATCTCCTGCTTTACATCCTGATAGGTGCAGGTCTTATTGTACTCGCACTGATCGTTGTTCTCGTATTGATTTCAATGAAAAGGAAAGCCGAAAGAGAAGCCGGATACAGTCAACCAGCAGCGGAAGGTACACTTGAGAAAGCAGAAGCCTTCCCTACAGATGATTTTCAGACTATTAAGATAGCTGTTTCCACACCGAAAACGATGAAATTTATTCCTGGTGAATTAAAGATTGTCTCCGGTGAGGACCAGGGCAAATCGTTCAAAATTGCCGGCTACCCGACCCCTGAAGGGAACATTGTTACCATTGGAAGAGAGGAGATCAAGGGAGAAAGAGCCTTCTCTCACATCCAGTTGAAACAGCAGACAATTTCGAGAAAGCAGGCTGAAATCATCTCAAAAGAGGGAAAACTGTTTGTAAAGAACCTGAGTGAAACCAACCTTACACAGGTTGACGGAGTGGAACTTCAACCCGGTGAGGAGGTAGAATTAAAGCCTAACTCGACAATCCGTGCCGGCGAACTGGAATTCAAGTACCTCGTATAAATCCTCATTCGTATGACTACCATGAAGCATTATGGCCAGTCATTTGTCGGTAGAAGGAAAACTAACCAGGATAACTATTGTATTTTCAAACCTGGTGAGGAAACCTTTTTCCTGGCAGTTGCCGATGGCATGGGGGGTATACAGGGTGGCGAAATAGCCAGTGCACTGTGTATTCAAACCGCCAGAGATCATCTGACGGAACGTTTCCAAAAGCCGGTCGGTCCTGAAGAATTGGATGATATCCTCATCGAGCTGAACAGGAAATGCCAGGAAGCCATCCGGCAGGAATCTTCTGAAAAGCCGGAACTTAGTGGAATGGGGACTACACTGTCAACAGTATTGATCCATCAGTCTTGCTTTGCCTGTTCCAATATCGGAGACAGCAGGATATACCTTCTGAAAGAAGGTACAATCCATCAGCTCTCGAAAGACCATACATACATAGAGGAGTATGCGGAACAGCATGGCAGGATAATCCCCGAACAAATTATCAGACAATACAGTCACTTTCTGACCCGTTGCATCGATGGCGGAAGCTATACACCGGACATTTTTCCGGAAAGGGACCAGCAGACTCTGGGGAGGAATGCCATTTTTATGCTCTGCTCCGATGGCTTGATACTGGATAAGGCGAATACAAATTCACGCTTATTTGCGAATTACCTTTCAGGATCAGAAAACCTGGAACAAGCTGTGAAAGACCTGATAAGCCATGCTTACTATGAAGGATCCGGAGATAACATCACTGTGGTCACATTCGAAACGGGCGATTACCCCAGGAAAAAACTCAGACTGAAACATTTCCCCTATCCTCCTACCGATGAGATCAATCCCTATGAAAGCAAACTCATTGAGACAGAAAAAACAGAGCAGCAAAAAACGATCAGAAAGAAAAACGCCGCGAACAAAGGATTGAGAAAATGGAAGCTGCAGCATTTGATTGAACTAATGTTAGCAATTCTACTGTTCATTTTCGCCCTGATGATGGTCCTGTCCCATTTTGGAGTAATTGACCTGACAAAAATAAAGCCTTAATAAACCACGGACCATGGCAAAAACCATTCACTGTCCATATTGCGATGAACAAATCAGTGCCAACGCAAAGAAATGCAGACACTGTGGTGAATGGCTAAGTGGGCCGGATCCAACCAGAAAGATCAAGTATACCGATTCGTTCAGCATGGTTAAAAACCAGCTGGCTGACCGTTACGAAATCCTTGAGGAGATTGGCAGGGGTGGAATGGCAATGGTTTATAAAGCAAAACATAAAAAGCTGAACCGTATTGTTGCATTGAAGGTTCTGCATACCAACCTTGTGCACGACCATAAGTTTGTTGACCGATTCCACAGAGAGGCACAACTTAGTTCCCTGCTGAATCATCCGAATATTGTCAGCTTGTTCGAGATTGACCAGATTAGCGATACCCATATTCTTGCTATGGAATACCTTGAAGGCAAAGATCTGCACAGCCTGATAAGGGACAGGGGAACACTGAACCCGGCAGAAACGGTCCGGATTATAAAATCCATGGCGGATGCCCTGGACCATGCCCATTCAAAGGGTATTATCCACAGGGATATTAAAAGTTCCAACATCATTATCAGCTCACAGGGTAAACCCGTGCTAACTGATTTCGGAATAGCACATGCCGTGAGTAGCACAAAACTCACACAGACCGGTAGCATTATCGGAACTCCGGAATACATGAGCCCTGAGCAAGCCCAGGGGCATGAAGTGGATGGCCGGAGTGACTTCTACAGTCTGGGAATTGTTATGTATGAATGCCTGACGGGAAGGGTCCCCTTCAAGGCTGACAACCCACTTACTGTCATTCACAAAATTGTTAATGCAGATCCGGTATCTCCCAGACATTACAACCCTCAGATCCCTGAATCTCTTGAGCAGGTCATCAACGGCCTGTTAAAAAAGGACCCGCAGGAGCGCATCTCCAACGGCAGGCAGCTGGAACGGATATTCAGGCAAATGAATTTTAGCAGCCAGGTGCCGGTCTCTCCAAAGAAAAAAATCGGCAAACCGGGTACCCCGGGCAAGCGGAAGAAAAAGCCTGCAAAGGCTGACACCTCTGAAAAGCAGAATGTAAAAAAAACTTCATGGAAAGCTTTCGACATGCTGGTGCTGATTGTGACAGGGGCCCTGATGTACATCCTCGGCGAACTGACGGAGCTTAAAGGTTCTCCGCCTGAGATTTCCACGATACTTGCTGCATCGGCATGCCTGCTCATAGCGGCGATCAGCTATCCAGTTCCCTTGTATGGATTCATTTTCGGGGCATATCTCGGAATGGTATATTATGGACCGGCCCTGATCAATCATCGACCCGATCAGAATGAGTTCACTCTGATGCTGCTGGTATTGAGCCTCATTAGCCTGTGTGGACTGGTCCTCTTCTCCGTGGCCTGGCTTATCGCACGCATAAAGAGTCTCAGAGGTAAATTCATTGCGAGCCTGAGCATCATGCTGCTGATCATTATCTCCAGTATCCTGTATACGCTCTTCTTTGGGGTGGAAACTGTCAGGGTAAGGAGCGTTCCAGATGGAGCAAGCGTTTGCCTGAATGATATCTACCAGGGAAAAACACCTTGTTTGCTCCGAGTTAAACCTAAAGCTAAAAGATACATCCTTAGCCTTGATATGGAAGGATATTTTCCTGTAGATACCCCTGTAAACCTCAAAAACTCCAGGAGTTCATATAAGTTTTACCTTCAGGAAAAGAGACTGTCGATTAGCATCCAGAGTACCCCTTCGGGCGCTGGAGTATATCAGGATGGTGTTAATGTGGGAATAACGCCGTGCTCTCTCGCGCTGGATGCTGATCACCCGGAACATCAAATAAGTCTTAAAAAGGACTATTTCGCGGATCTGCATATCAACTTGAGTACAGAAAGCGTACAAAATGGTCAGGATAACTATACTCTCAGGCTTCTCCCGGAAACAAGCGGCAGCTTTCCGGACCAGAGGGACCATGAGATCTATCGGTGGGTGCGCATTGGGAGCCAGGTCTGGATGGCAGAAAATCTGAATTATAACATTTCCGGATCAGCATGCTATGATAATCATCGGGAACTCTGCGATTCCTTTGGCAGACTGTACAACTGGGAATCAGCTTCCGGAGCCTGTCCGGAGGGCTGGCATCTGCCAAGCGATGATGAATGGAAGGAACTGGAATTATTCCTGGGAATGAGCCGTACAGATGCTGACAAGTCCAATGAAAGAGGTTCCTCCCAGGGGAAGATGCTAAAATCACGTTCCGGTTGGAGTCACAATGGCTCAGGTTCCAACGAAAGCGGTTTTAATGCTTTTCCCGCAGGTGCCTTTTTCAATAACATATCCATGAGCATGGGGAGTTTCACAGCTTTCTGGACCTCCAGTCCATCAGGTTATTCCAATGCCTGGCTTAGGGCACTTTCGGGGACTAATGAAATTTCCAGGGTAAACTATCCAAAGGAAAACCGCTTCAGTGTACGATGCCTGAAGAATGATCCAATAATGGGAAAAGATGAGGAAAATTTATTGAACAGCGAAGAGTTTAGCGGACGAAGTACCAGTTCACAACAGCTCAGAAATGAATTAATTCAATTGATTACTTCCTATTATAATGCATTGAGAAATGAGGAGTTTGATAAGCTGAGAAGCTTTTATAACGATCCGATGGAGCAATGGTACAATAGCATGAACCATCCTGTCGACAAGATCCTGACCGGTTATAGGAAATACATTGATCGCTGGAGGTACAGAAGAACCGAAATACGCTGGGCTACTTTCAAAGCTAACCCTTTGCCAGATGGAGCTGTTCAGGTTAACTATTACATGGATTATTACATTCGCAGCAAGCAGGAGGACCCTTACCAGTACTATTATCTATACATTACGGTGATTATCGACGAAAACTACAAGTTCAGGAAAATGTATGAAGAAAGTATCATCGAGCCTTCAGCAGACAATTAGATAGTTGTATATAAGATTTTTATCCATGCAGAATAATTTAATATTAATTTAATCTAAATCCAGATAGAATCTATTTAAGATATTCGTATCTTTGTTTCTGTAATTAGTAATACGACGATAGTTTAATACTAACGGGTCTGTTGGTTGGAGTAAGTGTTGCCGAAAAAAAACTCAAAAAACAAGATCCGTTTTTTTTGCGCCTACCCTGGAATTTATGCATTTATGCAGGATCTTTACTAATCCCGGGTCTGAGCATTTGCCTTTTCATCTTATCCATATCACTTTTCAGGCTGGCAACCGTTTTCAGAAGTTCATCCTGAGGGAGCATAGGTTCGGGGATTTCCTTACTGATGAAGTGGACAAATTTCCATATTTCCTTAATCTCAGATACCTGGATATCATAGGGTTCGTAGAGAGGATTCAGCGAGTAGAGCCTGACTTTCCCCTCCTCTTTGATCATGTTTTCAGCCACTTTAAAGACAATCCCGTCGTCAAGTGTAAAGACCACATAAGCTTCCCCTGAGACAATCTGGCTCCAGTCCTGCAGGTATTCAGCCGTAACCCATGATTTATCAGGAATGGGCAACATAGAATCGCCGCTTAGCTGGAAGGTCCGGTATTTTTTCTGTTTGGAAAGAAAAGGAAGCTGAAAGGTCGGCAGCTGACTGATGAATTCCGGATCTGCAAAGCCGGTAGCATAACCGGCCTTAGCCTTTTCGGCAACCAGTTCAATGTTTTCGTCATTATCAGCATTGACCGTTGTAGCAAGCACCCGGAGCCGGCCTCCTTTAATAAATACATCCTCGCCGTGCTCCAACTGCCGCAACTGGAGCTCCGATAATTTCTGCAAGTCGACATTCAGAAGTGTATCAATAGCAACTTTATAGAACTTGGAGAAAGTCAGCAGTGCCGAGATAGTAGGCTGGCTGACTTCATTTTCAATTCCGCTCAGTGTAGAACGCTTCATTCCCAGGTTTTCAGCTACTTCGTCCTGGGTATATCCTTTGCGTTTGCGAAGGAACTTGATGTTGTTGCTGAAATGTATTTTCATTGTATCTGTTATTGATATTTCAATACACAATATTACAAATTGATTAAATAATAAGCAAGTATTTGTTGTTTATTTAATCAATTGATCTTATATTATAATCTGATAAATGATTATAATATCGTCGGAGATGGTGCGTGAAAATATAGGGAACCGGAATGTTGTACACCTCGACCTGGATACATTTTTTGTATCTGTTGAGCGACTGGTAAACAGTAAACTGGTAGGAAAACCGGTAATTATCGGAGGAATGTCGGACCGGGGTGTTGTATCAAGCTGCAGCTATGAAGCGAGGACATATGGCGTACATTCGGCCATGCCCATGAAGATGGCACGCATGCTGTGCAACGATGCCATTTTTATCCGTGGCGACATGGAGTTGTACTCGCGTTACTCGCACCTGGTTTCCGATGTCATTACCGAGAAGGCCCCGCTTTATGAAAAGGCCTCTATCGATGAGTTTTATATTGACGTAACCGGCATGGACCGTTTTTTCGGCTGTCTGAAGTGGACGCACGAACTACGGGAGTCCGTTATCCGGAACACGGGATTACCCATATCCTTCGGACTCTCGGTCAACAAAACCGTTTCCAAGATCGCCACCGGCGAGGCCAAACCCAACGGAGAAAAGGAGGTGCCGCTCCAGGGCGTGCTTCCTTTCCTCCACCCCCTGCCCATCAGCAAGATCCCCATGATCGGTAAAAAGACTTACCACTTGTTGCGTTCTATGGGCATCGCCTCCATTGGAACCCTCAGCCAGATTCCCCCTGAAATGATCGAAAAAGTACTGGGAAAGAACGGCATTGCTATCTGGGAAAAGGCGAACGGTATCGATAATACGCCCGTCAGGCCCTATTCGGAACGAAAATCGATCAGTACCGAACAAACTTTCGACCAGGATTCAATCGATGTGGTAAAAATGCGGGAATTACTGATCAGCATGGTGGAAAAACTGGCCTTTGAACTGCGGAAGAAACAACGCCTCGCCTCCTGTATCACCGTAAAGATCCGCTATTCAAACTTCGACACACACACCCTGCAGCAACGCATTCCCTATACAGCCTTCGACCATCAGCTGCTGGAAGTAACCAAGGAACTGTTTGACCGGCTGTACCAGCGCCGTATGCTCATCCGCCTCATCGGCGTGCGGTTCAGTCACCTGGTGCAGGGTGTCCAGCAGCTCAATATGTTTGAAGACACCCCAAAAACTGTCAACCTTTATAAAGCAATGGATATGCTGCGAAAAAGGTATGGAAGGCGATCAGTACGGCGGGCGGTGGGGTTGTGAAAGGCGTTAAGACTTTTAGGCTGCCAGTCAATAAACTCCAATCTGGCGGCCGGGATCTGTTAACTCCGGACATACCCCATTTTACCTATGGTATTATACCATTCACCAAAAAAACATTGGAAGCCATTGATAATCAACTTAAATTTAAGTGTTCTTTACTTGTTGATAACTGTCGGTTATTACGAAGCGAAAATTGCGTGGTAATACCTTAAATTTGAGTAATTCTGACACAATCAAAGGCTGGTAGAACTTCGTAATATTACAGTAGAAATAAATCTAATTGCTAATGTTAAGCAGGACGGACATAGAGTATTTAAAGCGCATGAATGCCGTCAGAAAAAGGATGGGGTTGTCTCTTGATCCAGACCAGGTAAACAAGCATTCTTTTCTGACCGCCATTTCAGAAGCCAGAAGCAGAAAATAGATAACTCCTGTTCACAGACTTCGCTTGTTATCTAATCATTCTCCCGATTTTCAGGAATGTAATTTCATAGGCCCATATTCAGGGTCTTTTTTCATAAGTCACAGGTTTGTGGAGGAAGACCGATGCGGCATTATGCAGCGATGTGCTACAATGAATAAAGCAATGCAAAATCCAGTGGCCGCCTATCGATATATAGTTCCAATCTAACATAGATTGCTTACCTTTATATCTGAACCAAAAAAAAATAAAATGAGCGAATACCAAGAAATCAACTGGCGCAAACTAAAACCCTATCTTATAGGAGGTGCAATCATTATTGTACTGATCATCCTGGCTAAAAGTACCTTTGTGATCCTGAAGCCTACTGAGCGAGGTGTAGTTTTCCGGAAATACTCCAGCGGACTCGATGTTGACAAGATCCATACTGAGGGTCTCAATATCATTGCGCCCTGGAATGAAATGATCAAATTTGATATTGCTGAAAAGCAAATTGAAGAAACCATGGATGTGCTCTCTGAGAATGGTTTATACATAACCATTGATGTCACCCTGCGGTACAGGCCCATCCCTGAAAAAATTGGCTACCTCTATCAACAATTCAGAATGGACTATGCCCAGAACCTGATCCGTCCCGAAGTACGTTCGGTTGTCAGGCAGGTTATTGGTCAGTATAAGCCGGAGGAGCTCTATTCGACCAAAAGGGGAGAAATTGAGCTGCAAATTTCGGAAAACACCCGTCAAATCCTGCTGGAAAACCATGTAGAGCTCAAAGCGCTTCTGTTACGGTCTATCAAGTTACCAGCCACAATTCAAAAATCCATTGAAGATAAACTTACTGCCGAACAGGAAGCCCTGAAATACCAGTACCTCCTTCAACAGGAACAACAGGAAGCCGAGCGGCGCCGGATTGACGCAGAAGGTAAGGCTGCAGCAAACAGACTCCTCAATGCCAGTTTAACGGACAACATCCTGAGAGAAAAGGGCATCATTGCCACCCAGGAGCTGGCTGCTTCACCAAATGCCAAGATTATCATCATCGGCAGCGGGGAAGATGGATTGCCTGTTATCCTTGGTGGGAATTAATCTGAAATTGCGTAGGTGGCGTTGCATGCAACGCCCCTGCAATTTCATAACACTACAATAGCCATGACCAGACCAAGCTCCTTCATCAACTACCCATGGCATACTATCCTGATTGCTAGTGCGGTCACCTTCGGAATTTATTTTGCCGGAATCTTTATCCTTGCCGTATTAAATCCCTGGATAGCCCTGTCTTTTTTAGCTTATATCCTTTTTCTGGAATTCAGGCTCCTTCGATACAGCTGCACAAATTGTTACTATTACGACAAAAGCTGCGCCTTCGGCAGGGGTAAACTCAGTGCCCTGCTTTTTAAAAAGGGTAATCCCGATACTTTCAATCAGAAATGCATCAGCTGGAAAAGCATGATCCCTGATATACTGATCAGCCTGATCCCTCTGACAGCAGGTATTTACCTGCTTATTACTGACTTTAACTGGTTGATCCTTTTCGCTATGCTGGCTATTTTAGGTCTTACCACTGCCGGTAACAATTACGTTCGTGGCAGCCTGGCCTGTAACTCTTGCAAACAAAAAGAGCTCGGATGTCCTGCATACGAGCTCTTTAATAAAGGTAACTGACAAATCTTATCAGAGTTCTTACTGTAAGAACAGTCTCTTAAGGTGTCTTTCAAATATATTGGTATATACCTGATCTTCTATAACCTGTCTGCAGTTCTCCAGGGCATTCTTAAACTCATCGCCCAACTCTACGGCAATTTTATATCCCACATGGATCAGTTGCCTGAAGTGCATGTTATAATCAGGGCAGTCCGGATCATGTATGAGGGCATTAGCAAATTGTCTGGCATCCCATCCGTTTACGGTCTCAGGAGCCGGCAGCTTCGACTTGTCAATATTCAGAACGGTTTCATACGGACCCGTAAGCTCATCGTAACGCTCAAGGGAACGTGTATAGATCTTCCTGGCAATTTCCAAACCTTCACCGCCTGCCTTTGCCAGTCCGATCACTTCTTCCAGCCAGGTAGTGCCGGCCGTTTTTACATGGATCCCGGCATCGAATTTCTTAATGGCCTTTCCCATAGCAGGATAGATGGAGAATTTATCACTTCCGCTGTGAACGCTCAACTTCAGTGATTCGGGTAATCCCAGTTCTTTGATCGCATACTGGGTAACAGCCACATCCTGTTCAAATTCCTTACTGAAATTTTCCAGGTTATCATAATAGTCAATTCCTTTGGCAAAAAGACCAGAGAATTTAGGGGCAATGGTCTGCACTTCCACTTTCTGGAATTTCAGCTCTGCCAGGATAAAGAATAATTCAAGGGGGGATTGAGCCTGATCTGTTTCATCCATCGATACTTCAGCGATGAAATTTTCTTTCCCTTTGCGCACCAGGATATGGATGTAAATCTTTTCAACCTCCTGAATTGCTTTCAGATATTTATCGGCAGCAGCTTCGAGGTAGGCCTTATCAACTTTGAATACTTCATCAATTCCGGGGATTTTCAGGTCACCGATGTACTTGCTGTGTCGTTCCACGAACTCCCTGCGTGCCTTTTCGTCAGCAGGAGTGCCAATAAAATGGGCCACATCGATGGTGAAGAAATCACTGTATTCCAGGAATTCATCCACCGTTTTCAGGCCAATATGGTCAGCGTCTACGTAATAATTTTTTTTCCATCCCAGACTTTTTACCGCCTCGTCTGCTTCCTTCCTGACAGATTGCTGGCTGGTTTTAACGATGGAATGCTCCCGGAAGGACTTATTCCATACCGGAACCACCGGCACACCCAGTTTATTTATCGCTTCAATTGCTTTGAGCTGGGCCTTTCCCTCTTTGGCAAAGCGGTCACCAACCCCAAAAGAATACTTATCAATTTTCATTGTTACAAAAAGATTAGTAGGATTAATAATCAGAAAAAAGCGACCTCTGCAAACTTCTTAACCAAACAACAACTAAACACTGCTAATTAATCGTATAGCTATTAGTTGCAAGAATATTACTAAACCCGTTGTTTGACAAAATAAACCCTCCATATTTACAGAGGTCGCAATGTCAGATATCAATTAAACATTGACAATCAACAATTATAGGCGTGAAATATCCAATAATAAGGATCTGAAAACGAATAGGACCAATTTACTAAGAATAGTTCTGAAAAACTCGTTTATCAATCAGAAAATGAGGATATTTTTCCTTTTTTGCTGTATCAAGTTCCACGTATAGCTACCTGCAGTGCAGGCATTTTCATCTACTCACCCTGCCAGATGCATCACCTTTCATCAGCTTCTCAACCTCCTGAACAGACATCCTGTTATAATCACCATAAATGGTGTGTTTCAGGCAGGATGCTGCAACTGCGAAGTTCAGTGCTGACTGGTCATCGTCCTTATAGGTCAGTAAACCATAGATCAGGCCACCCATGAATGAATCTCCTCCACCAACGCGGTCAACAATATGCGTGATCTGGTAGGCAGGGGCCTCAAAAAGCTGCTTTCCGTCCCACAGCACGCCCGACCATGAGTTATGATCTGCGCTGATGGAACCCCGCAGGGTAGTAATGACTTTCTTACACCTGGGGAATTTTTTCATGATTTGCTCGGAAACGGATTTATAGGCTCCAGCTTCGACATGTCCTGAGCTGACATCTACGCCTTCCGGCTTAATGCCCAGGGCTTTTTCAGCATCTTCTTCATTTCCGAGGATTAAATCGCAACCTTCAACCAGCAAGGGCATCACCTCTCCTGCCGTCTTCCCGTATTTCCACAGGTTTTTACGGTAATTAAGGTCACAGGATACCGTGATACCCTTTGTATTCGCGGCCTTTATCCCTTCCTGGCATACTTCGGCGGCACCCTGCGAAATGGCAGGGGTAATCCCTGTCCAGTGGAACCACGTGGCTCCTTCAAGTACCTTATCCCAATCAAGCATGCCGGGTTCGATTTGTGAAACAGACGAGTAGGCCCTGTCATAAATTACTTTGCTGGCACGGCTTACCGCTCCGGTTTCCAGAAAATAGATGCCCATGCGCTCTCCTCCGAACACGATATCCTCTGTACTAACTCCAAAGCTCCGGAGTTCGTTGATGCAAGCCTGCGCGATATCATTTTTCGGGAGGCGTGTCACGAAACTTACCGGTATGCCATAATTGGCAAGTGAAACAGCCACATTGGCCTCTCCACCCCCATACGTTGCGCTCAGTGCATCCGATTGCCCAAACCGCTGATGATCCGGTGTTGCCAGTCGCAACATCACCTCTCCAAACGTTACTACTTTATTCATTTCCTGTTCGTCTGATCATTAAAAATTAAAGTAATTTTTTGCATTGTAATAGCTGATGTTCTCAACCATTTGCCCTAATAGTCCCATGTCATTAGGCATCTCGCCGTTTTCCACATCTGTCCCGATCAGGTTGCAGAGGATGCGCCGGAAATACTCATGCCTTGGATAGGACAAGAGGCTGCGTGAATCAGTCAGCATTCCTACAAAGCGGCTTAACAGGCCAAGGGTTGAGAGCGCATTTATCTGGCGTTCCATCCCGTCCTTCTGATCAAGGAACCACCATCCTGAACCAAACTGGATCTTGCCGGGGATGCCCCCACCCTGGAAGTTGCCCAGCATGGTCGCCATCACCTCGTTATCTGAAGGATTCAGGTTATAGAGGATGGTTCTTGAAAGTTTATCCTCAGAATCAAGCTTATCCAGAAAACGGGACATAGGTGTTGCCACAGCATAATCACCGATGCTGTCGAACCCGGTATCGGGTCCCAGTTGTTTGAACCTCCGCGTATTGTTATTACGCATGGCTCCAACATGATACTGCGTGGTCCATCCCTTTGCGTGGTCCATCACACCAAAATGGTAAAGCATCGCCGTTTTAAACTTCAGGACTTCAGTCTTGTCAGGGATTTTCCCTGCTAAAACCTTTTTAAAAATGGCTTCTATTTCCGCTTCCGTATAATCTTCAGCAATGAAGTTTTCCAACCCGCGGTCGGAAAGACGGCAGCCCATTTCATCAAAGAAATCATGACGGATCAACAGAGCTTCAAGCAAGCTGGAGAAGCTTGTGATCTCAACATTCGCCGTTTCTCCCAATTTCTTCAGGTAGGATTTGTAAAGCTCAGGATTCTCCACTGCCATTGCCTTGTCAGGGCGCCAGGTCGGAAGTACCTTGATCCTGAATCCCTCTTGTTTCACTTTTTTATGCCAGGCCAGGTCGTCCGCCGGATCATCGGTTGTACAGACCACCTCCACATTCATCATGGTCATGAGTCCGCGTACGCTGTATTCCCTGGAGACCAGCTTCGCCGAAGCTTCGGTATAGATCTTTTTTGCCGTAAGGGGGTTCAGCAAATCCGTAATTCCAAAATACCTGCGCAGTTCAAGGTGTGTCCAGTGGTAGAGCGGATTTCGCAGGGTATAGGGCACCGTTTCGGCCCATTTTTCAAACTTTTCATAGTCTGTGGCATTGCCGGTACAAAACCGCTCATCGATCCCATTGGAGCGCATGCCGCGCCATTTATAGTGGTCACCATACAACCATGCCTGGGTAAGATTCTGGAACTGTTTGTCCTCACCCACTTCCTGTGGAATCAAATGACAGTGGTAGTCAATGATCGGAAGTTTCGCAGCATGATCATGATAGAGTTTTTCTGCCGTTTTCGTTTTAAGCAGAAAGTTTTCATCCATAAATTGTTTCATAGTATACTTTCTTTTATCAATTTCAGGTTGAAAGGTCAATGCATTCACTGACCCTGCAAATCTGGGGGAAACTTAAAAGGCATGCCCTGATTTACAGATCATTTTCTCCTTTGACATAGCCGAAGTTTGCCAGGATACCCCCATCCACGTACAGGACATGTCCATTCACGAAGTTGCTGGCTTTTGAAGCCAGAAAGAGAGCGGCATTCCCGACATCTTCAGGTTCACCCCAACGTCCTGCAGGCGTACGGGTCATTACCAGATCATTGAAAGGGTGGTTGCCTTCGCGGATAGGTGCAGTCTGAGCGGTTGCGATATATCCCGGACCAATTCCATTGATCTGGACATTGTATTTGGCCCATTCGCAGCACATAGTAGCTGTAAGCAACTTCAATCCACCTTTTGCCGAAGCGTATGCGGATACGGTATTCCTTCCGTAAACGCTCATCATGGAACACATGTTGATAATCTTTCCCTGCCGGCGTTGGATCATTCCGGGAGCAACCCGTTTCGCAACGATCAGGGGTGCTACCAGGTCGATATCGATGACCTGCTTGAAATCGGCAACCGGCATATCCAGAATAGGGATCCTTTTGATGATACCTGCATTGTTTACCAGGATATCCACAGGACCAAGGTTCTTTTCGATCTCGCTGATCCCCTTGTCCACTGCAGTTTCGTTCGTGACATCGAACACCAGCGTATAGACATCGATCCCTTCTTTGGCATATTCTGCCTTGCAGGAGGTGAGTTTTTCCTCGGACAGATCGTTTACAGCAATCTTTGCGCCTGCTTTTCCGAGTGCCAGGGCTATGGCCATACCGATTCCATGTGTCCCACCGGTAACCAGGGCAACTTTCCCTGTAAGATCAAATAATTGATTTGTCATTAGCATAGTTTTCTGATTTCATAAAACTTATTATCTCAGCTCGGATGGCTGCACGATGTCCATATCGCCGTAATCCAGGTTCTCACCGCCCATACCCCAGATAAAGGTGTAGGTTGCGGTACCTGCACCAGCGTGCAGCGACCAGGTCGGTGAGATCACAGCTTCCTCGTTACTCATCCAGATATGCCGGGTTTCCTGGGGCTGACCCATGAAATGACATACTGCCTGGTTTTCAGGTACTTCGAAGTAGAAGTATGCTTCCATCCTCCGGCTGTGGGTATGGCAGGGCATGGTATTCCAGACGCTGCCCGGTTCAAAAGCAGTCATTCCCATCTGAAGCTGGCAGGTTTTTACGACGCTGTTTACGATCAGCTTGTTGATCCTGCGTTTGTTTGAGGATTCCAGGGAGCCCATTTCAGCGACTTCCGCATCTGCCAGGGTGACCTTCTTTGAGGGGTATTCCATATGAGCCGGTGCGGAGTTGAAGTACAGCTTCGCAGGTTTCTTGCTGTCAGCAGAAGCCATGATAACCTCTTTTGTTCCTTTTCCGACATATAGAGCCTCTTTATTTCCAAGCCCAATCTTTTCACCATCGAGCGTTATAACTGCATCACCCCCGATATTGATTATTCCCAGTTCCCTTCGGAACAGGAAATAATCTGCTTTGAGGGGATCGATACTATCCAGGCTAAGAGCCTTATCAACAGGGTATGCCCCGCCAACGATCAACCGGTCGTAATCAGTATAGACCATGCTGATCATATCCTTCACGAACAGGTTTTGCACCAGATATTCATCCCTCAGACGTTGAGTGTCATAGTTCTTCGCATCCCTGAAATGTGATGCATAACGAATTTCATACTTAATATGACTCATAATAATTCAGTTTTATTCCTTTATAAGATTCAAATTTTCATCGAGAGGCTTCATCTTCGGCATGATCAGGTGAACAAAACCCAAGATAATCAGGTACATAGAACCTGCGATCAGAAAAGCCCAGAAATATCCGACATTACCGGATGAATCAAGGACTTTCCCCAGGGCCTTATCCCCAATAATACCAGCAACGGCACCAACCATTCCTCCGATTCCGGTAACAGAAGCCACAGCTTTCTTTGGGAAAACATCAGAAACAAGGGTAAAAATGTTAGCTGACCAGGCCTGATGTCCGGCGGCTGCAATACCAATGAGCACCACAGCCAGCCACTTGTTATCAGTGATGGCCACATAACTTACCGGTAAAATAATGATGGCACACATCAGCATCGTCATTTTTCGGGCTTTGTTTAGAGTCCAGCCTTTACGAAGGAACGCTCCGGATATCCAGCCCCCGAAGATACTTCCGCCATCGGCAAGGAGATACATAATAAGGAAGGGTACCCCGATATTCTTGATATCAACATCAAACTGAGCAGCCAGGAACTTTGCTCCCCAAAAGAGGTAGAACCACCAAACCGCATCGGTTATTTTTGCAGCTGCAAAAGCCCAGGTTTGTCTTTTAGGAAGAACGGCTCTCCAGGGTAACTTCTCAACACTCTTGACCTGTTCAACTTTGAGAGTATCGCTATTGATATAATCCAGTTCAGTCTTACTTATTTCCGGATGTTCTTCCGGTTTTTTATAAGTCCTGAGCCAGAGGAAAACCCAGATAGAACTCATACCTCCTGTGATCAGGAAGGGAATCTGCCAGTTATGACCAGATGAACTTACGATCCAGCCAACGACAAATGGTGCCAGGATGGCACCGATACTGGTAGCAGCATTGTACAAACCCGTAGCAAAAGCACGGTCTTTTTTCGGGAACCATTCAGCGACAGTTTTCTGTGCAGCCGGAAAGTGACCTGACTCGCCAAATCCAAGTCCAAAACGTGCTGCAGCAAAACCGATGATGCTGAAGGCAGGTCTTACCAATGCATGCAGCATCCCAAAGATACTCCAGATCGCGATGGAGAGCGTATAGCCTTTTTTGGTTCCCAGACGGTCAATGATACCTCCCATGGTAAGCATACCGATAGCGTAGGCCACTTTAAAAGCAATCATGATATTGGCGTAATCGTCATTGGTCCAGTCAAACATTTTGCTCAAGGTAGGAGCCATCACACCAATGATACTGCGATCAAAATAGTTGATAGTAGTAGCGTATATCAGCATCGCAAGGATACGATACCGATATGAGCTCATTCTTTCTGTCGTATTATTCATGTTATGAATTTTTAGGTTTGAGGTTTAAACAGAATAAGTTGAAGAAGCAGTTGTACCTCCGCGACCGGTCCAGTTGGTATGGAAGAATTCGCCTCTGGGTTTGTCAATACGTTCGTAGGTATGGGCTCCGAAATAATCGCGCTGTGCCTGCAACAGGTTGGCAGGCAGGCGTTCGCTTCTGTAGCCGTCAAAATATGCCAGGGCAGTGGAGAATGCCGGGATCGGGATACCGTTTTCAAAGGCTGCGGATACTACCCGTCTCCAGGAGGCCTGTGCCTTGAGGATCTTATCTTTGAAGAAAGGATCCAGCAGCAGGTTACTCAGCTTTGGATTGTTGTCAAAAGCATCCTTGATCTTGCCGAGGAATACCGAACGAATGATGCATCCACCACGCCACATCAGGGCAATTCCGCCATAGTTAAGATCCCAGCCATACTCTTTGGCTGCTGCCTGCATCAGAACATATCCCTGTGCGTAGGAAACCATTTTAGAAGCATACAGCGCCTCCTTGAGGTCTTCGATAAACTGCTTTTTATTTCCTTTAAATTCAGGTGTGGGTCCGGTAAGTATTTTCGAAGCCTCCACCCTTTCTTCCTTCATCGCCGACAGGCAGCGGGCAAATACGGCTTCACCGATAAGGGTCAGCGGTACGCCCTGGTCCAGGGCTGAAATTCCGGTCCATTTCCCGGTTCCCTTTTGTCCTGCGGTATCCAGAATCTTCTCTACCAATGGTCCTCCGTCCTCGTCCTTGAATCCCAGGATATCGCGGGTAATTTCGACCAGGTAACTGCTCAGTTCTCCTTCGTTCCACTCTTTGAATACTTCATGCATCTCATCAGCGGTCATGCCGAGAAGAACCTTCATGATCTGATAGGCTTCAGTGATGAGCTGCATATCTCCGTATTCAATACCGTTGTGAACCATCTTTACAAAGTGGCCGGCACCATTCTCTCCTACCCAGTCGCAGCAGGGTGATCCATCTTCAACTTTTGCCGCTATCGACTGGAAGATAGGTTTAACATGTTTCCAGGCTTCGTTTGATCCGCCGGGCATAATGGAAGGACCCCAAAGAGCGCCTTCTTCCCCTCCGCTAACACCGGTTCCGATATAGAGAAGCCCTTTTTCTTCAACATATTTTGTACGGCGGTTGGTATCCGGGTAATGGGTATTTCCGCCATCGATGATGATATCTCCGGGTTCCAGGTGTGGGATCAGCAGGTCAATAAAGCTGTCGACTGCCTGGCCGGCTTTCACCAGCAACATGACCTTACGCGGGCGTTTCAGGGAAGCAACCAGTTCTTCAACAGAATGAGCCCCGACAAAATTCTTACCTTTTCCACGACCGTTTACAAAGGCATCCACCTTTTCCACAGTCCGGTTAAAAACGGCTACCGTATAGCCATTTCTTTCCATATTCAACACCAGGTTTTCGCCCATTACGGCTAACCCGATCAATCCAATATCAGCTAGTTTTTCCATTTTTAGTAATGATGTTTTTAGTTTCAGTTATTTTTTTCTGTTTTCTTTTCTCTTTATTTGGTAATGAACCGGTCCCTGAATGCCCATAAACCCACTGCAGGATTGGAGATGAAATAGATCTCTTCGCCATCAGCAAGGGTATTAAATCCGTCTTTAAGACTTTCGGGATTGTACCGTTTCAGCATCTCTTCCAGGGGAGCATAGTTGAAATTCACCGATTCAATTTCTTCCCGGGTAAGATTTCCGGGACAATAGGTTATGCTGAAGCGTCCTTCGGAACTTCCATGTATGAGGTGTGCTGCGGCTCCCAGGTTGTCCTTTAGTTCCTGGTTCTTTTCAACGGCCTCCAGGGTTGCAGGCGTTCCGCGATAGCCATACTTCCGGATCAGGCGGTCGATCTCCGGATCCTCGCCGAATTCTTTCAGGCCCGGTGCCAAAACAATCAGCTGAGCATTATCTGCCAGAACCATACGGGTACGGTATACGCTCTTGTTCCCCAGCCAGGTACTTTTAAACTCTGAAGGATCGAGGTAAACCACCACCTTATCCAGGGGCTTGTCCAGCATACTGAAATTCACTTTCAGGGAAAGCTCTGCGGCTTTCAGGAATACTTCCTCCCCGTCTCCGATAAACAGACCGCGGGTAACCAGTTTACCTGTATCATTCCGGCCAATGACCGTGTGAACGTATACCACAGGAAGATGCTGAATGAAGTTATCTGAAGCATAGTTCAGTAACCTCCTAACCGGATTGTCGGCCCGGCCCATCAGGTTTTCCATACCGTAGGCAGCGCCAACAAAATGCGACTTATTGATCCCTTCCGAACCCCCAGTCCCGACAAAGAGATTCTTGTTATAGTTGGCCATACCAATAACTTCATGAGGCACAACCTGCCCTACCGACAGGATCAGGTCATACCCGCCTTCGATCAGAAGTTTGTTAAGCTGAGCGGGCCAGTCGTAGGTCACAGCATTTTCCGTGATTTCAGCTACTTTTTCACCCGGAATTATACCCACAGTTACCACATCGTTGCGCCAGTCGTGTACCCTGAACAAGTCAAGTGGTACACCGGGGAACATCGTGGTAAGTTCTGATTCAGTCATGGCTACATGTGTACCCAGGGCAGGAAGAATATCTGTCATTGCTGCCTTGTAATAAGTATAGGCATGTGAAGTCAATATTCCTGCCTGAGAATGAAAGCGTGTAAAATCAGGGGGTATGGCAAGCACTTTCTTCTTCACCCCGAGTTTGTCAAGGGCCTCGTACAATCCGCTGCGAAGATCCTCGGCGGAGAGCACTGTAGTTGCAGAACCTTTTTCGTAATAGATCATAATTAGCTTTTTTTAGCGGTAAATCAGGCCACTTTTCTCAATTCCCAGTTCCAGGCCCCTAAGTTCAGCCATACCCCGAAGGAGGCCTATTGCCGAGTAGCCTGGATTTGTTTTTTTCTTCAGGTCATCCAGAATGGTATGACCATGGTCGGCCCGCATAGGAATAACTTCGTCCCTCCGGTTGGCAGCATGTCGTTTCTTCTGTTCTTTGAGGATGGCTGTGATGACATTGAACATGTCCACATCCCCTCGCAAATGACTGGCTTCGTGGAAGCTGTCATTCTGATCCCTCTGAGTGCTGCGGAGATGGGCAAAATTGATTTTATTACCCAGTCGTTCCACCATTCCGGGAAGGTCATTATCCGGACGAACTCCCAGCGAGCCTGTACAAAAGCACAAACCATTATAAATGGTATCGACGACATTGACAATAAAATTCAGGTCACTTTCAGTACTTACTACCCGGGGCAGACCAAAAAGGGGTTTTGGCGGGTCATCAGGATGAATGGCCATTTTCACCCCTGATTCAACAGCCACAGGAATAATTTTCCGGAGGAAATAGGCCAGGTTTTCGCGGTACTTCTCTGAATCGATATGCCTGTAGTTATCCAGTCGTGACCTGAAATCATCCAGCGAATAGCCTTCCTGCCCTCCGGGAAGACCGGCAATAATATTTTTTTGCAGAACATACCGTTGTTCGGAGGACATCGACTCAAAGCGTGCTTTCGCCATGGCTTTTATTTCGTCCGGATAGGAATCTTCCGCTCCTTCACGATGCAGCATGTAGAGATCGAATGCTGCAAATTCAGGCATATCAAAGGCAAGTGCGCGAGCTCCGTCTTCCAGTTCCAATTCCAGGTTGGTTCGCGTCCAGTCTACCACCGGCATCCAGTTGTAGGTAATCACAGGGATACCTACCTGTCCGACATTCCGGATACTTTCCTTGTAATTCGCAATCCACTTGTCGCGTGTGGGTTTTCCCTGTTTAATATCTTCATGGACTGGTATACTTTCAATGATCGACCAGGTCAGCCCTCTAGGCTTTCTGGGTGTAGAACTTTCATCCCATTCAATCAATTGTTTGCGTTCTTCGAGTGCTTTGACTGTCCACACTTCCCCAATGGGTATTTCATGCAAGGCAGTCACAATCCCGGTGGCTCCTGCCTGGCGGATATCTGCCAGGGTAACAGGATCACTGGGTCCATACCATCTCCAGGTTTGCTCCATTCCCATCTTGGTAATAATTAAGAATTAATCATGGTGTAGTGCTAATTTTTCATTCAACCAGGTTTATACCCCTCCGTAAGCGCTGTATCCTCCATCAACCGGAATGATTACACCGGTTACGAATCTTGATAAGTCGGAAAGAAGAAATAGCAGTGTTCCCTGCAAATCTTCCGGTTCGCCGTATTTCCCCATAGGAGTGCTTGAAATGATTTTCAGGCCCCGTGGTGTTGGTTCCCCGGTTTTCTCGTCTGTCAGGAGGAAGCGGTTCTGGTTGGTCAGGAAGAAACCGGGTGCAATGGCATTCACACGCACCCCAACTTTTGCCAGGTGTACTGACAACCATTGGGTGAAATTATTGATTGAGGCTTTTGCTGCTGAATAAGCCGGGATTTTTGTAAGCGGTCGGTAGGAATTCATACTTGAGATGTTGATGATCACACCCTCTTTTCTCTCTGCCATATCTCTGGCAAAAACGATAGAGGGCAGTAAAGTCCCCGTAAAGTTCAGTGCAAATACCTTGTCAAAACCAACAGTCTGAAGCCCAAAGAAAGTTTTCTCGAGTTGATCGAGGTCCCCTTCATCCATCTGTTCAACGGCTGTTGTGGCCTGGGGTGAATTCCCCCCGGCACCATTGATCAGAAAGTCTACTTCACCCAGCTTTTCATTAATTATGGCTTTTGCCGCTTCGAGTGATTCTTTCTCGAGGACATTTGCTGCAAGGCCGAGGCACTTCGTATGGTATTTAGTTGAAAGATTTTCAGCCAGTTTCCGGCTCAATTCCTCATTCAGGTCTATAATTGCCAGGCGTATACCTACTGCTGCCAGCGACTCACACATTGCAGTTCCGATCACTCCGGCACCGCCTGTGATCACGCAGACTTTATCTTTCAGATTCGAAAAGTTGAATTCGTTCATATTTCAGAATTTATAGTTTTTATAGTAATCGATATTTTCTTTCATAATGATGTCAATCGGGCTGTAGTTTGTCTTCTCCATATGCTTATCAGCCATCAGGTAGTTGAACATAGCCAGGATACTTTTGTACCCCTGCTCCTCAGGCTTCTGACCAATCAGGAAAGTAATGATGCCTCTTTCCAGAAAGTCGACATTTTCATTAACCAGGTCGTAGCCAACCAGCATAAGCCCTTTCCTTCCTCGTTCATAGAGGTATTGGGCAATCTTTGAAGCCCGGGAATTGGTGATGAAAATCCCTGAAATATTCGGGTATTGCTCAAAAGCTTTATCCAGATCCCTGAAAAGGACTTCCCGCTTATAGGGATCAGTTTCCGCTTCATGGCACTGAATATCTTTTACATTCGATCCGGAAAGGAAAAAAGAAAGGAAGCCCTTCTCCCGTCTCTGAAGGTGAAAGCCTGTACCCTGGTGACTGTTAGGCTTGACGATCAGGATTTTGGAGTGTTCCTGAAGACTGAAATGCAGGAGCTTGCCCGCCAGAAAACCGCTCTGGATTGCATTCTGACCGAAATATGCAAGGTTGTTGCAGCCATCCAGCCGCATATTCATGAATATATAAGGTATGCTATGCTCTTCGCATTCCCTGATAATATCAAATGAGGAATGGTAAAAGATTGGAGTAAAAATCAGACCGTCAGGGGGCTCTTTCATCAGCTCGGAGAAGGCATTCAGGTAGGATTTCTCAGAGTTCATACCAAAGTTGTAGATCGATACGGAAGTGTTAAAATCTTTCACTTCCCGGGCAGCATGAAGTATGCCGAACTCGGGTTTTTCCCAGTAGGGATTATCATTTGCGGGATCGGGCATCAGAACGGCAATCCGGCAGGTTTTTTTCATGGCGAGTGACTTGGCTACAAGGTTCGGTTCGTATCCCAGCTGATCCACAATTTCCATGATCTGTCTGCGGGTCTCCTCTGCCACTTCACCGCGCTTATGCAACACACGGTCTACTGTACCTGGTGAAACCCCGGCTCTGGCAGCGATATCCTTTATCCGTATCTTATTTCCCTGCTTGTTTTTCATAAAGAAAGTACACTTTATGCAGTTCTCCGTGTGCGTACACGGAAGGATGCAAATATAGTAAATTGCTCCGTGTACGCACACGATTCCAATTAAAAATGGATTATTTAGAGCTTATTTAGATTGATTTCAATTAACCAGCTGCCATTAAAACAAAGTTTTGGGGTGGACATAAAAACCCGGATGGTGATTTTAGCAGAATTATGCAAAGTCAAGAATTGTACGAAATAGAATTATGTCCCTGAGCAATACGCTAACAGATAAGGATAAAACGAAGAGGTATAAAGCAAGTTAACTCAAGGACATCATGCCTGGCGGATGTAATAAAAATAAAAAAAACATACACTTTATAAAAATATTTCTTATATTATAATCTCTGATTTGATTATATTATAATCATATAACTATGAAAACACAGGTATACATTTCCAGGCAGGACAAGGGGTGGACTAAGTTCGACATCCCTTCAGAATTCCAGAAACTGAGCTACGAAAAGCTCGTGAACCGTATCCACACCCTGCTGAGCCGGGGTAGCTACAAAGGGCTGTTAATCACACAGAACCCGGAACCCTTTGGATGATCAGTTTTAAGTGATTATTGTTGTTCGGAAAAGACGCTATGCATTACGCTTTACTGACCGATCATAAGTGACAAGGATTTTCGATAGAGACGCGATGCTATTATTAATCCGCAGGGCAGGGTGTTGTTGAAATTTCTCTTCGAACTCCTATGCTGTCAGGCGAAGAAGCTGTCAATATGTGATTTACGGTGCATTGCGTATTTACTACCTGATTACAAGTTGCAGTTTAAAGCTGTTCAGTTAAAATTTTTTGTGGTAGTTAGTATGGAAGGGTGGAATCCTTTTTACAGGCATGGTGCCGGATAAATGCAGGCTGTTTCTTCATTGAGCTTTTGCCATTTACCTTTTGCCTAATGCTTTTGCCTAATGCTTTTGCCTAATGCTTTTGCCTTGTACTTAAATTGCCACACATATTACAGTCTCCGCTACGGGACAATGTCCCCTTCGCGATTGGTTGAGGAAGCCAACCGGCTGGGGATCGGTGTGCTTGCGCTCACAGACATCAACAACACAACTGGCATGGTTGATTTCGTGGCTGAATGCAGGAGGCATGGCATACACCCCATCGGAGGGGTCGAGTTCAGGGACCAGGGGCATCGTTTGCTCTACACCCTCATTGCCAGGGACAATACAGGTTTTAAAGAGATCAACGATTTTCTTACCTGGCACAACCTGAACAAGACCCCTCTCCCTCCCTGTCCCCCTGTTTTTCAACAGGTGCTGACCATCTATCCCTTTTCCGGGAAGCCTCCCAGGCGATTAAAGGAACAGGAGTATGTGGGTGTCCGTCCGGAGGAAGTGCGAAGACTGGTATCCTCGCCCCTCCGGGAGCTGAAGCATAAGCTGGTGGCCTTTCATCCCGTAACCCTGGCAGGGAACGGAGACTACAAGCTGCACCGGTACCTGCGGGCTGTGGACCTGAACACCCTCCTTACCAAGTTAAAACCCGAAGATGTCGCTTTACAGGGCGAACAGCTCCTGGCGCCGGACCTGCTGCACATAGCCTATGAAGACTACCCCTTTCTGTTAAAAAATACGGAGCGCCTCACCCGCATGTGCGGCATCGATTTTGATTTCAAGTCGGTTAAAAACAAAAAGGTCTTCTCCGGTAGCCGCTACGATGACAAGCTACTGCTTGAAAAGCTGGCCTATGACGGCATGGCCTATCGCTACGGAAAGAGCAATGCAGAGGCTAAACGGCGCATCCAGCACGAGTTACAGGTAATCGACAAGCTGGGGTTTTCCTCTTACTTCCTGATCACCTGGGACATTATCCGCTATACCATGAGCCGCGGGTTTTACCATGTCGGACGGGGCAGTGGCGCCAACAGCATCGTAGCCTACTGCCTGAAGATCACGGACGTTGATCCCATCGAGCTCAACCTCTATTTCGAGCGTTTCATTAATCCCAAACGTACCAGTCCGCCGGATTTCGACATTGACTACTCCTGGCGCGACCGTGACGAGGTGCAGGATTACATTTTCAAACGCTATGGGCGTGAGCATACTGCCCTGCTGGGCACCATCACTACCTTCAAGGACAGGTCGATCCTCCGGGAGCTCGGCAAGGTCCGGGGCCTTCCCAAGGAGGAGATCGACCGGCTGGTGCGCCATCCGGACGATGAAAGCTCCCAGAATCAAATAACACAGGAGCTGTTCCAGATGGGCAGCCAGGTAGTGAATTTTCCCAACATCCGCAGCGTACATGCCGGAGGCATCCTGATCTCAGAAGATCCCATTACCTGTTATACAGCCCTCGACCTGCCCCCAAAAGGGCTGCCAACAACCCAGTGGGATATGTATGTAGCCGAAAACCTCCGGTATGAGAAACTCGATATTCTGAGCCAGCGGGGAATCGGACATATCAACGACTGTGTAGACCTGGTCCTACGAAATAAAAAGAAAAAGATCGACGTTCACAATGTCGCGGAATTCAAACGCGATGAGCTTGTAAACCACCGCCTGTATAACGGGGAAGCCACAGGCTGCTTCTACATTGAAAGTCCTGCGATGCGTGGCCTGCTTAAAAAACTCCATTGTGACAACTACCTGACCCTGGTAGCTGCCAGCTCCATCATACGGCCGGGTGTTGCCAAATCAGGCATGATGAAGGAATACATCCACCGTTACCATCATCCTGACAATTTCAGCTACCTGCATCCGATCATGAAAGAACAGCTGGAGGAAACCTATGGTGTGATGGTCTACCAGGAAGATGTCATTAAAATCTGTCACCATTTTGCCGGCCTCGACCTTTCCGATGCAGACATCCTGCGCCGTGCCATGGCCGGAAAGTTTCGCTCCCGTAAGGAATTCGGTGAAATCCAGGGTAAGTTCTTCGATAATTGTGCTACCCGGGGCTATAGTGTCGAACTCACACAGGAGGTTTGGCGCCAGATCGAATCTTTTGCAGGCTATGCCTTTTCAAAAGCGCACTCTGCTTCCTATGCCGTAGAAAGCTACCAGAGTCTTTTCCTGAAGACCTACTTTCCCCGGGAGTTCATGGTAGCCGTAATCAATAATTTTGGCGGATTCTACCATACCTGGGTTTACTTTAATGAAGCCAGGCGCAGCGGAGCGGCCATCAATCTGCCCTGCGTTAACCGAAGCGAGTACCTGACCACCATTTACGAAAGCGACATATACATTGGCTTTGTTCATGTCCAGGGACTGGAAACCAGGCTGGCCCATCATATCATCGATGAACGTGAGGCCAGGGGGGAATACCTTGATCTCCCCGATTTTATCAGCCGCATACCCATCGGCAACGAACAGATTGTCATTCTCATCCGGCTGAATGCCTTGCGCTTTACTGGAAAGACAAAAAAGGAACTCCTCTGGGAAGCGCATATGCTACTGGGAAAGAGCAAGCCAAACGCATCTTCCCGGAACCTGTTTTTCGAAAAGCCCCGCAAATTTTCCCTTCCGCCCCTGGAACAGGAAAGCATTGAAGATGCCTACGATGAAATGGAGCTCATCGGATTCCCGGTTACCATGTCCCAGTTTGATATGCTTGAAACCCGATTCAGGGGTTGCATATATTCACGGCACCTGCCGGAAAGCATCGGGAAAACCATACGCATTATCGGAAACCTGGTAACCATCAAAAACGTGCGCACAGTTAAAAAGGAATGGATGCATTTCGGTTGTTTTCTCGATGTAGAAGGTGAATTTTTCGATGTGGTAAACTTCCCGGATACCCTGAAAAAATATCCATACAGGGGTCCGGGCATCTACCTGATCCTTGGGAAAGTTGTTGAAGAGTTTGGTTTTCCGGGCATTGAGGTACAGAAAATGGCTAAGCTGCCATTGCGGAAGGATCCAAGGTATTAATTTTAGCTCACCAGGTTGACATTTGGTCAGACAATCCGGTTTTTGAGGTAATCTGGGTGAGGCTTATCGGATCCCGGGTTTGTTGGATGTTAGACGATGACTTTAAAAGGCTGTAAGATCAACGTAGTTTAATACGTAGTTAACTACGTTGATAATAATGCTACAATTCATTCATAGCAGCATTCCCTTGAACATTTACAGAAATCTTTGTTTATTTGCAGGTGAAATCTCAGTGCATGTACCGACACCTATCAATAAGCCTTATTTTTCTAAGCCTGAACTTTGCAGTAATAGCCCAGCCCTGGAAGGTAGAGCTGGATAGTCTTAATGCGATCATAAGCTCTACGGATGATGATAGGGTCAGGATGAAAACATTTCTGAAACTCAGTGCATTGCTCAGCACTGTCAAACCCGGAGATGCCATGCAGTATGCTGTGAAAGCTGACTCCCTGGCCAGAATAAATAATGACAAAAGCGGAATTGTCAGGAGCATGCTGAGTCAATGCGATTTTTACAGCACCATCGGCGAGTACGATGTTTCGCTGGAACTTGCCTATCAGGCCATCAAAATTGCCGAGCCTGATCCCAAACTAAAAGGTTTTTGTCATAACCGGATTGCTACCATCCATGCCGGCATGGATAACTATGAGGAAACACTCTACCACAATAAACAATCGCTGAAATATTCATCAGAAGTCGGGGACTCCAGCGGTATTATTGTTGACCTGCACAATGTCGGAAGGGCCTTTACCGATTTACAACAATACGACTCAGCCCTCTATTACCTTAGATTCACCAACAATTATGAGATCCGCCATACTGGTATGGCCGACCCCTACTCGCTGACGAATATCGGTAATGTTTTCCTTGAACTGGGTGAATACGATTCTGCACTCGCCTATCACCTGGAAGCATACGCATACGATGTAATCGCAGATGAAAAGATGCTGATGGCACTAGACGAACAATTCATTGCTGTTACATACCTGAAATTCAACATGTTGTCTGATGCAAAGGAATTCGCCTTTAAGTCGCTTAAAACAGCCAAGGAAAATGGTGCTTACGACCTTGAATTTGAAAATTACAATACACTTTTCCAGATTTATGAAAGAGAAGGCAACTACAAAAAAGCCTTTGAGTATGCCAAACTCTATAATATTACACGGGACACCCTCTATGAACGGGGCAAACAATCCCTGATCCTGAACCTGGAAACCAAGCACCTGTTGAAAGAACAGCGGGAACAGTTCAAACTCCTTAAAAAGGAAAAAGACCTTTACTATGCTCTTTCCAATGAAAAAGAAGAGAAAAACAAGCTCTATAAAAAGAAGCAAAAACTTAACCTGATACTCTTATCGGTAAGTATCCTGCTGTTCATCAGCCTGGCTATTATCTTTATCCAGGTATACCGCCGGCAACGTATGTATCGTGATCTGACACGACAGCTGCGGCTGGCCAACGATTCAAAAGAAAAACTACTTTCCATTATTGGCCATGACCTTCGTGGATCGGTTGGCACACTAAAGAGTGCGGCAGCCACTATCCTTGAATGCATGAATGATGTAGAAGATGTGCGGGAGCTGTTGGAAAGCTTTTATCCTGTAGCTGATTCTACCTACGATCTCCTTGAGAACCTGCTTACCTGGGCTAAATGCAACAAGGAGAAAATCGAACCTTCATTTATTGAGATCAATCTGAATGAGGTTGTTGACCAGTCCATCCGCCATACACAACACCAGGCAAGTGCCAAGTCTATCGATATGATCAACAACGTGCCTGAAATTACCATTGAAGCGGATCAGAATATGATCCTTTCCGTACTTAGAAATATCATGGGAAATGCCATTAAGTTCTCACACCCAAAGAGCAAAGTGATTATTGCTGCCGAAAAACAAGCTGATGAAGTAATCATCTCAATTACTGATAATGGTGTCGGGATGGACAGAAAAAATCTTGAACGTCTCTTCGATTCCCAGGATATAGTCCACTCTGCTGGAACACTCGGAGAGAGGGGATCCGGACTGGGATTAATGATCTGCAAGACCTTCCTCGATTCCATGGGAGGAGACATTCGTGCTGAAAGCACACTGACCAAAGGCACAAGTTTTTTCATTCATCTGCCCCTGAAACAAACCAAAGTTCAATAGCCAACCTTATGGGCTACAAAGAAATAGAACTGAAAGTTCCTGTCTCCCTTCCCGAGCCGGATTTGGAACACTATCTGCGGAAGAAATCCGGTCTCCGTGATTTCAGTTTTCAAATCCTTCGTAAAAGCCTGGATGCCAGGAATAAAAGCAATATATACTGGCAATATCGCATTGGTTTTCAATCCAGTGAGCTTAAATCAGGCGTAAAACCGCAAGCTGAAACCCTGGTTCCGGAATTCAGGCCGCGGGACAAGCAAGTTGTCATTGCAGGAACCGGACCGGCAGGCATTTTTGCTGCGCTCTTTCTATTAAAAAGCGGATTCCGGGTAAGCCTGCTCGAACGAGGCAGCAGAGTGGAAAAAAGACTGGAATCGGTGAGGAATTTTGAAAAAACCGGCAACCTGGATCGGGCAAACAACTACGCATTCGGTGAAGGCGGGGCAGGAACCTTTTCGGACGGAAAGCTGACCTCGCGGACCAAATCGATCTCCCCTGAGAGGAACTTCATATTCAGTGAACTCATCCGGCATGGAGCGCCTGAAGAAATTCACTACATGACCCATCCGCATCTCGGTACCGATAATTTATACCGGATCACACAAAACCTGCGGAAGGAACTTCTTGAACTGGGCTGTCAGATTCTTTTTGATCACCAACTCACCGAGGTAGAGGTCAGTTCAGGCAGCATTGAAAGTTGTGACACCCCCACGGGCAGAATTGAGGCCGATTATTTCATTCTGGCCACCGGGCATTCTTCCTATGATACCTATCGCATGTTGATCAGAAAGGGAGTAGCATTCCGCCCTAAGAATTTTGCCATTGGCTTCAGGGCTGAACATCTCCAGGAAGTAATTAACAGGGCACAGTGGGGCTGTGCAAAACTTCCGAATGTCAAAGCTGCTGAATACCGGCTAACGTCAAGCACCCCGGACAACACGCCTGTTTATTCCTTCTGCATGTGCCCCGGGGGCAAAGTGGTTCCGGCGACGGCCTACCCGCATACCAGTGTTGTAAACGGAATGAGCTACTATAAGCGTGACAGCAAATGGGCAAATGCCGCAATTGTGGCAGGGATTAATCTTGAAAAGATGCTGGGAAAGGAAGTATCGGCTGAAGAGGCTCTGTTCTGGCTTGAAAAGCTTGAGGCTTCCTACTTCGACCTGTACAGCAACTATACCGCCCCGGCAACTACCATACAGGCATTTCTCGAAAATAAGGCCGCAAAAAATCTTCCCGAATCCAGCTATCCCTTAGGCCTGGCTGATGCAGACTTTCGAGATCTGCTCCCGGCCCCGGTGATATCCCCGCTGCAATCAGGTCTGAAACAGTTTTGTAAAAAATTAAAGGCTTACGAAACAGGCATTATACTTGGGCTGGAGAGCAAGACCTCCTCTCCCGTTCAGGTGCTTCGGCATCCCGATAAGCTCTTCAGTACTTATGAAAACCTGTTCCTTGCCGGTGAAGCAAGTGGCTGGTCCGGAGGCATCATCAGCTCCGCTGCTGACGGGCTCAGGATAGCAAAGCAAATCTCAGGATAATAAGCCATCATTTTAACCACTTCGGCACAGCATTTGCATAAATCGAATTTTAGTTTAACTTTAGGTATCACTAACACAAAATGGTATGAATCGATTGTTCCTAATCCTGCTCATACTGGCTATTCCGGCCGGTATGCTTGCCCAAAATTCAGGTTGCGTTTCCGGATCATGTACGGATGGACAAGGGAAATATGTATATGAAAACGGGTATGTTTATGAAGGCAACTGGGAGAACGGCATCCGCTCCGGATTGGGCAAGTATTGGTTACCTAATGGGGACAACTATGAGGGCATGTGGGAAAATGACATGTTTTACGGACAGGGAACCTATACCTGGACCGACGGATCGAAGTATGTGGGAGAATTCAAGGACGGAGTCCAGGACGGATACGGCATATTCTTTTATACAAACGGTGATAAATACACAGGCTATTTCAGGAACAACCTGTTCCACGGCAAGGGAAAATATACCTGGGCTGACGGTTCAGAGCAGGAAGGCAGATATGAAAACGGGCAGTTTATTGAATAATCCCTTCTGGCTCATAAAACATGAAGTGTTTAGGTAAAAGTTCCAGGCTTTACAAGTCCAGAAAACCATTTTAACTCAAGCTGTAGGAGTCACCGAAGATCTGAGTGCGATAATTCCCCTTATTCTCCTATTCAGGTTCAGGGAAAGTCATTTTCTCCTATATTTGCTCAAACAAATATGTTCACCCATGAGGAAGCCTTTTCTTATTCTTCTTTTCTTTGGACTTCTCAGCGTCTCAACTGCCAGTGCCCAGCTTGGCCTCGGCTTGGGAACAAGCGGGGTCAGCCTGAAGCCGTTTCATGAGTACACCCTTTTTACATCGTTCCGCACAGGATTTGGTGCAGGTTACAGCATAGAAAGCTTCGACTTCAGCTTCACCCCTGAAATTACCGGCAATATCAAACTGCTTCAGCGCGATAACTATTTCCTTTATGGAGGACTGGGACTCAAAGGATTTACCCGTATAAATGTTGGATCTGCCGATGACATCTATAATTTCACCTTCTATTTCATGATGCCCTTTGGGATTGAATGCCGGCCGATACCTGGTAACGATAACCTGGCAATATGCCTTGAAACACAGGTTAATTTTGCACGTTCCGGAGTGATTGATCCCGGGATATTCGGCGTTCTGGAAGTTGTTTATTATTTTAATCTGTTCAAGTAGTGAAGAACCTTTTTCTTCTCCTTTCAATAATACCTCTTTTTCTTCTCTCCTGTGAAAAACTGGCTAACCGGGAAGCATGCAATTGTATCCCTGATGTCCCTGCCGGTTTCTTCCCTGAGAACCTGAAAACAGATGATTACAGGAATAATGTTCTTAGAAAGAAAATTACATTCTCTACATCCGATCCTGTTTCAAGTTCGATCATTTACTGGAAAAATGAAGGAGAACAGCTCATCACAACTCAAACAGCACAAAGTACAGATCATTCATTTATTCTACTAAACCTTGAGGAAAACTCTTCATACTCCTATATTCTTGTCAGCGAAAGCCTTTCCGGTGAGATCAGTCGCTCAGAAATCCACACTTTCCAAACCGGCAGTATTCCTGTGGAGCATGACAAATACGCATTCAACTCTTATCCCCAAATCCATGATAACAGCTTCAATGAGTTCATTATCGTGCATCAGCGGGAAAATGAAAAAAAACTGCTGCTCATCCTGAACCGGGATGGAGAAATCGTATGGTACCATAAATTCCATAAAAATCCGGATGTTTTCAGGTGGACCTCCAGGGGAACCATCCTGTGCATGCTGTCAAAAGATGGCTCCCTTCTTACCGAGAGCGATGAAGTCCTGGAGATAAACCTCTATGGCGACACACTGAGCTATTTTCGCAAAGCTGAGACTTCATTCACTAAAGGACTTCACCACGATTTGATACGGAGTAAAAAAGGCACCATATATGCGCTCCATTATGACTACCGGATTGTTGACTTTTCACCTCTGGGATACCATGAGACAGATACCATATTCTGCGATGGGATCACCGAGCTGGATAGTGCAGGAAATGTCTGTTGGGAGTGGTCTGCATTTGATGTGGCAGATCCCCTCGGGGATCCGGTATCCTATGTAAGAAGAAACGACTGGCTACATGCAAACAGTCTCTGCGAAGATGATAGGGGAAATCTTATCGTATCATTCCGGCATAACAACCAGATATGGAAAATTGACAGGGAAAGTGGTGAGGTAATCTGGAAGTTCGGGGAGAAGGGTGATTTTGACATTGAGGAAAGATACCTTCCGAGTGGCCAGCACCATGTATACCTCTCGGATATCGGGGACCTGATCATTTTTGACAACAACAATGAAGCTTCACAATCAAGGATACTTTTTTTCAGGCTTAATCAACAAAGCTTTCATGCCGAGTTGATAAAAGAGGTTATACTCCCCCGGCAGTATTACAGTTACATTATGGGCAGCGCAGAACAAACTTCAGACCATAATTTACTGGTATTGTCTACAACAGCCCAGGCTATCTCGCTGGTTGATTATGCCGGGAACATTATCTGGGAAATTGAAACAGAGGGGTTTCCCTATCGGGCAGTTCTGATGGAAAATTTTAATAATAATTATGGATATTGCACAGCAGAATAAGGTATATATTGCAGATATACAGACTATCCTCCCCCCTCTCTATAAATCCGATGAGATTGTTAAAAGGGTTTATTGCCGTGACGATAATACTCTGTCTCCTATAATAACAGACAGAATAGTCAAACGGATCAACATCAGGTACCGGCCCCTTATCATTAACCCGGACAAGCTTCCTGATAAGGTATTGATTCATGAGGACCAGTCTTCCCTCAGCTGGGGAATCAACCTGGTAAATCGACTAACCCATAAAATACCGGTTGAAAAAATCGGTTTTTTTGGACTGGCTTATAATGTTTCTTCAATTGGAAGCTCACTTCCCAACCTGTCATCGCAAATCCTTTCGCGTACCAATCTGAGACCTGATGTTATCCCGGAAGAAAAATTATCCTATGGTTGTGCCTCAGGTATCCTTGCATTGCAACGTGCCATGGAATATTGTCAAAAATCAGAAAAAGCTGCGATCGTATATGTTTTTGATCAGTGTTCATGGGCAGCCAACATCATCCAGGACAAACAGGACCCTGATTTTAAAAACAGCTTTATCAACAGCCTGATTTTCGGAGACGGAGGCGTTGGGATCCTCCTTATACCTGAAGTTTTGCGGAAACAATTTTCCACAACCCTTCTTGAAATACAAGGTATTAGCCAGGCATTTGAGCCCACCGATACCATGCATTTTGATGAATCCGGAATCAAACTCAATGACAAGATCCACAAAATCATTCCACAGATAGCCTGTTCCCGGATTATTGATCCGCTCCTCAGGGATAACAATCTTAAGGTGACAGACATCGATGAATGGTCATTTCATCAGGGAGGGATACCTATTCTGAATGAATTTCAAAACAAAGAATTACTTGGACTTGCTGATCATAAAATTGCTCCATCCAGGGAACTCTACTATCGGTATGGCAACCTGAGCTCCGCAAGTGTGTTTTTTGTGCTCTCTGAACATTTTCATCATTCCGGCACCTCAAAAAACAAAGGTATTGCAGTAAGTTTTGGTTCCGGTTTTTATCTGGGAGGAATTCTGTATGAAAAACAGTAAATGGAGAAAAAATTTCAGGCTGTTAAAAATTATCGCAGCGACTTTCCGGCTGAAGCCCAAATACCTTATCCTGTTTTCATTTAATACCCTCCTTGGGTGGATGAATTCATTTTTCTTTTTGCTGGACAGACTTTTTTTTCCTTCGATCCGCAGGCATTCACTCGACAGGCCTGTTTTTATGATAGGGCACCTGCGAAGTGGAACCACCTTCCTGCACCGTTTCCTGTCAAAGAACTGCGCCTCCCTCCGCACCTATTTTCTTTGGGAAATGATTCTACCTCCAAGTTCGCTGAAAAGGATGATGAAACCTATCCTTCCCCTGCTCGCCAGGATATCCCTGGACAAGGTTTATAATCCCAAAATCCACAAAACAGGACTCCAACAGGAAGAAACTGACGATATCGCCCTGTATTTCAGGTATCTTGACGGGATGCTATCCTGGATATATTTCCATGCCTGGCAGGACTTTCAATCCCCGGAGGAGCTTCACGGCAGCTTGTTGAATACATGCAGGCAGCAAAAGTTTATTACCTATTTGAGCAAAGTATACCAGGCACTCTCGTTTGATTCGGGTAAAAGAATTCTCTCCAAATCTTTTTCTTCCCTGTACAACATTGAGCATATTAAAGCACTTCATCCGGATGCAAAAATCATTGTCCTGATCCGTGATCCTGCAGAAACAATTCCTTCCATGATGTCACTGGAAGAGAGTGTGCAGCAAAATATGCATGGAATAAGGAAAGTCTTTCAAAAACGGGAAAACTACTTCAAAAATCTGTATGCACTTTCCATTCACTACTATACCTGGCTGGAGAAAACCTACATTACCTATAAAGATCAGCCGGATTATCTCTTTGTTGCATACGAGGAATTAAGAGTCAATTTCAAACCAACGATAACAAAGATCCTGGATCATGTCCAGATTACACCGGACAGTTCCCTGAAAGATGCTATCGACAAACAAGCCGGAACGCAGACACGCTACACGAGCCTCCATGAATACAGCCTTGAAAAGTTCGGATTAACTGCAGATCAGATACGGAAGGACTTTCCTTTCTATGATAGGTTCATCGGCGAAATAAGGTCAGGCGTTCAGAACCCTCCCCAGGGAACATAGCCTTCAGCAGGGATTAATTCATTATCATGTAAATAGCCTCCGTGTTGAACCCTCATCCGGAAACCTATAGAAAAGGCAGGTGAAAGCTTATAGTTCAGATCTACCCCTATTGATTGGAACTGCTGCTGATATGGGGAAGAGTAGGGATTTAGAGCGGGCATCCTGTTTATGACCTGGTAAGCCGTACCACCAAGACTCAGACGGTCTGTGACCTGATAAACGCCGCGGGTAAAGATGAAGACCCGGGTCATAGGCATCAGGTTTGCATTGTTGTCATTCAGCCTGGACAGCGAGTAGAAACTCCCCTGTTCGATTCCTGCGCCGGCACTGACCGCAAACCTGGGATTGAACTGATAGTTTAATGCAGGGGCCGCATATACTGTCGGACCATAAAAATTACCGGGGGAAACCACAAAGGAAGAGCCAAGCATAAAACTGGCTGAAAGTCTCTTTTGAGAAGCCGAAGCATCCTTTTCCTGTTCAATAAGCTGTGGAAAGTCAAGCTGGTCATGATCCATGCTGTCAGTCACCATCTGTCCGCATACCAGACTAAAACCTGCCATAAAAACCAAATAAAACACAACTTTTTTCATGCCTGGAAGATTTGATGTTTAAAGATAAAAAAAAACATTCAGGATTACTCGTTCCGTTCAAGGCGTGTTACCGAGTAGATGCCCTTGATCTGGGAAAGCCTGCTGATCAGATTGTCGAGATGGCTAAGGTCTTTTACCTTAAGGGCTATCTTACCGGAAACCATACCTCCATCGGCTTTCATATTAAATGACATCACACTCATCTTCAGATCTTTTGCAATTGCCTCTGAAATGTTTTTGAGCAAACTGGTAGAGTCTTCTCCGGTTATTCGGATATTCACCGGAAAAACTGAACCTGAATCTCTTCTTGTCCATCGGGCACCCACTACCCGATAACCATACTTCCCGATAAGTTCAACAGCATTGGGGCAGTTTGTTCTATGGATCTTAATGCCTTCGCCAATGGTAACAAACCCGAAAATATTGTCTCCCATAATGGGCGAGCAGCATTTTGCCAGCCTGTAATCTACATTGGCCACTTTCTCATCAATAATGAGATAATCTTCGGAACGGGAGGAGCTTTGTGTTTGCTTTTTGGTTTGTGGCAGGCTTTCCAGTATGCTTTCCTGGTTTTCTTCCTCGTCAACCGACTTTGTGACGTAGTCTTTAACTACAGCAAGGTCAATTTTCTCGTTGAAGATCTGACGGTAAAATTCCTGAGCATTCCCCAGCCTGAAATATTTGAGGATCCGGCGAATAACATCGTCATTATAATCTACCTTCCAGTTTTTAAACCGTCTTTTAATGATTTCCTTTCCATTCTCAGCTTCTTTGACCAGTTGTTCGTCAAGCTGCTGCCTGATCTTTTTCTGGGCCTTTGAAGTCACAACGAAATTCAGCCAGTCAAGCTTAGGACCCTGGTTTTTTGAAGTCATGATTTCCACCTTATCCCCATTTTGCATTTTATGCCGGATAGGAACATTTCGGCCATTCACCCGGGCTCCTGTGCAGGTAGCGCCCACTTCGGTATGAATTTCATAGGCAAAATCAAGAACAGATGCCCCCTCAGGAAATTTTCGTAAGTCACCCTTTGGAGTAAATACGAAGATCTCTTTCGAATAGAGACTAAGTTTAAAATCATCAATGAAATTGCCTGCATCCTGTTCAGGCGTTTCCAGGATTTCCCGGATGGTAGTCAGCCAATGATCGATACCTTGTTCACCTTCTACGCCCTTATATTTCCAGTGGGCCGCAACCCCTTTTTCAGCAATTTCATTCATGCGTTCAGTCCGGATCTGCACCTCTACCCAGCGTCCGCCCGGCCCGATAACCGTAGTGTGTAAAGATTCATACCCGTTTGTCTTCGGAACTGAGATCCAGTCGCGCAACCGCAACGGATTAGGTTGATAGATATCTGTAACCGCGGAATAGACCTGCCAGCAGTCCGCCTTCTCATTTTTAAGCTCAGTGCGGATAATAATGCGAATAGCAAATAAATCATAGATATCTTCGAACTCCACCTCCTTTTTCTTCATTTTGTTCCAGATGGAGTATATTGATTTTGGTCTTCCCTTAATTTCAAAATCAAATCCCTGCGCGACAAGCTCTTCCCGAATTGGAGAGGTAAATTCCTGGATAAAACTTTTTCTTGCCCTCATTGTCTCAGCAAGTTTCCTGGCAATCAGGGAGTAGTTATCCCTGTCAGTATACTTGAGGGATAAATCTTCCATTTCGGACTTTATCAGGTAAAGCCCCAGACGGTGTGCGAGGGGAGCATAGAGAAAACTTGCCTCGGAGGCGATCTTATATTGTTCCTCTTCCGTAAAGTTTTTCATCTCACGCATGATCTCCATCTGTTCCGCGAGCCTGATAAGGATAACCCTGACATCTCCGGCCAGGTTCAATAAAAGCCGTCGAAAATTTTCCGCTTGCGAAGAAGAGGTTTCTTCATTAATATCATCGATCTTCGCTAATCCCTCCGTTATCTTCTCAATCTCCTGATTATAGCTCTCGAGAACCTCTTTAGCATTGAAAACATCCTTGTAAAGTGCTCGGTAGATGAAGAGGCTGATGATGGATGTTCTGCCGAGTCCGATTTCCCCTACGGCTATTCGGGCTGCACCCAGGGTTGACAGAACAAAATCCTTTCCGAATGAGGTGTAAGTTCCTGCTTTAAGTTGCACGAGCTTTAAAAAGGCCTTGTCAATGATATCATCAGGACCTTGTCCGGGACCGTTTCTCAGTTCGTGTTTTAGCTCAGAGTAGGCTTTGAGATATACCTTATCAACAGCATCAAGATCTCCTATCATAACCAGGTCTGTATTTCATGCAAAAGTACGACAAATCAGGAAACCTTACTGAGCGGAACCGGGAAAATAAGGTGCAATAAGCTGATTGAAGAATTCCGGAGCCTTTATCGGCTTCCGTGAAATTGCATCAACAAAAACCAGGGTGGTATGAGCGTCGCAGAGCAGATCACCTCCCGTATTATGAATCGTATAGTCAAAGGCCAGCTTCACCATGGGTTTTTCCTTCATGACGGTTTTTACAATAACCAGGTCATCATACAGGGCTGCCTGTTTGTAATTGATACATATATCCCTGACAGGTAATAATACCCCGCGGTCTTCCATTGTTTTATAGGAGAGTCCCAACTGACGGATCAGCTCTGTCCTGCCGACTTCGAGGTATAATGGATAATTTCCGTGATGCAGATATCCCATGCGGTCCACCTCACCGTATCTGACTCTGATCTCAACTTCACAAGTTAGCATAGTGTATTCCTATTTAAAGGGAGAATTTCGTTCTTTACTGAATGTCCTCAGGATTGCATAATCTGTCAGGAACGGGATGATGCGCTGAAAGAATACCATGAGCTGCCCTTGCAGAGACATGATCCGGGTTCTTTTACGTTTTCGGATAGAACGCAATACATTCCTTGCCACACGTTCGGGACTTGTTAGCCGTTCCTCATCCTTAGGGGTTTCTGACTGGGCAACCCCCTGCGCATTCAGAGCGGCCTTCCGAATATTGGAACGCGTGAAACTGGCTGCCACAATGAGAACATGGACCTTCTTCCTCCAGTTTTCGATGCGGACGCTTTCCAGAAAGCCATGCATTGCGAATTTGGAGGCTGAATAGGCGCATCTGCCCGGCAGTCCGTGAAAACCTGCTAAAGAACTAATACCGACAATGGTTCCTCTGGATTGCTGAAGGAACGGAAGAGCATACTTTGTACAATATACAGTTCCCCAAAAGTTCACATCCATCACCTGGTGAAGGACATGTGTTTCTACATCATCCAATATAGCACGCATAGATATCCCGGCATTATTAACAAGAATATCAATCCGCCCAAAGGTATCGATCGTTACATCAATCAAACGTCTGCAATCCTCTTCAAGGGAAACATCTGTAGGAACCACAAGGGATTTGCCTCCCAGAGCGTTAATCTCAACGGATACCTCTTCAAGCTTTTCTTTTGAGCGGGCTGCAAGTACAACAGTACAGTTTTTACGGGCAAAGGCTTTTGCACAAGCAAAACCTATTCCTGAGGAAGCTCCAGTGATAATAACAACTTTGCCTTTCATTCAATACAGATTTGGAAGTTCTCAAAATTATAAATAATCCCTTTGCATCAAAAGTTTTATTATCCTTGAATACGAAAAGGCATTTCCTGATACAATTATTTATTCTATGTTTACTGAAAATTATGCCCGAATGTTGAGTAATCAGCCATTAGCCGATCGAATGCGACCAAAATCTCTCGATGAGTACATCGGGCAGAAGCATCTGGTAGGTGAGAAGGCCGTACTAAGACAAGCTATTGAAAAAGGCCAGATCCCCTCTTTCATTTTGTGGGGTCCTCCGGGTGTAGGTAAAACAACCCTGGCCAGGGTTATAGCGAACACCCTGGACCGTCCCTTTTATTTACTTAGCGCTGTAAATTCGGGGGTGAAAGATGTCAGGGAAACCATTGAAAAAGCAAAAAAACAGCAATTCTTCAACAAACCTAATCCCATCCTGTTTATCGATGAGATCCACCGGTTCAGCAAATCGCAGCAGGATAGTCTGTTGGGAGCTGTTGAAGAAGGTATCATAACCCTTATCGGTGCCACAACGGAGAACCCCTCATTCGAAGTGATCTCCCCCCTGCTCTCCCGGTGCCAGGTATATATCCTTAAGTCGCTTCAAAAGGAGGAATTACTAAAGCTTCTGAACAGGGCACTGGATGAGGACAGTGTCTTTAAGCAGGCGAAGATCGTTATAAAGGAAGATGAAGCCATCCTTCGTTATTCAGGCGGTGACGGAAGAAAATTGCTTAATATCCTTGAACTTCTTTACCGGGCGCATCATGACACAAAAAAGCTGATCATCACAAATAAGCTGGTGACAGAGCGCCTGCAGGAGAATATGGCGGTTTACGACAAGAACGGTGAACAGCACTACGATATCATTTCCGCCTTCATCAAGTCGATCAGGGGTAGTGACCCCAATGCTGCTGTCTACTGGCTGGCGCGAATGGTGGAAGGGGGCGAAGATCCAAAATTTATTGCCCGCAGGTTGCTGATCCTTGCTTCTGAAGATATTGGTCTGGCAAATCCGAATGCCCTCCTGTTGGCAAATGCCGGTTTTGAAGCCGTGACAAAAATCGGGTGGCCGGAATCACGGATCATACTCTCTGAAGTAGCAGTATACCTGGCTAACTGTCCAAAAAGCAATTCGGCATATATGGCCATCAACGAAGCCCAACAGAGCGTTCAGTCCACCGGGGATCTGCCGGTTCCCCTGCATCTCAGAAATGCCCCTACCAAACTGATGAAAGAGATAGGTTATGGTAAGGAATATAAATATGCCCATGACTATGAGCAGAATTTCACAGATCAGAATTACCTCCCCGATGAGCTGAAAGGCAAACGATTATATACCCCTCAGGACAATCCCCACGAACAGAAATTCCTTGAACGACTCCGGAAACTCTGGTCGAAGAGGTATGGATATTAGGTTTTCAGACTGTCGATGAATCGGCTGTGCCTTCCACAGGATTCTGACATCGACAACCTGTCCTTTGAACCCAGTAACTTTCTATTGTTTCGTCAGACGTTGTGTAGCAAACAGGTTTCCATTTACTGCAAGCTTCATTAAATAAATCCCGGAAGGTATATTGCCCATCTCATACGTATCAATTTCCACCGTGGTAGCTCCCGGCTGAACCGCGTAATCCGCTGCATACTTAAGTGTTCCGACAAGGTCAAATACCTGAAGCTGAACCTCTGATACCTCGGTTGAATTAATCTCCAGGATCAGCTTTTCGCTAAACGGGTTTGGATACACCTCATAGGAAAACTGCATATATTCAGTCACATACGGAACCTCTGTGGGTATCACAACCTCATAGAAAATATCATCGATATTCTCATCCATCCAGTCAAGTCTCGCGATCAGCCAGTTTTTAATATTAATTATTTCCTCTTCATAATTCTGTGAGAGGTAATTACAATTAAAAATATTTTCATCGATCATAGGCCACACATACCAATTCCTCGTACTTGCATCTCCCAGGAAGGCAACCACAGAATCGATATAGGCCACCAGCGAATCCGTACTGAATTTAGTTTCCCTTGCAGCCCACCAGCGTTCCTGGAAAAGATCAACCAGGGCAGGATCCTGGAATAGTTTCCTGACTTTTAGGCGGTTATTGGAGTTATATTGATTATCAAACTGCCATTCGTCGTAGCGGTCCCCATTCTGAAAGCGTGAATTTCCGAAGGCAAGGTCCATATCCCAAAGCGGACCGAAATGGAAGCGGGGATCCCGGTCATTGCGGTCTTTATAGAAATAGGTACTGTTAAGGTATGAATCCGCATTCTTGGTGATCTCGTTTACAATGAGGTAATCGACCAGTGAAGTATCATTAATATATTTTACATATCCTGAGTCCGGGTCCATAAAATAACTGGTGGTTAACACGGTACTATACTCCTGGTAATATCCCATAATGTATTCTTCTTGCTCAGGAGAAATAACATCTGCCTTTGGGTAGTCTATCTGCAGGGAACCATTTGGTTTATCGAAACGTAAGATGTACCCACCTGTTAAATCATTACCTGAAATTTCTTCAGCCCTGAGGCGGGCAATATCCACCCGGTCATTACCCCTTTTGATTGTTTCCATCAAAGAGTATAATCCGATGTATTCTCCGTTAAAATACACTTCCACAAAGCGGCTTCTGGGCTGATAGCTTCCATTGAGTTTCCTGCCCAAATCAAAGACCATGGGATTACGGAAAAGGGCCTTATCCTGAAAAGGCCCGGCGAGCACCCAGTCTTCATCAGCAGGCATACCCATCAAAGAGACACTGGAATCCGCTCCCAGTGAGTCAATCAGCTCGATACGGTACGATCGCTTTTGAAAATCTTTCGATGATTCCCCTTTCACCCACATAGATGCATAGCCATAAAAGCTATTACATGAATCGGTGGGTTTGTTATACTTCCCTGCCCCGTTGTCAATGATACCCATAATGACATCCCTGCGAATATGATGGTATGGGATCCCAAACTCATCGGTCTCGATCAGGACAATTGGCATTGAAGTGGAATCTACCGGGTAATATCTTTTATAACGGGAAGGTAGGTCGTACATGTTAAAGGGGAAATCTGTCACGTTCATCAGCATACCAATGAATTGCAGATCCGAACCATTAATGCTGTCGTTCAGCACCTGAACAGCGATGACATTATCACCCTCAACCAGTATTGAATCCAACTGAAGGGAATCCAGGTAATATCCAAGTACCGGCTCGTTATCCCAACCATAGATCTGCATCTCGTGTGAGCGGATAGCCAGATCGTTATAGGCGGGATATGGAAGCTCCGGATCCACATTTACACGAACGATCTCGTGACCATTCAGGTAGGCGATGAAGCCATCATCGTAATCGGCAAAGAAATTGACTTCTTCAAAATCAGCTTTATTATCAACCTGGAAATGCCCCCGAATGTACAAGGTGTTTACCGAGGTGCCAACCTGCACATCCTCCATAGGATTTTCCCCATCAAAATACCCATAACCGATGATCCCGGTATCAGATTCCCATCCGGCATCGTCAAACCCGGGCAGATACCATCCGGCAGCCGGTTCAGAAACCCCTTCAAAGTACGAGAAAGGAAATTCAACCGTCGAATATTCCTGGGCATGGCCATGCCGGGAAATGAAAACAAGCAAGGTGAATAAGAAAAGGTTTGTACTAAAAATTTTCATGGTCAATTATGGTTTTGGTAACACTGGTTCTGGTATGGAATAATCAAACTAAAATGGCTGTCCGACAAATTGCCAGACCTGCAAGTATACACCAATTATCCTTCTATATACAATTAAGTGCCGGCCATCCCTTATTTTTTCAACAATAAATTGCAACTTGCAGCTGTTACCAGAAAGCAATATCCGAAGCGTATACAAAGTAATGAAAAACACAGATCTGATCAATTCCAATTTCTTCCTGCTGGCGGGGCCCTGTGTTGTAGAAAGCCTTTCCCTGTGCGATGAGATAGCCGGAAGTCTGATTGAAACCACGACCAAATTGGGGATCCCCTACGTTTTTAAGGCCTCATACCGCAAGGCCAACCGGTCGCGATCCGATTCTTTCTCTGGACTGGGAGATGAAAAAGCACTTGAAATCCTGGGTTCCATAAGGCAGAAATACAATGTTCCTGTCGTGACCGACATCCATTCCGCTGCTGAAGCAGAACTGGCGGCTGCCTACGTTGATATTCTCCAAATACCGGCATTTCTATGCCGCCAGACCGATATTCTTACAGCAGCTGCAAAAACCGGAAAAATTGTAAATATTAAAAAAGGGCAATTCCTCTCTGCCGGCTCAATGAAATTTGCTGCTGAGAAGGTTCAGGAAGCCGGAAATCCGAACATCATGCTGACCGAAAGGGGCAATACCTTCGGTTATAGCGACCTGGTCGTTGATTTCAGGAACATTCCTGAAATGAAATCTTTCGGCTATCCGGTTATCCTGGACATCACACACTCCCTCCAGCAACCAAACCAGTCGAGCGGTGTTACCGGTGGCAGGCCGGAATTAATATCCACTATTGCCCGTGCCGGTATCGCCTCCGGAATTGACGGGATCTTCATGGAAACCCATCCACACCCCGAGAAGGCTTTGTCTGATGGAGCTAACATGTTGAAATTGAGCATGGTTGAACAACTGCTTCGGGAGTTATCCGTGCTAAAAAGCAGTCTGAATACACTTACCTGAAAGCATTTCCACTTTTCAAACAACTAATTTTTTTGTATAAAAATTGGAATACAAAAGGAAATTCTTATATTAGTGCCCCATTAGCCCTAACGATTTGACCCATATTACCAGAAAGCTTGCATTGCTATTGCAGGCTTTCTTTTTTTATTACGCCCTTTCTGTTTTAAATTTTAGATATTATTTCATTTAAATCCATCTTTCTTTCTGAAGGAATGCACTGATTTGGAATCTTATGTTTTTGGGTTGCCGGTGGATGAGCCTAACGAAGCCCGCCTATTGCCACTAAAACCAGGCCTTTTACGAGATCAGATCCTTATTTTAAGACTGAGCATTTCTTCACTTTAATACCTTTCAATAATCTATAGCAGGAGCAAACGTAAAGCTTGAACATCGGCAGCGATATGTGTGGCTCCTGCCTCGGTAAAATCTGCCTCATTGCCATACCCGTAAAGGATAGCTATTGAATCAATCCCGGCATCGCGGGCTCCCAGGATATCGAATTTCGTATCCCCTATCATAGCTACCTGATCCCCTCCGGATAAAGATATTTTTTCAAGCACCCTGCGAATGAGTATGTCCTTGTCGGCCCCTGAACCTTTATATGTTGCACCGGCAACATACTCATAATACCTAAGCAGATCTTTGTCTTTGAGGATTGCTATAGCATATTTCTCTAGTTTGGAGCTGGCCAGGTAGATCTTCTTCCCATTTTTACAGAGTTCTTCATGAAGGTTATGAATACCTTCATACAAAACGGAATCACGAAATCCCTGCTTGCCATAATATTCCCTGAAATATTTAACAGCACGATCAGCATCATGATCGCTCATTTTTAAAACTTTAGAAAATCCGTGGTGCAGAGGCGGTCCAATTAATTTTAGATAATAATCGTCAAGGTTAATATCTACCTGCATTTTTTGAATGGCATAAGCAAAAGAATCCCGAATACCTTTTTCAGGGTTAATCAGGGTGCCGTCCAGGTCAAAAATGATGTGTGAGTAACTCAAAACCAATTTCTTTTAGACAAATCTGCTTCAATCTGCTAAACTTGCAGAGATCCCTTCAGAATACCTTATTCAGAAGAAACCCAGTAGATCATAGCATTGAAGATCAGTCTTTTTAACGACTCCATCTGAACATTCTACCTCCGCGAAGAATGAGGCCTGTTCTGTGTTTTTTTCCGGGCAGCGAAGAATTCCTGTTTTTTAATTTGCTTTTGTTTTTCAAATTCCTTCTTCTCCTTTTCAGACATTGGTTTTTCAGTCTGCGGAAAAGGATTATTGCTCACCCGGGTAATCTGTATATTGATCAGCTTTTCAATATCCTTCACGAAGCTGTTCTCTTCAGGTTCGCAAAGTGAGATCGCAATACCTTCATCCCCTGCCCTTCCGGTTCTTCCGATCCGATGAACATAGGTCTCAGCAACGTTGGGAATGTCATAATTGATAACGTATTTCAGTTTGTCAATATCAATTCCCCTGGCTGCGATATCGGTAGCCACCAACACCCTTATCTGCCCTTCCTTAAATTGTGTCAGCGCCTTCTGCCTTTGATTCTGGGCTTTATCGCCATGGATAACACCAACCTTTACGCGTTTCTTATGCAGATTACCGGCAATTTTATCTGCGCCATGTTTTGTCCGGGAGAACAGCAATACCTGGTCAATTTTCGGATCCTGCAGGATATGCAACAGCAGGTCCTTTTTGCTCGATCTGTTAGTGTAGTAAAGGTATTGCTGAATGGTCTCTGCTGTTGATGAAACCGGGCTGACTTCCACCTTCTTCGGATCACTGAGTATTTTTCTTGAAAGGTCGACAATATTTTCCGGCATGGTGGCTGAAAAGAATAATGACTGGCGCTTCAGGGGTAGTTTGGCGATAATCTTCCTGATATCGTGAATAAAGCCCATGTCGAGCATTCTGTCCGCCTCGTCGAGCACAAAGTATTCAATATGTTTCAGGCTGATAAAGCCCTGATCCATTAAATCCAGAAGCCGGCCGGGAGTAGCTACAAGGATATCTACACCCCGTCGGAGGGCATCTACTTGTGCTCCCTGGGTGACTCCCCCAAAAACAACTGTATTCTTTATTCCTGTATACTTACCATAGGTCGAAAAGCTCTCGCCAATCTGGATGGCCAACTCACGGGTAGGTGTGATAACGAGCGCCTTAATTATTCTGGGGTGGCGGCTCTGCTGGTGTTCCATATACAAGTGTTGCAGAATGGGAATGGCAAAAGCAGCCGTTTTTCCTGTTCCGGTCTGGGCACTACCCAACACATCATTTCGTTTCAGGATAAGTGGAATTGCCTTTTCCTGTATAGAGGTAGGTACACGATAATCTTCTTCATACAGAGCTTTTAATACCGGCTCTATAATCTCTAGTTCTTCAAATTGCATTTATTATTGATTAGTTATGCCGTATGTACGCACTTAAAAACCATACGGAATTTATTAAGGCGCAAAGGTATGGTTATCAAACGACACTCCATGCAATTTGACCAATAATTACCAGAATATTTGGAAGCTACTATTACCCTACAACTGACAATGGCTGATATAATGCGGTTTCCGGGAGTCGGTCCGGTTAATTTTTTTTTGGACTAAATGAGGTATATCAGAAGTACTTCCATCCTAAATCTGATAGAATGAAGGGGTAGTAATCCGGCAATACCAGGTCTGCTTCAATTCCTGTTCAGCGGAGTCCCCCTCTTGCAGAACTGTATCGCCACTCCCCAGGGGTCCCGCATCATAATAATGTGCGAACCATCGGGCGTTTTGATCTCTTCCACAAACCCGGCACCTGCAGCTTCCAGACGTTTCCGGTCGCCATCGGGATCACCGGAGATGAAAGCCAGGTGAAACGTAAGATGGTGGAGTTTCCTGTAATCCGGCACTTCTGCTTTAGGGTTACAATAAATCTCCAGCATCATCCCGGAATCATCGGAAAGGAAGTGTCCGTAGGGTGATTTATCCTGGGCCGTTACGATCTTCATTCCCAAATATTTAACATACCAGGAAGCAAGGGCTGCAGGATCCTGGATATTTAGAGCAAGGTGTTCAAATTTCATTTTATCTCGTTTAAGCCAGAGCTAAAATACTTTTTATTATTCGACATTGATGAATCAATAACTTAAAGAGCTATTGAACTATTCCATTAACAATCCATTTGAAAGAAAATTTGAGTTACAGCGGCTGACAGGTAGGACAAAAGTAGACGGAACCACCTAAATAGGCCTGTTTCACCAGGGTATCACCGCAATTGGGACAGGGATCTTTGTAGGTGATTTTCGAAAGCAGGGTTTTGTACCCTCCGGATTTCCCAAAGAGGTCTTTTTCCGTATCCCGTCCTCCGAGATTTGTCATTTTTTCCAGGGTAACTTTCAGGCTATGAAAAAGTTCTTCTTGCTGAAAATCACTGATGCTTGATTTTTTTCGTTTGGGATGCAGCCCTGCGTTAAATAAAATATCCTGAAGCACACCGTTCCCCAGTCCGGGGATGCGTTGTTCCGTAGCCAGTAAGGCTTTAAGAGATAGATCCTTCGTTGTATTTCGAAATATCGCATCAAGACAGGATTCATTGAAGTCGTCACTCAGGGGTGAGATACTGTTAATGCTTCCTTGGTAGTATGAAGCATCGAAACTCCCTTTGCAGGCCCAGATCCAGCCATACATAGCAACACTGAAAGCCAAAAAGCTACCATCATCCAATACGAACAACGACTGATGCTTCTCAGGATGCTTTTCCGTAGGGGCATAGTACCTCATATGGATGCCTTCACCAATTGAAATGCATACATCCCTGTCGCACTGAAGGTCCACAAACATTCCATGTCCATGGGCAGATAGTATCTGCCTGCCCTCTAATAACTTCTTATAATCCAAAGGATCGCCATTAAAGAAGGCAAATTTATGCTTGCTGGTAGGCGGAAATACTTCAACAATCGTTCTATTTCTTAGTACATTCTCAGCCTGGAGGCTCATTACTTTCGATTCGGGTATCTCTAACATTGTGAATTGTGTTTATGGTTTCAGATCAAATATAAAATATCAGGGTGTCAACCCTATGTCAGTTGCATAAAATAACTAAAAAAGAGAAAAAGTATTTGAATTGATCAACAAGCCATGCTTATTACATTTCCCTTTAAACTTGACTTGAAAGCGTAATTTCCTTAAATTGGTTCTTTTACATAATTCATGGTACATGAAAAAGATCCCCTCCTTTTTTTTTCTGCTGTTTCTTAACCTGCCGATTTCTGCTCAAATCCATATTTGGCCTACGATTGACCCCTATATCCCCTACCATTCTGTCGAGTACTATGAAAATGTGAAGGGATACTCAAAAAGCGTCAAGGCAAGTATTATTGAACGAAATAAGGATGTGTACACAGACGCATTAGATAAATTTGACATCAAACTGCGGAAACTATATACTTCTGCATGTCCCGGAGTTGGGTTGAGCAACACGGTTGCACCGATGGACGACATGAGTAAAAGCAGTGATATATTTGTGGATCTTTCATGCGGCCTCAGCATCCTGAATAATGACTATCCCTATTACAGGTTCAATAATTTGAATCTTTCACCGGAGGTTTATTACCTGGTAAAGATCTTTAATACTTCAGGAGCAGTTGTTGCAGAAAAGAAGTTTACAGAAATCATAGACTACCGGAAAAGCATTAAGAGCGAACTGGGTTCGGTGAGCCAGCATGAATATGATGCAGAGATCTTTCACCAGGCCCTGCTGAAATCTTTTGAAAGTGAAGGGATTAAAAATGCACTCACCTATATATGCTCCTTTTATTCAGAAATGGATAAGACCGAAACAAAACCGGATCCGGATAAATTCAAACAATCCCTGAGCCTTGTATTGGAGCAGCGAGTCAGCGAATACCCTGGATACTATAAATATTTCACTCTTGGAGCCGGTGGTTCAAATTCCGGTTCAGGCCCGACCTCTTCCTCCACTGCTTCCTATTCGCCGGCTGGTAACTATGTGGATAATAATAACATTCCTTCCGCAGAAACACCCTCCGTAAGTCCGGAAATGGTGGAGATTTTCAATGCTGTCAGGGAACAATCCAAGAATTATGCCCTGATCATAGCGGAAAATGAATACCAGTCGCCCGATGTGAACGACCTCAACGAACCAATAAACGATGCCAGGAAATTAACTTATACCCTGCTTACCCGGTATGATTTCTATGAAAGTGAGATGATCTTCCTGGAAAATCCCACCCGCGCTGAAATCATAGCGGCTTTGGATCTCCTTTCGGGCACCGTAGGTCCTCTTGACAACCTGCTGATCTTTTACTCCGGACATGGTCATTGGGACGAAACCCTTGAGAAGGGCTACTGGATACCCTCTGACGCCACTTTAAAAAACAGGGTTAACTGGTTTTCTAATAGTGAGTTACGCGACTATATCCATGGGATCAAGTCGCACCACACACTCTTAATTGCGGATGCCTGCTTTAGCGGGGGTATCTTCAAAACACGGGATGCTTTTAACGAGGTTTCACCGGCCACTTACCAATTATACAAATTGCCAAGCCGGAAAGCCATGACTGCCGGGGCCATGACCACTGTTCCGGATAAGAGCGTTTTCTTTTTCTATTTAATTAACAGGCTCACAGAAAACCAACTCCCTTACCTCACTGCGGAGCAGTTGTTTGCCAGTTTCAAAATTGCCGTTATTAACAACAGCCCTGCCAATCAGGTTCCCCAGTTTGGTGAGATCAGGGAAGCCGGTGATGAAGGGGGTGACTTTCTATTCATCTTAAAATAGGAGCTATGAAACGAAATTTGATGATCATGATCCTGGCAGCACTCCCCTATGCCTGTCTGCCCAATTTAAACTTGGAATAACTGCCGGTGGGGGCCAACAATCGTACAGGCCCCCTCAGACCTGCATTATAGCATAAAATCACCCGTATTTAACTATCGGGGCGGAATTTTCCTTCGGTATGATTTCTCAAAATACTTTATTCAAATAACCCCTTCCTATTTCAACAAAGGTTCGATAAGCCTGTACAATTCAGCTATAGAGTGGACTTGTCCCGGATTGACTAAATTCAGCGTCCCCTTCTATTTCGGGGTTCATTTCTTTTCCGGTCTCAGGATCTGGCTGGGAGCGGGCTATGACTATGAAATCTGGAAGAGTAAAGATATACCTCATGAAAGCAGTCAGGAACTTCTAAACAGCACAAATACTGACTCATTTGATCACGATATCCTTGGCTATCTTCTACCCGGAATAAGCATGGATTTTGGCGATCTGAATTCTGGAATTACCTACCAGATCCCTATCTGGAATGAGTGCTATATCAGTTCAACCCCTAGTTATTATCTTGTACAGCCGGCTCTAAGCTTGTCAATCAGCATGCAATGAGCTTGTAGCTGACTTGCTCCTGCAACTTGAAATTTTGGATCCGGAAGCTGATGTCGATTTCAATGTGAACTGTTTAAATTTTTTTTCTGCCCATACTGGCTCACTAATTTGGAAATTAAAAAATAACTATTAGCTTTGTATTTCAAAGTACTTTTAATTATGGACACAAAAGAACAATTAGATGCCCTGCAGGATATCCGTAAAATGATGAACCGGTCGGTTCGTTTTCTGTCATTAAGTGGATTATCGGGTTTATTTGCCGGAATATATGCAATTCTTGCCGGATTGATCGCATATCTCTACCTGGGGAAACTCGAATATTTTACACCGGATGGCAAAACAGACCGTGTTGTCCTGGTCATGATCGCTGTGGTCACGCTGATCCTGGCCCTGTTGACAGCTTTTTTGTTAAGCTTGAGAAAAGCCAGGCATGCCGGAGTAAAAATGTGGGATGAATCGGCGAAAAATGCCATTCTAAATCTCTGTATTCCTCTTCTTACTGGTGGGATTTTCTCCCTCGCCCTGATCCATGAAGGGATTATTGGTCTTGTTGCCCCCACTACCCTGATCTTTTACGGACTGGCCCTGGTAAATACCAGTAAATATACCTTCCCAACCATTCGTCAACTCGGTTTCCTGGAAATAGGTCTGGGCCTGATTAACGCCTTTTTTATCGGTTACGGTCTGATTTTCTGGGTAGCCGGTTTTGGATTGTTCCATGTAATTTACGGGATTTATATGTATTTCAAATACGATCGTGTATGAAACATATCGTACACCATTTAAATAAAGCATTTGAAAATCGTATCCGACTGGGAATCATGTCCATTTTGATTGTCAATGAAAGGGTTAGCTACAACCGCCTGAAGGAATTGCTGGATGTTACTGACGGTAACCTGGCCAGCCATCTGAAAGCATTAGAAAAAGTTGAGTATATCCGTGTAGATAAATCATTTATAGACAGAAAGCCTCATACTACCTACGACGTAAGCCCGGCTGGCCGGAAAGCGTTTCAGGATCATTTGGATGCACTTGAAAACCTTATTAAAGGAAGCTAATTTTTTTTAATTATATACTTTGTGTTTCAAAGTACTTTCTAAACTTAAAAATTATGAAGAAAATAGGAAATTCGGTTTTGACGCTCATCCTTGCAATTATCGGATCGAGCTTATTTTACAAACAGGAACCTGGTATAAACATTTTCCTCTTTACAGGAATATCAGCAACACTGGTAATGTTGCGATATAGGGATACATCCCTGATGAAGCGCCTTATGGCAGTTGTACCTCCCCTGGTGTGTTCAGCGATGATTATGCTTTATCCTCAGGCAATAACATTCCTGATCTGGATGCTGGCATACCTGTTGATGTGGAGCAGTGTTGTGCTGGATTGCCAACCGCTGATGGTGCTGTTTCATGCGATATCCTCCCTTGTTGAGAGTCATCTGAATTCATTTTTCAGACGTCTTGAAGAAAACACACCTGCTACAAAGAAAGAAAAGCTACCGAATGTCTGGATTTACATTATCTCCGGGATAATCATTCTCATCTTTGTTCTGCTCTATTTAAATGGTAACCCCCTGTTTGGAAAGCTGATGAAGAAAATTGACCTTTCCTTTCTGGAATTTGGTTTCATCATGCTTACCCTATTCCTCTATGCCGTGCTCTATGGAATGATTAGCTTTCGAAAGAATAAGCGGATCGCCAGGCTTTCCTTCCTGAAATCGAAGATTGAACCGGGAAGCCTTTCCCAGAGAGATCAACAAGAACATAAGATCGCCAGCATCAGTTTTTGGTCCGTATCCGTGATTCTGGCCATTGTGAACCTGCTTGATTTAATCGTCATTCTTAGCGGGGAATTGCCGGAGGGATTCACGTACAAGGATTATGTACACCAGGGATTCTATACCCTGATCCTGGCTATGGGTCTGGCCGTGGCATTAATTGTCTATTTTTTCCGGGGACAGGTTAATTTTCACGAAAAAGTCAGAAGCCTGATGAAAATAAGCTATTTCTGGATCGGACAAAACATCTTACTTGCGCTCATAACCGCGTATAAAAACTTCCTGTATGTTGAGGCCTACGGTTTAACCTATAAAAGAATTGCAGTATTTCTTTTTGTTGCATGCGTACTTATCGGGTTGGTACTCTCACTAAATAAAGTTCGCACCCTCCTTAGTAACTGGTTGTTTTTTAATCGCTTGTCCCTGTATGCCTACCTGATGTTTCTGCTGATGGCAATGCTGCCCTACGACCGGATGATTACTGCCTGCAACCTCAATTATGCTCAGTTTGCAGATATAGAGTACGTTCTTAGTTTGCCTCACCCGGATCTCCATATGCTCAAGGAATATATCGATGAAAACAAACAGTATGCTGAATATGGTCCCCGGACTGAAGAACGCATCCAGGATCTCAGAAAGCAAGCAGATGAAACCGGTTGGCGAAGCTGGAATCTATATTTAAATCAATACAAAGAAGCCCCTTAGCCAGGGCTTTGTTTAACTTTATAGCATAAATTCATCTAACAACAACTTACATGTTTAAACAAATAAAACAATCCGGACGGTTCAATGAAACCATTTTCCTGGGCAGCCTGAGTGCATTATGCTTCGGCCTGTACATTTTCAGAGCTGTCTATTCCGGAACCATGTACTTTCTGTTTTTAAACTGGAACCTTTTCTTAGCCTTCCTCCCCTGGCTTTTAAGTTCCATTTTCATTGTCTTCCCTTCCCTTCAGAAGCGAAAGTATATACTCTTTGGTCTGATACCTTCCTGGCTGCTCTTTTTTCCCAACGCACCTTATATTCTTACTGATTTATTCCACATCCGGTCAAATGATTCCATGCCCATCTGGTTTGATTTGGTACTCATCCTTTCCTATGCATGGACGGGCCTTCTGTTTGGATTTATGAGTCTTTGGGATATTGAAGAATTCCTAAGCAAGCTTATAAGCAAAAAGATGGCAATTACAATTTCTATGCTGCTATTGATGTTCGGGAGCTTTGGTATCTACGTCGGAAGATATTTGCGCTGGAACAGCTGGGATATTGTGACCCAGCCGCATGCCATTCTGTTTGATATCGGCGACAGAGTGGCCAATCCGTTTCAGCACCCGGAAACATGGGGTATGACCTTATTTATGTTTGTTTTCCTGGCTATTGTGTACTGGTCGTTCCGGTTTATTAAGAAAAGAAGTTAGCAGGATTTCCCGGGGAGATGGGCCGGGAGAGCATGAAGAAGCACCTATAGAAATTCTCTCAGCAATTCGAGCATCTGCCGGTCCAGCTTATGGCCCCGGTAGTTCTCGTATTTAAGTTCCGGACTGTTGCTGGTAAGCAGAGTATAATTTGGCATCGGGACTAACTCTTTTGTTCATGAAACTGAAGCCATTGCTCCAGGCAAAACAGGTTATAGACAAAATGCTGATTCGAATACTTCAGTAATATTCTGTTTTTCCCCAGGATCGAATATTTCTCTTCCAGGAAAGCGCCGACCTGATTCTTCAATTCATCAGCATTAAAATAATTTCCCAGAACCATTTTATCGGGATTTAATACCCTATAGAAAAAATCCTTATGATACTTTCTAATCCACAAGGGATAGTTATGCAATTCGGGATGATTAACCAGATTTGTCCCGATCATTTTTTGGCTCACCGAATTGGAAATCAGTTTAATGTATTTCATCACCCTCCCGGAATTGTAATAGGGCATGGTGGAGAGAAATTTATTATTTTCTGCGATGATATAATCGATATGCCCGCCACGAACACGTTCCTCAATGCTTAAAAGGTGCAACTGTTGCAGCAGGTCCTTTTGCAGGGGAGAGACGAATAACCTGAAATGCCTTCCAATATATTTGAGAATGTTGCTGTAAAAATTATATGCCAGAGTCCTTAAAATGAAAAACTCTGAATAATCTGAAGGTTTTTCAGGATCTTTAAGTTTCATTAGATCCAGGCGGATGGATTCCTGCAATTGAGTCACTACGTCCTGAATCGAAGAATGGCTATACAGGTTTGCATAGTTGGAGCTATGATCCCCTTTAAAATATAACACCCTGGTTAGATTCTTCAACATCCAACTTGCATTTTCAGAGGGATCCATAGATTGCGGAACAGACCTTCCAAAAGGATGATGCCGCCACATCTGGTTACCAAGGTCACCCTGAAGAACCAGTCGGGCTTTATCCTTCTCCCGGATCAGGGCCTTTTTCACCAGCAGATTGAAGAAATAAGGTCCTATTCCATTTAAGTTCATATTTTTCAGGTCCCGGTTAAAATCAATCTCCCTGCCGAACTGCATGTCCGCTTCAATGATATCATGACTTATACCAATCCTGTTACAGATCTTCACAGACCCTTTGATGTCGCTATGATAAGGCGGACCGAAAGTGTAGCAATGAAGTTTCTCTTTCTTATGGAGAATGGCAGATAAGAGCATGCGGGTGTCTTTCCCTCCGGATATCGGGAGAAGGATAGTGTCTTCCAAATCTGTAATAACGTCCAGGTTACTATTAAATAAGTTCTTAAAATCTTCCTTTGACATCCTCTCTGAAGGCTGAAGGTCAAATACACTCCAGTACTCCTTTTCCTTCATGGAAAAATCCTTGCCGAATTCATAAATTCTGGCAGGTTCAAATTCCCGGATACCTCTGTAAAGGGTTTTGTTGCCAATTTTCAGTCCCAGATTTAAAAGTTCCAGAACTGTATCTTTGTCAATCTCCGGCCTGGCAAGCTCTGATTTAAGCTCTTCTGTACGGTCTGAAATGCACAGTTGTTCATCCTCAAGATGATAAAAGGGGGTATAAATACCGAGCCTGTCTGTAATCACAATCAATCTACCCTGTTGTTTATCCAGTATTATCAATGTGAAAACACCGTCAATACCATCGATAAAATCCAATTTTCCGGAGCGATAGTATTCAGCAAGATTGTTGCAGTTTAACCATTTTCTTTTAGGAAAATCAACTGGATGCCCATAAATAAAAAGAATCAGCTGATCGGTAACCAGGCTGTCATAATCGATCTGAGGTTGATCAATGGCCAGTTTTGCTTGTTTGAAATCGTTAGGAATTCGTAGTTTCATTCACAGGGGGTTGAAGGATTTAGGCTATTCTCTATTTTAAGATGCAATTTATTGAATTCTCATCAACAATCTGAAGAAATTATCAGGATCCATTTTATTACCAGGGACTTTGTCCCAGCATCTAAATAGGTGTTTCTTATGTAGTGACAAAAAAAAAGTGTACTTTTGCACACCTTAACTATTTAAAGCATCTAATTATGGGTAAAGGCGATAAAAAATCCAAGAGAGGAAAAATTATTCAGGGTTCATACGGTGTCAGGCGCAGAAAAAAGAAAATCAAAGCTTTAAGCGTAAAACCCACAGCCTCAAAACAAGTTACTAAAAAGCCTGAAGCACCTGAAAAAGAGACGAAGAAGAAAGCTGTGGCAGAAGAGCTTTCTAAGCAGGCAGAACCTGTAGCAAAAACAGGGGAGGATCCAAAGCCCGCCACCAGGCCAAAAGACACGGCTGGAGATGAGGAGAAGAAAAAGGACGCTCCGAAAGCTAAACCGGCACCAAAGCCAAAATCGAAGCCGAAGGATACCTCAGAAGAGGAAGTAGCGGCAAAGACTGTGGTTGAGACGGAAGATGAATCCAAACCCAAGACCAAGCCCAAAGACGTGACTGACGAGGGAGAATAGCAGAGAGAAAATAAAAAACATGAGATATAAATGCTGCCCTCATCCGGCGGCATTTTTTTATTTAGAGGTAGGAAAGCGAAAGAAAATGACTGAAATTAGAAATGTGGCCATCATCGCACACGTCGATCATGGCAAAACCACACTGGTAGACAGGATTCTTCACCAGTGTAATCTTTTTAGGGAAAATCAGGAAACCGGGGATCTCATCCTGGATAACAATGACCTGGAAAGAGAGCGTGGCATTACCATTCTCTCCAAGAATGTCTCCGTTGAGTATAAAGGCGTTAAAATAAACATTATTGACACCCCCGGGCACGCTGATTTTGGAGGGGAAGTAGAGCGTGTGCTCAACATGGCCGATGCAGCACTATTGCTGGTTGATGCCTTTGAAGGACCTATGCCGCAAACCCGTTTTGTGCTTGGAAAGGCGATACAGCTCGGACTTAAGCCCATTCTGGTCATCAACAAAGTAGACAAGGAGAATTGCAGGCCCGATGAGGTTCATGAAGCTGTATTTGAATTAATGTTCCACCTGGATGCTACAGAAGAACAGTTGGATTTCCAGACCGTTTACGGATCGTCAAAGCAAGGCTGGATGTCTTCCGACTGGAAGACTCCTGCCAAAGACATTACCTATCTGCTTGACACCATCCTTGATATCGTTCCCCCTCCAGAGATTAAGACGGGTACACTCCAGATGAAGATCACTTCCCTGGAATATTCTTCATACATCGGCAGGGTGGCCATTGGCAGGGTTTCCCGTGGCTCAATAAAAGCCGGACAGCCTGTTTCACTTGTAAAAAGGGATGATTCGGTTGTTAAGGGTAAGGTCAAAGAGCTCTTCGTTTTTGAAGGCCTTTCAAAAAGGAAAGTCAATGAGGTTAGCTGCGGAGACCTATGTGCAGTTGCAGGACTTGAAGGTTTCGATATCAGCGACACAATTGCCGATTCTGAAAATCCGGAAGGCCTCCCCCCTATCCCGATCGACGAACCCACGATGAGTATGCTTTTTACCATCAATGATTCACCTTTCTTCGGTAAAGAAGGTAAGTACGTGACTTCCCGGCATCTGCGCGATAGATTATTTCTCGAAACCGAAAAAAACCTGGCCCTGAAGATACAGGAAACCGGTTCGCCTGATTCGTATCATGTTTTCGGCCGGGGTATTCTTCACCTTGCCATCCTGGTAGAAACCATGCGCCGTGAAGGTTTCGAGCTGCAACTTGGAAAGCCCCATGTCATTATCAAAGAAATTGATGGTAAGAAATGTGAGCCGGTTGAGGTGCTGACAATCAACACACCTGAAGAAAGCTCAGGGAAAGTTATCGAGTTTGTATCACAGCGCAAGGGTGAACTATTGTCTATGGAACCAAAAAATGATCTGATCCATCTTGAGTTTGACATTCCTGCAAGGGGCATGATAGGATTCCGCACACAGATCATGAACCTCACTGCCGGGGAGGCAATCATTGCCAGCCGTTTCAAGGGCTATGAGCCCTGGAAAGGAGACATTAAAGAGCGTACCGTTGGCACCCTGGTGGGCATGGAGACAGGCACTGCTATCGCCTATGCGATCAATAAGCTGCAGGATCGTGGCAATTTCTTCGTTAAGCCGGGCGACCCGATCTACATGGGGCAAATCGTCGGCGAGAATTCCAGATCCGGGGATATCGTAGTCAACCTGACAAAAACCAAGAAGCTCACCAACATGAGGGCTTCCGGAAGTGATGATAAAGTCAGAATAGCCCCGCCGGTTGAGTTCTCGCTTGAAGAAGCAATGGAATATATCCAGGATGATGAGTATGTGGAGGTTACACCCAAAAGCATCCGGCTCAGAAAAATCTACCTGCAGGAACATGAACGAAAAAGAATGACAAATAAGGAATAGTTTAACAACATCCCGGCAAGCGGCTGATTCAGGTAAATTTCCTTTTAACAGAAAAAATCAGGGATTCCCAGAAACAGGTATCAGTTTAGTCAAAATTTAATTAGGCATCCGTGCGTAATACTTGTATTTCGCGTATTTTTACTTCACCTGAATTAAGTTATAGCCTAAACTGTTTTCCGTATGAGAAAAACCAGCTACCCCTTGTTCCTCATTTCTATTTGCCTTCTTTATCTGACTTCCTGTATTTCACAGAATAAACTCGATTATCTGCAGGACCCTGTAGTACAGCAGAAGGTATATGAACTTCAGCCAAAAGAGGAAAACACCATCAAACCAAATGACGAATTATTCATCAAGGTATCCAGCTTCGATGATTTGTCCTTCAACTACTTTGAGGGTGACCAAAGTGTAGGACGTGCAGGTTTCAGTAACGAGCTGTCGGTCTCACTGATCAGTTATTCGGTTAATGACTCAGGCTATATAGATTTTCCGGTAGTCGGAATGATCTCTGTCCAAGGACTTACACTTAATGAGATGACTGAAAAGATGGAAGTCCTGCTGAAAGACTATTTTAATCAGCCCACCATTACTATTAAATTTGCTTATAAGAAAATTTCGGTTCTTGGTGAGGTCAGAATGCCTGGCAACTATACGTATTCAAAGAATCACATTACGATTTTTGAGGCTTTAAGCCTGGCTGGTGACATGACCATCCATGGAAACCGGAATGAAATTGTCCTTTTACGGGCGGAAGGAGATTCAATCACCAAACATGTAATTGACATCCGCCATGACGATGAGATTTTCAGTAAGTACTATTTCATGCAACCGGACGATGTTTTATATGTTAAACAAAGAGGGTCTGCCAGGTGGAGTGTAATCTCCACCCCCATTGATCTCATCTTTTCCACCGTTACCACAGCTATCCTTGTTTTTTCCTACATCGACCGCAGCAACAACCCGTAAATCCTCGCCTTATGACAGCTCCAATGACCAAAAAAAGGACTTCTGACATTGTTGACATTCATTACCTGGCCTCTTTATTTCAAAAACATTACCTAGCCATTGGCATTTGTATTTTCGTTGGGCTTGCAATCAGTTTCTTCTTAAATAAAACAAAACATAAAGTGTTCGAAGTTAAAGCCCAGATCCTTATTAGCAGTGAGGAGAATACGACTTCCACTATTTCTGCTCAGTTTATGGAAGGTTTCGGCATGTTCGGAGGAGAAAATAATTTCCAGAATGAGATACAGAAGCTCCGTTCATCTGTACTTATTCGAAGGGCCCTCAACGAGCTGAACTTCTATGTATCCTATTACAGCCATTCTCGATTAAGCAAAGAAGAACTCTATAAGAACACCCCATTTGTAATTGTATTTGACAGGACCATTGCCCAGCCGATCAATCTGGAGATCAACCTGGAGGTTATTGACAAAACCGGCTTTAAAATAAGGACGAAGGGAGAAGATGTGCCCCTGTATAATTTCTCAAACGATAATATCATTCAGACAGTAAGTGAGCTAAAGATCGATAAGAATGCCCGTTTCGGTCAGACAATCCATAATGAGTATTTAAATTTCAAGCTAATCCTCAACGAGAATGTTAACATCGATGATTACCCGACAAAAAAATTCTCTTTTATTATCCGTGATCCAAAATCACTAAGCCGGTATTATCAAAGTGCTATGGAAATAGCACCTGTGGATTTGGAATCTTCCGTTGCAGAACTAAGCATTAAGAGCACAGTTCCGCAGAAGGATATTGATTTCATAAACACCCTGCTGGATACCTACCTGGAACGAGAGCTGGAAAAAAAACGGTACATGTCGCTTAAAACGATTGAATATATTGATGACCAGTTAAATGTGATAAAGGATTCCCTGAAGATCGCCGAGGAAAATCTTCAACGCTTCCGGTCAAACCAGGGTATTATGGATGTTACGGTGCAATCAGGTCGGGTCTACGAACAGCTTCGCGAACTTGAGCGAGAGAAGGCTTCTGTCACTGTCAATTATAAGTATTATCAATACATTAACGATTATTTTGAGTTGAATAAGGAATTTTCGGATCTGATAGCACCCTCTGCTATGGGTATTGAAGATCCGCTGCTGAACAATATGATCCAGGAACTCCTGCAATTAAATGCCGAGAGGGCCGGTTTAATCCAGAATAATCAGGAGAAAAGCCCTTACCTGAGCAAGCTGAATATCCAGATCGAGAACTTAAAAAACACGATCACAGAAAATATTAAGTACATCCTGAACACCACCGAGATTTCCCTGCAGGATGTTAACGGAAGGATCAGTGAGCTGAACCGCGAAATTCGAAAGCTGCCCGAAACAGAACGGGAACTCTTTGGCATCGAACGGAAGTTTAACCTTAATGATGCCATCTACACCTATCTACTTGAAAAGCGCTCGGAAGCCCAGATCGCAATCGCTTCATTCCTCCCGGATGCTGAAATTGTTGAGCCTGCTGATGTTGTTGGTAGTGGTCCCATCTCTCCCAAAACAAGGCTAAACTATTTTATGGGGCTCTTATTGGGACTCATTCTGCCACTAGTTTTTTTCAGGTTTAAGGATACGCTAAGTGTTAGGCTCAAAGACGTTTCCGAGATTGAAAAATTCACCTCGACACCTATACTCGCAAAAATATATAAGAACAACAAGAAGATTGAGTTGGTAGTAAATAACTTCCCGAAATCACATATTGCTGAATCCTTTCGGATGTTGCGCACAAACCTTAGGTATTTCCTGCCCAAGTCAAAAAATTCCATAATATCCATTACTTCAAATTTTGCTCAGGAGGGTAAGTCGTTCCTGGCAAATAACCTGTCTGTTGCTCTGGCAAATGCAAATAATAGCACGATACTACTCGGTTTCGATATGCGTAAACCTAAGGTCTTTGAGAGACTGAATATTAAAAACGAAATTGGTATCAGTTCGTTCCTTAGTGAACAGGCAAATTTTGAGGAAGTTGTGCAAAAAACCAACATTCCTAATCTGGATGTTATCACTTCCGGGCCAATACCCCCAAACCCTTCAGAACTTACCGCATCGACCAGGATGAATGACCTCTTTAGCTTCCTGACAGAGAAATATGATTATATTATCATCGATACTCCACCAGTAGGGTTGGTCTCAGACACCTACCTCCTGCTGGATCAGGCTGATCTGAATATTTTCGTGGTCCGCCTCAATCATTCCATTAAAAAAGAGTCATTTGCTGTACTGTCCGAATTACAGGATAAGAAAATAAAAAACCTTTGCCTGGTAGTGAACGAATTACCCCTGCTGCGATCCTCTAAGTATGGGTATGGTTATTATGACGACCGGAAAGGGCAAAATTAGCACACCTAAATCCAGTTATCAGCATGGAAAGGTCACTAAGCAATAAAGCAGGACTCTTTGTCATCCTTTTATTTGCCATTTCTCCATTTGTAGGATATGCAAGTTATACTATAATTGATAAGGATGAGGGCCCTTTCCTTCTCATGTTCTCCATAGCAGCTATCGGTTTCCTACTCTATGAAAAGTGGAACCTCCGGATGGCAACGCACACTATATTTTTTCTGTTTTTCTGTATTTTCACCATCTTCTCTGACCTCTATCTGACTGGAGCACAAGGTAATGTCAACTATTTCCTCAATAATGAGATGCTCGGCAGCTTGTTAATGCTGATTGTGATCGACAACATATATTGCACCAATCGCTTCTATCGCCTAAGCTTCAATATCTCCGTCCTGGTCATCCTGATAGCTATTGTGGTTATCATCATTCAGCAAACCATCAATCCCCGCCTTATGATGCCTGAATCAGAATGGTTCAGGTTCAGCAATTACGAAATTGAAGATGACCGGCTTCCATCGATCTACGGATACCTAGGTGGGATGCATTTGTTAGGAATATGCTTCTTTCCTGTTCTGATAATTATCATTGAGGATTTTATACTCAGAGAAAAGAGTGTCCTCTACCTGATCTTCTTCTTTATGGCGGGCATTGTTGTTTCTTTCCTTAATAAGTCGCGGTTTATGATGGTGAATGCAGCGATGTTGTTCCTGCTAATACCTATTCACTTCGGATTCAATATCGGAAAACTGGTACGCTATCTTGTGATAGGCTTCCTCGGTTTATTTCTTTTGTATCATGGATCCAAATATTTCGGATACGATGCTGACCAGATTATTGAGGAAAGAATCCTTGAGAAAGAAAGTGGTGGGATCATGGCTGGTAATGCCGGTTCGCGGATTTATGCATTTACAGTCTTTAAAGAATTATTCCCTGACAATCCGGTTTTAGGCAAAGGAAGACTACATTCAACAAAGATTGAGGAAAGCAGGGACAGGGATCTCGTCAGACTTATCTCTGGAATAACCTCCCAAATCCACGTTGGCTATCTTTCATTGTTCTACTATTATGGTTTGATAGGTGGTGGCTTATACGTTTTATTTTTGGTTTTTCTGACACGGAAATTGATAAGGGACGCTCGGGTAACGGGGCGGTGGGGGCCCCTTATAGGTTGGAGTATGTTTATGGTGTCAAACCTGGTTATTGTTAGCCTTGACATCTTTATTATGGGTGTCGCACTGGTTTTAGTCTTTAATAATTACTATTTGCAGCAGCAGGAAGAAGAACTTGAAACAGTATGAAGACTAAAAATCTCATTAAATATTTCACGGCGAAGATAAACTCCGGATATAGCCGTTCAGTAAAAGCTAAAAAGAACATACTGCTTTCCATCTCAGTGAAAGGATCAAGCATGGCACTAACGTTTATCATGTTACCCATCCTGATCCACTACCTCGGCAAAACTCAATATGGTATATGGGTCACTATTGGCTCCCTTATTGAGTGGGGCAGTTTTTTTGATCTTGGCATGGGGCAAGGTCTTCGCAACCGTCTGGCCGAAGCCTGGGCCAAAGAGAAAAAGAAAATAGCCCGAATATACATCAGTACTACCTATACGCTTTTGTTCCTGATTATTGCTGCCTTCATGGTGATTTTCACAATTGCTGAGCAATTCATCAACTGGCAGTCGGTATTTAATACCACACCTGAAATCGGGCAAGACCTTTCCCTGGTTATGATCATCGTCACCAGTATGTTTGCGGTCAGGTTCGTGTTGAGAATTATGTATGTTATCCTTCAGGCCGATCAAATGCCAGGCGTTGTAGATACCCTGAAGTTCACCAGCAAACTTATCTCATTTATAACCATCCTTATTCTGACCACTTTATTAAAGGATGGATCCCTTCTGGAAGTAGCTCTGGCTTTCAGCATATCACCTGTTCTTACGGTCGCGATCGCAAGCCTCTTTTTCTTTACTTCAAAATATAAGGAATACCGACCATCGCTAAAATTTATTGATTTCAGATACTCCGGGGACATCCTCAATCTTGGATTCAGGTTCTTCATCATCCAGCTGGCAGTTATCGTAATGTTTTCAACGGATAGCATTATTATCACACAGCTTTTTGGTCCAGCCGAAGTTACCCCCTACCAGGTTGCCCGAAAGTATTTTGATATTATCCTGGTTTCTTTTTCTCTTTTAATGGGGCCCTTTTGGTCGGCATTTACCGAAGCCTGGACGAAAAAAGACATTCAGTGGATCCGGAATATCATCCGCAAGCTGAATAAAATCTGGTTATATTTTGTTCTGGCCAGTGCACTTATGATTACCTTCTCGGGCCTTGCATATCGCGTCTGGGTTGGATCTGAAGTGAAAGTACCTTTCGACCTGACTTTAATCATGGGCGTTTACGTCATCGTTCGGATCTATGGAAGTATTTATAATAACTTTATAAATGGAGTTGGAAAAATAAAACTCCAGTTTATTTTTTCGATCGGCTCTGCGCTGCTCAATATTCCCTTGTCTGTTTTCTTCGCGAAGACTCTTGGAATGGGCATCTCTGGTGTAATACTGGCAACCCTGGTTTGTATTTTATACGGTCCTGTTATAGCGCCCTTACAGTACAAATTACTGATTAATCACAAGGCCCGTGGTATCTGGAATAAATAATTAATGCTATGAATTTCTTCAACCCCATAAAACAACTAAATAAGAACATCCGGAAATACCTGCAAAAGAATTACCCGCTTCTGGGATTATTCTACTCTTATCCGAGAAGGTATCTCACAAAGTTTAAACCGGAAAAGAAACTCAGAAGCGGTAAGGACATCTCTAAAAGCACAAACAAGAGCATCGTACTATTTACTACCCATAAATCAGCATCAACCTTTATGAGCCATATCATTAATGAGTTTGCCAATTCATCTGATATGGTGCATATCAATTTTGAAACCTATATTGCTGAACTATACAATGCCTCGGACCGTTTTTTTAAAAGCCCTAAATTCATGAGAAGAGCATTCATTTCCCGGGGGTATATTTATGGGTCTTTCCGGCAATATATTCAGATCCCGGAGCTTGATAAATACAGAGTTATTGTCTTGCTCCGCGACCCAAGAGACGTGCTGACATCTCTGTTTTTTTCCCATCGGTATAGCCATCCTGTAATTAACCTGAAGTTCTTTAAAAAACGAAGGGAATCATTACAGTACGATATCGATCAATATGCTCTTGAAAATGCTCAGGAATTTAAAGAAGTTTATTCCGACTATATCACCAGGCTGCTTCCAATGACCAATGTAAAACTGTTCAGGTACGAGGATATGATAGCAAACTTTGATTCATGGCTGCGGGAGTTAGTAAGTCATTGTGAACTACCCTATAATGAAGCCCTTATTAAAAAAATAGTTGCCGAAACAAATTTCGAGGTTAATGGTGAAGATATTTTCAGCCACAAACGCAATGTAAAAGCGGGTGATCATCTTAATAAACTCAAATCGACTACGATTGAGGAGTTAACAAATATTTTCGACGAAGAGTTGAAGGTGTTAGGTTACAAATCCAGGGATACCAGGAACTAAAAGTAATTCTGAAAATGAAAGTTTTATTCTTCACAAATACTGCGGTATCCGCAAAAAAGCTGGTTAACCAGACCATTGTTGGGGAAAGCTGGATCACTGCCCTGGAAAGCAGAATCAGTCTAATGCCAGGAATTGAAATAGGAATTGCCTGCCAGAACAGCGGACCCGAAAAAATGAATACCCGGATTGGTGAAACCTCCTATTATATTGTTCCGAAAAATAACGGTTCTTTTAAAAAGTACTTTGGAAAAAGAACCTATTATAAAATCGATAACAAACAAGCACTTTACGATTACCTGGAGATCATTGAAAATTTTCAGCCTGATATCATTCATATTTTTGGATCAGAAAACAATTACGGAATAATTCAGGCACATACTACCGTTCCGGTAATTTTTCACATTCAGGGAGTCCTTTCTGTCTACCTGGAAAAATTTCTGTCCGGATTCCCGTTGGCTATACTTAAGAAGCATTCCGGTTTGATTGAGCGCTTAAAAGGAACCTCCGTTCTTACTTACTATAATTATTTCCTTAAACGGGTTGAAGTGGAAAAGGAATGCCTTAAAATGAGTCGTTTTGTGATGGGCAGAACAGACTGGGACAGAAGGGTCATGAAGATACTTGCTCCAAACGCACGGTATTACCACTGTGATGAAATGATCAGAAAGGAGTTTTACGGGCTTGAGTGGAGATCTCCTGAAACTCCAGGATGTACCCTCCTGTCCGTTATCCGGAATAATCCATATAAAGGCTGTGAGTCCGTTGCAAGGACAGCACAATTGTTAACCGAGAGGAAATTCGATTTTACCTGGAGGATAATCGGGGGAAGGGAAAATGATAAAATTAATCGCATTGTCCGAAAAGAGTTGGGGATCAGGTTTTCAGACCTGTCGATTGAATTTCTGGGAGACTGTTCAGCAGAAACCATTGTAAAAGAAATGAAAGAAGCCGACATCTTTGTGCATCCCTCCCACATTGAAAACAGCCCAAACAGTGTCTGCGAAGCCATGCTGACAGGCATGCCTGTAATTGCCACCTATACCGGTGGAACGGGCTCCATCCTTACTCCCAATATTGAAGGAATCCTCATTCAGGATGGGGATCCTTATATGATGGCGGGTAGTATTATCGAATTATTCGAAAACAGGGAAATGCAGGAACACTTTTCAAAAAACGCCCGTAAAAGAGCATTCCAACGACATCAGCCCGAAAGCATTATCACGCAACTTTCAGGCATATATACGGAACTTATTCAGACTCAAAATGAAAAAAGCTGAATATCCAAATCTAATAATCCTTGGGAGCTACCTGAATAAAAGTGATGGGGGTGGCATTACCCTTTTCAACCTCCTCGAAGGATGGCCAAAGGATAAGCTATCTGTTGTCAACCTGCATATTGAGAAAGAAGGTCTGGAAATATGCAGCAGATATTACAGAATAGGCTATGATGAAACGAAACGCCCATGGCCCCTGAATATCTTCCAGCCAAAGTATCAATCCGGTGAGGTTGAGCTCTCCCCACAGAAAAAGATCGATGACTTCAGACAGTACACCCCCAGGAAATCCAGGTACAACCGTTTTCTGAAACAAGGCATTGAGTACCTGGTAAGGGCAGCCGGCATTTATCATTTTCTCTTTCCTCTCAAGCTTAGCAACAAACTCCTGGACTGGCTCGATAAAAACTCCCCTGATATCATTTATACCCAGCTTCTAAATCCCTGGCTGGTACCCTTTGTTAAGGAGCTGGTCCGTCAGAGGGATATCCCCCTCGTCATCCATTTCATGGACGACTGGCCTAAAGTGGCAAATGAACCGGGACTCTCGCACCTTTACTGGAATCACAAACTAAAAAGAGATCTGCGTCACATCCTTAGCCAGTCAAAACTCCTGATGAGTATTTGCGAAACCATGAGCGAGGAATATAAGGAGCGCTATGGACATGAATTTATTCCTTTTCATAACTATGTGGACCTTGATTTCTGGAAACAGGGACAAAAAACCAGCTGGACCTTCTCCGACAATTTTAAGATCCTTTATGCAGGCCGCATTGGGCCAGGCACATCCGAATCTCTCTTTACCGTCATGAAAGCGGTGGAGGACATTGGAGAAAAAGGAATCAGGGTTGAAATGCAGATTCAATGCAAAAAGATTCCTCAAAAATTCGAAGAATTCATCTCTCAGGCAAAACATATTGTCCGGAATGATTTTGCCGAATATAATGATCTCCCCTTCCTTTTCTCAGCTGCTGATCTCCTGGTTCTGCCCATGGACTTCGATAAAAAGAACCTGGATTACATTCACCTGTCAATGCCAACCAAAGCCCCTGAATATATGATTTGCGGAACACCAATCCTTGTATTTGCCCATCAATCTACAGCACTCTATCAATATGCCTCAAGGTACCATTGGGCATTCACGGTGAACGAGAATAGTATCCCTGCCCTCTCAACCCGTCTAAAGGAAATAATAGAGAACCAGGAACTTCGGGAACAATATTCAAAAAATGCTATTCATCTGGCCGAACATAAGCATGAAAAAACACAGGTAAAAGGAAGATTTCAGGATGCACTCATTCAGCTAAAAAAATAATTAAAAAACTATAACCAAAATATTACTATTAGTATGAAAGTACTCTATTTCTCAACAAGCTTCTTTATGGATCTCGATCTTGAGCTGTTAAAAAGCCTTGCTGGGAAAGTTGAGCTTACCTATATCTGTGACCTGCATAAAAACTCCTATCAGTCCACCATTCTACATTTGGAGAAGGAGCTTCCGGAGGGAATATTTGCTTTTTCCGAGGTCAGTGAATACCTCCCCTCATTCTTCCATGAATATATTGATTACTCGAAATCGTTTTTCCAGCATCGTAAAAAGACCTCACTTTTTGGCAAGTTCATGCAAGCTGTATCAATAGTAAAATTTGCTCTGCGAACAAAGCCGGATATCATCCATTTTGGAGGAAATATCTCATTGCCACATATCGGGCTGCTTTTTATGAGAACTCCCCGCATTCAGACCATTCACGATCCGACTTTTCATTCCGGGGAGTTTAAAAGAAAAAAACACTATCTGAAGAAACTTGTGATCCGGAAAGCGAATAAGATCCTTCTGCTAAATCATATGAACGATTCCCAGTTTATGGAAACCTTCAGACTCAAAAAGGAAAAACTAATCCATTCCAGTCTGGGGATCTATGATGTCTATACAAATTATTCTTCCAATACTGTGGAGCCTATCCCTCAGAGCATCCTGTTCTTTGGAAGGATCTCGCCATACAAGGGTATTAACTACCTGTGTGATGCGGCCGTCAGACTAAAAAAAGAGATACCAGGTCTGCAAGTATGGATTCTGGGGAAAGGGAACTACTGGTTCGATACAAAACACTATAGAAATGCTGGTATTACCTTCATCAATCGTTTCATTCCCAATGAAGAAATGGTAAAATACATCCAATCTTCCGAAATTATTGCCTGTCCCTATACGGATGCAACACAGAGTGGTGTGATCATGACAGCCCTTGCATTCAGGAAGGCAATTATTGCAACCAATGTCGGAGCAATCCCTGAGGTAATTGAGCATGAAAAAACGGGCCTTCTCGTGAATCCAAAACAAGCTGATGAATTGTATCATGGTCTGAAACGTCTGCTAACTGAACCTGACCTCAGAGAGAAACTGTATCAAAATATCGAAAAGGAGTACTTTTCAGGGGAAAAGTCCTGGAACTCCCTGTCTGATAAACTTATCTGTGAATACGACAGGACTATTAACTACCAAAAATCTTAACTGATGATTAGCGTACTGCATCTGATTGACAGCCTGAGAGGAGGAGGAAAGGAAAGACAACTGATAGAATTTCTGAAGGCTTCTGAAAGTTGCGATGAGATCGTAAATGAAGTGGTTTTGTTTAAGAATATGAACCAATATGAGGAATCAAAGAACCTCAGTGTTAGGTTCCACATTCTGAAAAGAAGAATAAAGAAAGACCCAACCGTATTTTTAAAACTCCGAAAAATCATTAACACCTATAAGCCTGACATCATCCTATCATGGGGAACCATGCCTTCTGTCTATGCCCTTCCCTTCGTCATGAACAAAAAGGTAAAATTTGTGAACTATATGATTCAGAATGGCATATGTAAAGTTTTCAGTAAAAACTGGATACGTTCCAAACTCACCTTTCCTTTCTCAGATATCGTCATGGCTAACTCCTTCGCCGGTATTGAAAAGTATCCTACTCCGGTCTTCAGATCCTGCGTCATTTATAATGGTGTTCACCTGGATCGTTTTGAGGTGGAAACCATTCCTTCAGAAATACGTCAGAAATTCGGCATTAAAACAAAATTCGTTGTGGGTATGGTCGGTGCTTTTCATCCCCGAAAAGACTACCATACATTCATCAGTACAGCACTTTCGATATGCAGTAAAAGAGATGATATAACCTTCATAGCGATTGGGGATGGTCAAAATCTGGAAAAGGAAAAAAGCCGGGTACCACAGGAATACCGCGAGCTGATTCAATTCACCGGGAGACAGAGCCAGGTTGAAGAAATCATTAACATTTTTGATATCGGTATTTTAATGTCTAATCCTTTGATACACCGGGAAGGCATTTCCAACTCTATTATTGAATACATGGCCATGGAAAAACCAGTAATCGCCTCATCCGGTGGGGGGACCCCTGAAATCATTGACAATCACTATTCAGGCTTCATAATACGTCCATCAAATCCGCAGGAACTGGAATCAAAAATCACCTTTCTGCTGGCCAATGAAGAATTACGTCAACTGTTTGGTAAGAGAGGAAAGGAAAAGGTCCTTCATGCCTTCACGATCGATATTATGTTCAAAGCATTTCTTGACCTGTTTAAAGAACTGAATGCACAGGATGAATAAAAGTATTGGCATAGTAACCAAAAGTCTGGGAGTTGGCGGTGCGGAAAAACAAAGCTTGCTGCTTGCCAGATCGCTTAAAAAAAAGTACCCCGTACTTGTTATCGTCCAGGGGAAAGCTAAATCTTCAGATGTAAAAAATCTCCGCTTTGCAGAGGAGGAAAAGATCGATTATGTATTTCTGAAAGGAAGTTTCTTCAGAAGAGCATGGCAACTTCAAAGAATCATCCGAAAGAATAATATCAAAATCGTTTTTACCTACCTGCCCATTGATAACCTGTTAACCGGCGTGGTATCATATTTCACGCGCATAGAATTTATTGGCGGAGTTCGCAATTGCACACTGCCCCCGCTAAAGAAGTTGCTGATAAAAATCTTGCATCACACCACGATGAAATACCTTCTGTTTAATAATCAGATTGGCAAAGAGCAGCTGGTATCGGAGGGTTTCTCTCCAAAAAAATCCATAGTAATTACTAATTTTCCGAATACCAGTATCCCGCCCCCCAGGCATCGTAAACCTTCAGAAACCATTAAAATCATAACGGTCTCCCGCTACAATGCAAATAAAGATTACCTGACTTCTCTGAGAGCTATTCGTTTTCTACTTGATAATTTTAAACTTCGGACAAAGCTTAAATATTTTGCTGTCGGCTGGGGCCCTCTTGAAGATCAACTACGATCCTGGATCCGGGAACTTGAACTTGAGCCCTACACCGAACTTGTCCGTATGCCGAAATCGGTGGATCCCTATCTTGAAGATGCAGATATTTATTTGTGCTCAAGCATCCTGGAAGGCTTTTCAAATTCGATTATGGAAGCGCTGGGGCATTCGCTGCCTGTTATAGCCACTGATGTCGGTGATAATAAATACATGGTCAGGGATGGGCATAACGGCTTTATTACAAAGCCAGGAGCATTCCAGGTAATGGCCGCAAAATTGAACGAATTGATTGAAGATCCTGTCAAACGAACTGAATTTGGTATTAAAGGCTATGAACTTCTAAACAGCGAATTCTCTACAACAAAAATTGAGAACCAGTACATCAGTTTAATTGATAGCATTAAGTAAAAATCATGGACAAACCAGACCAGGAAAAAATACATATAGGAATTATAGGACTTAAAGGCTTGCCGGCTTTTGGCGGGGCCGCATCTGTTGGTCAGGGGCTGATTAATTCCCTGAAAGGCAAATTCAGTTTTACAGTCTATGGAGTTCGCTCTCATACCGATAAACCTGGGCCTCAGGATGGTTTCTACCAGATTGTATTCCGCAAGTTCCCAATTAAAAAGCTTAATATTTTTTTCTATTATTTTAAATCAGCGCTCCATGCACTGGTATATGGAAGATATGATCTAATTCATCTTCATCATACCGACGGAGCCATCATCCTGCCCCTGCTTCGGTTAAAATACAAAGTACTGCTCACTGCTCATGCCCAACCTCAACTTGCTGAAAAATGGCCTGGCTATGTAAAATTCTTCTTCCGGCTGAATGAACGTATTGCTATTAGGTTTGCCAACGAATTTAGCTGTGTGGGAAAACCATTACATACAAAATTCACCCAACGTTACACACGTGAATTCCATTATATCCCGAATGGAATTGATCTTAACCCTCATACAGAATCGGCAGTTGAATATCGTGATTACCTCCTCTTTGCTGCCGGAAGGATCATTCCACTGAAAGGATTGCACCTTTTACTTGAGGCGCTTAAAATGATCAACTTCAAAAAGAAGCTCCTCGTACTTGGTGATATGAACCAGATGCCTGCCTACAAAACTAAGATCCTTAACCTGGCCAAAAGCATGGATGTGGAATTTCCGGGCCTGATAAAGGATAAATCTAAGGTATTAACTTACCTCAGGCACGCCAGACTCTTTATCTTCCCTTCCTACAGTGAGAATATGTCAATGATGCTTCTGGAAGCAGCCTCAATGAAAACACCTATTATCTGTAGTGATATCGAAGAAAACAGGGAGCTTTTTACTGAAAATGAAGTGACTTTCTTTCGCTCGAATGATGCCCGGGATCTTTCAGAAAAATTAGCGGAATATTTTAAGGATGAAAAGCAAACTTTAGAAAAAACCAATAATGCCCATTCCAGACTCAAAAATATTTACTCATGGACGGTAATTGCCCCAAAATATGAGGTACTTTACAAAAAAATGGCGAAAATTTCGAATGGTAATTAGCACTATCTGTTGAATATATTTTAACTTGTATAATCGCGTAAGGTGCTGAAAAATATCACAAAAGCCTAAATCCATTTCTATTCATTAATCCTGTCCGATATGACTGCAAAACCCGTTCACTGTATAATTCTCGATCTGAAATTTTCGGGATACGGCATCATAAGGTCATTACATCCCTACAAGATTCCTACGATCGGCTTTTATAACGACCGTTTTATACCGGAGGCACGCACCCGGCTATGTGAAAGAAAATATTTTTATCGTAATGAGGAAGAACTTCTGGAAAAACTGCTTGGCCTTGACATCCTGAAGGACGAAAAGCCAGTCTTATTTCTGACGACGGATTATTACGCCAATTTTTATGCTAAACATCAGGAATTGCTTCAGCAAAAATTTCTGATGAACTTCCCAGACAGGGATAAGCTCGAAATAATGATGGATAAGCACCGCTTTTATGAGTTTGCAGCAAAACACAACATTCTGGTCCCTAAAACCCTGAATATTGATGATCAAACACCGGAAAGCTATGTGGAATCAAACATCCGTTTCCCAGCCATTTTAAAACCCTTCCTGCGTCAGGCTGCATGGAAACAACATAATCTGCCTAAAGCCTTCTTCCTTAGTAATATGGACGATTACCGCCAGGCCTTCCGGAAGTCGATTGTTGCAGATACTCATCTACTGATACAGGAGTGGATCCCCGGTAAAGACTTCAATGTATATTACTGTCTAACGTATTATGATGCTGACAGCAAACCTCTTGCTGCCTTTAATGGCATAAAGCTGAGGCAGTGGCCCGTTGGGACAGGCAGTACGGCTTCCGGCGCTATCGCCGGGGATGACTGGATCGAACATGAAACTAAGCGTATTTTTAGTCTCCTGAATTACAGGGGATTGGGCTCAATAGAGTACAAAAAAAGTGATTCTGATGGTAAGTATTACCTTATTGAGCCAACCGCTGGCCGGACAAACCAGCAAGAAATAATTACCACGATGAACGGGATAAATATTCCCCTGATAGCTTATAACAGTCTGACAGATTCTGACATAAAAGCCATACCACCAAAAAAACTACCGGTTATTTACGTTGATGAGCTTGCTGAAATTTCCAGCACCCTTGTGCATTTTGCCAGAAGACTTCATACCTTCCGGGAATGGCGCAGAAGCCTGAAGGGCAAAAAAGAGTACCGCTACTGGTACAAAAAGGATCCTGGAGTTTTCCTTAGTATTCCCGTATTTCTCATACAAAAAATTTTTAGCTATTTTCGCCGTCATAAGTAAGCATGAACAGGTATTATGAAAAAATAGTGGCAAGGACTGTGGGGCCGATGATTGCTTCACTTAAGGTGCAGGAGCTTTTCAGACCGTTCTATTCGGGATGGGGACATATACTAATGTTCCATCGTGTTCTTCCAAAGGAAAACAGATTCAGGATACACAATCATGAAACGCTTGAAATAAGTACCGGACAACTTGAAGAAATAATAGCCTATTTTGAGGAAAGAAAATACGACTTTATTTCACTTGATCAGCTAAAAGACCGGCTGAACCACAAGAAAAATAAATTTGTAATATTCACCTTTGATGATGGCTACCTGGATAATTATGAGATCGCCTATCCCATTTTCCGGAAGCATAAGATCCCTTTTACACTTTACATCACTACTGACTTCCCGGATAATAAAGCATTGATCTGGTGGTATCTACTTGAGGAACTGCTTATCAGGGAAAAGAAGGTGGAGATTGACCAGGATGTCATTGACTGTTCAAGCAATGCCGGGAAAGAAAGAGCATTCTATACCATTCGAAGTCATCTGATTTCAAGCACCCGTGAAGAAATCATCCGGTTTTTCAACAGGTATATGATTGATGCTTTCTCGGAAGAGCGTCGATTAAGCATGAATTGGGAGCAGCTTCGGCGACTAAGTGCCGATCCGCTGGTTACTATTGGTGCTCATACCATAACACACAGGGCTCTCCTAAAGCTGGAACCTGAAGAGGCTAAAAATGAAGCGCTTGCATCTAAAATCCGGATTCAGGAAGAACTTAAGTGCGAGATTAAACATTTCGCCTATCCCTTTGGTAGCAAAACTGAAGCCGGAGAAAGAGATTTTAAGCTAATGGCTGACCTGGATTTCGAAACTGCTGCAACGACCCGGCTTGCCAATATATTTCCCCAACACATTAATCGTATGCACGCTTTGCCCAGAATAACCATTAATCCCTCAGTTAATAAACCTGTTCTCGACCTGCTATGCTCAGGTTTTATTCCGAGCATCAGAAATTCTTTCAAAAAAATTCTTTAATCTTTTACAGTCTGTCAGTATGCATGTAAACTGGACAAAGTCAAAACGGGGTCTGCTAATCTTTCTGATGACCCTCATAGGGCTCATGAGCCTGAACTATTCAGTACTTTTTTTCCTAAATGCGAAGAACCTTTTCTACTGGACAAGGGAAGATGGATTTGTTGAATACTTTGGAGCTATATTGTACCTAGGCGCAACAATTATAGCTGCATCAGCCTTTTTTCAGTCTTCAAAAACCGGGGGTAACTATCCTTTCAAAATGAAGCGTAATTACTTCTATCTACTACTTGCGCTATTGTTTTTTTTCTGCTTTGGTGAAGAGATAAGCTGGGGGCAGCGAATTTTCCATGTAAAAACCCCGGATTATATCAGCGAAGTTAACGCCCAACAGGAAATTAACATCCATAATCTGAATGTATTTCATGGACGGGATGAGGCTAATCAGCGCAAAAGCGGAATTGAAGTCTGGTATTCCCTTGCACGAATATTTTCCTTATTCTGGTTCACATACTGCTTCCTGATACCTCTGATTTACAGGTATATACGAAAAGCCTCCGTTTTTCTCAACTGGCTGGCACTTCCTATTCCCTCAATTTGGCTGGGTATCCTTATGATAGTAAATTATGGATTCCCAAAGGCGATAGAAAACAACCATTCTTATTGGATAAACCGTGCTGCAACCGAAATCAAAGAAGCTAATCTTGCCTTGTTGTTCCTGGCGGTTATCTGGATCCTGTATTGGAATGATCGGCACAAGTTAAGGCAGAATTCAGTCAGTACCTAACTGACAGGTATCCCGCGAAGATTCCTAATTAGGATAATCACTCGTATGTATCTCTTTCAGGACTTGAAAGTGCTATTCCTTCGTGATATTTTCCAGTATGGGCAATTTTTTCGTACTATGCTTACAAGTTAATACTAACGTGTTATTTATATGGCATTTATGTCCTTAGGGAGATGATTGATATCATTCGTTTTTGTTTGAGTTTTCATACAACATTCAGCCTGAAAATTCGTATGAAAACTGTAACACAACTAACTAACATGGGCAAAAGAATTTACTATCATCTAATGATGGTTGCATTCCTTATTTCTATTGGAATGACTATCAATGGACAAAAAATCTTCCCGGGCGCGGAAGGTTTCGGAACTGAATCGAGGGGAGCTTATCAAGGCTCGGCAAGTCCAACAATTCTAATCGTAGACGACTTATCACCGGGAAGCTTTTCCACGGGTACCAACCGGGGTACCTTTAAATGGTGTGTTGAACAGGCATTTCCCAGAATTGTGATCTTCGAGGTTGGAGGCATCATTGATTATTCACTTTATGAGGACAACATAATAAATATTTCTAATCCCTATCTGTCTATTTATGGCCAGACAGCACCTTCTCCCGGAATTACACTTTTTGGCCTGGAGCTCCGTTTCAGGAACGGCATGCACGATGCTTTAATACAGCATATTAAATTCAGACAGGATGATAAGGGACCTACAGGAAATGTAAAATGCATGGTTTTTGGAAGCAGCACATCACGTCTAGTTGCTGACCATTGCAGCTTTGCATATTCGAACGATGAGATTTTCACAATTTATAATGCCTCTTCTGATTTTACCTTATCGAACTGCATTATAGCTGCACCGCTAAACCGATCCTGGCATGCAAATGAAAGCGGGCAGCATGAACCGGAGGAACATGGGATGGGAATCATTTCGCACTGTGAGGGAAATGTCACCTACTTAAAAAACATCATTGGCTATACAAAACTCAGAAATCCCCGGACCGATAATAAAAGGGAAGTTTTCATAAACAATTATGTGTATTCAAATTCAGGACAGGTCGGTCCGCAGATCGTGAATTCAAGTCCTGATCTGGAATATGCTATTGTTGGAAATGAAATTGTGATCAGTGAACAATATTGGTCAACGCAGGAGTATGCTGCACAAATTAACACTTCCTGCAGCCCTCTTTGCAAGGTATACGCCGAGGATAATATATGCAAGGAAGGCATTGATAATCCCTCCAATACAGACTGGCAAAACATACGCAACCTGATTGGAGCCGCAGAGCAGTCAAGCAGTCCGGTAGATTTGTCCGGTTACTCGATCCTGCCGGCCTCGGAGGTTGAAGATTACCTCAGAAAGTATGCCGGGGCATTTTATTGGGATCGTGATATCGTTGATGAATTTATCCTTAACAACCTCGGGAAGGGTGAAATCGTGACAATAAACAATGCAGATGCTATCCCTGCCAGAGCATACAACTTTTCCGGCGACTATGGCTACCAAACCGATGCGGGCAATATGCAATACGGTTATAACTGGGCTGCTGACCCTGATATTTTTTATGTAAACGGAAAACAGCTTGTCCTGAATGTGAATTGCACAAATCAGCAGGCTGTGCTAAACCTTCTGAACAGTCAGCTTCCGTCAGGTGTGGAGGCCATCGACCATCCTAACCCGATCTGCTACCATATTGTGCTTCAGACTACTGAAACGGGTTCAGGGGCATCTCTTACCATCGCAAACGAAACAGGACAGGACGGTTCCAGGGTTTTCGGGATTTATCCTGGCACCTATTACGGTCATGATGGCTATGCAGGATATCCGGATTCTGAGCAGGTCACCCGGTCTCTGAGCATACCCTCAAATCCACATAGCGATAACAATGGAAACGGCTTTACCAATCTGGAAGAATGGGCCGCCGGTTTCGCCGGTGGAAATTTCAGGGATATCAGCTTTCATATCTCTGATAGCAAATCCGGAATGGCAATAAGCGACGCATCTGTAGCGTTGATGAATTATTCGACAAAAGCTACCTCCGCCAGTGGTGAAGCAATTTTTACAGGGATACCAGAGGGAAGCTCTTTCAGCTATACCATCTCTAAAAGCGGCTACCAATCAATAACCGGATCAGTTGTGGCAGATGCGGATAAAACGCTAGGTCTTACCCTCGCTCCTATAGTTGATGACACTCCGCCTACAGTACCAGCCAATTTACGGTCCACCGGAATTACTCCCACTTCGGTTTCTCTTGCATGGAATGCATCAACCGATAATGTAGGTATTCAATCGTATCAGGTATACCGTAATGGAGGTCTGATCAGTACTACCGGGCAGCTATCCCTTACCGATCAGGGACTTTCTGCTGCCACAACATTCAGCTATACAGTTTCAGCGGTGGATGCAGCAGGAAATGAAAGCAGTAAAAGCAGCACTTTGCAGGTAACAACTCTAGCGGCGATTGATACGGAGAAACCAAGTCCTCCTGGAAATCTTTATGCAGTAGCTACCAGTTCAACTGAAATAGAATTGACCTGGGATGAAGCCACTGATGATGATGGTATAGCCGGATACAGGATTTACAGAGACGGAGAACTTCTGGGAAATACTAACCAGGAGGGCTTCGCCGATTCAGGTTTAAATCCTGATACTGAGTATACTTATGCTGTATATGCCCTGGATAACTCCGGAAATCAAAGCGAAACTGCTGCATCAATTTCTATCAGGACTACTACTGATGTGAAGATCGTTTACATTGACCCGGAAAGTACGAGTTTCCTTGCTCCAGATGGTTCTATCAGTGCCCCGTTTACAAACTGGAGTGAGATTGTCTGGCAGGAAGGCTATACCTACCTGCAGCGCAGGGGAACAGTAATGAATGAAGATAAGATTCTTATCACAGCCAATAATGTAAGCATTGGAGCTTATGGAACGGGGAATAAACCATTACTAATCTCCAGCGCCGACGATTATGCCCTCTGTGCGTACGAGAAGAGCAATATCAGCATTAGTGATTTTGAGATTGCTGCAAACAATGTAATAGGAGGTATTTACTTCGCAGGGAGTGAGACGGACAGCATTATAGTTGAACGATGTAAAATTACAGGAGGTACATACGGAATAAGGATTATAGGCGGTAACAATTATACGATAAGGTATAATGAATTTAGAGATAATGACAACGCAGTCTTCACCATGGCTGAGAATACATACCTTGTCTACAATCAGTTTTCAAATAATATGACCTCCATTGAGGTCAACAATTACACCTCCAAAATCAAAGCTTTTAACAATGTTTTTTATGATAACTACCAGGCCATAAGTTCTACTTATGGGGGACTTGAGCTCTATAACAATATTTTCTCACTACACATGCCGGGTAGTGTCGCAATCAGCCAGGATCTGGATGAAATGATCTCCGATTACAATATTTTTTACCCAGTAAGTGGCAGTGGAGATTTTATTCATATTGCTGATAAGTCATACAGCAGCCTGCAAAAATATCAGGACGAGAAGCAAACTGATCTGCATTCCATGGACCTGGATCCGTCATTTCAGGACCCTGTGGATGGTGACTTTTCCCTTAAAGATGAGTCTCCCGGTATTAATACCGGAATTGATCTCGGTCTAAGCCGCGATCTGAAAGGAAATGTTGTTCCTGTAGGTCCCAACCCGGATATTGGAAATGCTGAAAGCCTGGTCACAACAATTAATGATCTTAAAAGGTACAATTCAAAATACCAGGTTGAGATTTATCCGAATCCTAATGACGGTAGGTTTAATCTTTCGCTTGACTTTGGCAATAGCGCACCCACAATGATCAACATTTTTTCTCAAAAAGGTGAACTGGTCTATTCCGTGGAATCAAAGGCGCATCGAAACCTGAATTTCAATCTTGAACACCTAAAGAAAGGAAGCTACTTCATTAAGGCAACCAACATGGATAATATGGTCGTTCAGAAACTGATCATCATCGGTTAATTCAAATTGGCCGGCAGTCAGGGAAAAAACAGGATTTTATTCCTGCAAGCTATCGATTAATTTAATAAGCAGCTTCTCAGCGATATACCGGGCACCTTTATCATTTAGGTGCCCGCCATCGTATGTTATGTCAGGGTCTAAAGAGAATACCTGAGTTCCCCACATCTTGTAACTGATGCGTTCCTTGTTTACAGAGCGTGATTCGTAAAGTGCCAGGTCAAATAGATCCTGGGGAGGAAAATGCTTCCGGAGCATGTTGTTGAAGTTGTTTCGATTTATGTTATGATCTCTGAGTAAAACCCTGTTTAAGAACCCTTTGAAGCCATCAGGTTTCACGCGTACCGGAACAGTTAAATGAATAATCTTCAGATCCGGATTAAGATTTTGAATTTCCCTGGTTTTAGCGATATACTCATTAAAAATCCTTTCAATATCCGTATTTCGATCAACATCCACAAAACAAAATTTAAAAAAGACAATATCCGCTTTCTGCGCCATCCCTCCGTTCATTATCGAACAAAAATCCAGAATTTTTAATTCCGGATGCCGGTTCTTTCCAATCCTTGAATGCGCAAAAACAGCTTGATTGAAATCCGAAGTATCGCGGGTTTCAACGATATTAAGCTGCAAATCGGGATAATCCTTCATGAGTTGACTGACCCCTCCTATGATTTCATAACCAACACTTTGATGTCCAAAGAAAATTTTTTTCCCGGACAAGGATTTCAGCAGACTATCCGGGATTTGTTTTAGAGTTTTCGAGCTTGTATTCATAGGAACATAATTTAAATTATCACCACCACATCCTAGCACTAGGAAAATAGCAAAATAAGCAAGCCATCTGGTGTGTCTAAAGTCAACCTTCATATTTTTCAGGATTATTCATTTATTATTATATATCCCTGTATGCTTTATCTCCTTCAGAGTACTGTATGTTCCATTCCGATAAAATGGCTTGTGAAGGAAGTATTTTATTCCGGTCATTAATAAAATAGGGTTTCTTTTTGGTCCTGAGTTTTACAAAACCTAATTTTTTCAGGGACTTTCTGAAGTCGCTTTGATTTGCCAATATCGAAACCGATGAGCAACCCCTGTCAATAAGAAACCTGGACAGTTGACCAATTACAGATTTGTATTCGTTGAAATCATCCAGGGTGCTTACATGGACAATCCTTGCCCGTGAGGTATTTCCTGATGTCTTTCGGATATAACAAACTGCCACCCCCCTGACCGTTTCCCCTCTGAGAATATGGAAGCCCTGTGTTTCATGCAATGGACAGTCCAAAAGCCACTTATAATATCCTGCTGTCATTTCTTTGCGAAAACAAGAATCACTCTCACTGTATTCCGGAAAAATCCCGGAAGGTACCAGCTGTAACGCAGACTCTTTCAAAGAAGGAATCCCTGCCAGAAAGGTCTGATACAATCGTGCCATATAGAAGATCCTTCTTGGAAGTGATCTCCCCTGCCAGGATTTCATATAGGCATAGGGACGAAACAGTTTGAAATAGGTATTCGCATCCCGTATATAGTTCAATTTAAAGGCATGATAAAGACTTCGCGCCTCCAGAGAACCAGCCAGGGTAAAGGAAAAATCGGCCTGGCCCAGGGCTTTCTTTAAAAGCTGGATACCCAATAAACCACGATATTTAGGCGCAACCATCCATGACATGGAAATCACACCTTTCCAGGTCGTTCCAAGGTAAGTATAACCGGAGATAGCGTAACCGACCACACCGGCGAGGTTTCCGACTTCATCAAAAGCGACCCATGAATTCAGTTCATCCGGATTTTCAGGATTCGAAAATACCCATCGCAACTCCTCAGATACCTTCGAGTGCTCGTAAAGGTTTTCTATTTGTTGAAGATCTCTAACCTGTGTTCTTCTGATTGATACTCCCAAAATCGTTTACTAATTTAGTTATTGAGTATAGCATACCATTCTGATTTCAACCTGACTGAATTATACAGATTTAAGATAAATCGCTTACTTAATAACTTATTAAAACAGGCAGAAAAGAAATCTATGGTTAAAGATATTGAAATATTTGCTTTCAACTTAGGTTTTTCACCTCTTACCTTTATGGAAATATGTAATCTATTCATCAATAAAATGTGGTGATTGCGTCTAGAATTCTCAAATTTGCTTAAATCAAATCTTTAAATTTTTAATTGTACACCACATGAGCAACCTTATCGCAGAAAACAAAGAAGTTTTACGGGCCTATATTAAAGATAATACCTTCAAAGAGGCTGATCTGATCCAGGATAATACCTTGCTCTTCCAGGAAGGCTTTTTTGATTCCATGGGCTTTGTGTTATTGGTTGATTTTCTGGAAGAAAAATTTTCAATTCAGGTTTCGGATGAAGATCTGACCGAAGAGAATTTCGAGTCTGTAAATGCTCTTTCCAGGTATATCGAGAGTAAGTCAAACGGGCAGTAAGAATGTGCGGAATAGCTGGAATTGTTAATCGCCCCAATACTGCAGCCACTCAAGAACTACTAAGCTCAATGCTGAGTCTGATCCAGCATCGCGGGCCTGATGAAAGCGGGATTCTGCTTGACGGAAATGTTGGTATGGGAAATGTACGCTTAAGTATTATTGACCTGTCTACCGGGCAACAGCCGATGAGTAACCCTGATAAGTCTTTATGGATAGTCTACAATGGAGAAGTTTTTAACTACCTTGAATTGCGTGAAGATCTGGAGAAAAAAGGCGTAGTTTTTACTACCCATTCTGATACTGAGGTAGTCCTGAAATATTATGAATTCTATGGTCCCGATTGCCTCGGCTTCTTTAATGGACAGTTTGCCTTTGCGATCTGGAACAGAAAATCCGGTGAGCTTTTTCTTGCCCGTGATCGTGTGGGTATCAGGCCCTTATATTACTATTACCAGAACGGTACTTTCATCTTTGCCTCTGAAATCAAGTGCATCCTTGACCATCCGGAAGTGAAGCGCGAATTGGATATGAATGCCCTGAGGGAGACCTTTACATTTTGGGCTCCTCTGTCACCGCATAGCAGTTTTCGGGGAATTAAGGAGTTACCTCCGGGACACTACCTTAAACTAACAGCAAAGGAACTCAATACCCATAAATACTGGAGCCTTGATTTCAGCAGTGGATTCAATTATTCCATTTCTTCCCAGAACCAGGCCATCGAAGAGCTTGATGCATTACTTGAAGATGCAGTTAAGCTAAGACTCAGGTCGGATGTGCCGGTAGCAGCTTACCTTAGCGGAGGACTCGATTCCAGCGCAACTACGTATTACATAAAAAAAATCGCCTATAAGAATCTAAATACCTTCTCAATAGGGTTCGAAGAAAAGGAGTATGATGAAAGCCAATATCAAAGACTGGTATCCAGGTATCTCAATACCCATCATACCTCCTTCACCTGTACCAATGATGAGATATCCTCAACCTTTCCGGATGTTATCTGGCATACTGAGGTTCCGATTCTCAGAACTGCCCCTACCCCTATGCACATTTTATCCAGACATGTCAGGGAATACCATATTAAGGTTGTAATAACAGGTGAAGGTGCAGATGAAATGCTGGGAGGATACAATATTTTCAAAGAAATGTCAATCAGGCGATTCTGGGCTAGAAATCCTGAATCAAACCTCCGTCCTCTACTTCTGAAGCGTCTCTACCCTTATATTCCGCAACTGCAAAATCAAAAAGGAAAGATGTTGAAGTTCTTCTTTGGATATAAGCTGACCGAAATTGACTCCCCAATCTATTCCCATTTGCTGCGATGGAATAATACCAGCAAGATAAACTCATACCTCCTTCCAGCTCCTGAAAATAAAGCTATAGATATTGAAGAAAGGATCCTTCCTTTGTTACCAGATAACTTTAATGTCTATTCAGATCTGGCAAAAGCGCAATGGCTTGAAGCAACGATCTTTATGTCCGGATACCTGCTTTCGTCCCAGGGTGATCGCATGACTATGGCCAACTCTGTTGAAGGTCGTTACCCCTTCCTTGACCACAGGGTTATTGAATTTGCGAGTAAACTTCACCCTGATCTGAAACTTCATGGACTCAATGAGAAGTATATTCTAAAAAATATTGTAAAGGACCGCCTCCCGCAAGAAATCACCAGGCGATCCAAACAAGCTTACCGGGCCCCGATACAATCTGTTTTTATGCAAAAAAAACGAAGTGACTATGTTGAGGAGCTCCTATCGGATAAGAAGTTGGATTCATTTGGTATCTTTGATAAAGAACGGGTAAAAGTCCTTCAGGAGAAAATCCTTTCAGGAAACGGATCTGAAGTAGACAGCATGGCAATAACTGGGATACTATCAACCCAGTTATTGATCCATCAGTTCATTGATCAGAGAAAAAAAGCTCCTGTCCTTACTAATTGTAAAATAGTTGAACTTAAATAAAACCACCTACCTATGACTGATACCAAAACCGGATTCCATAAGGAAATTCTGCAAATCCCGGATATAGAAAAATACGTTGAGCAGATTGTTAACAGTTTGAGAGACCTCACACTGAGAGTATTTAACCGGCAGGGTGCAGTAGTCGGCATAAGTGGCGGAATTGATTCTTCCGTGTCCTTTGCGCTTGCCGTGAGGGCCTTTGGACCCGAGCGTGTTTTGGGGATCATGCTCCCGGAAAAAGATTCCAGTCCGGATAGTAAAAGGCTTGCACTCGAGTTGGCTCAAAAGTTTGGAGTAAGGACCCTTACTGAAGATATAACCGGAGCCCTCCAGGGGTTTGGATGCTATGAACGCAGAGATGAAGCGGTTAAAAGGGTATTCCCTGAATATGATCCAAAGATCTACACTATGAAGATTGGAATCAAATCTGCCCCGAATAGCAAGCTCCCTCCCATTTTCTCAGTGGTCATTGTTGATCAACAGGGAAATGAATTCACCAAAAAGTTACCTGCAAAGGATTACCTCCAAATCGTTGCTTCCTCAAACTTTAAGCAACGTACACGGATGGCCATGCTTTATTACCATGCAGAATGCATGCGCTATGCCGTGATTGGCACCCCTAACAAACACGAGGTCGAGCAGGGTTTCTTCGTCAAATATGGCGACAGTGGAACTGATATTATGCCAATTTCCCATTTGTATAAGACGCAGGTATACCAATTTGCAAGGCACCTCGGAATACCTCAGGAAATTATCGACCGCACGCCAACAAGTGACACCTACTCCGCGGAACAAACTCAGGAAGAATTCTTCTTTCAAATGCCATTTAAAATGATGGACCTGTTATGGTATGGGTTTGAAAACAATTACGACATTGGAGAGATCAGCAAGGTACTGGAGATCCCTGAAGATGAAATACTTAATATCTTCTCAAACTTCAGGCGAAAGAAAGAGACCACCGAATTTCTTCGTATGCCGGCTCTCAAAGTAATTGATGACCATTAACCCGGGAACAGCTGAACCACCGACTTATTCTAAATAAACCAATCCTGATGCAAACTAAACCGAGAAAATATGGTCCGTATACCGCAAAGATTGCTGGGTGAAGCACTTCAGATTTCGTCCGGGATCAATCCCGAGAAAACAGCCATAATATTCAAAGGTCAGGAATATAGCTACAAGGAATTAAATTCTGAAACAAGGAAGCTGGCAGCTTATCTAACTTCCATCGGGATCCGAAAAGGAGATCGGGTGGCGATTTATATGAATAATTCATGGCACTGCGTACTTGCTATCTATGCCATTACCCTGGCAGGAGGTGTATTTCTTATTATTAACCCGCAGACAAAAGCAGACAAATTGCATTACATTCTTACTGACAGTGGTGCCAGGACGCTCTTCGCTGAAAGTATACTGCACAACGAGCTTGCACTGGCACTTAAGGACTTCGGAGGTATTGATGAGCTTATTCTGTCGGGACCGGAAGTAACATTACCTTTTCAGCCTGATTTCCGGCTTCAGAGATTTGAAAATATCATGCAGTCTGACGAGGATAACCCGGAAGTTTTTCCACGAATTATACCGAACGATCTGGCTGCTTTAATTTATACATCCGGAAGCACTGGTTTTCCCAAAGGGGTTATGATGACCCATCAAAACATGGTTTTTACTTCATGGAGCCTTATTGAATACCTCAGATTATCCGAGAAGGACAGAATATTACTTCTTCTTCCTATGGCCTTTGATTACGGTCTTTATCAATTATTTATGGCTATAACCAGCGGAGGCACTCTGATTATTGAGCAATCCTTTGCATTCCCTGCAACGATATACAAGCAGATAGAAACATTAAAACCCACGGTTTTCCCAGGTGTGCCCACTATCTATGCCATGATGATCGCCACCAGCAAGAAGAAAGAATTGTCCTTCGATTGTATTGAAAAAGTTACAAATACAGCCGCTAAGTTGCCCGGAGAATTCCTGCCTGAACTGCAGAAAATATTTCCAAAAGCTTTGATTTTCAAGATGTACGGATTAACAGAATGCAAAAGAGTATGTTACCTTGAACCGGAATTTCTTGAATTAAAACCGGAATCAGTTGGTAAAGCTATTCCGGGAACTGAAGTATTTCTGATGTCTCCGGAGGGTGAAATCGTTCCACCGGGAGGAACTGGTATCCTGCATATACGAGGGCCGCACGTAATGGCCGGGTATTGGAATAAAGAAGAACTCACCAATCAAATGCTAAAACCCGGATTCATTCCAGGTGAGAGGATTCTTTGTTCCCAGGATTGGTTTAGAATGGATAAAGAAGGATTTCTGTATTTCCAGGGAAGAACCGATGATATTATAAAAACAAGAGGGGAGAAAGTCAGCCCGGTAGAAATTGAAAATCTCATATACCAACTAAAAGGGATCAGAGAAGTAGCTGTCTTCGGAATGCCGGATGAGGTTCTTGGGGAAAGTATTGCAGCTGTCATCACAGTGCATGAAACCGCTTCCTTAACCGATAAAGAGATCCTGATGCATTGTTCAAAGCATCTTGAAATGTTTATGGTCCCCCAGAAAATCTTGTTTTTACAAGAGATGCCAAAAAGCAGCAATGGAAAAATAGATAAGAAGATACTTAAACAAATGTTATCTTAAGATGCATAATCAAACCCTATATGACCAGCTAAAGGAAAAACTTAGCAGAGAACTTCACCTGCTGGAGGATAAACCCGAAGAGACCCCGGATTCCACCTTACATGCACTGTGGCACCTGGTAACAGGCTCATATTACTCTGCTGAAACAGCCCTGAATCATCCCCTTCCAAGTCTTAGCACAACGCAAGAAGACAAACTTAAGGTGCTTATTGAAAAAAGGCTAAGCCCCATACCTTTGGCTCATATTACAGGAAGGCAGAACTTTATGGGAATCGAACTGATCACGGATAAACGAGCCCTTATCCCACGGAAAGAAACTGAAATTCTTGGCAAGCGTGCACAGGAATTGATTAACATAATTAGTTCGAAAGAAAAAGACATATCGGTTATTGATGTATGCTGTGGAAGTGGAAATCTTGCCACAGTTCTCGCTTTGAAGAATCCGAACATTACAGTACAGGCCTGCGACCTGTCAGAAGAAGCCCTTGAGCTTACCCGGGAAAATATTGGGCTTTACCACTTACACGAAAGAGTGGAAATAAAAAGAAGTGATGTACTTGAAGCCTATTTAAACCCCGGATTTCTGAACCAAATCGATCTGATTGTCTGCAATCCGCCCTATATTTCATCTGGAAAAGTATCTACATTGAATGCAGAGATTGCTAACCATGAGCCGGATCTGGCATTCGACGGAGGAATGATGGGAATAAAAATAATTCAGAAGCTGATTCGGGAAGCTGCCCAACTCCTTGGAAAAAATGCATTTGTAGTGTTAGAGGTAGGACTTGGACAGGGCAAATTCATTATGGGACTATTTGAGAAATCTAAACTATATCACTCCATTGAATCTGTTGCCGATACCAAGGGTAACATCAGAGTGATAAGTGCTGCGAAAATTTAGAGATTCTTCCGTTCCGGAACATTTCGCCCTGTCCCTGACAGTAGTTTTAGCTAGTGAAGACTACCCTTGCCAGGCTCATCGGTGGAAATTACCGTATCTCCGGCAGGAGATACCTTCTTAACTACAAAGAGAAGTCTTGAGTAAAAGAAAAGAACAATCAGTAATATCAGAGGAAGGTATGGAATGGAAAAGCGAGGATCGCCGTATTCCACAACTGCCGAAATTGCAGAGATACCCAGGGAAATAAGGAATACATGTACGATCAATAACACTTCCCCGATGGTGAAGTAATCCCTTTTTCTTACCATCCAGAATATTACAGGTATTGCAAAAAACAGTAGTGTCACCAAAATAATCAGCAACTGCTGTGCCTGCCTGATTCGGATTATTAATTGGTAATGAGTGTCATAAAAACCCATCGGCTTCCAGTTTCGAATAAAACTTTCTACTGTTTTGCCCGCAAATTCAAGGGGACGCTTCTTAATTAAATCGAGCGCAATCTCTTCCCATTTATCCGAAAGCTCCCAGAAAGTTATATCCAGTGTATCCATTAGCGGTTCCGTAGACTGATGTATGGCATTGTAATATTTTCCTTCTTTTTCCAGATGTTCATAATATTTTTCGAGATACATGGATTTGTACGGCTGCAAATCATCCGGCGCATCAACCATCATATCCCCTACGCTATTAATCAGGGAATAGCCCTTAAAAGTCGTTATTGTGAATCTGTCAAGCTTTATCTTATTAAACGCACACCAGCCACCCACCAATAGAATGACAGGTACTGAATAAAGAATGAATTTCCAGGCTACAGTTTGAAAATTCAACTTCCTGTGCCTGAACCAGTCCTGTGCGATGAGAACAACAGGGATAAAAGGTGTTAATAACAGGTAGGCGGGGCGGGTAAGAATCAGCAAAGAAATCAGCAGACCCGTTAAAAAGAACAATCCCAACTGCCATTTTTCCTGTTTATGATATAGAACAAAAAGAAGAAACAACAGAACCGTCAGAAATACAGAAACCGTTTCGGTACCCATATATAGTTCACGTGCAATTAGAGGAATATGAAAACTGTATAGCAAACCACCGATAAAGGCAATCCAGTATTTGCTTCCCAACAGGATTAATATGTAAAAAATCATTAGGGAGATCAGTGTACCCAAAATAAAATGGGTAAGCAATACATGATTATAATTGCTGCCATTTAGCATAATTACCAAGGGAAAAACTGGTGTCCGATCGCCCCTGTACTCACTAAAATCCTGCTGTGCAAAATAATCTGCCACTTTTGCATATCCTGTCGTATCATTTCCTATTATTGGGTCAGAAGTTACCCAGATTATGATACGGAGCAAGATATTAATAAACAATAACAGGAAAAAGAGCCCCTTTATGGAGCCAGTCAGAAACGAAAATATTTTGGTAAAAAAGGTTTGATTAGTCAAGGATACTGCAATTAAGTGTGGTTAAAGCTGGAGGCTATTTCAGGAACTTCTTATCCGATTAAAGAGAATATTGAGAACTGCTTTTATGAAATACCTTATGTTTGTGGTATAGGGATGTTTCTGCAGGTCTTTAAGATAAATCTCCTCTGCAATTATGTTGCCCTGATCATCAGGCATATTTAACGCCACGTAAGGGGGAAAACAGCCAGGTTTAAAGTTTATACGCTCCCTCTGAAGCTTTTCAGGCAGCTGCGAAAACCTCACCTTGCTTAGCGGACGCACACCAACCAGTTTCATTTCACCCTTAAGAACATTGATAAACTGAGGAATCTCATCAAGCCAGAGTTTACGGAATACCTTCCCCCATCCGGCAAGCCGAAAATCATTCGATGGCTTCCCGACTTCATTGTACCCATTCAGTTGTATTACGAAATTCTGTAAGTATTCTGAATATGGATACATGGTCCTGAACTTGAATACTTTTACAATTTTCCCATTCTTACCTATCCGGTCAAGCTTTATTAGGGCATGATATGAAGGAGCAGCAGTCACTATATTCGGTTCCCTGGTTTTCATTACGACGAAGTAAAAAATACCATCTATTTCCCTAAATTCAATGATCTCAAAGCCATTGTAAACCAACCTGCCCAGAATCTCAGCCTTGGATATAACATGAGGCCTGTTCCCAAAGAACAATTTATGGATTTTATCAAAAGGTCTGAGCTTTGGAAATACCCTGTTGAAAACGAAATCGACCAGCCAGAGCAGGCGACCCATCTTTTTGCCAAAACGAGTATAGAATCGTATCCTTCGATTAAAGTAGGTTTCACATCGGCCGATATAAATACCTGCGTCAGGTAACAGGATATTAACCGATTTAAAATGCTCATTTATTTCACGGATATAATTAATTCTCTTAAAATTAATGATAGCCCGCACATTGCTGAAATCAACGTTGTCGACATAAGACCTGTACCGGGAAGTGAAGACAATGCTCTTAAAATACTTCTGCAAATCAAGATGCTCGGAAACAAAAGAAAAAACTGTGTGATTCGATTCATCGATAATGGCTTGCTGTAATTCATTTATGGAATTGAAGCGACTTTGAACATCTTCTTCCAGCAACCGCTTTGATGGTGGGTGTATTCCCCATAATGATCTGCCATCCGGAATGTTATGTACGTAATGTATATAGTCTTTCATCCTTAACAGGAGTTAGATTTAGGAACTTCCAAAACGTATACTATAATCGAATTTAGCTCTGTAAACGTTGCAATAACCGGCACATCTAATCTAAAAAATAATTATGAGCTAATATTTCAAGGGATAAAATTAAGGAATCCTTAGGTAACTGTCTGATTCAATTGATGAATGCATGCTTTCCATTGATAAACAATCACATTTTTAAATACCAAAAAAAGAATGGGTATTTTAAAGCTGTTTTCAGTTATGATACTGCTCCTCCGGATCCGGAAAAAAATGGGCATTGCGTAACGTCATTTTTGTGCAGGTGCATCCGCCGTGAAAACTTCAGAGCTGTTCAGAATATGATGTAAAACCGAAATCTTTTCGGAATGCATCCACCTGAAATTTAGACCAAAAAACGAAAAGGCCATCTGCAGATATTTTCTGAACCAGATAAATAAAAGTAATTAATACTTTTTTTCCGTTTTTTTTTATATTTTGGTCCGGATTTTATCCAAGTTTTCAATACTTTTATTTGTGAATTTCAAAAGAAAACCCCAGCTAATTCAGTGATTATGAAAAAGAATAACAACAAAGAAGTCTGGTTCGTCACAGGCAGCCAGCACCTATACGGTGAGGAAACACTCAGACAGGTAGCTGAGAACTCTAAAAAGATTGTAGAGAAACTTGACAGTCTTTCATCGATTCCTGTATCTATTGTCCATAAGCCAACGCTGACTACTCCGGACTCCATATACCAGCTTTGCATCGATGCGAATGCGAACGATTCATGCATCGGTATCATTACCTGGATGCATACCTTTTCTCCGGCAAAAATGTGGATCCGGGGCCTGAATATTCTCCAGAAGCCTATCGCTCACCTCCACACTCAGTTCAACCGGGACATCCCCTGGAGTGAAATCGATATGGACTTCATGAATCTGAACCAGTCTGCCCACGGCGGAAGAGAGTATGGTTTTATTCTGAGCCGTATGGGAATTAACCGTAAGGTTATTGTGGGCCACTGGCAAAATGAGAAAGTACTAAAGCAGGTTTCAGACTGGACTCGCGTTGCCATGGGATGGGCTGAAATGAAGTCCATGAAAGTGGCCCGCTTTGGAGATAATATGCGCGAAGTAGCCGTTACCGAAGGTGACAAGGTTGAAGCACAGATCAAGCTTGGATGTGCTGTCAACGGATATGGTGTCGGCGACCTGGTTGCTGTTATCAACTCTATCTCCGATGCAGATATCAAAGCCCTGGTTGAAGAATATGAGGCCAGCTATGAAATGGGTCCCGGGACTCAGCATGGCGGTGCAAAAAGAAGTTCTGTGCTTGAAGCAGCCAGGATTGAGCTGGGAATGAAAAAATTCCTCACAGAAGGCGGATTCGGGGCTTTCACCACCACTTTCGAAGACCTCCACGGTCTGGTTCAGTTACCTGGTCTGGCCGTGCAACGCCTCATGGCCGCAGGTTATGGTTTCGGTGCTGAAGGCGATTGGAAAACCGCCGCCATGGTGCGTGCGGTGAAAGCAATGACTGAAGGCCTTAAAGGTGGAACTTCATTTATGGAAGATTATACCTACCATTTCGATCCTGCTGGAATGAGGGTACTTGGCGCCCACATGCTCGAAGTATGTGAATCAATCGCCACAGGAAAACCAAGACTGGATGTTTTACCCCTCGGCATCGGGGGAAAAAGCGATCCGGCACGCCTTATTTTTAATGTTCCCACCGGTCCGGCCATTAATGTTTCCATTATGGATATGGGTAACCGCTTCAGGCTGCTTACTAACGTAGTTGATGTGGTTCCGACTCCTCAGGATCTTCCTAAACTTCCTGTTGCCCGTGTATTATGGGATGCAAAACCAAACCTGGAAGTTGCTGCTGCTGCCTGGATTTACGCCGGAGGTGCCCATCATACCGTATTCTCACAGGCTGTTACAGCAGAGATGATCCAGGATTTCAGTGAGATGGCAGGGCTTGAACACCTTATCATCGATGAATCAACAACAATTCCCAATTTTAAAAACACTCTTAAATGGAATGATGTGTACTACCACATTAAACCAAGATAATAACCTGACAATTAACTAAAAAACCTTAAATGACATGCATTTACTAGACTGGATAGCATTGGGTCTGTTTGGACTCGGTCTGATCGGTATCATTGTATGGGTACTGCGACAAAAAGAAGAAAGCACGGAAGATTATTTCCTTGCCGGAAAAAAAGCAGGATGGATTTCCATTGGTTCATCCATTTTCGCATCAAACATTGGATCGGAACACCTTGTTGGTCTTGCAGGTGCCGGATTTGTTAGTGGAATGGCCATGGCACATTGGGAGATGCATGCATGGCTGATCCTTGTCTTAGGATGGGTTTTTGTCCCTTTCTATGACAGAATCAAGATCTTCACCATGCCCGAATTCCTGGAGAAAAGGTTCTCCTCAAGCTCCAGGACCATCCTCTCTGTGATTTCTCTCGTTAGCTACATTCTTACAAAAGTTGCCGTAACGGTTTATGCCGGAGGTGTGGTTTTCAAGGAGGTGTTCAATATCGAATACATCGTCTACGGCAGCAATGGCTGGGGAACCGTCACACAAACAGTTGCTGGTGGCTGGGAAAAAGGAGGTACACTGGCAGCAGAACTTGCCAACTACAGCATGCATATCGACTTTTTCTGGATCGCTGCTATCGGTCTTGTTGTGATTACCGGGTTGTATACAGTCTTCGGAGGAATGAAGGCAGTTCTTTATACCTCTGTTTTACAAACGCCTATTCTGCTCTTTGGTTCTATCGTTATCCTGGTCATGGGCCTTATCGAAGTTGGAGGCTGGGGCGAAGTTAAGAACATTGTAGGACCCAATCTGGAATTGGTACGATCTGCGAAGGATCCGGAATTCCCATGGACAGGTGTATTATTCGCATCTGCCATCATTGGTTTTTGGTATTGGTGCACCGACCAGTTTATCGTGCAACGTGTGCTATCCGGCAAAAACCGCGCAGTGGCCCGCCGCGGAACGATACTCGCTGGCTACCTCAAACTGTTACCGGTATTCATTTTCCTCGTTCCGGGTATGATTGCCTTTGCTCTTTCCCAGAAAAACCTGCTGGTTGTTAACGATAGCGACGGTGCATTTGCTGCTATGGTATCACAATTGCTGCCGGACGGTGTAACGGGTATTGTTGTTGCCGGCTTGCTGGCTGCCCTGATGAGTTCACTGGCTTCCCTGTTCAACTCATCGGCCATGCTCTTTGTGGAGGACTTCTACAGAAAATTCCGCCCGAATTTCAAGGAAAAGCACTATGTGATCGTAGGCCGCATAGCTACGGGTGTAATCGTCATCCTGGGTGTCATCTGGATACCTGTCATGATGGGCCTTGGCGATGTGCTCTATGAATACCTGCAGGGTGTTCAGGGACTTCTGGCTCCTGCCATTGCTGCTGTATTCCTACTGGGTGTATTCTGGAAAAGAACTACTCAGAAGGGTGCGCTTTGGGGTATGATCGTTGGATTTGGTATTGGTATGTTCCGACTGATCCTGAATGTTATCTACAGTGCAAAAGCCAGCTTCGTGAGTTCATTGGAGCGCGTCAGGCAACAAATCTCAGTTGCCACCGAGCATAATGCAAGCTTTCTCCTTAGGGATGCTAAGAGTGTTTTGCAACCTGACGATTTGAGTAAAATTGTCGATAATGCTGAACCGGTAACTAATACCTTAAATGCATTACCGACCTCATTCTTTGATCCTGTATATGCTGAACCGGCCATGCAAATTAGTCCTGAAGCTATCGATACTACCATGCAACTTTCTGCTCATGCAGATCCGGTAATGGCCGACTCCCTGAGCCAAGTTGCTGCTTCTGCAGACGTTGCACCTACAGTAGTTGATTCAGTCCTTAACAAAGGTGCACTACAACATGCAGCTTCGGTGATCGGTGATCTGAAAGAACAAACTCAAAGCCTGTTTGAAGCCAATCATGGAATTCTGTATAGGATCGCTGCCATAAACTGGCTGCATTTTACAGAAATTCTGTTTGCAATTTCTGTTGCTACTATTGTTATCGTGAGTCTCTTCACCAAAAAACCGACTGATGTCCAGCTTCAGTACACTTATGGTGCAGCAGATGCAGCAGATAAAAAATACACACGCTCAGGGATCACTGTCTGGGATGTTATCAATACCATCATTATTATTGGTATCGTCCTGGCATTCTATTTCATGTTCTGGTAGAATTTAGTACGATGCTTGAGACTTTAAAAGAACGTGTTTTAAAATCTAATCTCGACCTGGTCAAGTATGGTCTTGTGACCTTCACCTGGGGGAATGTCAGTGGCATCGATCGCGAAAAAGGTCTTTTCGTAATCAAACCCAGTGGAGTGAAATATGAAGACATGACCGTAAATGACCTGGTCGTATTGGATTTGAAAGGAAATATCGTGGAAGGCAAATTAAAGCCTTCCTCCGATACTCCTACTCACCTTGAGCTGTACCGTAACTTTGAAAATATCGGAGGGGTAGTACATACTCATAGTGAATGGGCAACCAGTTGGGCACAAGCCGGAAAGGCTATTCCTGCATTTGGAACAACCCATGCCGACTACTTCTACGGCGAAATTCCCTGCACCAGGAAACTTACTGAGCAGGAAATAAAATCAGAATACGAAAAAAACACAGGAAAAGTGATCGTGGAGAAGTTTAAAGATCTCGATTACATTTCCATGCCAGGCGTTCTGATAGAAGGACATGCTCCTTTCTGCTGGGGAAAAGATCCCGATGAAGCCGTCCATAATGCGGTTGTGCTGGACGAAGTTGCAAAAATGGCCTTTCGGACACAAGTACTGGGAAATACTACTCCCATTGATCAATACCTGCTGGATAAGCATTACCTGCGAAAGCACGGAAAAAATGCATACTATGGACAATAATTAAATTCAATAAAACAAGTTATCCTATGAAAAAAGTCAGAATTCTTTTCTTCCTGATGCTGCTGCCGGTAGTTGGTCTTGCACAGGAAAATGAAATAGTCCTAAAAACAAAAGAAGCAAAAGATACCATCAATAAAAATATTTATGGTCATTTTGCCGAGCACCTTGGAAGATGTATCTATGATGGAATCTGGGTGGGCGAAGACTCCCCTATCCCTAATACCAAAGGATACCGTACCGATATTCTCGAAGCACTGAAAGAAATTGATATCCCTGTACTCCGCTGGCCGGGAGGTTGTTTTGCCGACGCCTACCACTGGAAAGATGGTATCGGTCCAAAAGAAGATCGTCCGCCCATGCTTAATATCTTCTGGGGCGAGGTAGTTGAAGACAACAGCTTCGGAACGCATGAATTTCTTGACCTATGCGAAATGTTGGATTGTGACCCCTACCTGGCTGTTAACGTGGGTAGCGGTTCTCCGCAGGAAGCCATGCAATGGGTTGAATATGTTTTAGCCGACGATAACAGCCCTATGGCAGAGCTGCGCCGTCAGAACGGTCGTGAGGAGCCCTGGGATGTTAAATTCTGGGGAATAGGAAATGAAAACTGGGGTTGTGGCGGAAATATGACTGCCAGCTATTATGCTGACCTGTATAAACGTTTTGCTACTTACTGCAGGGTAGACCAGCGCATTGCGAGCGGTGGACTTAACCATGATCTGGAATGGACCGAAACCCTCATGAAAAAAACAGAGGTATACCAACAGCTGATTCAGGGTATGTCGTACCATCACTATACTGTGTGCCACAATTGGGAACACAAAGGCTCTGCTACCGATTTCAGCGAAGAAGACTGGTTCCTGACTATCAGGCAAAACGTTGAAATGGAAGATAACCTCAGGCAGCACATGGCCATTATGGACAAATACGATCCTGAAAAGAAGATCGGTCTCCTCGCTGACGAATGGGGTAACTGGCACGATGCAGAACCCGGTACTGAGCCCGGATTCCTTTTCCAGCAAAACACCATGCGTGATGCCATCACTGCTTCTATTTACCTGAATGTATTTAACCGGCATTGCGACCGTGTAACCATGGCAAACATTGCACAGGTTGTGAACGTTCTTCAGGCCATGGTGCTTACCGAAGGAGACAAAATGGTGCTGACCCCGACATTCTATGTTTTTAAAATGTACAAAGTGCATCAGGATGCCTTAAATATTCCTCTTGAGCTTAACTCTACAGAATATACCCTGGGAGATAAGAGCATTCCTGCTATTTCAGCTTCTGCTTCAGAAAAGGAAGGGGTGATCAACCTTACCCTGTCAAACCTGGATCCCAATGAGGGTAAGAGCGTTACAGTAAACCTGGATACTGAAGGAAAGATTAAGATCCTCAGTGCAGATATAATTACTGCCAATAAAATGAACAGCTACAACGATTTTGACAATCCTGATGAAATTACATTGAAGGAATTTAAAGGATATCAGGTAAAATCAGGGCAGCTGATCCTGGATATGCCCTCAAAATCGGTTGTTCATATTGCCATCGAAAACAAATAAACATCCACCATTTAACACCCCTGATGCATGAAAAAATTTACGATTGGTGTTGATTATGGTTCAGACTCTGTCAGGTCGGTCCTGGTGGATGTAAGGACAGGAAAGGAAATTGCAAGCCATGTTTTCTATTATCCGCGCTGGAAAGAAGGAAAATACTGTGATCCTGTCAGGAATCAGTTTCGTCAACACCCTCTGGATTATATTGAAGGTCTGCAGACTACCATCAGAAAGGTGGTTCAGAAGGCAGGCCCCAAAGCAGCCATGGAGATCGGTGCCATCTCGATAGATACTACCGGATCCACCCCTGTTGCTGCTGATGAAAATGGAGTGCCTCTGGCTCTTCATCCAAAATTTGCTGAGAATCCAAATGCGATGTTCGTCCTTTGGAAGGATCATACCGCCGTTGGAGAAGCAGATCAGATCAATGAACTAGCCAGGAGCTGGGGCGGAGAAGATTATACCAAATTTGAAGGTGGTATCTACTCCTCGGAATGGTTTTGGGCCAAGATCCTCAAAGTCATGCGCGATGATAAGGATGTGCGCGAAGCCGCATATACCTGGATAGAGCATTGCGACTGGATCCCTGCTTTACTTACCGGAGTAAACAAAGCCTCTGACATATTGAGAAGCCGATGTGCTGCCGGCCATAAGGCTATGTGGCACAGCAGCTGGGATGGTCTCCCTTCGGAGGAATTCCTGGTAAAACTCGATCCCATGCTGAAAGGTGTCCGCCAACGTCTGTTCAAGGATACCTATACGGTAGACCAACCGGCCGGAACTCTCACAAAAGACTGGGCTGATAAACTCGGGCTCCGGGAAGATGTAGTGGTTGGGGTTGGCGCCTTTGACGCCCACCTGGGCGCTGTCGGCGCTGAAATAAAACCCTACTATCTCTGTAAGGTGATGGGAACCTCAACCTGCGATATGATCACTGCTCCTGAAAACGACCTGGGCGATAAGCTCGTGCAGGGAATCTGCGGACAGGTAGATGGATCTATCATTCCCGGCATGATCGGACTGGAAGCCGGTCAATCTGCTTTTGGTGATGTTTACGCCTGGTTTAAGAATCTCTTGCTTTGGCCGGCAGAAAACCTGATCTCCAGGTCGGAATCACTCAATAAGGCATCGAAAGAAGCGCTTATCGCTGAACTTGATGCACAGCTGATCCCCAGCCTGAGTGAAGAAGCTGCTAAAATCCCAATAGAAGAATCCGCTGAACTGGCGCTTGACTGGTTCAACGGCCGGCGAACACCTGATGCAAATCAAAACCTAAAAGGTGCTATCGCAGGCTTGAACCTGGGTTCAAGTGCTCCCCGGGTTTTCAGGGCCCTCGTCGAATCTACGGCTTTTGGAGCCAAGGCCATTGCCGATCGCTTTATTAATGAGGGTGTACCCATCAACGGAATCATCGCCATCGGAGGAGTTGCAAAAAAATCCGAATTTGTGATGCAGGTTATGGCCGACGTACTGAACAAGCCCATCCTTGTTGCACGCTCAGAACAAACCTGTGCCCTCGGCTCGGCTATGGCTGCAGCTGTCGCAGGAGGAATCTATGCAGACCTTGAAGAAGCCAAGAACCGGATGGGAAATGGTTTTGAAACCGAATATCAACCCAATACCGAAAATGCTAAAAAATATCAGGCTCGGTATGATAAGTACATGAAATTCGGCAAGTTTATCGAAAATGAACTAACGACAAATGCTTAATACTATGAAAAAACTACTCCTACCCTTGATCATCCTAACAGTAATTGGCTGCAAACCATCTGATTCAGTTAAAACTAAGGAAGCTGATAATCCTGGAAGTATGAAAAACACAACTGTCAATAAAGACTCAATCCATATGTATGAACTGAAAAATGCAAATGGGATTGAGGTGGTTCTTACCAACTATGGTGCCCGCATCGTATCTGTTCTTACTCCCGATAAAAAAGGTGAATTTGCAGATATCGCACTGGGATATAACACAATAGACGAATACCTGAGCGATAATATTTACAGCGGTCCCATCGTCGGTCGTTTCGCCAACCGCATAAAAGATGCAAAATTCACCCTGGACGGAAAGGAATACACGCTCTATAAGAACAACGGTGACAATACTTTGCACGGAGGTCTCAACGGATTTGACAAGAAAGTATGGACTGCGAGCCAGGAAGGAAATTCGGTGAAAATGACCTATCTGTCACCTGATATGGAAGAGGGATATCCCGGTAATTTAGCTGTTACCGTAGTTTATACACTGACAGACAAGGACGAGCTGAAAATCGAGTACGAGGCTGAAACAGATGCCGCTACGATCCTGAACCTTACCAACCATACTATCTGGAACCTGAAAGGAGAAGGTGACAGTACCATCCTCGATCATTATTTTATGATCAATGCAGATGAATTTATCCCTGTTGACAAGGAATGGATCCCAACCGGAGAAATTGCCTCTGTTGAAGGAACTGCCCTGGATTTCCGCGAAGGAAAGCAGATCGGTCAGGATATCGCCATTGGCGATCCACAGGTGGAAAACGGACTTGGTTTTGACCATAACTGGAACCTGATCAAGAAATCAGAGGACGAACTCTCGCTTGCCGGTAAATTATGGGAAGAAACTACCGGAAGGCTCCTGGAAATATGGACTACGGAACCCGGTATGCAATTTTACAGCGGGAATTTCCTGGATGGAACTGTGAAAGGAAAAAGCGGAAGAGCTTATCAACACCGGTCAGCATTGATCTTTGAGACTCAGCACTATCCGGATGCACCGAATAATCCCGGGTTCCCAACCACCGTTCTCAAACCTGGCGAGGTTTACAAACAGACTACCATCATCAGGTTTAAAGTTAAAGAATAAAGCAAAATGTAATTCATGTCAGATTCTCATTATCAATATCCTAAACATCATGTTGCAGTTGACTGCATAATTTTTGGGTATGAGAAAGACATCCTGAAAGTATTGTTATCTCACAGAAGATTTCAGCCTGCTCAGGGCGACTGGTCCCTGATCGGTGGATGGATCCGCGAAGAAGAAACTGCAGAAAAGGCAGCCGAGCGTGTCCTGGTAGAAATCACCGGCCTGAAGGACATCTACCTTGAACAGGTTGAAGTTTTCTCTAAGCTCGACCGCGATCCGGGTGGAAGGGTGATCAGCATCGTGTTTTACGCGATGATCAGACTCGATAAACACGATAGCGTACTGGCTGAAAAGCACGGAACCGGATGGATAGCTTATAATAAAATACCCAAACTGGTATTCGACCATGAGCAAATGCTATTAGCTGCCCATGAGAAGCTCAAGCTGAAAGCAAGTTATGAATTGATCGGTCAGAACCTCCTGCCTACCAAATTTACGCTTACACAGCTCAGAAAACTGTATGAAGCAATATTTCAACGAAAATTTGACCCGGGAAACTTTCGGAAGAAGGTTTTATCGCTAGGAATGCTTGAAAAACAGACTGATAAAAACACCTCGGATTCTAAGAAGGGTGCCTACTACTACAGGTTTGAAAATAAGGAAGAAAACCTTATTCGTGATAATATCGTAAAGCGGTTTTAATAAACCGCTTTACTTTTTTATCTTATTCTGATAATCTTTTCCAGTCATCGGTTCTGAAAGGTGAAGCTGGTAAACCCTCAGCGTTGAAAAGATTTGGCTCAGCCGTAGCACTCCAGCCATAACGAACCGCTACCGGGTTTGAGACTTTCTCATTCCAGACTTCAATGACATTCCCGCTGATCCTGGCTTCTGCAGGATAATATACCTGGTTGCTGCCGGCGATCTCAAAATGGGTAAGCGCTTTTCCCTTCATCATTAAACCACCTCCTGTATGGTCGAATGAAACAATGGCCTTCGATCCTTTAATTTCAAAAGACTTATACAGTGGCCCGGAATAAACCACATCCTCAAAATGATAATCTTTGTTCAGTGCCCAACGGGCCAGACGTTGACCAACATCCTCCTTATTGGCAGGGTGAATATTCGCAGGGTTTCCAATATCCATGGTGACTGCCATGCCGGTATTAGGCACTGAAAGGCTCATAAACTGGGCCTCGCGGACTTCAGCGGCAGGACTGGCTTCTTTTTCGCTGTATTCCCATGGAGCGATCTGAACGAAATAGAAGGGGAAATCCCCAATGTTCCATACCTTTCTCCATGCATCAATCAGGGTCGGAAACAATGTCCGGTATTCAAACCCCCTGCCAACATTAGACTCTCCCTGGTACCATATAGCACCCCGGATTCCATAGGGAACTATCGGATTGATCATAGCATTATACAGGGCAGTGGGTGATCCTGCGCCAAAAATCATGCCCATATGCGGCCGGTCGTCGAAATCGTGTTCCTCATCAAACAGGTAAATGTTATCGCCAACTATTTGAGCGATAGGCTGGTATTTCCATGCGCCATTCAAATTCAACACAAATCCGTTTTGATCGGTTATGGCAATCGGATCGGTACCATAAATGCCCCCTCCCCCAACAATGTCAATGGCACAGACAGCCACTGTATTCTCCCCGGCCCGAAGAACACCGGCAGGAATTGTATATTCCCTGTTTGCTTTCCATTTCCCTGATTGGAGCGTCTGCCCTACCTCCGTACCATTGATATAGCTAATATCCATATCATCTACCGGACCAAGCAGCAGGGTCATCTCCTTCCCCGCCATGTCTTCAGGAATAGTAAAAGTTTTTCTGAACCAGGTAACACCATCAAAAGCCGGCAAGCCGACAGCTTCCCATAGTGAAGGGAGTTCCATTATTTTCCAGTCGGAATCATCCAGTCCCTCAGCGGCATAAACACCTTCTTTTTTGTCGAGTCTGACGTAGTAATCGGGATCGGTCCCCAAAAGGTAATAATGTTCCAGTTGATTCATCCATTTCAGAAAATCCTTATATTGACTTTCAGCATGATGAATTGAATCGGTTACACTTTTATAGGCAGGGATATTCTGCAGGTGGCTGCCCGGGATCCATGCCTCTGCCGGGGTACCTCCCCAGCTTGAGTGTATCAGTCCTATCGGAACGTGCAGTTTTTCGTACAACTCTTTTCCAAAAAAGTAAGCTGTGGCACTAAAACCGGCCACTGTTTTGGAGTCGCAAATGGTCCATTCTCCATGGCAACTGTCCAGAGGCATGGGTGAAACATTCTTCAAAACGGTAAATAACCTGATATCCGGGAAATTGGCGGTTGCAATTTCTTTCGCGCTGTTCATGATGGTATCTGCCGGCGGCCAGCCTTCCAAAGGCATTTCCATATTCGATTGTCCGGAACAAAGCCACACTTCTCCTAACAGAATATTCTCAAGGGACAGCATTTCTTCACCGCACGTAAGCTTAATGACATAAGGACCACCCGCATCAGCTGTCTTCAGCTTTGCCATCCATTTCCCATTTGTATCGCTTGTTGCTTCAATCTCCTCACCCCAGCCTGTCTTGATCTCCACTGTTGCACCGGGTGTCGCAGTACCCCAGATCGCAACGTCAGAGTTCCGCTGGAGTACCATGCCGGATCCGAAAATGGGGGGCAATGCCAATTTATTGGCAAACAGGTTGATTGGCGATAACAAGTTAAGAATTAGAAGAATACGAGCTATGTTTTTCATGAGTGTTTAGTTTTTTCGTTGTCTAAACCGGTTTATTCAGTGACAATAAGGGCAGCTTTGAGCAGGATATCCTCTGAAGAAGCTCCTACAAGGATCTCGAAGGTGCCGGGTTCTGTAACCCACCCGCCCTTTTCAGGATTATAATAGCTGAAAGCACCGGGGTCAAGGGTTAGTTTAACTTCTCCCGACTCCTGTGGTTCAAGGTATAGCTTATCGAAGTTTTTTAACTCTTTAACAGGCCTGTCAAGTTCTGATTCCATATCCCTTACATACACCTGGGCAACTTCAGCGCCGCCCATTGCTCCTGAGTTAGTAAGCGTGAAGCTCAAGGTAAGCGGTTCTCCTGCCCGAATCGTATCTTTTTCAAGCTTCAGGGCGGCATAGTCAAAGCTGGTGTAGGAAAGGCCAAAACCGAAGGGGAACAGAGGCTTAACCGCAGAACGGTCATAGTGGCGATAGCCAAGGAAAATACCCTCTTCAAAATAGACTTTCTTATCGCCGTCATGATCAAAATAGCTGCCAAATGCCGGATTGTCTTCCCATCTTTTTTCGAAAGAAACGGGCAGTTTCCCTGAGGGATTAGTATTACCGAAAAGGATCTCGGCCACAGCAAGATTGCCCTCACCTCCCGGGTACCAGGCATAGAGCAGCGCACCAACCTGGTTCAGCCAGGGCATACCGACATTTCCTCCCGCGTTTAGAACAACCACACTGTTTGAATTCAGGGCAGAGATTTTTTTTATCATCTCATCCTGTCCCTTTGGGAGCTCCCAGCTTCTGTCCATACCTTCGCTTTCAATATTCGGATTAAATCCTACAGCAAAGATGACCAGGTCACTTTCCCTGGCAGCTTTCACTGCATTCTGCCAGAGCACTGCAGATTCGCTGGCCAGATCAAGTTTGGGCATGTAGCCAAACCGGATGGAAGCACTTCCTCCACCCTGGTAGTAATCAATCCTTATTGAATACTCTTTCCCTGCTTTTAATACCATATCAATACTCCTCACGGTTTCCGGTTGATTATGCCATTGATCGATCAGGGTGTCCCCGTCCATGATCAGGCGATATCCATCATCCCCGGCAAGAGCGAGGCGATAATTGCCACCGGTATCCACGTTGAAGCAGGCCTCAAACCGGGCCGAATAATTAACGTCCGGAACACCAGCATAAACGGAATCATGCATGGTATGATCGATGTGATCAAATACCCCTTCGAAAACAGGGTCTCCTTCCAGATTGGTATTCCCGTAAAACTGTGCCTTCACTCCCTCTACCGTCCCATTTTCTGTTTGGTGATAGAAGTGTGTATTTCGGAAGAACTTCTTTGGCAGCTCAGTTTCCTGCAGTATGGCCCTCTCAAATACCACTTCCACATCAGGACCAGCGATCTCCTTCACGGCTTCAAATAATGAAACCACATGCAGCGGATCAACCTTTGAACTGCCACCACCTCCGGTGACTGCAGGATGAGCATTGGGGCCTATTACCGCGATCTTTTTGACCTTCCCGGAGGAAATGGGTAAGGTTTTTCCCTCATTTTTCAGCAGGGTAATTCCTCCGCGTGCGGCATCCAGGGCAATTTCCCGGACATAATCCTTATCAAGCTTAAAGCCGTCACTAATAGTTGGTTTCTCATAATAACCGAAACGCTGATACAGATTCAGGATCCGTCGCACCTTGTCATCAATGGCAGCTTCAGATAGTTCCCCTGATTTGATCGCCGGAAGCAATGTATCATAATTCATAAAATCACCGGATGGCATCTCCAGGTCAAGACCCGCTTTTGCGCAGGCAACTCCATCGTAGGTGGATGTCCAGTCAGACATGACAATGCCCTTGAAACCCCAGGTTTTTTTCAGCACTTCATTGATCAGGTAATCATGTTGTGAGGCATGAATATCGTTGATCAGGTTGTATGAAGTCATCACAGCACCTACATTTCCCTTCTGCACACAGGCTTTAAATGCCGGCAGGTAGATCTCATGGAGTGTCCGCTCATCCATGTCAGAGGATACATTATGCCTGTCAAAATCCTGATAGTTTGCCACATAATGTTTGGCAGTGGCAACAATTCCCTGCTCCTGCATTCCAATGATATATGAGGATGCCAGTTCACCGGCAAGGCAGGGATCTTCCCCCAGGTACTCAAAATTCCGACCACAGAACGGTCCCCGGTAAATATTCATTCCAGGTCCGAGCATGATATGAACATTCTTGTTTTTAGCTTCCATACCGATCGCTTCCCCTACCTTCCTGGCTATCTCCCTGTCCCAGGAAGCCGCCAGGTTAATGGATGCAGGATAGGCTGTGGATGCTCCATAGTTTCGGACTCCAACGGGTCCGTCAGCCATATGAATTTCAGGAATGTTATACTTGTCGTATGCCCGGATATTGAAACTCTTGTAGCCTCCTATCATATCTATCTTCTCCCTGAGGGTCATCTTCTTCAGGGTATCTTCCACGTAGTTACCTCCTTTTTCAGCACAGGATACCATGATCACTGCTGCGAAAAATATAGCTTTCAGCGAGTTAACTGGATTAACTATCATTTTCATTGTTTTAGGTTAAATTTTGAAGGTTGAAGATACAATTTTCGAAGAAAGGGACGAAAAATAGCCACAAAATAATTGGAAGAAGAATGAAAGCTCATCCTTCTTCCAAAATAAAGTACAGTAAACCGATAAGCCGGATTCTGTTCCCTGGTTTTCACCCGGGATTCTGTCATTTATCTATGCGATCTACCCCTTCCGTAATGTCCTATTCATAGGACCTGCAGAGCGGGCCGCCCTGCTTCTGTTAACAGAAATCGGAATGTACGCGATCTTGCAGCTCGTAAGGTAAACAGCTCGTAATGTCACCATCACGACTGGTGGGCTCTTACCCCACCTTCTCACCTTTACCCGCCGAAGCCTTAGCGAAGGCGGGTTTACCCATTTCCTTCAACTCCGTCAGGAAGTTCTTTTCTTCTTTACGACTGTACCCTCACAGATACCTCTTTTTCAAGAGTACGATGCCCTTCGCTGTCCGGACTTTCCTCCACGCCAGAGGCGTGGCGACAGAATGGTTTACTGTATATTTTTAGTCTGTTAAATAATCCTTTCCCCTTATGCCATAACTATAAAAATTCCCACCTTTTCCAGGCAGAGGCTCTGGCTGGCCTGAAATTTATTTGTCTGTCAAGACGCGATGCATCAGGTCTGTACCTATTTCAGATACACCATTGTTGCCCCATAGCCATACTCCATAAATGAAGCATCCTGGTAACGCAACTCCGTGTATTTCCTGTCCAGGGTCTTCCGTAACTCCTGCCTCAATCTGCCATTGCCTACACCGTGAATAAACACGATCTTTTGAGTCTTAGACCGCATGGCCGTTTCCAGGGCTGTCTCAAACCGGGCCATCTGGGTCCTGATTATCTCTCCGTTCGACATCCCTGCAGAATTTTCAACTATTTCTTCAATATGCAGATCAACTTCCTCGATGCTGTCGTTCTTTGGAGATTTGTGCTGGGTTTTAACCTGGGTAGCTTCTTTCTCCCTAAGCATTTTTTTTGCCTCCTGCTTTATCCTTTCCTCTTCTGCCCTTTGGGCCAACTCATCTCTCAAAATAAATGCCTTCTGATGAAAAAACTCATTCTCACCGAACAGGTTTGCCTTATAAACACTCAAGCCGCTCAGATCGAATACCTGATCAATCACCGGCTGAGGATCAAACAATCCGGTTTTATAATAGAAACCCTGCAACCTGATCCCCCGGAGTTTACTAAGTGCCGATTGCGAATATTCTCCGATTTCCGTCTTCGTGTCAGCCTCAACTTCACCGCTATCAAGCAGTTTCAACGTTGATGCGTCATCCTGGCTTACCTGGTAAACGAAGGTATAATTACTGTCATTGACCAGGTAGAGGTTGAAGTCGGTAACATGCATCAACTGGTCGTTCTGAGGAACAATTGCCAGGCAGATGTTGCCCTTGAATTGCAGGAACTTACTTTTCTCATAGCTGGCCTTTACTGCCTGCTTATCCTGAACAACCGGCTTTGGAGCCGGTAGTTGAGTCCCATCATCGCTATACCCCGATGCCTCATCGATTAGCAGCTCATTCAGCAGCACCGGTATTTCGAACCCATCGTTGTTTTCTACCATAGCATAGCGGTCATCGGAAAATCCCCGGACTATCCCCCCTCCAACATCATTCAGAAACTTTACCCGTGTACCAATTTGTATTCTCATAGCTTTTAAAATCCTCAAGCGGTAAAATTAACTATTTTTGCGGCATTATCAGACCGAATATACATGCTGAATAAATATATTTCGATTTCCGAATACACGTATGATCTGCCTGAGGATCGAATTGCAAAATTCCCCCTTGATAACCGGGATCAATCCAAACTTCTCTGTTTTTCAGGGGGTGAGGTAACAGAAGACCGTTTCTCCTCTCTTCCGCGGCATATTCCGGGTAACAGCATCCTCTTCTTTAATAATACCAAAGTCATACACGCACGCCTCCGCTTTAAAAAACAAACCGGTGCCAACATCGAAATATTCTGCCTGCAGCCTCTGGATCCGGCTGATTACCAGCTTGCCTTCTCTGAAAAAGGCTCCTGCACCTGGCTTTGCATGGTGGGCAACCTGAAAAAATGGAAGAATGAAATACTATCGATGGAGGTTTCAATCCATGGTGAATCCATCCGGCTCTCAGCTAAGAAGGTCAGTTCCGATGAGCGGGGTGTTAGTATCAGCTTTAGCTGGGATAACAGCATTTCTTTTGCAGAAATCATTCATGAGGCAGGCATCATCCCCATTCCTCCATACCTGAACCGCGACCCGGAAGCGATAGACCAGTACCGGTATCAAACAGTTTATTCCCGCCATGATGGCTCTGTGGCAGCCCCCACAGCAGGTCTTCACTTCACTCCTGAAATACTGGAGGCCATTGCCGGAAGGGGAATTCAGAGTTCAGAGATCACGCTGCATGTTGGCGCAGGAACCTTTCAGCCGGTAAAACACCAGAATGTATTTGATCACAGGATGCATTCTGAACATGTTACTGTCCCGCGTAAAGTTATCCACACCCTGTCACAGACCGACCGAAAGCTCATCGCAACGGGTACAACTACTTTGCGTACGCTGGAAAGCCTCTACTGGCTTGCTGTAAAATCCCTGATCGATAACACCCCGGCCGGTAAGCTGGAGCAATGGGAATACGAAGAATTACCGGACAAGTATTCTCCACATGAAGTATTCGCAGCATTGAACGAGCTGCTAATCAATGACAGGAAAGAACATTTTCAGGCAGAAACCCGGATCATGATTACCCCGGGATATAATTTTCGTCTGGTTGAAGGCCTTATAACCAATTTCCATCAGCCTGGAAGCACGCTGCTGCTTTTAATAGCTGCTTTCATCGGGGAGAACTGGAAAAAAGTATATCAGTATGCCCTTTCCAGGGACTTCCGGTTTCTTAGCTATGGAGACAGTTCTATTCTATGGCGTACTGATCATTAATCCCTTTTAAGAATTTCCTTCAGTCTCCCTGCAAAACGATCAATATCCTCTTCGGTACTGTCAAAGGAAGTCATCCACCGTACCTCCCCGGTTTTGTCATTCCACACATAGAAGAAGTAAGCATCCTGCAGTAAAGGGATAGCATACCCGGGGATAATGGCAAAAACGCCATTTGCCTGCACTTCCTGGGTAATGGTAACTCCTTCAATGTCCTTAACTGCATGAAAAAGCTTTTGGGCCATCCGGTTTGAATGAAGGGCATTCTTTTTCCACAGGTCATTTTCAAAGTATGCGAGAAACTGAGCAGCTATGAACCTCATTTTAGATGAAAGCTGCATGGCCTGTTTCCGGATATACTTAAAACCGGCCAGCATTTCAGGCCTGAAAATAATAACCGATTCTGCAGCCAGCAGTCCATTTTTAGTTCCCCCGAAGGAAAGTAAATCCACTCCGGTATCGCTTGTCATTTCCCTAAAACTTACTCCCAGGGAAACCGCAGCGTTGGCAAGTCTGGCGCCATCAACATGCAGTAACATACCCTGGCTGTGTGCAAAATCAGCCAGCGCCTTGAGTTCGGCAAGGGTATAGACGGTTCCTAATTCGGTGGGTTGCGAGATCGATATCAAACCAGGTTGCGCGTGATGTTCAAAGCCAAAACCTGTCATATGAGGTTCCAGCATCCCGGGATCCAGCTTCCCGTTTTTTGTAGCAACAGGGATTAGCTTACAACCCGTAAACCGCTCCGGTGCCCCGCACTCATCCACCTGAATGTGGGCTGTTTCTGCACAAAATACGGAATGATACGGTTTTTCCATTGAAGCAATTGAAAGCACATTTGCTGCCGTGCCGGTAAATACCAGGTAGGGATGGCAATCGGGGCCAAACTGATTTTTTAAAACATTCAGGGCTTCCAATGTATAGGGATCATCCCCATAACCAACTACATGTCCCTGGTTTACAGCTTTTAATTTTTCAATTACCTCGGGGGAAACTCCTGAATTGTTATCACTTGCAAAACCTCTTGTATTCATTTCCAATGTTATTGAAAAGATTCGAAAATAAGACGAAGTTGCAAGTTGCAAAAATATCCGGACATTGAAGATAATAAAATCTGCCTGTTGGGTGAACGTATGGGTTCTGCCTCAATTCTGCAAATCAATTCATGAAAATCGTGGCTAACTCATCGTACTGATTTCTTTCAGAACTTTACGATCTACCTGACTTTAGCGGCAGGCATAAATTTCAGGGAAGCTGAATTAATACAATAGCGCAGCTGAGTGGGCTTTGGTCCATCGCTGAAAACATGTCCCAGATGCCCCCCGCAGGTTGCACATTTCACCTCGGTCCGGACCATGCCGAGCGAGGTGTCCTCTTCCAGGATTACCTGGTCCCCGGAAATAACATCATAAAAACTGGGCCAGCCGGAACCAGAATGGTATTTAGTATCGGAACTAAAAAGCACTGAACCGCATCCGGCACAATGATAACTGCCCTCCTCGTAGAAATCGTAGTACTTACCGGTGCCGGGATATTCTGTCCCACACTGACGGAGTACCTTATACGATTCGGCGTTCAGTTCTTTTTGCCATTCTGTTTCACTTTTTTCAATTTCAAATGTTTTCATGGCCTGATTTTTTGTATTTGTAGAGTCCTGTGCAGAGATTCCTGATGCACTTACCAGGATCAGACTGCAAAATATGATCAGTGTGCGCATTTCCTTTTTATGAGGAAACATCTGAGGTAAAAAATTGTTAAGTCTAAGTAATAGAAAAAAAATAAATATCCCTTAACTCATCGGATCTATAGGATACTGTTCATCAACAGATGATATTTATTAACAGAAAAAAAACGCATGTTGAAAAAAACAAATTTTCTAAGTCGTTGAATAAGTGTATTTTTGCATGGACAAAAAGTGTGACAACGATACCGTAGTATAAACAAACTTAATGGACTGCAGTGCTTCAGAACTATAAGCTTTTACAGATTATAGAAGATGAAAAGTGACAGGAAGCCAGACAGGTTGTATGTAAAAAGTTGTATTGACCATCAGTCAGCAAACAATAAATAATAGCAGTATAACACTGTTTTTTTAGAAATGATGAGGACCTGGTATGAAGATTAAGATCCTGATTACGCTTAGTTTATTCTTGCTTTTCTTTTTGGGGGAAATTGCTATGACCTTTTCCTTTGAGCAAAAAAAGAAAGAAAAAATCGATAAGGATAATGCTATTCCACTTTCCTACAGACTATCAAACGGCATGGAAGAAAACAACGAGCTTTCCGTGTTTGATTCAAGTATGAACGATTTTTTGCAAAAATTCGATATAGTCGGTGCCTCAGTTGCAGTAACAAATGGAGGAAAACTTGTGTATTCCAAAGGCTTTGGCCTTGCTGATGACAGTACCGGACAGGAAGTAGAACCAAAAAACCTGTTCCGGATTGCCAGTGTTTCAAAGTTGATCACGGCGGTAGCCATAATGAAACTGGTTGAAGATGACAAACTGCGGGTTGATCAGAAGGTATTCGGCAAAGACGGGATCCTGAATGATCCTCAGTACCGGAATTATAAAGATCTGCGGTATGAGGAAATTACGGTCAGTCACCTGCTGAGCCATACTGCAGGCTGGAATGGCAAGAAAGGAGACCCGATCTTCAACTCATTGTATATCGCTAGAAAAATGAAGGTCCAGCCTCCGGCCACCATGCCGGTAATCCTGGAATATATCCTGGGGAAATCGCTGGATTGGGATCCGGGTAAAAAATACAGCTATTCAAACCTGGGTTTCTGCATTCTGGGTGAAATCATCGAGAAGATCACTGGTATGGAGTATGAAGACTATGTCCAGTTTGCAATCCTTCACCCACTAGGGATATATGATATGCACATCGGGAAGAGCTATTATGATGAAAAGCTGGCTAACGAAGTCCGCTACCATAACCTCGACCGGATTCCTAAAGTCTGGGCTTATGACGGTTCTGAAACACTGGTCTCCCCGGAATATGGCGGTAATAATATGGAGCTTCTTGGTGCTGCCGGGGGTTGGGTGGCTTCGGCACCTGAGCTGGCAAAGCTTATGGTGTCCATTGATGGATTTTCATCGCGCCCGGATATTCTATCCAATGAAAGTATTGCCTACATGACCAATTCAAATACATTTAGCCGTAAACTTATTGGTTGGCGCGGAGGAGATGGTTACGGCAACTGGTGGCGCACGGGTACTCTCGCGGGTACAATCGCCCTGATCATGCGAAATTCCAAAGAGACAAACTGGGTAATTTTATTGAATACTACCACCAGGAAACGCAAGCGGCTGCACAATGAATTGTCACGGGTGATGTTTAAGGCACTTTACCAGGTAAAAGAATGGCCAACGCATGACCTCTTCTATTACGAGCCGGGCGCCTCGCTCCAGGAAAGCCTTGCCAGTAAATAATATACAGGAATCACCGGGATTTTCAGGTTCAGTCGGAAGTCATTTACATAGCGACCAATGCTATTTGTTTCCCATAAGCAAAGCCATATAACTTTGCCTATTGCCTATTGCCTCCATACCTTTTGTTGATTATTCGGCATACATTTTATCCGCATGTTTTTATCTTTACTGGAGTAAAGGCATTCTGATGCGGATACTTACTTCCCTTATAATTCTCCTCATACTCTCCGGTTTGGCTGGCAGCCAGGCTCAGATTATTCCTTTCGATAACTACCAGGTAAGGGAAAAAGCTAAAAGAAAAAAGCTTCCTGCATCCTATGTTTATGATGTCGAGCAGGACCGTCAGGGATACCTTTGGTTTGCCACCCAGGTTGGGGCCATCCGGTACAACGGATACTCCTTTACCGAGTACAACATTCAGAAGGGCCTGCTGGATAACAACGTCAGCGATATATTAATTGACAGTAAGGACCAGGTATGGATCGCAACAGAGAGCGGAGGGGTTGCCATCCTTGAAAATGGTGAAATGCGGCTGCTGAACACCAGCAATGGTCTGGTTTCCGATTATGCCATTACCCTGCTGGAGGACAGGAATGGAAATATCGTTTACTTTTCCTGGGAAGGTATTTCGATCATCCGGGAGGATACGATCATCAACTATAACGAGTCAAACAGCGAGATCAACGGAGTCATCTATGCATGGAATCTCGGTCTGGAGGATCGGGTCTGGTTCTCGACACCCGGGAAACTATTCTGCTATGATACTTCACTTACCGAAATCATCAATCCCCTGTTTGATAAAAGTGTTATTCATAATATCCTGGAAGATAAACCGGGTTCGCTTTGGCTGGCCACCAACAACCAGGGTATTATCCATCTTACCCCTGAGGGTACTCATAGCTACGATGCAGGTAACATCCTTAGGAGCAATCAGAGTCATATCCTTGAAGTCATGGGACCCGATACAGTAATTGTAACGACTATCAGACCCGGTGGAGTTTACCGGATCATCAAGGGTAAACTTGATAGAAAATGGGAAAAGGGCCTGGAAAATCTAGATATTAACAAAATCTATATTGACAGCAGAAAACGAATCTGGCTGGGTTCTCCTGAAGGTTTAGTACTAATAGAAAATGATGATCTGAAAATCATCAACACAGATAACAACCTGGTTAGCAATACTATTCAGAAAATCTTTGAGGATTTTAACGGTAATGTCTGGATTGCAACGGCAAACGGACTTTCAAAATACGGGAAAGTGGTCTTTGAGATCTACAGGAACAATTTCCTGAATGACAACATTGAAATATTTGGTATAGCCGAGCGGGATAATACGGTTTACCTTGCAACCGTAAACGGACTCAACACCCTGAAGGGCGGGATCATAAATGAACACTATAAGAAACTTTCGCCTTCCAGTCTTGGACTGACTTCCCCATTTTACCTGATGACCTTCGATGAGAAAAGCAATTTATGGCTGGCTTCGGATGACGGAATTGCCCGCTTCGATGGGAAAAGTGCAAAATTTATAAGCTATAAGGATAGGTTTCCCTCCGATATCAACGAACTAACAACCGACCTTGTATGGGTCAACGACACCCTTTACTGCGGTTCCACCTATGGATTATTAATTTATCACAACGGGGACTTTGACAGGCTGGCAACATCGGAAGGACTGTCGGATGACTGGATATGGTCATTGGGCCTGGATAATTCAGGTAATCTCTGGTGCGGAACCAGAAATGGTTTGTCCATTTTCGATGGCAAGTCTTTTCACAATTACAGCATTGCAGACGGTCTGCCCGCCAATTCCCTAAACGATATCACCTTCGATTCAAAAGGGTCTGCATGGATAGCCACGGATAATGGGATTTCCAGAGTAATGCTGAATCAGGACTGGTCAATTGCGTGCGAAAACCTGAATTCAAAGAGGGGGTTAACCTCCAATATTGTTTATTCCATCCTGATTGATAAAAACGGATCCATCTGGGGCGGTCTGGATGAGGGTTTAAACCGCATCGATCCTTTAACGCTGGAAATTACACATTACAGTTCTTATGAGGGCTTCCTGCCTGTTGAAACTTCTCAGGGTGCAGTAACTCGGGGAGAAAACGGTGAACTCTGGTTTGGAACACCGGGCGGTGCTGTCAGGTATATCCCCAAGAACGACATTAAATCAGAAGATCCTCCCAAGATCTATATAGACTCCATCAAGCTGTTTAATGACAGGACTGATATCTTTCAGTATGCTGAAGGTTCAGATCCCCAGAGTAAATTACCTAAAAATTTGTCACTCCCTTATAATAAAAATAACCTGGTCTTTCATTATGTCGGTTTGCACTATACGATCATCGAAAAAAACCGCTATAAGTACATGTTGGAGGGTTATGATTCCGATTGGTCAGAATCCACAGATGCTATCGTAACACCACCATACAGAAAGTTGCCCCCGGGTAATTATACCTTCAAGGTTATGGCGGCAAACTGTGACGGTGTCTGGACCGAAAAACCGGCTGAGTTCAGCTTTGAAATCCGTCCTCCTTTCTATAAAACCTGGTGGTTCTATTCCCTTGAGGGTATTACTTTCCTGCTTTTACTGTTTGCTTTTATCAGGCTTCGGGAAAGAAAATTGCGGCAGGACAAGGTTATCCTCACCCAGAAGGTCAAGGAGAGGACCATTGAGATCGAGAAGCAGCGTGACCAGATCGCTTACCAGAAAAAGGAAATAACGGATAGTATCCTCTATGCTGAAAGAATACAGAGCGCCGTCCTTCCAAAGCATGAATATATCAATTCCCTGCTTAAGGAATATTTTATCCTGTTTAAGCCACGCGATATCGTGAGCGGCGATTTCTACTGGATCAATGGCAAAGACGGCCGGATAATTGTTGTAGCTGCCGACTGCACAGGGCACGGAGTTCCAGGAGCTTTCATGAGCATGCTGGGAGTTAGTATACTGAACGAACTGGCATCCTCTCCTGAAGCCATGCCCTCCGATAGTATCCTTAATCAACTTCGCGATCACCTTACCAAAACTCTTCGGCAAACTGGAAAAGATGAAGATGCGAAAGACGGAATGGACCTGGCTATGTGTATTATCGACACCAAAAAAATGGAGGTACAATTCTCAGGGGCTTATAATCCGCTCGTACACATCCGAAATGGTGAGTGTGAGGTTTATAAAGGTGATAAAATGCCTGTTGGCTTCCATATGGGAAGTATGAATCCCTTTTCTTCCACACACATAAAAGTTGAAGAAGGAGACTGCCTCTATATGTTCTCGGATGGCTATGCAGACCAGTTTGGCGGAGAGGAGGATAAAAAGTTTAAAACATCAAAATTGCGTGAATTACTTACAAATATTTATTATCTTCCTATGGAGGAACAAAAATCACGATTGGATGAAACAATTGAGAGCTGGAAGGGTATAAATGAACAGGTCGATGATATTCTGGTAGTCGGTATCCGGATCTGATAAGGACAAAATACAACCAGAATCTGTCAGTAACCCGATCGCATGAAGTTTAATTAAACCACCAACCAATGATACACAAACCTTTCTTACCTATTATCATCCTGCTGGGTATGTTTAACATAACATTTGGACAATCAGGTCCACTTGTTTGGAAATTTGCCAATACCGGTGACTATGCAAACCTCAAATTTATGCAGACCGATGCACTGGGTAATACTTACCTGGCAGGTACTTTTGGCACAGAAAAATTCGCCTATGAAGGGGTGGCTTCCGTACCGGGTACGACAGGAGGGGAAACGCTGAATACATTCATACTGAAGCTTGACCAGACAGGCCGTCCGATCTGGCTTCGCTCTATTCAGGGAGATATCAGTGGATCTACAATACAGCCGGTGAAGATAAGTATCAGTCCAGGAGGTGAAGTGGGACTTATCGTGAATGTGCAGGATGCTTCAGCTGTCCTTATCGGTGAAACGAGTATTACCGTTTCTGACTCGACACAAACAGTACCATTGCTCGTTAAATTTACAAAAGGAGGAAAACTGGCATGGGCTCACCCAGTATTATGCATCTCGGGGTCACAACCAGCTGTCGCCAATGACCTCTTCGTTGATGATCAGGGAGATACATACGCAACCGGATTTTTCCGGGGTACCTCTGCCACCCTTGGAGGAAGAGAAATTGACGGATTAGGTACCGATGCAATGCTGTTTGTAGCTTGCATCAGGGCTGACGGCTCAATCGGATGGTTTAATAATGTCCCGACCGATTTGGGAGATAACGGGGATTTGATTGGAACTAACATCGCTAACACCTCTGGCAATTTCTTTTATGTTGCAGGCACCCATCAAGGTTACAAGGGTTTTGTACTGGGAACCGATACCCTCACCAATACCTACCGTACAGATGTCTTCCTATCCAGGTTCAATAAATCTGGTCAGGCAGAATGGGCAGTTAAATTCAACGGGGATTCCCTCGACTTCCCGGAAGAAATTCGTGTTCTCCCGAATAACAATGCTGTATTGCTTGGGTTATACAACAGCACCTATTTTTTCATTGATGGGGAGATGTACTCAAACTATACCGGTAATTACCACCTGTTCCTGGCAAGTTATGATGAAAATGGAAATTATGTAAACTCAAGAACGGTTACTACCAACCTGGCTTTTTATAACTTCAGTGGAAAGAATGCCTACCTGCATACCGACTCATACGGAAATATTTACGTAAGTTCAGAATTTGAAGGCTCTGAGGTATTCACTGCCGACTCCCCGATACCAAATGCAGAAATAGGAACAAGTGATGTTTTTGCTGCAAAAATTAACAGTACTACTTTTTCTCCCTACTGGGTATTCCATTGTTCTGCGCCGGGCAATAATTACCTGGATGCTGTCAGCGTGAATTCAAAAGGAGAAGTTTTCCTCGGGGGAACCTCTTTTTCAGAGTTAAGCCTCAATGGCGAAATTCTCCCTGTAGAGCTGACGCTGGGTGTCCCCTACCTTGCTAAAATTAAGACTGACGGTACTCCGGACTTTATCTACGCTCAGGTAAACAATTCTGAAAACCAGGTTTCTGTCCAGGGTATCTCCAGCGATTCCTATGGGAACACTTTCATTGCCGGGAAATTTTTTGGGGCTTTGTCGAATCTGGATGCAATTGATTTGACAAATCTGGGTGAGAATGGGATATTCCTTGCTAAATATGCCCATACTCAACTGATTCACGGAGAAGTGAACAACAGCGCCGGGGAACCAGTTACCTCTGGGTACGCAAAGATTTATGGTTATACCCTGTATCAAAGGGCCCCGGTGAATGATTCAGTACGCCTGACAGGCAGTGGAACCTTTGAATTTAAAGATATCCCCTATGGCAAATACATCGTTACAGCCGTTCCTGAAGGAGAAATCGCAGATTTATATCTCCCAACCTATTTTCCGGCCTCTGAATACTGGGAATTTGCGGAAGAAGTTATTGTTAATGAAAAAACCCCCGAAATCTTCCTTGAAATAAGCATGCAGGAGCGATCAGATTTCATGGGCGAAACCCGGCTCACAGGTAGTGTCTTTGAAGAGGAAATTAACCAAAGCCTGAATAAGAGTTACTCAAAAGCCAGGCCTACCAGAAAATCGAAGGTGATCGTTGCCGGAAATAAGGCTCAGCAAAAAAGCACTTACCAGATCATCGGCTATACCGAAACTGACGATGAGGGTAATTTCTCGTTCAGCGATATTGAAGATGGCAGCTATTATGTATGGGTCGACATTCCCGGCCTGCCATGCGATCCGGTCTATTTTTTAAGCATAATCGGGGGCACCTGGGTATCAAACCTTGATTACCTGGTAACTGAAGAGGTGGTAGAGGGAACAGGAATTCCTTTCTATGATATCGTTGAGGCAAATTCAACGGACCCTGACATCAGAGTATTTCCCAATCCGGCCACCGATCTCCTTACCATTGAACTGGCAGGTATCAGTAAAGCCATCGTTGATATCTATGATTACAGTGGAATAAGCCGGAAACATGCCGTACTGACTGTATCATCCACCCAACTGGATCTTTCTGCGCTCTCCGGGGGCAACTACATCATCCGGATTATGACCGAACAACAGATCATATTCAGAAAATTCACCCTGTCTCGATAGACAGATATAACAGACTGACGCCGTCTGCTATATAATTCTATTAAAATATTCAAGAAAGCTGTCCTTTCCGGGACAGCTTTTTGATAAATACCTGCAGGCAGGGCCCTGAAGGCCTTTACCGATTGATCCGTGAAAAAGACACGAAACCGGGTAAACATATATGAATCTGGCTTGTTATTCAGAAAAAAAAATACTTTTCCATTGTGGCTTTCCGGCCATCAGATTGGATTTAAAGTAGTTAAATTATTTAGAAAGATTTTAGAATGATAGTAAGTTTTTCACTTACTTTATAAGTACCAAAAAGTAAAATTCATATAAATGGCAACATTTGATATAGTAATGCCTAAACTAGGCGAAAGTGTGCAGGAAGCCACAATAACAAAATGGTTTAAGAAGGTTGGGGATACGATCGAAGAAGAAGAATCCTTGTTGGAAATAGCCACAGACAAGGTAGACTCTGAAATCCCTTCTCCTGTTGATGGGGTAATCGTTAAAGTACTTTTTGAAGAGAATGCCCTGGTTCCTGTCGGGGAAGTTATTGCTGTGATTGATCTGAGTGGTGATGCCTCGGCCATACAGGAAGAACCTTCGAAAGAAGAAACAAAGGCCGAAACGAAAAAAGACGTCAACGCTGAAGAAGAAAAGTCTGCTGCTTCGGGGACGTCAGACTTCAGTGATTCTGATAAGTTTTATTCCCCACTGGTGAAAAGTATCGCACAAAAAGAAGGTATCAGTCTTTCCGAGCTTGAAAATATTAAAGGTTCAGGACATCAGGGAAGGGTGAAAAAGGAAGATGTTCTTGAGTACCTGAAAGGCAGAGGTAAAAAGCCGGCAGCCACTTCCAGTGGTGCTGCGCCCGTATCACGCCCTCAGGTTTCTGTTCCGGTATATGAAGGAGATGAAATTGTTCAGATGGACCGCATGAGAAAGCTTATTGCTGACAACATGCTAATGTCCAAGCAGGTATCCCCGCATGTCACCAACTTCATTGAAGCAGATGTTACCAACCTGGTCTTCTGGAGAAAAAAAATCAGGGACAGCTTCGAAAAACGCGAAAAGCAAAAGCTTACCTACATGCCTGTATTTATCGAAGCTGTTGCCCGGGCGCTTAAGGATTACCCGGGTGTTAACGCTTCAGTAGATAATGATAAAATCATTCTGCGAAAGCAGGTGAATGTTGGGATAGCAGTTGCCCTACCCAACGGAAACCTGATCGTTCCAGTTATTAAAAATGCTGATCAGAAATCCATAATCGGATTGACAAATGACCTGAACAAGCTTGCAGAAAACGCCAGAAGCAACAAGCTGAGCCCCGATGACATCCAGGGAGGAACATTTACCATATCCAATTTCGGCTCTTTTGGGAACCTGACAGGCACTCCCATCATCAACCAGCCCCAGGTAGCCATTCTGGCAACCGGGACGATCGAAAAAAAACCTGCTGTGATCGAGACCCCGACAGGTGATGTTATCGCGATCAGGCATAAGATGATGCTGGCGTTAACTTACGACCACCGGATCGTGGACGGAGCCCTTGCCGGTAACTTCCTGAGAAGCCTGGCGAATTCTCTCGAACAGTTCGATGTAAACCGTAGTGTGTAACTTTTTAAATTCATTCAAATGGCATTTACAGATATAGCTGTACAGAAACGTTTCTCTATTAAAAACACTGACAAGGAAACCCTGGCGAAATGGTTCGAACTGTTGGCTACGGGCAGACTGCTGGATGACCGTGCACCAAATTACCTTAAACAAGCCATTGGATGGTCATACCATGCCCCCTATGCCGGTCACGACGGCATCCAGCTGGCAATAGGACAGGTATTTGATAAGGAAACGGATCACCTTTACCCCTATTACCGTGATCTGCTAACAACATTCTCAGCGGGTATGAGTGCTGAAGAAATCATCCTCAATGGGATCTCAAAAGATACTGATGTAGCCGGTGGCGGACGTCACATGTCAAACCACTTTGCAAAACCTGAATGGAATATCCATAACGTTTCATCCTGTACCGGGAATCACACCTTACATGCTTCAGGCACAGGAAGGGCAATCAAAAAATACAAACACAAAGGTGTGGTAATCAGCTCACAGGGAGAATCTTCAGTATCGGAAGGCTATGTCTATGAGGCCATTAACGGGGCTTCCAACGAGCAGCTGCCCGTTATCTTTGTATTTCAGGACAACGGATATGGAATTTCCGTACCAAAGAAAGATCAGACGGCCAACCGGAAAGTCGCCAATAATTTTTCAGGCTTCAAGAACCTGAGAATCATCCATTGCAATGGTAAAGATGTCTTCGATTCCATGAACGCCATGCATGAAGCCAAAGAGTGGGCTATCGAAAACTCGATGCCTGTTATCGTTCAGGCAAACTGTGTAAGGATACATTCACACTCTAACTCTGACCGGCACGATCTATATCGCGACGATTACGAGCTGAACTATGTAAATGAATACGATCCACTGGCCAAATACAGGAGGTTGCTGCTCCGGTATAAGCGTTTTACGGAAGAGGAACTGATGGAGATGGAAAGCCGGGCCAAAGAGACTGTCAAGGCAGCTCATAAAAAGGGCATTGCTGCTCCGGATCCGGATCCGGGTTCAATTCACGACTTTGTTATCGGCCCTGAGTACAAAAGTGAAAAATACCCCGATGGCACCCATCACTTTGATGGGCCAAAGAAGAAATTGATAGAAGGAATAAACGAAACACTAAAAGCTGAATTCAGGCACAATCCGGATACCTTCATCTGGGGACAGGATATCGCAAATAAAGAGAAAGGCGGAATCTTCAATGTCAGTAAGGGTATGCAGCAGGAATTCGGTATAGAGCGGGTTTTCAACGCACCCATTGCTGAAGATTTCATCATGGGAACCGCCAATGGCATGTCCCGTTTCAATAAAAAGATCAGGATTGTTGTTGAAGGCGCTGAATTTGCAGATTATTTCTGGCCGGCTATGGAACAGTTTGTTGAGACAACCCACGATTACTGGCGTACAAAAGGTCAGGAATCCCCCAACATAACCGTCCGCCTTGCATCCGGAGGATACATTGGCGGTGGCCTGTATCACTCACAAACCATTGAGGGCGCCCTGACAACCTTTCCGGGTACCCGGGTAGTATACCCTTCCTTTGCCGATGATGCAGCCGGTTTGTTAAGGACTGCTATGCGTTCCGAGGGCATGACGGTTTTCATGGAACCAAAAGCCCTTTATAACGCACCCATAGCCGCAACCCCCGTTCCTGACGATTTTGAAGTACCCTTCGGAAAGGCAAGGGTTCGCAGGGAAGGTAAAGATCTATCCATCTTCACCTATGGCAATACGACCCACATGTGCCTCGAAGTGGCTGAACAATTGGCAAAAAATAAGGGAGTCAGCATTGAGGTGATCGATCTGCGTTCCCTTCTTCCGTTGGATGAAGAGGCTATTCTCCAATCGGTACAGAAAACCAATAAAGCCCTGATTGTGCATGAAGACAAAGTCTTTGCCGGCTTCGGGGGCGAGGTTGCTGCCATGATCTCAGAGAAGGCCTTTGAATACCTTGACGGACCGGTTCGCCGGGTAGGATCCACCTTCACACCTGTCGGCTTTAACAGGATCCTGGAGAAAGCAATTCTGCCAAACGCCGAAAAAATTGAAAAAGCAGTATCTGAATTACTTGATTACTAGTTAATAATAAATGGATTATGAGTAAAATTGGTCTATTCTATAGTTTTAATACAAAGAAAACAGCACAGTCTGCTAAACGCATCCTGGAAGCTTTTGGCGAAGAAAATATTGAAGCCGTTAATGCAGAAGATCTGACCGGGGATCAATTTATGTCCTATGAGCATCTGATACTGGGTGTGCCCACCTGGTTTGACGGGGAGCTGCCCAACTATTGGGATGAATTTGTTCCTGCATTGGAAGATCTCGACCTCAGGGGCAAAAAGGTGGCTATTTATGGTGCCGGGGACCAGAAAGCTTATCCCGAGAATTTTGTAGACGGAGTCGGGATCATGGCAGAAATTATTGAACAGCAGGGCGGTACTGTTGTTGGGTTTACCAGTACGGATGGGTATGCATTTGAACAGTCAAGGGCCCAACGCGGCAACGAGTTCTGTGGACTTGCCCTTGATTATGAAAACCAGTCAAGCATGAACAAAGACCGGATTGCAAAGTGGGTTAGTCAGTTACAAAAAGAATTTTCAGTATGATCCGTATTTTCACCATTCTCGCATTAGCAGGAATAAGCCTGCTCTCTGTTGCCCAAAGTTCTGATAATAAACTCTATAATCCTGAGGCCGATGCTTTTCAACAGGTGGAAGAAGCCCTGGGTATGGCAAAACAGGAAAACAAACATGTACTTATCCAGGTTGGGGGAAATTGGTGCCCCTGGTGCATACGCCTTCATGATTTCATTGAAAGTACCCCTCAGCTTGATTCGCTTGTCCAGGCTGATTATGTTTTGATCACAATAAACTATAGTCGCGAAAATATGAATCCCGAAATGATGGAAAGCCTGGAATTCCCACAACGATTCGGATTTCCTGTCCTGGTGATCCTGAATCAGGATGGACATCGAATCCACACCCAGAATACAGGGATCCTGGAGAAGGGTGACTTTTACAGTGAAGAGAAGGTTGCTGATGTTCTCAAACACTGGAACAGGTCATCTATTGACCCGAAAACTTATCAAATTAATGATTAAAAGAGCTTCTTTTGGTCAGGATCAACATCTTTTGAAGTACGGAATAGTTCTTTGTCTACTTTCTCGGCATACATTGCTTCCTGATTAAAAGGCCGGAAGAAATCCGTTAACTTTTCTAGGGGTACACTGGGATCAATCCATTTTTCTTCGCTTTTCTTTTCCAGGATAAGGGGCATCCGCTTTTTGGTATTATGGATTTCCTCCATTAAAGGGTTGGCAGGGGTTGTAATTACAGTGAAGGTTTCGATGATTTCCCCGCTTGATCTGTCGGTCCAGCTATCGTACAGACCTGCCAGGGCAAAAGCTTCTTCATGCTTCACCCCGATGAAGTAAGGTTGCTTCAACTTACCCAGGGTCTGCCACTCATAGAAACCATTGGTAAGCACAAGGCACCGTTTCCCTTTGACCAGGTGACGGAATGATGGCTTTTCATCCAGTGTTTCAGATTTGGCATTGAAGGTCTTTAACCGGATCTCCCCTGCAAACTCCTTATCCTTGCTCCAGGAGGGTATCAATCCCCAGGTATAGAGTCTGATCTCTTTAGGATTATCGGTACAAATAACCGGGCACTGCGGAAGTGAAAAAGCATTCACCCTGTTCTGCTTCCTGTAAGGCAAATGTTCATCAAGCCGCGCCCTGAAGCGCTTTTCCAGCTGCTCCCGGGTAAGGTTTATTTCAATCGTGTAACACATCCTGATGAATTATCACTCAGCACCGCCCGCTGGATACTAATAATCACCCAGCACAAAAGCGATACTCAGGATTAGCAGGCTCATCTTCTGGTCCATTTCAAAATCGTTGCCCTTTACGGCAACACCGGTACCGAAGCTGGTAAGAGGGCCTTCATATTTCACATCAATATTCAGACTGGCAAGTTCAATCCCCAGTCCGGCCTGGTAGCCAAACGTATTTGCCTTGTAATATTGTTCCATCCTAAGACTTTCCAGGTCCTCTCCATCAAATTTTGAAAGTACCGGCAGTGTTACCATCGGGCCTGCAAGGATCCGGAGAGGGCCAAGCCTGTAACCCAGAAGCAGCGGTATATCCATTTTGTCGAATTTGGCAATACCCCTGTATTCCGTGCTTTCCCACTGACCAAAACCACTGGTACTTTCATTCCAGGTTTTGTGCGTGATCTGAATGTCATTCTTAACATGAGAGAAAAGAATGTCTGCTTCCACGAAGAAATTGCCAATAAAATACTGCCCGACTCCGCCAATATGAAATCCCAGACTTCCGGTCTTGTATTCGATATCATACTCATCCGGTACAGTTTGTGACTCGGCAAGAGGCAATTGAAATGTGGTTTCTGAAGTGCTGACGGTTCCGGAATTAATTCCTCCCCTTACCCCATATTTAAGTTGTCCACTAACAGGAAGTACAAGTATGGTCAGCAGTGCAGGAAATAGTAATCTCAGGTTTCTCATTCTTCATTTTTTTTTCTTCCCAAATATAGCCAAGTAATCTTTTGCAGCGATGCAAAAAAATCCTAAAATTTCAATCCTGCATAAACCAGCTAAATTTTTAGTAATACTGGCAGATAATGAACCAGAGAATGAACAAAGATGAATTTTCGAACGTTTCTTGCCTAATGAGTATAAAAACGTATTTTTGCGGTTCGTATTAAAAATTATATCATGATAGTTGAAAAAGACAAGGTAGTATCTCTTACTTACACGTTAAGGCTTGATCAGCCGGATGGAGAAATTGTTGAATCCCTAAACGCGGAAGCACCTTTAACCTTCCTCTTTGGTGGTGGTGGATTGCTCCCTAAATTCGAGGACAATATCAGTGGGCTGAAAGTAGGCGACAACTTCGATTTTAACCTGGCATCAGCAGATGCTTATGGCGAAGTGAAGGAAGAAGCCATCGTGAATATCCCGCTGTCCGCATTTGAGGTAAACGGAAAGGTTGACCAGAACATGCTTTCTTTAGGAAATCGCATTCCCATGCAGGATACAGCCGGAAATAAACTTACCGGGATTGTAAAAGAGGTATCCGATGAAAATGTAAAAATGGATTTCAATCATCCTCTGGCAGGTAACGACCTGTTTTTTCAAGGCGAAATAACAGAGGTCAGAGATGCAACAGATGAAGAAATGACTCATGGTCATGCCCATTATCCGGGCAGTTGCGAAGGTTGCAACTGCAGTGGCGATCATGACTCCTGTGAAGATAAGGGTGGCTGTTGCTAGGACACCCTGTTCATTCCTGTAAAATTTTTGGTTTCAGACCAGGGATTTTACAGGAATTTTAGTTGAATTCAAACTCGTCCCTATCCTGCAGAAAAGGATATTTCCGGCGAAAAGTCAGTAGATCGCTCAGCAGGAGTTCATGGGTAACAATACCTTCTTTATCATTCAGGGAGCAGATTACTTTCCCGTCAGGTCCGGCAATCAGCGAACGACCGGTATAGTTTATATTCTTTCCGTCAATGCCTACACGATTTACGCCGATGGTATAACACTGATTCTCAATGGCCCTTGCCCGCAGGAGGGTTTCCCAGATCTCCATTCGTTCAGAGGGCCAGTTAGCGACATAGATTAACAACTTGTAATCCATTGTATTTCGACTCCACACCGGAAACCTGAGATCGTAACAAGTCAGGGGCATACTTGTCCACCCTTTAATATCCAAAAGCAGTTGCTCCTTTCCCGGGACATAATTTTCCTTCTCACCTCCATAGGAGAATAAGTGCCGCTTATCATAATGCCATATTCTGCCCCCCGGCCCATAGACCAGTAACCGGTTATAACAGGCTTGTTCCATGCAGAAGGGATGACTGCAGACCAGGAACCTATTCGAATCAGTCGCCTGGGCACTAAGCCATTCCATAACAAGTTCCTGTCGGGCAATGACCGATCGGGGATCAGCTATAAAACCCGTGGCAAACATTTCAGGAAAAATTACCAGATCGGTTTCAGGCAAATCTCCCAGCATTTGTTCATAATTAAGCAAATTACCGGGTATGTCTTTCCAAATAATATCAGGCTGAACCAGGCTGATTCTAAGCATCTCCTCCATTTGCCTATCGTTTTGGAGCCAACATCCGTGTCACCTTTACGATCATTTCCTCAGGCTCAAAAGGTTTTACCAGATAATCATCAGCCCCGGCAGCGAAAACTTTCTGCATATCATCCTCCAAATGGCTCCGGCTGAGAACCAACACGGGAATATCGCTTTTCAGCTTATTTCGTAGAATTTCAAGAACTTCAAAGCCGCTGAGTCTGGGCATAAAAAGATCCAGGATAACCAGATCGAAAGGATCCTGTGAGATGGCATCAACAGCTTCCTGCCCGTCATCAACAGTAGTTACCTCGTAACCCAGCCGGATGAGGGACCGGACAACCAGCTTTTGCATCATGATGTCATCTTCGGCATAAAGAATATTCATTGTGGTCAACTAAAATCGTGTGTAAATGCTTCGATGAGACGAGTGATGAGATCATCACAGGTATCAATTAGTGCAGGTAATTGCTCAAGGTGGGACTTCTTTTTTGCATATTCCTCGATCAGCATAAGCTCAGCTTCGAGACTCTTTGCACCTACGAAAGTCACACCGGGGATAATCCTATGGGTTTCTCTGGCAAGGGCATCAATATTTTCCTCCTGCAGGAATGTTCTGGCTTTCTGCACATATACAGGGGCTACCTCCATAAAAGTATTTATCATTTCACGAATAAAAGCAGTATCCCCGCCAGATACCCTGTTAAGGAAGGCCATATCGTATAAGTTGCCGTTATCCATAAGCTGTCTGATAAATTTACAGACAAAAATCTGAAAAATATGAGTAAGGTCTATGAAAGTTTCTCAACTATTATCGACAAAATGGACTATTCTGGTTTAATTTTTGCATTAATCTCATTGAAATGTTATTTTCGCAAATCAATAATAAGTGACTGAATTCGAAGTATCTCGCAAAATATACAATTATGAAAAAATTTGTTGCTAAAAATCTTATGCTAAGCACAGCATTTTTGTTTGCAGGACTAAGTCTTGTCGGACAGGATAAAGCGGATTACCTGCAGAATCCGGATTACGGACCGGATGAAGATGCACGTACAAAATGTGCTATGAACCTTTCCATTATGAGTGAATATGTTAAAATTAAGTCATACGAACTTGCAGTGGATTCATGGCGTGAATGTTTTGTGAACTGTCCGAAATCAAGTAAAAACATCTACATCTACGGAGCTAAGATCGCAGAACATAAAATTGAAAGTTCTGAAGATGAAGCCATCAGGCAGGCATGGGTTGACACCCTCATGCTGGTTTATGAAAAGCGCATGGAATATTTTAATCAGGCCGGTTTTGTATATGGTAAGATGGGGATGGATCTTCTGCAATACAGAAGAGAAGCTGCCTTCGAACAGGTGTATGAATACCTGGGGAAATCGATTGAATTAAGAGGGCCCGAAGTTTCAGAAGCTGTTGCTGCCACCTATTACTCTGTGTGCAATGCCCTCTATCAGAAGGGGACCGTCAGTGGAGATGATATGATCAATAACTACATTAAGGTTATCGATGTACTTGAGCTGAAACTTGCTGATAATAGTGATGATCCTGCCGTAAAAGACGCCATTACCCGTGTAGAAAAGGACTTTGCTGAAAGTGGTGCAGCCGGTTGTGAATCGCTGGTGAACATTTTCACTCCAAAATTTGAAGCCGAACCGGAAAATATTGAGCTTCTCAAGAAAATCACTGCGCTCCTCAGTGAAGCTGGGTGCCTGGATTCCGATCTATTTGCTTCAGCATCTGAAGCTCAGTATGCTGTTGAGCCCTCAGCCAAAGCTGCCGCCAACCTTGCTACAGTATTTATCTCACGTGGTGATATGAAAAAAGCTACCGAGTATTACGAAAAAGCCATCGAACAGGAAACTGACGTTAATGACAAGGCTGATTACTACTTTCAGCTTGGCTTAATTGCCCTCAAGGAAAGTAATTACCAGCTGGCACGAAAACATGCCCGTTCTGCCATTTCCGTAAAGCCTGACTTTGGAAATGCATATATTATGATTGGTGATGCTTACGCTTCCAGTGCTGAGTCATGTGGTAGTACCCCTTTTGAAAAGGGTACTGTTTACCTGGTTGCAGTTGATAAATACTTAAAAGCAAAAAGTGTTGATCCTTCCGTAGCAGAGACAGCTTCTGCAAAGATCAAGGTCTATGAGTCGTATTTCCCTAACAGCGATGATGCCTTCTTCCAGGGATACACTAAAGGTGATGCCTATACGGTAGGATGCTGGATCAATGAAAGCACATCCATCAGAACCACAAATTAATCAGGATATATCCCATATAAAAAGAGGCTCTCTTCTCAGTGAGCCTCTTTTTTTTCCTGCCAAACCCTAAGCTTCAAATTTATACCCGACTCCTTTTATTGTCTTTATGCTGTTATTCCCAATTTTTTCACGCAGCTTTCGGATATATACATCGATTGTCCGGTCACCCACAAATACATCAGTTCCCCACAACTGCTCGAAGATCTCTTCCCTTGTAAATACCCTGGAAGGCCTGGAAGTCAGGAGTAAAAGCAGGTTGAATTCTTTTCTGGGTAGGGTAAGTTCCCGCTCCCCTTTAAAAACCATATGTTTTTCCGAGTCAATAACCAGGTCGTTAAGACGGACAACCTGATCATTGGAAGCATTTAAAGACTCGCGCATCCCATACCTTCTGATAATGGCATTCAGGCGTGAAAGCAATACTTTGGGCTTCACAGGTTTTGTAATGTAATCATCGGCTCCTGCATTAAATCCTGCAATTTGAGAATAATCTTCAGAGCGAGCCGTAAGCATTACGATTAGCAGGTTCCGGTTTGCCGGATCTTCACGGATTTTCTCACAGGTCTCGATGCCATCCATACCCGGCATCATAACGTCGAGAAGGACCAGATGGGGATTGATCTCTTTGACGTATTGTACTGCCTGTGAGCCATTTATCGCAGAATGGACAGTGTACCCCTGTTTCTTTAAATTATAGGATAAAAACTCAACGATATCGGGATCGTCATCAACAATAAGCACTTTTGTACCGGATGGAATCATACACGAATATTCAAGCTTTTGAAGCATAAAAATACGAAGCTGAAAGTGCTTTAACATTAAGGGAATTTTATTTCCGGGCAGTTTTTCTTTAATTTTAAGAAAAGATATTTAACATTAACTTAACATTGGAAAGGTCATTACATTGACGATGAAGTTATTTTTGTCCTGAATTTATATTTAAGCTATGGAAAAAGTATATCTTATAATTGTCATTATCCTGTTTATCCTTGCTATTTCGGATTTGATTGTCGGCGTTAGCAACGATGCTGTCAACTTTCTGAATTCTGCTATTGGAGCGAAAGTTGCACCGCTAAGGATCATTCTTGTCGTTGCGGCTGCGGGCGTATTGATTGGAGCAACTTTTTCAGGTGGAATGATGGAGGTAGCCCGGAAGGGGATTTTTCATCCTTCAGCCTTCTCTTTTGAAAATATCATGATCATCTTCCTGGCTGTTATGCTCACGGATGTCATCCTTCTCGATCTCTTCAATACCTACGGCCTGCCAACATCTACCACAGTTTCTATCGTCTTTGAACTTTTAGGTGCTGCAGTGGGAATAGCGGTCATTATGATACAGGCAGACGGTGGTGACTTCTCCCTGATGAATAACTATATAAACTCAGGGAAAGCCCTTGCCATCATTGCCGGGATACTCCTTTCCGTAGTTGTTGCATTTACAGTTGGGATGGCGGTACAATACATTTCACGTATCATCTTCTCGTTCAACTTTAAAAAGACAATGCAATATTTTGGCGCCATCTGGGGAGGTATTGCTATCTCGTCTATAACCTATTTTATTCTTATTAAAGGGGCCAAGGGAGCCTCGTTTATGACCGACGAAACCCTGGAGTGGATAAAAGGCCATACCACGCTTATCCTCCTGGGAAGCCTGGTTGCCTGGACAGTAATCCTGCAGCTACTCTACTGGCTCTTCAAATTTAACATTCTTAAGTTCATCGTTTTTGCCGGAACTTTCGCCCTGGCGATGGCATTTGCCGGGAACGACCTGGTAAACTTCATCGGTGTCCCCCTCGCAGGATTTGAATCATTCCGGATCTATTCAGAAGCCGAAGGAGCCAACCCGGATAGTTTCCTGATGTCATCACTGGCAGGAAAAGTCGAAACACCGACCCTTTACCTGCTGATCGCCGGACTCATTATGGTTATTACCCTTTGGTTAAGTAAAAAAGCAAGATCTGTAGTAAGAACCACGCTTAACCTGTCTGACCAGGAGTCTGTTAACGAACGCTTTGAGTCCAGCATTTTTGCCCGGGCCATCGTACGACAAGTCATCCACCTTAACAAAGCCGTACAGTATGTGATCCCAAAAAGCGTACTTAAAAGAATCGAGAAAAGGTTCAATCCCAAACCTTTTAAAGAATATGTAAAAAACAACCCGGGGGTCTCCTTCGACCTGATCAGGGCATCGGTTAACCTGGTGGTAGCCAGCATTCTGATCGCTTTTGCCACCTCCATGAAATTACCCCTTTCAACTACCTATGTGACGTTTATGGTTGCCATGGGTACCTCGCTTGCTGATGGTGCCTGGGGACGTGAGAGCGCAGTTTACCGCATCTCCGGGGTTGTTACTGTTGTGGGGGGATGGTTCTTCACTGCCCTCAGTGCATTTATTGTCGCACTGGTTGTCGCACTCATATTGTATTATTCTCAATTATGGGGACTGATCGTCCTGATACCCCTTGTAATCTTCCTGGTTATTAAAACGCATGCGTTACATACCAGGAAAGATAAAGAAGAAAACCGGGAAGTAGAACGTAAAAGCATCCTGACCATGGATGGTGACAGCATCTACGAAAATTGCTCGGACAACACATCCAGCGTTCTGGAGCTTGGCATCACTACCCTGTCCAGGTCGATAGATGCCCTGATCAGGGAGAAACGAAAAAAACTGAAAGAAGGCAGCAAGGCAATTAAGGAGTTGGATAAAACTGTAAAATCATTCAAAAAGGAGATACCTGTTGTCCTTCATAAATTGACAGAAGAGTCCTTTGAAAGCAGTCATCATTATATTGAGATTATTGATTACCTCAGGGAGATGATGCATTGTGAAACGCATATTATCGGTCCCGGATACAAACATGTTGACAATAACCACTCTCCGTTTAATCCTGCACAGACTGAGACTTTAAGGGATATCGACAAGGCTTCCGTCAGCTATGTTATGGAAGTTGTCCAGGCAATAAAAGCCAACAACTACAAATTATCAGAGGCAATGATCAGTAAAGCTACCGAGCTGACGGAAAAAATTACCAAGGCTCAGAAAAAACACCTTAAACTCATCAAGAAGGAACCAAGCAGTACACGAACAAATATGCTCTTCATGGATATTCTGGGAGAGCTCAAGAACCTCATACTGCATGTGAACAACATCTATAAATCGTTCCGTGATTTTTCGAATCAGAACCGTTTTAACAAAATGAGCACTTTCTAATATTGTTTTAAAAAAAAAGCCTGTTTTAATTTAAACAGGCTTTTTTTTTAGACCTAAATAATTGCTTTCTATTCCGGTCCCAGGTTTTTAAGGCTGAAGCGTTTTACAATGCGTTTATTCTTTTTCTTATGTTTTATGACCTTTGAATCGAGGTAGAAAATCGTCTCTTCCGCCATATTTTTTATCTGATCCCCGGCGCGCTCTATTTTTCCCACTACCCGGGTAAGCAAGATCAGGTTTGAGAAGCTGGCCTTCGTATTTTCAAAGTACTCTTCCAAGAGCTTCGGCACCTTCTTGTTTATTTTATCGAGGTGTTTATCCTTTTTAAAGACCGCTTTGGCAATTTGGGCATCCCCTTTCTCGAAAGCCTCCAGAACAAGTCCCAGCATTTCATCAATTTCATCAAACAGCAGGGGTAGCTGCAACAGGGTAATAAGGTCCTTCTTCAGTTTTAATTCATCATCATAGATAAAGCTGGAAATTCTGAATGCATGGTCTCCCACTCGCTCCAGGCTTCCTGACATTTTCAATATGGCAATGGCCAGGCGCAGATCTACCGCAACAGGCGACTGTAGCGCAAGAAAATCCTCGCACTCCCTGTCGATGGTAAGTTCGTAAGCATTCACCCTTCCCTCTTTCCGCATAACCTCACCGGCAACTTCAGCGTCACCGGTCAGAAGAGCTTCCTTGGTAAGGGCTATCTGATCACGAACCATTTCGGCCATTTCCAAAAAGATCTCCTTCAGTCGGTCAATTTCATATTCAAGTGGTTTCATTCTGTACCGTCTATAAGTTTATTCGCATAATTTACTAAAATACCTGAAAATTAACCGAAACGGCCAGTGATATAATTTTGGGTCCGTTCCTTCTTAGGGTTCAGGAAAATATCCTTGGTCAGTCCTTCTTCAACCAGTTCCCCTAAATAAAAGAACGCGGTCCGGTCACTTACCCGTCCGGCTTGTTGCATGTTGTGGGTAACAATCAGTATGGTATATTCATTTTTAAGTTCAAAGATCAGTTCTTCGATTTTTCCGGTAGAGAGCGGGTCCAGGGCAGAAGTCGGCTCATCCATGAGTATAATATTCGGTTCAACCGCCAGGGTACGGGCAATACAAAGCCTTTGTTGCTGCCCCCCGGATAAGGCAAGTGCATTCTTTTTCAGGTCGTCTTTTACCTCATTCCACAACACAACCTGCTTCAGCGCATGTTCAACCCGTTCCTGGATAAAATGCTTGTCCTTTACACCCTGGATTTTTAAGCCATAGGCTACATTTTCGAAGACCGTTTTGGGAAAAGGATTCGGCTTCTGGAACACCATGCCCACATCTTTCCTTAGCCTCTCCAGCAAAACTTTATCCTTATACAGATCCACATCATCAACCAATACTTTACCTTCCAGACGAAATCCTTCAATGTAATCGTTCATGCGGTTGAAGATCCTCAGGTAGGTTGACTTGCCACATCCTGAAGGACCGATCAGGGCTGTTACGGTATAGGGTCTGATCTTCAGATTAATATTTTTAAGCGCCTGAAAATCTTTATAAAAAACATCTACATGCTCAGTCCTGATCTTGTAATCTTTATCCTTTGAAGGATCAGTTTTTGGAATCAGTAAGTTTGTATTCAGGACTTTATTTTCTTCGTTAGTCATTACAGAAATCATATCATTTAAGAATAAATATTCTCACCTTTTACCAGGAAATTCTCTTTTGCCATCTGCTTCTGAGATAAATTGCAATGGCATTCATCCCGAAAGTTATTATCAACAATATTATTATCGCCGCCGCCGCATTTTCGATAAAACCGTGCTGGGGCCGGGATATCCAGTTAAAAATCTGGATGGGCATTACCGAAAAATCATCCATAGGAGTTTTGGGTGCAAACGGTACGTATGCAAGGGCCCCGACAACGATAAGCGGAGCCGCCTCCCCCACTGCTCTTGAAAGAGCCAGGATCACACCTGTCATGATTCCCCCAAAAGAAGCAGGTATCACCTGGTGCTGGATAGTCTGCCATTTTGAAGCCCCTAAAGCATAGGAAGCATCACGGATTGATTGGGGTACGGCTTTTATACTCTCACGTGTTGCCACAATAATGATCGGTAGAATCAATAAAGCAAGCGTTAAGCTTCCTGAAAGCAGTGAGCTTCCAAAATGCAGGATGCGTACGAAAACTTCAAGCCCAAGGAGACCATAAATTATTGATGGTACACCCGCCAGATTCGAAATGTTGATCTCAAGGATCTTCGATAACCTGGATTTTGTGGCATATTCTTCAAGATATATTCCGGCTCCTATCCCGATTGGAAAAGAAATTATGGCTGTCATAAGGAGGATCCAGATCGATCCCATCATGGCAGTAAAGATGCCCGACTTTTCCGGGAACCTGCTGGGCAAACTGGTAATGAAATCCCAGTCGATACGGGTTAAACCGTCCATGAGGATATCTCCGATGAAGATCGCCAGCAACACCAGGCCGATGAGGGTTCCTATGATACCAAGCACCTGGAACCCTGAATTTTTCAAACGGTTTATTTTAATGATCCTACTCATATCTTTCCCGGTATTTGTTTTTTAGCCAATGGCTGACCGTATTGAGGGCAAAGGTAAACATGAAGAGCGTAATTCCGGCCGCAAAAATGGTTCGGTATTCCACGGAATTATGAGCAACATCGCCCAGACTTACCTGCACGATGTAGGTAGTGAGCGTTTCAACAGGGACCAGCGGGTTTATTGTTAACCGGGGCTGCTGCCCGGCTGCAATGGCCACGATCATTGTCTCTCCAACAGCCCTGGATATTGCCAGGATAACCGAAACTACAATTCCGGAGGAAGCTGCAGGAACAACAACGCGCCTGGCTGTCTGCAATTTCGTTGACCCCATGCCGTAGGATGCCTCCCGAAGACTCATCGGGACAGCGTTCAGTGCATCTTCGCTCAGGGATGAAACAATGGGGATGATCATGATCCCCATAACAAAACCTGCCGAAAGCGAGTTAAAACCGGACATACCCGGAATGATAGTTTGCAGAAAAGGCGTGACAACCATCAGGGCAAAAAATCCATACACAACAGTAGGTACAGCCGCCAGAAGTTCGAGTGCAGGCTTTACAAAATTCCTGACCCTGCGTGGAGCGTATTCACTCAGGTAAATTGCGATCACCAGCCCGATGGGTAAAGCAATCAGGATGGCAATAAAGGAAGTCAGCAGAGTTCCTGAAAGCAGAGGTAATATACCGTATTGCTTCTTCGAAAAGAGCGGTGTCCAATCCGTTTTGGTGAAAAAGTCGATAATGGAAACCTCAGTGAAAAATTTAAAAGCTTCAATTGTCAGAACCAGTACGATACCAATCGTTGTTAAGATGGTAATGATCGCACTCAGCTGGAGAAACTTCTCAATTACAAATTCCTTTTTCCTTATCATCAGTCGTAATGCATGCAGATAGCGTCCTGACGAACGCTATCTGTTAATTTAAAAGCTTATAAACTCTTCAGAAAATCTTCAAACTTCTTTGTCTGCACGGCATATTCTTCAGCAGGCAGCGGAACATAACCGACTTCTTTTGACAGTTTCGGAGCATTCTTAAGATAGAAGGATACAAATTTCTTCACTTCCTCACGTTTGGCAGCTTTACTGTTAAGGTAAATAAACAGGGGACGTGAAAGTGGAGAGTAAGTACCGTTGCTTACAGTTTCAATAGAAGGCTTCACAGGGCCTTCACCACCGTCAACAGCTACCAGTTTCAGCTTGTTTGCATTTTCTTCATAGTAAGCCAGTCCAAAAAAGCCCAGTCCATACTTGCTGGTGGCAACACCCTGAACAAGGACATTGTCATCCTCACTGGCGGTAAAATCACCACGGCTTGAACCACTTTCACCTACAACTGCTTCAGTGAAGTAGTCAAACGTTCCGGATGCCACACCGGGACCGAACAATTGAAGTTCCTGATCAGGCCACTCAGGACGGATCTGGTTCCACTTTACGATTTTTCCTTCAGCAGCAGGTTCCCAGATCTTCTTCAGCTCTTCCACTGTAAAATAATCTACCCAGGTATTCTCAGGATTCACAATCACTGCCAGGCCGTCAAATGCCACTGTAAGATCTACATAGCTGATACTATTCTCTTTACAAATGTCGATTTCCTTTTGCTTAATTGGGCGTGAAGCATCTGAAATATCGGTTTCACCACGGCCAAATTTTTTAAAACCCCCACCGGTTCCGGAGATACCGATCGTTACCCTGACATTACTCATTTCACTTCTGAATTCTTCAGCAACTGCTTCAGTAATTGGGAAAACAGTACTGGAACCATCAATTTTAATGGTCTTCTCATCTTTTTTACAGGAGGTAAAAGCAAGAGAAACAACCATCAGGAGAAAAGATAATTTTAACATAGTTTTCATAGCATTCTTAATTTATAATTAGCTGTCACAAATATCCCTACGTAGTGTTAACTGAATATTATGCGCCTGTTAACCTTGTATTAATATTTGAGGGGGAAATGTTATGCGACCAGATATAAGGGACGTTTAGTGACACGATACATCGCGTCGCAGCTGATCAATAGCTATACATAAAGGTGTTTGCTGAATGGCAGAATGCAAAACTCTCTGACACCGAATGTCCAAATTAGTCTGGTTTTGACAGGTTCAGCCATAAATTCCGGAACACCAGATAAGCGGGCAAAAAAAAACACCCCCAAAACGAGGGTGCCTGTAATAACTAAGTAGAGGCGTAATTAATCGTCTCTCCGCTAGAATGCAAACTGGCAATTCAGGTATGCTGCATGCCCCATATCTTCAGCATCATCAGCAGGCATATCACCACGGTAGTTAAGTGCAAACTGGATGTTTTTGATGGGAGAGTATTGCAGACCGGCAATCAGGTAATTTCCATTTTTACTCAGATTCCACGGATCCGTTTCTGTTGCCAGTGTATTGGAACCTATGTGGTCAAAACGACCAAATAACTCAAAACTATCATTAATGTTATAGCTGGCTGCAACAGAAAAACCGTTCAGGTCATGGTTCTCAGTATTACCATTATTCAATTGAATATTGTGTTCTGCCCCAATGGTAATTTTCTTATTGCTATATCCAACAAAATGAGACAAGGTAATCTTGGCTACGTCATTTTTACTTAGATAATCATAAAATGCCCTGACAGTCAATCCCTTAACCGGAGTCAGGGTCAATCCCAAACTGGTAAGCAGGTTGTTATCTACACTGAGTGTTTTATAGCCTTCGCCATTCCTCAGGGTAAGATCAGCAGAAAACATATCCCCAAATTTATAGGCAGCCATAATCCCAAGGTCAGCAGTGTGTGCCATACCGGCTGCATCCTGAAAAGCTTTATAAATATAGCGGTGTCCCCAGTGTTTTTCCGAAACCGATACCTGTTGAAGGCCGATCACACCTATATCCAGCGTTAGGTTTCCCTTCTTATAGCTTATGTTCGCGTTTTTCAGAAATGCAGTTAACTCGGTATTTGAACTTGCATCGAGCTTTAGACCTGATGAATCAACTACCGTTAGTTTCTGGGATCCAACATCCAGGAGAATGTTGGCCGAAAATTCCTTGGTAAGCTTGTACTTGTATCCGAAATATCCTCTTTCCACCTCGAATGCTGATTCATCACTGAAATCAGAATGGTAGTTAAAGAATATCTTGGCATAAGCACTGCCCGATGGTGTGAACTCATCCCCGCTCTGTGCATACCCTGCCACAAAACAGAAAATTAGCATAAGTGTAGTAATTCTTTTCATTACATTGATTTTTGTTTGACCACGAAAATAGATGCAGAAAGTTAGGTTAGGGTGAATTTAATGTTACATTAATGTTAAATTCATTTCATTTCGGCTGATTTTAAAACATATTCTAACTATTCTTTAATCATTATTTAACTGGGCTTTCGGGAATAGCTCTAATGAAGTTAGTGAAAAACAATAGATTACCAATGGGAAATAACAGAAAATTTCCTTCCTGACAGAGGTACTCCTTAAGAAAATGCTTATTTGCAGGGGTTGAGGTTGTGAAACCCCATCAAAAAACTGAGTGAAGAACAGACAGAAAATTAAATGGAGGCTTTATTCCGCAAATTTGTAGCCTACTCCCTTGATGGTTTTAATATAATCCTCTCCTATCTTTTCCCTTAATTTACGAATGTGTACATCGATTGTCCGGTCACCGACAATTACATTGTCATCCCAGACCACATCAAAGATCTCATCACGTGTAAATACTTTTCCCGGACGGGAAGAGAGTAGCAGGAGCAGTTCAAACTCCTTTTTCGGCAGGATGATTTCTTTTTTCTCTTTAAACACCGTGTACTTTTCCCGGTCAATCACAAGGTCGCCCATTTCAATGCGTGAGGATTCCCCTTCATAGGGTTCCGGCACCCAATGGATCCGCTTCAGCAAGGCATTGATTCTGCTGATAAGTACCTTGGGTTTTATAGGTTTTGTAATGTAATCATCAGCCCCAGCCTCAAAACCGGCTACCTGTGAATAGTCCTCACCCCTGGCTGTCAGGAAGGCGATGATGGTATTCTCGTTGCCGGGGATCATCCGGATTTTCTCGCAGGTTTCAATCCCGTCTATCCCGGGCATCATCACATCAAGAAGAATCAAATGCGGTTTAAATTTCTGGGTCATATCAATGGCAGATTTTCCATCTTCCGCCTGTATAATTGAGAATCCCTCACGCTTCAGATTGTAGCTCAGAAATTCCAATATGTCTTTCTCATCATCGACGATAAGGATCTTGTAGTTTTCCTTTTCCATTAAACTAATTACCAGTCAGCAATATACAAATAAATAATTCAATTGTCAGTGGTTTCTACTTCGGAAAGTTATATTCCCAACCGACTATTACCGGGCAATTTAACGAAAATTTAAACATATCATAACTATTTGCAAAGCTAGCCGGGTAGGTATTCTTTATACATTTCGATTAGGTATGTAGTATTTTACATGTATTGATTTTCAACTAGTTAGACGACCGGAATATACAAATTAAACGCAATTTCAATGAAAAAATTAATTCTGCTCATTAATTTAATGTTAGCAACCCCGTACTTCATATATGGTGAGAACGGATCGATTATGGGTAAAATCCTCGACGAGACAACGGGTGAATCCCTGATTGGCGCCACCATACAGATAGAAGGCACCACAACCGGGACCATTACCGATTTTGATGGAAATTACAAACTGGGGAATCTTGAACCCGGAACTTATACCGTACTTATTTCTTTTGTATCATTTGAAACCCTGCAAATAGAAGGTGTTACTGTAAAAGCAGGAGAACCAACCATGATTAATGCAAGTCTCTCTGAAGCATTAACCGAGCTGGCTGAAGTTAAGGTAGTAGCCCGCTCGATCCAGAAAACTGAAGCCGCCCTGCAGGTTCTGCAGCGGAAGTCTGCCAACGTACTTGATGGGATTTCCTCCCAGCAGATATCCCGCCTGGGCGACAGTGATGCAGCATCGGCACTAAAAAGGGTTACCGGTGTATCGGTACAGGGTGATAAGTATGTTTATGTTCGGGGACTGAGTGACCGGTACATGAAAGTTACCCTGAACAACGCGGAGATTCCTGGACTCGACCCCAATTACAACACCGTCCAGATGGACCTGTTCCCCAGCAATGTGATTGAAACGATGACGGTAATGAAATCCTATTCTCCGGACAAACCTAGTTTCACAAGTGGACTTGTAGATATCCAGACAAAACAGTTTCCGGCAAAGTTTACCCTAAGTGCAAAAGCAGCCTTTGAGGTGAATACCAATACACACTTTCATGATCACTTCTTAAGGTATGAGGGAGGAAAAACGGACTGGCTGGCATTCGATGACGGAACCAGGTCGCTTCCTGATGAATTGACCGGCGTAGAAATTGCCAATCCGACCAACCCGGAGAATGTACCTTTGGTGAATGAATATTCCAGCGCATTCAGCAAAATCTGGAGCCCGTATAAAACCACTGCTCCCCTTAATCATAGCTATTCCCTGTCTTTTGGTGATCAGGCAGATCTCTCTGACAACGGCGCTGAACTGGGGTATATCGCTTCAATAAGCTACAAAACCTCACAGTCATACTATGACGATGGCCGGCTTGATGAGTACTCTGCGCAAAATGCCAATACCGCTACCGCAGATGAATTATTATCAGAAACCAGCGGTTCGGAAAAAAACATCTGGAGCAGTCTCCTGGGGCTCAACGCAAAGTTAAATGCGAACAACAAAATCGGGGTAAATTTGATGCACACCCAAAACGGAGAAAGCACTGCCCGCTTCCTGGAAGGACACACCTACTATTCAGATGATTACGATATGGAGAAATACAGCCTTGAATACCTGGGCCGCTCGCTGAGTGTTGCTCAAATCAGTGGTACCCACGTTTTTTCTGAAATGAAACAGGCAAAAATCGAATGGATGAGTTCCTATTCCCATTCGGTTCAGAACACACCGGATATGCGATTCTTCATTAACGAAGTAATTGAAAGGCATGCTGATGACGGTAGTATTGAAAAAACATATTTCGTCAGGTCGAACCGTAAACCTGAACGGCGTTACCGCGAAATGTACGAGAACAACTGGGATAACAAACTCGATATTACCATCCCGTTTACCACCTCTTCAAAAATCAAGACCGGACTAGCTTACCTGGAGAAATTCAGGAATTCGGATGAAAACAGGTTCACTGTGAACCAGCGTTCAGCGGTAACAGATTATAACGGAAACCCGTCAGACTACCTTAGTGAAGCTAACATCATTTCAGGAAGCCTGGTTGACGGGGATTACTCCATGAGCGGGGTATACTATGCAAACGACTTCTTTGAAAATACACGCCTTAGCTACAGGGGCAGGGATGTCATCTCTGCGGCCTATGTAATGGCCGATATCAGCATTACAGATCGCATCAGGCTTATTGGGGGAATAAGGGCGGAATATGGGGACATATTTATTGAAAATAAGGTTGATACAAACGATATGGACCTGCGTGTATCCCAGCGCCGGATGTACCTTCCCGGGGATACAACAAACCTGGACTACCTTCCCTCGGTAAATTTGAAAATTGAAGCCATTGACAACATGAATTTCCGCATGGGATACAGTCGCAGTGTCACCCGCCCCTCATTCAGGGAACGGGCCCCCTTCACTTTCTATGAATATACGGAAGGAACCAACATTCAGGGAAATCCTGACCTGCATCGGGGTACGGTAGATAATTTCGACTTCCGCTGGGAATATTTTATGCGGCCCGGCGAAATGATATCCCTGAGCCTTTTCTATAAGATGATCAAGGACCCGATTGAGCGTTTTTACAGGCAGGACAATACCAACCTGACCAAGTTCCGCAACGGCGAGGATTCGTACCTGTATGGTGTCGAACTGGAAATCCGCAAGAACCTTGGGTTTATGGGGCTTCGCAACCTTGACTTCGGGGGGAATTTTACCTACATCTACTCAGAAACCCCGGTTGATCCGGAACGCCTTGAACAGGCCAGGGAGATCGATACCCTCTTTCCGGCGGTGCGCCCCCTATACGGACAGGCACCCTACATGATCAATACCTTTATACATTATGAAAATGAAGAACTGGGATTACATGCAAACCTTGCCTTCAATGTTGAGGGACCCAAGATCGTTATCATCAACAAACGGTTTACCCCAGATGTCTATGAACAGCCATGCCCAATGCTGAATTTTAATATCGGGAAGCGACTTTACAAAAAATTTACACTGGAGGTAGCTGTGGATAACATACTCAACCCGAAGTTTAAGCAAAACATTACTATGAGCAACGGGGATACCTACTCTTTCAGAGAGTATAGTTTCGGCAGAACCTTCTCTCTGAGTGTAAGTTACGATCTGAATTAATCCGTACAATTCAAAGCTTAAAAAAGGAGGCATAGCCTCCTTTTTTGTTTCATGCAAACTTCAACTAGAAGTAACAATACCTTAAGGCGATTCGGTCTCAGATACACAATATTTGTATCACAATATTTTGTTTAACACAACTATTCAAAAATTATGAAAAAGAAGATTACTTTATTCGTATTAAGCCTCATGATGACCGCTGCTTTCACAACTGCTGCCGATGTAGACGTAGTAGATAATATCAGCAGCGATGTTACCTGGACCAGTGATAATGTCTATTACCTGGATGGTTTCATTTTCGTTGAGGATGGTGCAACCTTGACCATAGAGCCCGGCACCATCATTAAAGGTTATCTCGGAACCGGTGAAAGTGCTTCTGCACTGATCATCAAGAGAGGTGGCAAGATCATGGCAGAAGGAACTGCTGAAGCTCCAATTATTTTCACGGCTTCTGATGATGACAACCTGGATCAGGGTACTGATGTAAAAGGAAGCTGGGGCGGACTTATCATCCTTGGAAAAGGAACCCACAACAACCTGACCAACGACAATGGTATTGAGGGTGTCCCGGAGGAGGCTGGTGCTCTCTATGGCGGGGACCTTGAAGATGACAACTCCGGAGTTTTGAAGTATGTTTCCATTCGTCACGGAGGCAGTGAGCTGGCTCCCGATGAAGAGATCAATGGTCTGACACTCGGAGCAGTTGGTTCAGGAACCACCATCGATTTCGTTGAGATCATGGGTAACGATGACGACGGTATCGAATGGTTTGGTGGTAGCGTTAATATTAAGCATGCCATCGTTTCTGACTGCGCTGATGATTCGTATGACATCGACGAAGGATTCCACGGTATGGTACAGTTTGCTTACACTGAGCAATCTGCAGACGGTACCGGTGATAATTTTGGTGAGCACGATGGCGGACCCAGCAGCAACCGTTGGGGTACCCCGAATGCAACGCCTGTTTTCTCTAACGTTACCTACATCGGTTCAGGTCCTGATGCAGGGAACCGTGCCCTTACTCTCCGCGAATACTGGGGTGGTGAATACCACAACTCTGTATTTGCCGAGCAGCAGAAAGGTATCCGCGTAGAATATGTTGAAGATTTTGCCGATGGTGCCATGGGAGGTTCTTTCACACAGTGGAACAAGGGCGCCCTGAAAATTGAAAACAACGTCTTCCAGAATGTTGCTGGTGGAACTGCTGATGGAATCTTCAGCGTTTACTCACCAGAAGATGAACTGGCACAGCCTATCTATACCATCCCCCAGGATTCAGCGGATGCTTTTGTTGCCTACTTTGCTGAAGCCGGCAACAGCGTAAACGATGCTATGGGAGTATCTCAGTCAAACCCCGTACCTGCCGACAGTCTTGACGTAAAAGGCGCTTCATTCGAGGGTCTGGATTCCTTTTTCGACGAAGTGATCTTCAAGGGTGCCTTCAATCCCTGTCTGACAGACGGACATTGGGCAGGTAGCTGGTCATTTACTTTTGCTGATGATACTTACGATGCCAGCATAGCAGGTACCTGCTATGATGCGCAGGTTGATTTCGTAGCTGTAAATTCTCAGAAAACTAATGTGAAAGTTTTCCCGAATCCTGCAACTGAATTTGCAACAGTTACTTTTGACAATGCCTCTCAGGAAGCTGTCAACATAAACGTATACAATCTCTCAGGTCAGGTTGTACTTTCAGCCTCCACAATGTATACTGAAGTCAATCTCGATGTTACCGAGCTAAGAGCCGGAATGTACACCATCAGTGTCAGCAATAGTCAGGAAGTATTATCAACAGGTCAACTGATAGTTAAGTAGTCTCCTTCCCTGCATAATACTGATATCAAAGCGCTCCCGGTTGGGGGCGCTTTTTTTTACTCTCTATTTTCAATCCGGATAAATCTGTGCAATTTGCTGCGTTGAGCCTTAAAGGTTCTCGTGGCTATTTTAATTTAATAGCATCTCATACAGCATGCACCCCTTATGATCATTGAAAGGGCATAATCTACCTGTGCTGAATGCCTGTAACGATTCATGCCATCTGAAACCTTAAGATTTTAAGCAGATTTCGGTAGGGCTACCTGAGTACCAAAAGAGGCAAGTATAATTGAGGCCCTGAATAGCTAAACATAAGGATATAACCTATTCAAATTCAATCCGGGTATCCGGCATTTGCTTTCTGAGTTCATCCACATAATCCTGATCCATAGGATTTTGAGATAATACCAGTTCTTCCAGCTTCAGCTCCACGAAGGAGTCAGGCAGTTTTTTAATCTGGTTGCCCCGCAAATTCAGTTTTTTAAGCTTTTTAAGCTTGCTGATGCCCTCTGGAATAGCTGTCAGCTGATTATTCCGCAGGCCCAGCGTTTCAAGGTTTTCCAGTTTAAAAAGCGCAGCGGGGAGGGAAGTAATTTTGTTCTGGGTGAAGGTAAGGTGCTTCAACTGCTTCATCTTCCCGATCCCCCGGGGAATCCTGGTGATATCGTTCCTCTTCAGGAGAACTGACTGGAGCGAGTCACATTCAAAGAGTACTTCGGGAAATCTTTTGAATGAATTTTCATTCAGGTAAAGGTTCTGAAGGTAAGGCATGGATGCAAGAAAATCAGGAAGATCATGCAGCTTGTTCCGATAAAGATCCAGGCTCTGCAAATACGGGAACTCTTTAATTTGTTCGGGAAGTTCATCCAAACCCTTATTCGCCAGCACAAGCTTAACGACTTTCTCCCTTTCATTTAGTGCAGATTCCATGTCCCGGAAGTTCCTGGTTCCCGTGTATAATTCCTGCTCAGAAAGCATGCTGTGTGAAGGATTAAAAGGTATCAGAGTTTTTTTCTGGGTAGTGCAGGAAAGCATCAGGAATGCCGGTAAAACAAGGAAATATTTTTTCATACCATCAATTTAGCTACACAAAAAAAAAGCCTTTTGCACACTTTCTGATTAACTCAATATTACCCTATCTTTAACCTTTTGTTAAGGCACATCTGTATTTTTTGCCCAGGTTATCAAAAAAACTGCTTTTTATCATTTTTTAAATGTATAAAAATTCAAAACTTACGTATGTAAATTCAAAATCAAAAACTAATAAACGATAAGAAACAATGACCAGTAAGGATTTTATTCAGAAAGAAGACAAGTACGGTGCGCATAATTACCACCCGCTGCCTGTTGTGTTATCGAAAGGTGAAGGCATTTATGTCTGGGACGTTGAAGGGAAAAAATATTTCGACTTTCTCTCAGCCTATTCCGCTGTGAACCAGGGCCACTGTCATCCTGCAATTGTAAAAGCCATGACAGATCAGGCCAATACGCTGGCATTGACTTCCAGGGCATTTTACAATGATTCGCTGGGTGAATATGAAGAGTACATTACCAAGTACTTTGGTTACGATAAGGTACTCCCGATGAACACTGGTGCCGAAGGGGATGAAACTGCATTGAAGCTCTGCCGTAAATGGGCCTATGAGAAAAAAGGCATCCCGGAAAACAAAGCCAGGATCATTGTTTGTGAAGGGAACTTCCACGGGAGAACCATCACCATCATCTCCATGTCTACCGATCCGGATTCATACAAGGGTTTTGGCCCCTACACCCCCGGATTTGTTGTGGTCCCCTACAACGACCTGGATGCCCTGAAAAGAGAACTTGAAGATCCGAATGTTGCAGGATTCCTGGTAGAGCCCATTCAGGGTGAAGCAGGTGTTTACGTTCCGGACGACGGTTACCTGAAAGCTGCATCCGATCTGTGTAAGGAGAAGAACGTGCTTTTCATTGCTGACGAAGTGCAGACCGGCCTGGCCAGAACCGGCAAAATGCTGGCCTGTGATCATGAAGGTGTCCGTCCCGACATCCTGATCCTGGGAAAAGCCCTCTCCGGAGGCATGTACCCGGTTTCCGCCGTGCTGGCCGATGATGACATCATGCTGTGTATCAAGCCGGGTGAACATGGTTCAACCTATGGTGGCAACCCGATTGCGGCAAAAGTAGGTATTGCTGCCTTAAAGGTGCTGAAGAATGAGAAGCTTGCTGAAAATTCAGAGAGGCTGGGTAAGATCTTCAGGGCAGAAATGCAGAAGCTGGCTGACAGCCATGAACGCATTGAGCTGGTAAGAGGAAAAGGATTGCTGAATGCCATCGTCATCAAGCCGATGAATGGAAAGAGTGCCTGGGATGTTTGTGTGGCCATGAAAGAGAACGGCCTTATCGCCAAACCAACCCATGAGCATATTATCCGCTTCGCTCCTCCCCTGGTTATTACTGAGGAACAATTGTTCGAAGCCATTGCGATTATTAAAGATACACTGGAGAATTTTGAGTAGTCCTGTTTTTCAGGTATACTTCTAAGGGGGCCGTAAAGCCCCCTTTTTTTTGCTCTGTGTAAAAGAATATTCTCTGAACTGATTTTTTTTGCTACTTTTATTTAAAATGTACTGAAATTCCATCAAATGGGTTATAAGGTCCTTGTAGTAGACGATAATATTCATAACAGCAAGCTGATTGAAGGCGTCCTGAGTGCAGAAAAAACCAAGTACGATATTTTCTTTGCCGAAAATGGTCTTGAAGGTTTCGAAAAGGCCCGTCGCATCATCCCCGATCTTATCCTTATGGACATGCGGATGCCGGAGCTTTCTGGTATTGACGCCCTGAAGCTCCTGCAGGAGGACAAGGAACTTAAAGAGATCCCGGTAATTTTTATTACAGCCTACAAAACTGACGAAAATTTTGCTGAGGCATTCCGTTTTGGGGCCTTTGACTTTATCACGAAACCCATCGACATAAACGAGCTTAGGTCGCGCGTGAACAAGGCTCTTAGTATCGGGCAGACCCTCACACGCATCCGGTCAAAGATGACCCAGTACGAAGAAGAAAGACAGGTGCTGGAGCAAAAAGCGAACATTACGGAGAACGCCCCCAATGCCTTCATCATCATAAATAAGGAAGGATACCTGGAGTGGGCAAACGATGGGTTCGAGAGGCTGCATGAGATAACCTTCAAGGATTTCAAAAGTCAATACGGGGATAATATCAATACCATAAAAGGTTTTAAAGACTTCACCCGGGAAGCCGGACGATGCTTCCTGACAAAGAAACCCTCCAGCGTGGAAACACGGCACAACCTGCCATCGGGGAAAAAATGGTTCCAGACTTTCTTTACCCCGCAGCTGGATGATCAGGGAGAGATCCTGAAACTCATTGCTGTAGAATCTGATATTACCCCAATCATGCTCAAGGAGGAAGAGCTCTACAAGCAAAACCGGCGGATGCTCGCTATCACTGAGCGCCTGGAACAGGCTAATGCCCTCCTCGAAAACCAGAAGTCCGAAATTGAAGAACAAAAGCGACTTATTGAAGGTGAGCAGGAAAAATCGGAGCGACTGCTTCTGAATATTCTGCCTTTTGAGGTCGCCAGGCAACTGAAATCAAAAGGGAAAGCTGGTACACGCTACTATAAATTTGTTACGGTGGTCTTCACCGATTTCAAGGACTTCTCCAAAAATACACGGGAACTGGAACCGAAAGATCTCGTTGCCATCCTGGATGACTACTTTGCCAAATTTGATGAAATCACCGGTAAACACTATCTTGAAAAGATCAAAACGATTGGTGATGCCTATATGTGCGCCGGAGGGCTTCCGCTGCGAAATAAATCGAACCCGGTTGATGCAGTACTGGCGGGTCTCGAAATACAGGATTACATGCTTCGGAACCGCGTAAATCCAAAGCCCAATAGTCCCGGCTGGGAGTTAAGGATTGGGATCCATACCGGACCTGTTGTAGCAGGGGTTGTAGGAAGAAAGAAGTTTGCCTACGACATCTGGAGTGAAACCGTCAATGCTGCCGCCCGGGTGGAAAACCTCGGGGAAGTCAACAAGGTAAGCATCTCCGAAACTACCTACGAATACATCAAAGACTATTTCATCTGCTCCCTTCAGGGCGATGTAGAAGCAAAAAACATCGGCACGATGAAATTGTATTTCGTGGAGCGGATCAAACCTGAATTTTCAGCTGATGAAAAGGGGATCCATCCGAATGATGACTTTATCAGGATGGTAAATAAACTTTAGGCTTTACGATGCCTGTCCTCAAGGATCTTTACCACATCCTCGATCCTCATATTTTTTGCAGAAAGTAATACCAGCAGGTGGTACATCAGATCGGCAGCCTCGTTCACAAAGAGCTCATCGTTATCATCTTTTGCCTCGATTACCAGCTCTACGGCCTCCTCGCCTACCTTTTGTGCGATTTTATTGATCCCTTTCGTAAATAGTTTTGTGGTATAGGATCCCTCAGGCATTTCTGCTTTACGTGTATCGATAAGATCCTGCAATTCTTTAAGAAATTCCATTCTTTTATGCTTAAACTAAATTAAAAACTTTGTTTCAGTACTATATCCGAACCGGGATCCCCTGCCCATTAAGATATTCCTTAAGCTGGGGAACGGTGATCTCCTTAAAGTGAAAAATGCTTGCTGCCAGTCCGGCATCTGCTTTCCCTTTCGTGAACACCTCGGCGTAGTGTTCCATGTTTCCGGCACCTCCGGAGGCAATAATTGGGATGGAGAGCATGTCCGACATCCGGGCAAGTGCATCACAGGCAAAGCCGTTTTTTGTACCATCGTGGTTCATCGAGGTAAACAGAATCTCCCCTGCCCCGCGTTCCTGCGCCTCTTTTGCCCAGCTGAACAGCTCTTTATCAACAGGGATACGACCCCCGTTTATGTAAGCATTCCACTGTCCGTCAACTTCCCTGGCATCAATGGCAACAACAACAAACTGGCTTCCAAAATTCAGGGCCATCTGGTCTATCAGCTCCGGCTTACGGATCGCAGCAGAATTGATTGATACCTTATCTGCCCCGGCGCTGAGCAGGGCATCAATATCTTTCAGTTCATTAATACCTCCCCCAACGGTAAAAGGAATATTCAGTGTATGGGCAATCCGCTTAACCAGGTCGACAAAGGTCTTTCTTCCTTCATGGGAAGCTGTGATATCAAGAAATACCAGCTCATCGGCTCCCTGCCGGGCATATTCGGCCCCGAGTTCAACGGCATCACCGACTTCACGAATATTTACAAAGTTTACACCTTTTACTGTTTGCCCGTCCCTGACATCCAGGCAAGGAATGATTCTTTTCGCCAGCATTTCAAACCTTTCGCTTTTGCCGCAAAGATAGCCTACTCAGCTTAAAAAATGAAAAAGATATCGTTATTGTTACTATCAGATCCTGTTAAAAAATGATAATCAGATTAAGAAAATCCTATATTTGTTTATCAACAAAAAAAGCCGACAATGCAAAATAAGATCACCAGAAGAAAATTTGTAAACCTGGCAGCTACCTTCGGTTCCCTGTCCCTCCTTCCCGGCTCTCTGTTCAGAAAAGCCAGCGCTGCTACCCTCAAAAACACCGCTAAAGTGATTGTAGCTGAGGGAAGGGATTATTACAAAGCAACCGTTCAGGCCGTGGAGGCCCTTGGAGGCATTTCCAGCTTTGTTTCATCCGGAAGCAAGGTTGGCCTGCTTATCAATGGCGACTTCACCAATCCCGGAACCTATACCAACCCTGACATCTCATTTGCGGTGCTGAAAATGTGCTTCGACGCAGGGGCTTCTGAAGTTATGGTGATCGGTGCCGATAACGAAGACAACTGGAAAAAATCCGCTTATTATGAATCGCATAGCGGGCTTCTTCAAAAAACCACGCGGAGCCAGGGGAAAAAGGTATTTGCCATTGAAAAAGGCCTGATCCTGAAGGAGGCGGAAATGATCGGGGAGTTGCTTGACCTGGACACGCTCATCAATATTCCGATCTCCAAACACCACGACGCAGCATTTCTGACCTGCAGCCTGAAGAACATGATGGGGCTTTGTTCACGCGCTACAAATGTCCTCTTTCACAGCGCCACCGGAAAACATCCAACTGACAACAACCGGCTGGCTCAATGCATCGCCGATGTGAATACCCTGCGCCTGGCCGACCTGACAGTGGTTGATTCCACAGCGTTTATTATAAATAGTGGTCCTCATGGTCCGGGTGAAGTTATAGAAGAACATAAGGTTTTGGCCAGTTCTGATCCGGTTGCCCTGGATGCCGTTTGTGCCACCTTCCTCGAGTATGATCCCGGAATGGTGATGAGTACAGAGTATGCTGCTGCGCATCAACTGGGCATTGCTGAACTTGAAAATATTGAATTGAGAAAAATCTTAGTAGCATGATCTCCGGAATGATGACAAAGACCCTCTCACTGCTTGTGCTCATCACTGCATTCCAAACGGTTCATGCAGTTGATAATATCATGTCCCTGGCGCCGGATACCACCCTTTATGAAGGCCTTACCACCTATAAGGCTCCTGCGGTTTACCCCTACGATGACCTGTACATTCTTATCAACGGGGGTGCAGATGTTTATTACGAATACGGATTCAGCCAGGTGCTGAATGCAGCATACCTCACTGGCAGCGGCGACCGGATTGAAGTTTACATCTATGAAATGACAGATGTCCCTGCTGCCTTTGGCATCTTCTCGCATACACGGATGGCTGGATTCGAAGTAAGCTCAGACAAGGACCACATGCAACTGACCAAAACAGACCTCTATGTGCTCCTCCAAAAGGATAAGTACTTCGTAACGCTCAGCTGGAGTACCCCCTCTGATGGGAATTCTGCCCTGGCTGACCGGATAGCCAGAGCAATTTCAGACGGGATTGACAATCCGGAACCCCTCCCCGACCTGATTACCCGATACACTCAGCAAGGCTTTAAACTTGGCGATGTGAAATATATCCGGGGAACAATAGCCCTGTCATCAGCCTTCTTTTTCTCGCATAAAAACATTTTTAATATCCGGGAAGCAGTTTATCTCGATGAAAAGGAGCAGAGCAGGATAGATTTCTATTATGAAGACACGGTTATGGCTGAGGCACAGCTTAAGATAGTAAAGGAAGAAATCAGCAGCTCCTCAAGGACGGTTGATTATGTAGCCGGGAATAACTTCCTCACTTACACCGATAAGCGGGGTCGAAAAATAAAAATTAGCCAGACCGGCTCTCAGATCCAGGCGATCATCGTGAAAGCAACAATGGAAGGCGGGACGGTTGTTCTTCCTGAAGGTTTGTAGCGTATCGTTCCAACTTACCGAAAACTATACAGTGTTTAAATAAAGACAATCCTGATGGCTAACTTTATGGAATAGACCCGTTTTATGTATCCTTCCGATACACCCATCATACTAACTCCCTATGATCCCAAAATTACTCATCCGAATTGCCTGCACTTTAAGTTGTATATTTTTGTTTTCCGGTCTGTGGGCATTCCCGGCGGATACCGTTATCTTACAGGGCCGCATCATGCGGACCGGCATGTATCCCGGAAATGATTACCTCAGCCAGCTCCTGGCTATGACCGGCGGTGAAATGATCTACATGCGGTTCAATTTAAACTCAAAGATCGTAAACGACACCCTGCACATTCACTATAACAGCTGGATGGACCAGGAGTGGATTTATGAATTAATAGTGCCTGTTTCTGAACTGATCAAAGAGCCAAAAGAAAAATAAGACATCACATTAAACAACTAGTTTTAATAACTTTGTATTTTTGTTTGTCCACCCAAACATCGCCATCATGGTTCGCAGAATAATATTCCTGGCTCTTCTGATCGGAAGCCTGAAGCCAACCACTGCTCAAAGTCCTTACTGGGGCCACCTGGCCAATCCAAACCTCGAAGGAGAAAGCGTAAAAGCTACGATGTTTTTTAGCGGTAACTGGAGGAACGGCATCCAGTTTTACGATTTCAATCCGACCAGCAATACGGGGCTATATACCATGCATCCGGCTGATGCCCGGCACCTGGGATGGTCGGAAAGCCAGGCAAACCGTGATTATGCTATCAACCAGATGATTGAGGCGGGTGTAAACCTGGTCTCCTTCTCCTATTGGGGACTCCCCGGAACCGACAACTGGGCATACTGGGCTCCGATGCAGACATCCACTGCCTCGCATGATGAGCTGTTCAACGCGGTACTTGGAACTGATCTCGTGCTTGCCCCTTACATTGAATCTTACGCTGCTACCGACAACTACGAAGTATTTAGTTTCATGGATGATTTCCCAGGAACCTCCGGCGATCCTGCTCCCAAACTAACTGCACAGATCGAGGACCTGGTAAACCGGTACCTGGTAAACCCGTTAAATTCGCAATGGCCGGATCACTGGGCCAGGCTGTACGATAAAAACGGGGATGAGCGCTACCTGATCTCCATTATCCACGTAGCATCCAACCAGGCAGGCATTACCGACCAGGAATTTGCTGACGGCTTTGATCGCGTGGCGAATCTGGTTTATGACAATACCGGCATTCATGTAGGATTTGCCCTTGACATACTCCCTCCTGCCTCCTATGCCGGAGGATCTTTCAAAGCCACACCATTAGGCACTGGTTCCTGCCTTAGCTCACAAGCATCGATTCTGGCCATCCAGTGTTTTATCCCTGAAATCTGGCAGGGAAGCAGCAATGAGTATGAGCTCATCCGGTGGAAAGCAGATTACACAAATGACTGGCTGGAAACCGGAATTCCCTGGATCCATGACCTGAATTCAGGCTACGATGCAAGCATTATTTTCCCTACATCGCCAGTTTATGGCAACGATCGGCGCTGGCGCTTCTTCCAGGATAGTCTGCTCGCAGAAATTGAGCCCGCCGGACTATCCTTTAATCCCTGGAACGGCTATACTGAGGGAATGGCAGCAGTACCCACCCTCCAGCATGGCGATTCAACCTACAAATGGCTTTGCGGACTTTTTGGAGGAAATTGTAATGAGCCGCTTCCTGAAGACCTGCTGCCTGATATCAGGCAAGAGGTAAAACTTAAACTGTACCCTAATCCAGCCAATGAGTATATAAAAATAGAAGTTTTGTCTCCTCTCCAAACTCCACAAACAATCCGCATTTTTGCTCCGGACGGAAGGATACTGCTAGAACAAAACGTAGGAGGTTTGCCCAATGAATTGGAAATATCCCTTAGAGGTATACCTCCGGGCATCTATCTCGTTTCCATAAGCACATACCCTTCTAAATCAACCATCCCCCGGGAGTATTTCCGACAGGCGGTTTGTATTACTCCCTGAGCCTTATCGTCGAAAATCCACTCATTTTAAGATACTTTCATTTTAATTATCCTTTTTTAACTTTTCCCAAACGACATAAAATGTAATTTGCAGATATATAATTCAACCGTTGAGTAAAATAATTCTGCAAACATTAAGTTCTATATAAAGCCTAAATCAAACAAGATATCTGACAGCAATTTATCCAAACTGTAAGGATATCAGAAAGTCCTGCCTTATGAAAAAAGTAAACCTCCTGGTGTTTATTTTAGTACCCCAACTAATCCTTGCTCAAAAGTATACCATTAGTGGCTACATAGAAGACGCTACAAGCAGCGAAAGCCTGATCGGGGCTTCTATCTATAGCACTGATAATAATCGTTTTGGAGCAACAACCAATGCTTACGGATTTTATAGCATTACCCTTCCTGCAGGTGCTGTAAACCTTACATGGTCTTATGTTGGATATACCCCTGTCAATGAAGCATTCTTTCTCACGAAAGATACAGTAATCAACATCAGGCTTGATCCAGTGCTTGAATTGGAAGAAGTCGTTATATCAAGCAGGAGAGATCCGGTAAAAGACAACCAGATGGGACTAATCGAGGTCCCGCTGAAAACCATCATGAAACTGCCTGTTCTCCTCGGCGAAACAGACATCATGAAATCCATCCAGATGTTGCCGGGAATAAAAGGCGGCGTAGAGGGTACCAGCGGCATTTATGTCCGCGGGGGTAGCCCCGATCAGAACCTGATCCTCATCGATGGGGTACCGGTTTATAATGTCAATCACCTCTTTGGCTTCTTTTCGGTCTTCAACTCCGATGCCATCTCAAATTTTGACGTCATCAAGGGAGGTTTCCCTGCCCGGTATGGGGGACACCTTTCCTCTGTCATCGATGTGAGGATGAAAGAGGGAAACATGCAGGAGTACAATACTTCGTTTAACATTGGTCTGTTATCCTCCAGCATCATGACTGAAGGCCCCATCATTAAAGATAAATGCTCCTTTATGATCAGCGGGCGCCGTTCGTACCTTGATGCCATTGCGGTGCCGGCAGAATGGATCTACAGCCTGATCAGTGATGATTTTGATAAGCTTACTGCCGGATATTTTCTGGAGGACCTGAATGCCAAAATCAACTATAAATTTTCAGACCGGGACCGGTTATTCCTGAGTTTTTACAACGGGAGAGATAAACTATATGCGACGATTGGAGAACTTTATACGGACTCCTCAGGCTATCAGGAAAAGTATAGCATGAGCTGGGGAAACCAGGTTACAGCCCTGCGCTGGAACCATATCTTTACGCCCCGGCTATTTGCTAATTCCTCCCTTACTTATTCCAAATTCCATTATAATATCGGTTTAACAGAACGCGATATGTGGAGTTACTTTAAAAGCGAAAATGCTGCAGAATATAAAACCAGCATTAATGACCTGGCTGCCAATATGGATTTTAACTTCATTCTTACCCCTTCATACACCATGCGCTGGGGAATATCAGGAATTTATCACCGCTTTAATCCGGGTATCTCCGCTTCATCCTTTTCAATCACCAGCAATACGGTTTTTGACACAACCTATGGCAACAGTCTGATCGAGGCCTTGGAATATTCAGCTTACATGGAAAATGACATACAACTCGGCGAACGGTTTTCGATGAATATTGGAGGACGACTGGCTGCTTTCGATATCAGGGATACCCTGTTTATCTCCCCTGAGCCGAGGATTTCATTCAGGGCAATGATTACGGAGAACTTTTCAGTTAAGGCCAGCTACTCCCGGATGAAGCAGTTTGTCAACCTGCTGACTTCAACGTCGGTGGGTTTCCCGACTGATATCTGGGTACCCTCTACCGATATAGTGCTCCCACAAAACTCAACGCAATATTCCATCTCCACAAATTTCAATCTCAAAGATAAATATGACCTGATCATTGAAGGCTACTATAAGAAAATGGATAACCTGGTGGAATATAAGGACGGTGCCAGCCTCTTTCTGAATTTTGATAATATAGAAGTAAAGGATGCAGAGGTATGGGAAAACAAAATCACCCAGGGTGAAGGCTGGTCGTACGGAGTGGAGTTCCTCTTGCGTAAAGACGTTGGAAAGCTTAACGGCTGGTTAGCCTATACCCTGTCCTGGAGTAATCGAAGGTTTGATGATATCGACAATGGCGAAATTTTTCCCTTCACCTATGATCGCAGGCACGATCTGGCTCTGGTATTAACATATAAGCTAAATGATAAAATCGATTTTGGCCTGAACTGGGTGTATAACACAGGAAATGCTATTACGCTGGCCACCACTAATTTTGCAAGCTATAACGAAGTAAACGATTATACCAAACCTCAAATAACATACAGGTCGGATGGTCAGGGATACCCTTCGTTCAAAAATTATGTCTCGTACACCGATTACTATTCACATCGCAATAATTTCAGGATGCCGGCATACCATCGCCTTGATCTTGCCGTGAACTTCACAAAGGAAAAAAAGCACGGAACAAGAGTACTTAGCCTGGGATTATATAATGCCTATTGCCATTTGAATCCTTTTATGATAGAAGTACTTTCGTACTATGAGAACCAGGAGTACGCTGGTGAAAAAGTATTCGCTTATGGCATGTTCCCCATCATCCCCTCTATATCCTATCATTTTAAATTTAAATAGAATCTGAACCTAAGCCCTGATACCATGAGATCACGAACCATTCTCATATTCCTGTTACTGGCCTGTTTAATCGTCTCCTGCGAAAAAGAACTTGACATCAAAAACCTCAATTACAAACCTATGATCGTCCTGAATGGGTTAATTTACCAGGACAGCATTATTGTAATTAATGTGGCCTCGACAAAAAGCATTATTGAACCGGATACCTCCATCACTTTCCTGGAGAATGCGGTGGTAAAACTATATAGAGGGGATTCCTTCATGGAAAACCTGGTTTATGACAGCCTGGGATTCTTCCATTCCACCCACAGAGCTGAAGATCATTCAGAGTACAGGATTGTGGCAAGTGCGGAAGGTATGGAAGATGCCATAGCAAGTTTCAGCATAAACAGTCCTGCTGATTTTGGGCTCAGAAATTTTAATTCCAGTATACATGACACAATACTCCATATAGATATTCCCGAAGAGGCTGACACAAATCTGACTCATATCTCTCTTGGTTTTGAATTGCATTTTCGTGACGATCCTGATAAAGAGAATTTTTACGACTATTCATCTTTCGACAGCTGTTACTCGTATGGTCACATGTCAAGCTATTACGGGGATTCATTAATTGAAGAGGGATACAGGCTGCACAGAAATTCAAGAGTGGGTTTATTTTTCACAAATCAGGAAGATGCAGAAATATTTGGAACCAATTACAGTATGAATAATGGATATTGTCAGAATTGCTTCATAACCGATGAGTTCTTTAGTGGTAAAGAGCTCAGTTTTGAACTGCAGGCAAATTTCTATACTACAACTCCGGATACCGTCGATATTTTATTGTATTCCTATCCCTCAGACTATAATAAATATCACCAATCAGGATACCGGTACCGAAACGTTCAGGATAATCCCTTCTCCCAGCCGGTGAACATCTATTCAAATGTTGAGAACGGGCTTGGTCTGGTATGCGGTGTAAGTTGCGGAAAACAGAAAATAGCCATTTCAGATGAAGGGGCCAGCCTGATAAATGAGTGATCAGGATTCTGGCAGATGAATAATCAGCACGCTGCCGCGAGATTTTATCTAAAATCCGCATGTCTCATGTTGAAAAAGCTGTAAAACTTTTTAATTAATATGTTCTAACCTATATTGGCGATAGTTCATATCGGCCGATTATTCTGACTTTAAATGGCGGAAACCATTTTTGCACCTGGTCTCAGAGAGCAGGCAGGCCCTGTAAGGGCCTTTGCAACAGGATAGGGCGAAGCCCTATTTGTTAATGGCGGAAACGCTATTGAAGCCCTGCAAGGGCGTAAGCATTCAGTCCCAAACATATCTTTCATCAAAATCTACCTCATAGTTCTTGAATAATGCCCTTAATTTTTGAATTATCATCCTTCAAAACCCGAGATCGTTAGATAATTAACCGAAAGAGATGTTCTAATTATTAGACATGCAGAATTTAGGTTTTTTCTCGTGGCAAATCCTCAAAAACTACCCCTCCGCCGCAAGCACAAACCCCTGCAACTCATTCAGACTAATCCTCCCTTCATAAATCGCCTTCCCGATAATAGCCCCGTAGATCCCCATTTCATTGAGCTTCTTAACCTCCTCCATGGTGGTTACGCCCCCGCTGGCAATCAATTCCATATCGGCAAATTTTTCGGATAATTCCTTGTAAAGCTCCATGGACGTTCCCTCCAGCATACCATCCTTGCTGATATCGGTACACAGCACCTGTGTTACTCCCCGCTCAAGGTAGTCGCTAAGAAAATCCGTTACGTCAATTTCGGTTACTTCCAGCCATCCTGAAACCGCTATTTTTCGTTCATTGACATCGGCACCCAGGATAAGCTTTTCAGCTCCAAATTTTTCAAGCCAAGTAAAAAACAGATCTCTGTCCTTCACGGCAACGCTGCCAATGGTGGCCATCTTTGCTCCTGAATTGAAAACGACATTCAGGTCTTCATCCGATTTGATTCCGCCTCCAAAATCAATCGTGAGGCTGGTCTTTAAGGCAATTTTTTCCAGCACCTTCCAGTTAACCACATGCTTCGCTTTGGCACCATCCAGGTCTACCAGGTGGAGACGTTTCAGCCCATGATCTTCGAACTGCTTCGCAACATCCAGCGGCTCATTGTTATAGACTTTTTTCTGCTTGTAATCGCCCCTGGAGAGCCTTACACATTTGCCCTCAATCAGGTCAATTGCCGGTATGATCGTTAACATTTCTCGATAAAGTTTTTAAGAATTGCTGCCCCGACAGGTCCGCTCTTTTCAGGGTGGAACTGGGTAGCATAAAAATTATCCCTATGCATCGCTGCACTGAAAGGAAGGATGTAATCGGTGGTGGCAATGGTATGATTCCCCAGGGTGGCATAATAGCTATGCACAAAATAAACAAATTGCTTTTCCATCCCTATGTCAAACAGCTTCGCGTCAAGGCTATGGATTTCATTCCACCCCATGTGGGGTACTTTTGTAATAGTTTCCTCGCCGGGCTTTGGAATGAAGCGCACCACATCCTCATCGAAGATGCCCAGGCAATCCACATCGTTTTCCTCGCTGTGCCGGCACATAAGCTGCATGCCCAGGCAAATGCCAAGTACAGGCTGTTTGAGTGAACAGATCAGCTTATCGAGTTTGTGTTCCCGCAGGTAAGCCATCGTGGTACTGGCCTCTCCTACTCCGGGAAAGATCACCTTATCAGCCGAAAGTATCTTTTCCTGATCTTGTGTAACTTCAGCCTGTATTCCCAAACGCTGCAAGGCGTAATCCACTGACATGATGTTCCCGGCATTGTATTTAATAATTGCAATTTTCATGTTCGATCGTTAGACTATAAGACTGTAAGGCGGTAAGGCTATCAGGCGAAGACGATGGTGCGGTTGTTATACACCAGGGTCCTGCGCTGGATGTGCATCAGGATGGCTTTTGACAAAACCAGCTTTTCGACATCCCTTCCCTTCATAACCAGGTTCTCTACGGGATCCCTGTGCGTGATCCGGGTTACGGCCTGGTCAATGATCGGGCCTGCATCCAGGTCGGCAGTAACATAATGGCTCGTAGCCCCGATGATCTTCACACCACGCTGATAAGCCGAATGATATGGCTTGGCTCCCGGGAATGCCGGAAGGAATGAATGGTGGATGTTGATGATCTTATTCGGGAATTGCCTGATAAAGTCGTCACTGATGATCTGCATATACCTTGCAAGGACGACGAAGCTGATTTTATGCTTTTTCAGTAAAGCAATCTCCTTTTTCTCCTGTTCGGACTTGTTATCCTTTGAAATAGGAAATTCCTCAAAGGGAATGTTGAATTTCTTAGCGACCGGCTCCAAATTGGAATGGTTACTGATTATCAGGGGGATCTCCACCTCCCATTCACCGGAATGATGCCTGGCCAGGATATCATACAGACAATGAGACATCTTCGAAACAAAGATGGCCATACGCGGCTTTATGTTTGTGAAATAGATATTCCATGTCATGTTAAACTTTGCAGCTATCTGTGTTCCAAAGAATTCCCCGATTTTATCCCGTGGAATCAGAAATCCACCCAGTTCCCACTCAATCCGCATGAAGAAAATTCCTTCCTCGCGGTCCACATGTTCATCCAGACTGATAATGTTTCCGTTATTATTATCAATGAATTCTGTAACGTGCACTACCAATCCTTTTCTGTCCGGACAGTGCATCAATAAAATTGCTGTATCCTTAGGTTCTATTTTAATCATAATACTCCTTTAGTTGATGGAAGTTCGAAATGAAAAACATCCCTTCTGATGGCCATGCGTATGGCCCTTGCGAAGGCCTTAAAGATCGCTTCTATCTTATGGTGTTCATTGTCACCCTCAGCCTTTATATTCAGGTTACACCTTGCGGCATCAGAAAAAGATTTAAAGAAATGGAAGAACATTTCCGTAGGCATATCCCCAACTCTTTCCCTTTTAAACTCAGTTTCCCAGACAATCCAGGGCCTGCCACCAAAATCGATAGCGACCTGTGCCAGGCAGTCGTCCATAGGCAGGGCAAAGCCATACCGTTCCATTCCGCGTTTATCGAATAATGCTTTGTTGAATGCTTCACCCAGGGCAAGGGCTGTATCTTCAATAGTATGGTGCTCATCCACATCCAGGTCCCCTTTCACTTCAATATTCAGGGTAATACCTGCATGCCGGCTTATCTGATCCAGCATGTGATCAAAAAAACCCAGTCCGGTACTGATCTCCCCTTTCTTCCCACCGTCCAGGTCAAGGCTGATACAAATTTCAGTTTCACCTGTTTTGCGTTCTACGACTGCCTTCCGGTTTCCTGCCAGTAGAAATTCATAAACCTTCATCCATTCACTGGTCCGAAGCTCGCAGAAATCTTCAAGACCGGCTTCCTGCAGCTCGTCCTGGGTTATCCTGCCGGACAGCAGGATGCCTTTGGCACCCAGATTTCGGGCAAGGGAGACATCCGTCAGCCTGTCGCCTATTACAAATGAATTTTTAAGGTCGTAATCACCTCCAGTAAATTCGGTGAGCATTCCGGTATTTGGTTTGCGTGTCTGGGCATTGTCATCAGGCAACGTCCTGTCGATAAAGACATCGGTGAAGATCACCCCTTCATTCTTAAAAGCCTCCAGCATCTTATTGTGTGGAGGCCAGAAATCATCTTCCGGGAAAGATTCGGTACCCAGGCCATCCTGATTGCTGACGATAACCAGCTCATAATCCATGTTTTTGGCTATGAGGTGCATAGCCTGGAACACCCCCGGCAAAAACTCCAGCTTTTCAAGTGAATCCACCTGTTCCGTATCGAGTGGTTCCTTAATAAGTGTACCATCGCGGTCAATAAACAATACCCGTTTCATTTTCAATAATTTTGAGCTGAGTTCCGCATCAGCTACCGGTTTTCAAAGATAAACCTTTTACGATTTAACAATACTTAAATTCCTGTAAGGCTTTCAACAGAAGGGTATTTTCACCTGCTGAACCGACTGTCAGCCGCAGGTATCCCTCGCAAAGGGGGACTTTAGAACGGTCCCGGACAATTATTTTCTTATTCATCAGATAGTGAAATACCTCCCGCGGTTTCGCAAACCGGACCATTAGAAAATTTGCCTGGCTAGGCATAATTTGCTCCACAAGGTCCAGTTTGTCCAGTTCAAGCAGTAATCTTTCCCTCTCCTGCAGGATATCCCTGACCGCCTTTACCTTCTCCTCCTCATGAGCAAGCATTTTTAGAGCATATTCCTGCGTGAGAATATTCACATTATAAGGATATTTTATCTTACTCAGGACACGGATGATCTCCCGGGAAGCAAAAGCCATTCCCAGTCTGATTCCTGCCATACCCCAGGCTTTGCTTAGTGTTTGCAAAACTACCAGTTTGGGGAAATTCCTTAGCTGGGCCACAAAAGAGGGCTGGTCTGTGAAATCAATGTATGCTTCATCCAGTACCAGGATTCCTTCAAAATTCTCCAGGAGGTACAGAATATCTTCCTGGTAAAGGTTGTTGGAAGTCGGATTATTCGGGGAACAAAGGAACATTAGCCTGGTATCGGGGTCAACGCATTCGAGCAAGGCTTCCTTGTTCAGTTGGTAGTGCTCATCCAGCAATACCTCTCGGTACTCTACCCGGTTGATGTCGGCACACACTTTATACATTCCGTAGGTTGGCTTCATGGCAACAATATTATTCCTGCCCGGCTCGCAGAAAGCCCTTATCAACAAGTCAATAGCCTCATCACTCCCGTTTCCCAAAAAGATGTTCTCATAATGTATGTTCTTAATCTGACCTATTTTAACTTTTAGCTTAAGCTGTTGGGGGTCGGGGTAACGGTTTGCAACGCTGCCGAAAGGATTTTCATTGGCATCCAGGAAAATTGCATCTTCTCCGGAGTACTCATCCCGTGCGGAGGAATACGGCTGCAAGTCCCTGATATTATCCCTTAATAAATCATCTGGTGTGATCATGTTTAATGAAATTAACTGGTTTGATTCAGACGCAGGGCAACAGCACGCTGGTGAGCGGTAAGCTCCTCGGCCAGTGCCATTTTTTCAATGGCAGGACCAATCAGCTTCAGTCCTTCCCTGCTGATCTTTTGATAGGTTATCTTTTTAAAGTAGGCATCGAGGTTTACCCCGCTATAAGTTTTTGCATAGCCGTTGGTGGGGAGGGTATGGTTTGTTCCTGAGGCGTAATCTCCTGCGCTTTCAGGAGTAAACTCACCGATAAACACCGAGCCTGCATGGCGTACCTGTCCGGCAAGCTCATCGGCATTCGCTGTGGAGATGATAAGGTGTTCAGCAGCATACTCATTCACCAGTTCCATCATATCATCATATGAATTAACGAGGATGGCTTTACTGTTTTCAAGCGCCCTGGCAGCAAATTCCTTTCTGGGGAGCATCTCCAGCTGCCGGTTCAACTCTGGCAACAAAGTGTCGATGAATTCACCGGACGTACTAATCAGTATTACCTGACTATCAACACCATGCTCAGCCTGCGACAGCAGGTCGGAAGCAACAAACACCGGATTGGAAGTCTGATCGGCCAGTACGGCTACCTCTGAGGGCCCTGCAGGTAGGTCGATGGCAACATCGCCCCGGGAGACGAGCTGCTTTGCTGCGGTTACAAACTGGTTGCCGGGGCCGAAAATTTTATTTACCCCGGGAATGCTTTCCGTACCATAAGCCATAGCTGCAATAGCCTGCGCCCCTCCTGCTTTGAAGACCTTCTTCACGCCAGCCTCTTTGGCAGCGTAAAGAATGGCAGGGTGGAGCTTCCCGTCTTTTCCGGGAGGCGAACAGAGTACAATCTCCTGGCAACCGGCGATGACAGCGGGAACGGCAAGCATAAGTACCGTACTGAACAGTGGAGCCGTTCCTCCGGGAACGTACAGCCCGACTTTCTGAATCGCTACACCCTTCTGCCAGCATTCCACTCCGGGCATTGTTTCAACCCTTACCTCGCGTGGCATCTGGGCCTCATGGAATTTCCTGATATTTGCTATGGCAAGCCGGATGGCAGCCTTAAGTTCAGAATCAACCTTCGCTTCCGCTGCCTGGAATTCTTCATCTGACACAGCCGGAGTATCCAGACTTACCTTATCAAACTTCAGGGTATACTCCAGCAGCGCCTGATCGCCCTCCTGCCTGACCCGGTTCAGAATCTCCCCAACTATTTGATCCAGGGCCTGAATCTCCATTACCGGGCGAAGCAACAGGTCGGACCAACGTTCCCTTTCAGGATAACGAAATATTTTCATCGCTGTCAGCTTTTATGGTTATCAAATTTCAATCAATAAATCATTTTTTCAATAGGGATAGCCAGGATCCCTTCCGCACCGTTCTCTTTAAGCTGGTCTACAATACCCCAGAATTCTTTCTCGTTAACAACCGAGTGCAGGGAGCTCCATCCTTCCTGGTGCAGGGGCATGACCGTCGGGCTCTTGATTCCCGGGAGGATAGAGATGATCTTGTCAAGTTTGTCATTCGGGGCATTCAGTAAAATATACTTGTTCCCTTTTGAACGCTGCACTGTTTCAATCCTGAAAAGAAGATCGTTTAGCAATTTTGTTTTCTCCGATGACAGAGCAGGGCTGGCAATAATAACGGCCTCTGAATTACATACCACTTCAACTTCCTTCAACCGGTTACTGACCAGGGTGCTCCCGCTGCTCACAATATCGAATATTGAATCTGCCAGTCCGATACTGGGAGCAATTTCAACCGAACCGCTGATTTCCTCAATTTCAGCCTGAATAGATTGTTCATCGAGGTATTTCTGCAATATCCCGGGATAAGAGGTTGCAATCCGCTTACCCTCGAACCATTGTGGCCCATGATATTCCACATCCTGCGGAATGGCAAGGGATATCCTGCACCTGGCAAAGCCAAGTCGTTTCACAAGTTCTACCTTCTTATCCTTTTCCAAGACCTCATTTTCCCCAACAATCCCGATATCAGCGACGCCATCTGAGACATACTGCGGAATATCGTCATCCCTGAGAAACAGGACTTCCAGCGGAAAATCATGAGAAATAGCAATAAGCTTGCGCTTACCCTGAGTCAGGGTAATATCACATTCGCTTAGCATTTCGAGCGATTTCTCACTAAGCCGTCCGGATTTCTGTACTGCAATTTTTATTTTCTCCATAGTCTTATAAAAAAAAAGGTTTGCAGCAACTGCAAACCTTCATTTAATTATTTTGATTTGACATACTGCTTCCATTTACCGCCTGGCGGTATGATGATGATGCGTATGTATGTCAGGTAGTACCATTTTTATCTTTATAATGGATGCAAAAATAAAAATATTTTTTGTTATGACAATCCTTTCTTCATAAAACATACCGTAAAGGGAAGATGTTCAAACACCCTTTTACCTGTTTCTTCATATCCAAGTTTGCTATACCATGCCTTGAGTTCCGTGTTTTCATTAATGATTGCGACTGAGCTGAAATGTGCCCCTCTGTCACGAATAGCAGCATGAGCAAAATTCATCAGTGCCACGCCATAACCATTGCCCTGTTCTTCCGGTAAAACTGCGAGTCGCTCAATATACCACAAATCGGGGTTATCAGGGGCTGCCTCAATGCCGATTGTCCCAACAGCGACCCCGGAAACAACAAGAAGGAACAGTTCGCATTTACCCTGGGTTTGTTCGGCCAAGCGATCAGGTGTCATGAAAGCAGGATTTGTCGAGGCATTCTCCGGCGTCAGTCCAAAACGATCTGCGACAATTTTGTTTGCTGCCGCAATAACGCCAGAAGCAGAAAAAAGCTGCTCATGTGTACTGACACGCTGATAATCTGATTTTTTATTCATTGATAATAAAGTCTTGGAAGATTAATCCCGCAAAGGAATCCTAGGTAATTTCGTGAATGAGCTTATTATTCTCAGAAAGTATTGTTTCCTCATTCAACCGATCAACTGTTTTCATCATCTTGTTCAAGGCGGGAGAATCAATATTGGATAATGAATCCTGCCCACGGAGATCAAGTTGCCTGAACACAAAGGCGGGGGTCAATTTCTCAAGGTCCTGTGCAGGCTGGTAGGCATTTTCCTTCACATTTGCAGTGACGGTTTCAGAAATGATCCCTGCTTCCTGAAGTTCATAAAGAATATCGCGGACCAATCTGACCGAGAGATCGAGTTTTCCAGCCAGTTTGTCGGCTGGTTCAGGAGGAAGGCTTTCCTTGAAATTAAAAATGATCTCCCTGAGCAACAGCAGGGTAACTGCTTTTTTCATATGACCGCTAATGTTGAAACTTTCTGACTCCGCCTCATAGTGATCGATATTCTGGTTTGCAAAGGAAATTTCGGCACCAAACAAAACGATCAGCCAACTGAGCTGCATCCAGATCAGAAACAGGGGGAAAGCGGCAAAACTCCCATATATGGCACCGTAACTGGTAATAAACCCCTGAAAGTAAAAGTAACCGATTTGCAGGAACTGAAACATGGTACCCGCAATAATACCCCCAATCAATGCAGATTTAAACTTAACTTTTGTATTGGGCATAATCATGTAAAGGAGTGTCATTACTAACCATATCAGAATAAAAGGAATCAGGTTAATAAGAAACGCAAGGTATCTACCCAGCACTCCCAGGAGGGGCACAACATCTGCCTTGTCAGCCACCATTTCAGACAGAAATATTGTCGCACTTGACGAGACAAACAGAAGAACCGGGGTGATTACCACCAGCGAAATATAATCACTCATTTTTCGGGAGATCACCCTCGACTTCTTAATCTGCCAGATATCATTAAAAGAACTTTCTATGTTCCCAAGCAGTTGCACAACCGTCCAGAAAAGGACAACAATGCCTACACCTGCGATAACGCCACCCTTTATATGCAGAAGGTAACGTTCAACAAAAGTCATGATCCATTCCAGTACATTTTCCTGTCCTTTGAAACTACGTATCAGCTCCTCCTGAAGAAAGGTGTCGAAACCAAAACCCTTGGCAATTCCAAATGCCAGTGCAGCGATAGGTACAATGGAAAGAATCGAATAATAGGTAAGAGCGGAGGCCCGAACCTGTACGCGATCTTCAGCAAAACCTCTGAAGGCCATCATAAAGATCTTTGCCTGGCGGATCAAAAAGAAATATTTCCCTTTATAATCCCGCAAAGGCTTTCCTAATATATCTCTGATTATCAGCTTCTTAAATTTAGAAAACATGTCGGATCCTTTTGTTGAATTGTTTATAAATATATTATATTACTGGAAATTATAAGTTGAGTTTCCTGTACTTTTGTTCACCAACACTGAAATAGCATAGTTTGGAATGGGTGAATCGTTAAATTTAGAGAATTTAAGTATTCTGGTTGTTGAGGATGATAATATGAATTACCTCTACCTTCAGCAGATCTTTAAACTCACTAAAGGAACTTTCGTTAGGGCAAAAAATGGTACTGAAGCTCTTGAAATGGCACAAAATCAGTCGTTCGATATTATTCTAATGGATATCCAGTTACCAGATATTTCCGGAACCGATGTCACCAGAGAAATCCGAAAATTCAATCCGGCGATCCCGATAATTGCGCAAACTGCATCAAGAACTCCGGATGAAACGGATGATTGCCTGGAAGCCGGTTGCACGGACATTCTTATTAAACCCTTCACCCTGAATGACTTTTCAAGGGTTCTGAAAAAGTACCTCTAGCTATTTCTTCCCAAGGATCCTGTGGAGCGCTGAAAAACTAAAAAAATCAGTCAGCAGCAAGATATAAAGCAGGAAATTGAACAGCCAGATTATCGACAAATTAAACTCAAGCGTATCGATCAACTGACCGTTCACATTCTTTTTCGGGACGAAAAGAAGGGTTCTGCCAAGCTTAGATTTGGGATCCTGATAAATTTGATCAATAAGCTGTACCGGAGGCAGGAAGGAAGTTTCCAGTACCTGGCCGAAAGATGCATTGCAAACTGCATGCATAACATATGCGTTGGTATATCGGTTTTTAAGATTTCGGATATACTCCTTTCCCCTGCTATTAGTGAGCTGTCGTTCGTGTTCCTCCTTCTGTTGCAGGACTTCCTTATAATAATTTTTTAGCTGAAGGCCAGTATACTCAAGGTATTCCAACAGATCTTCGGCTATTGCAGAACTGAAAGAAGCTGTGGTCAATGAATCGATGTTTTCATAAGGAAAAAGATCGTACTTATCCCGGAAAGTAATAAGTCGGTTCCGGACAGACTCCAGGATCATGCCAGCGGAATCAGGATTTTCGGAGAAGGATCTCCTGCAATACTCAATCTGGTCCATGATTAAAGGGATGGTATAGTTACTGTTTATTCTCCCCTCGGAGATCCTTTTGTCGTAAGGATAAAACTCCTTTGCATAGTCATTCCGGGTAGCCTGGTAAACCATCATAGCCTCCCAGGCTCCTTTGCTTACCATCAGTTCTCCGATTAAAGGTGAGTACTCCTTTTGTTTGCTCAGCTTGGAATACTCAATCATTCCTCCTCCAAACAGCAAAAGGACGATGAGAATCAAAGGAATGGATCTTGAATAGATGCTTTCGAGGGTCCTGTGGCTTTCTGATAATAACAGACCGAACAGCAAACCGAATGATTGGCAGCTGAAAAAGATCAGCCAGTGAACCAGGAGCATTCCCCTGATTTGTAAGAGTAAATGCGTTATACCAGTAAAGAAGAAGGATTGCAGGGCAGCCAGGATAAAAAGGTAGGTAATTTTCGAGTTGATATAAGAGAACTTACTGATATTCAGATAGGTTTGTTTTTGGATGATTCGCCGCTCCCTGAAAATTTCCTTTGCCGATAACACGAGCCCAAAAAAGACAGCAAATAGAAAACTCAGGAAGAAAAAGACCGGTATGTTAGGGTTCATAGAAAAACTATACCCCGCTGAGGAATCGCCACGCATGGTCAGTGCAAAAAACAGAGCCAAAAGCGGGGCTGAAAACAATGTAAGAAGCAGTTCCCTGGTTCTTGACAGCTTAGTCTTAAAATTGCGGAGGCTGAAAATTATATATTGTCTGTCGAGCGTCGGTGGCCGGAGAATGTTCTCCGGAAGGCTCCTTCTTTTTTTCCCTGTGCCGTGTGAGGTCACTGATTTCTCCCCGGGGAGATCCAAACCGTACGCTGCGGGTTTATCCATCACATAAGGGAATTTCCCTTCACTGACCTTAAGGGACACATCCAGGAAATTGAGTACCTGGCCTGGTCCGGGAAACTTAATAACATCGGCTTTCAGGCCCATGGTGTCAAGCAAGGTTTCGGTGGCATTCCTGACACTCTGATATAGCGCAGGACGTCCGTGATCATCCAGTAACAGGAGCCTGTCAAAATACTGAAAGATACTCTCTTCAGTCTGTGTAATACTCGTAATAACAAGGTGCCCACTAAAGGTGTAGGTGGATAAAACCTGGATTACTTTCGAAGAATCGGAAAGGCTCAGTGGTGCAGTTGCATTGTCGACAATGAGAACCTGGGGATCCCGGATCAACTCCAGGGCAAGATTAAGCAGCCGACGCTGGCCTGGTTGCAGTTTTTTTGCCTCAAAAGGCCCGACAACCTGATCGGCAAGGCCCCACAGGTCGAGCTGAACCAGGAGTTCCCTAACCTTTTTCCTGATCTCTGTGGCCCCCAGGTACCCTAAAAACAGCCGGGCGGAGTAATACACATTATCGAAAACTGAGAGTTCATCAAACAGCATATCTTCCTCAGGAACGTAGCCTATCATTCCCTTCAGGTGAAACAATTCACTGCTGTATGGATAACCATTAATGAAAATATCTCCGGAAGCAGGAGGTAATTCACCTGCGAGCAGGCTCAGAATCGTTGACTTTCCGGCGCCTTCCCTTCCAAGGATCCCAACCAGGGTACCCGATTCAATGGCAAGATCAAGCTTCCCGATCTGTTTACCGGGTGAAGGCATATAAGATACCCCATCAACCTCCAGGCTAAGCTTTTTAAAATTCCTGATGGTATACAGGATGCATTTTAAATCAAAATATTCAAGAAAAATCTCATTCCCCAGTTCCACAGCACCTCCGGGTTCTACGAAATCCCAGTCATAAACTCCACTTTTCCACCCACTAACCTCCGGTTGTGAGATTTCATCACTTCGGATGAAAAATATTTTCCAGGAATCCACAAACAATATGTTTACCGCATGGCTGAGCCCCTTAATCGGAAAGAGATTAGAATTCTTTGTATCCTTAGGTTGATTGCTGGTGATCCATTTCCCTTCCAGCGACTCTCCTCTCCCGTCCTGTGGCACAAGATGAAACAATTCATTCCTTGTTGTTGTGCTTATGCAAAGGTCCCCATTTAGAAAATGGTCAACATCCCGGATAAGCTGTTTATCCAGGTTTAAAAACCTGCGGGCCATAATTGCCAGGTCATCCCGAAAGCCATACTCCCCGATCCAGATCAGAATAGAAACATAAAAAACCAGGCGCTCCTTCTCATTAAGGATGTCATGATTTGCATACCGCAGGGGCAGGTTCTCCAAATCGATAAAAAGACCCTCGTCGGAAGACTGTTGTTCTTTCTGATACAGGTACTTCTGTTTATAGATCTGTATGCACTCAGTGCCTTCCAGATAACCATCAAGTTTAAGTGCGAGTTTTTTCAGCGTTCCTGATGTGTTCTCATGCATTGTATCATCAAATGAGCAAAGCACAGAAAACAGTTCAAAAGCCTGTAAATGATATAGTTTTTGCATAGAATCTGCTGATCCCGTAAAAATAATTCAAAGGAGTCCAATTATGTTAATAAATCGCAAACCTTTTTTTTTTATGATCGTATATTTCAAAGTACTTTTAAAGCATTATGATTTATATCATCAAATTATTGTAAGGTAAGTCATCAGTATTTTTATAACAATCAATAATTTATGACGTAAATTTGAAAAAGAAAGCAGTGCAATTTTTATAGTTGGGTTTAGTTAGATTTAGGGTTAATTGTGAAGATGATTTTTCAGAGGAGTGTTTAGTTTTAGGTGAAAAAATCCTGGCAGCCTTGTCAGGATTTTTTTTATGCGTTTTTTCGAATACAATGAGATGAATCATCACTAAAAAGTGGGGGATATCACTGGTCATTTTACCTTTTTTTTACATAAGCGTTTTAACTTTACTCCTGAAAGATAGCAATGAATCTTTTCATACTAAAAATTGAGTTTAGCGTTTTTTATTGTTGCATTATTTCAGCTGTAGGTTAATATTTGATAGGGTTTATTAGTTTTAGGTGAAAAAGGTCCCGGACGGGACCTTTTTTTTGTTGAAGGAATTGCCTTGTCAGTCACAAAAAATATCCGTCAATAGGAATTTATTTCCTATACTTGTTATCCTTTCAAAACAGAGACCATGATGGTTGAAAAATACATGCGTATTGCTCTTTTAGGGGTATTCTTTCAGTGTATCTGTTCCAACCCTTACCTGCACGCACAAACAGCGGATGCCCGGATGGATCACTTCGATATAAATTACTATTTCTTCAACCTGGAAGTAAGTCCTGCTAATTCTGACATAAGAGGGAATGTTGAGGTGCATGTAAATTTCATTTCAGAAAATCCCGACACACTTGTGCTGGAGCTTACCGACCAGGCAACAGTTGATTCCATCTGGCTAAATGATGAACCAACTGTTTTTGTGCATTCCGGGGATCTGGTAAAAATTCCCCTTGAGCAGGCATTTGGCATTGATGATTCTGCCCGTGTGAATTTTTTCTATGCCGCCCACGGCAGGAACTTTGACATCAACGAAGGAATTTCCAACTACTCCGATTCTGAAGGCAGATCAGTAACCTGGACGCTCTCTGAGCCTTTTTATTCCAAAAACTGGTTTCCCTGCAAGCAGGTTCTGGAGGATAAAATTGACTCTGCAAGGCTGCACTTTACCTGCAGTGATAACTTCAGGGTCGGGTCGAACGGGAAGCTCCAGGATATCGTAAGACTGGACTCAAATAAGCTGCGCTATGAATGGATGACTGCTTACCCCACTGCCTATTATCTTTTTTCGTTCGCCGTAGCCGAATATATGGAGTACAGTTTTTATGCACCGACAGGGGAAGGAGATTCAGTGCTGGTTCAAAACTACATTTACAATGACAGTGCTTACCTGGAAAGAAACCGGACCGATATAGATGCCACAGGCGATTTGATCACGCTCTTCTCAAACCTGCTCGGCCCCTACCCATTCCGTAAAGAGAAATACGGACACTGCCTTGCACCCATTCAGGGAGGCATGGAACATCAGACTATGACGACTTTGTCTGATTTCCGGTTCAATCTGGTATCACATGAGCTGGCCCACCAATGGTTTGGAGACCATGTTACCTGCTCAAGCTGGCAGGATATCTGGATCAATGAGGGATTTGCCAGCTATTTTGAACTTATCGCCATTGAATTCCTCAGATCCAAACCCGAATATGTCAGTTGGTTGACCGAATCCCTCATGCTCATCACCTCCAGGCCGGCAGGATCTGTTTATGTTCCCGAATCAGAAATCAACAGCGACTCCCGGATTTTCGACCACCGGCTCAGCTATGAAAAAGGAGCCTACCTCCTGCATATGCTTCGTTATGAAATTGCTGATGACACGTTATTTTTCGAGGCGCTGAGGAACTACCTGACTGAGTATGCCGGGAAGGTTGCTACGGCAGAGGATTTCAGAATAAGTGTTGAAAACACCACCGGAATGGATTTTTCAGCATTCTTCGCTCAATGGTATTATGGTGAAGGATACCCAAATCTGGATATTCTATGGTCCCAAAAAGGTGACACTCTTGCCCTGACTATTGAACAGTTTCCAACCGCTCCGGAATCAACCCCCTTCTTTGATATTACCTTCGACCTTCAACTAAACTTCTTTGGGGGCGATACCCTGATCAGGGTAAATCCTGCTTCTAACAAGGCAGAGATCAGAATCCCCATCAGACATAGGGTTTATCAGATTACGCCTGACCCTGAAAAATGGATGCTGGCCATCTTCAATTCTATTACCCGTGTATTCCAGGAAGATTCAACGGCAAATTTTGCGGTTTTTCCAAATCCGCTGCAGGATGAATTCATTATCGAAAATTATCAGATCGGCTTACCCTTCCATGCGAAATTATTCACCAACCATGGCGTACTCATTGATGAAATGGAAGGAATAGCTGCCTTTACCAGTTTTAACACCAGCAATCTGAAAATGGGCTTATACCTTCTTGCCATCACCCGGGAGTCGACTCGGGAGGTCCATCAGATCATGAAATACTAAGCGCAGGATGCTGCGAAGGAAGTGTCGTGCCCAAATGAAAAAATACTGACAATAGTTATGGAACACAGCCGTTCTTTCTAAAAAGCTTTAGCGTATGATTTCTTCCGGTATCCGAAGAAAAGCAGAACTTTATGCCATTACAGGAATTGCAGTCTTTCTGGCTACCCTTTTCCTGGCCAGCCTGATTATTGGCTATTCAAACCCACCGGAAGGATCAAAAAGTCATTCCGGCAAGGATATCGCGGGTTACGCTTTGAACTATTCAGCAGGAAAAGAATTCGAGTCTGAAGGAAGAAAACTCGATTGCTCGGGATACACGAAATCAGTTTATGCTCATTTCTCGATAAACCTGCCACCTTCCTCCCAGGAACAATATAAGCAATTCGGTGTTTCCCCTTCAAGTGGTCTTGATAAGGGTGACCTGGTATTTTTCGCACCAAATGGCAAGACTGTTTCGCATGTGGGAATTTATATCGGGGAGGGGAAATTTATTCATTCACCAGGAATCAACAAGGAGGTTCGAATCGACTCCCTCACAAATTCCTACTTTAAAAAATGTTTTATCTCAGGTGGAAAGGTTAAATTTGTCTTCCACTAACTATATACCTAATTTTTCGGACATGAGATCCTTAGTTTTATTTGCCACGCTTTTTCTTTATACTGCCTGCCATGAAAGCCAAAAACAGGAAGCCCCCACCCAAGCTAAAACAAGCAATGTTATCCTGATGATCGGTGACGGCATGGGACTTGCACAGGTTCATGCAGCATATACCGCTAATCACGGAACGCTGAATATGGAAAGGGCCATGTTCGTTGGACTTTCCAAGACACAATCTCAAAATAAATATGAAACTGATTCCGGGGCGGGAGGAACAGCGCTTTCCACCGGAAAAAAAACCATGAATAATTTCATCGGTATCGATGCCTCTGGGCAAGCCACTCCCACCATCCTTGAGCTTGCAGAAAAGCAGGGTTTATCAACGGGGCTTGTTGTTACGAGCGAAATGATCCATGCAACACCTGCCGCTTTCATCGCTCATGTCCCGGACCGGTATATGTACAATGAAATTGCTGAGCATTTCACGAACTCAGGCATTGATATCTTCATAGGTGGCGGCCGGGCCTATTTTGAAGATTCAGCAGCCTATAACATCTCTGATTCCCTGCGCTCCAAATCCTATGACATTGTCTATAGCCTGGATGATATCGAACCGACCTCTCCAAATAACATCGGCTGTCTGGTATCAGATTTTTATTTACCCCGTTTTTCGGAAGGAAGAGGGGATTACCTCCCGCTTGCCTCAGGGTTAGCAATGAAAAAACTCGCACAGAACAAAAAGGGTTTCTTTTTGATGATTGAGGGTTCGCAAATCGATTGGGGCGGGCATTCCAACGATATTGATTTTGTGCTTGAGGAAACCCTGGATTTTGACAAGGCAGTCGGTGCAGCTTTCGATTTCGCGGATACGCATCCAGGCACCCTGGTGGTCGTTACCGCTGATCACGAAACCGGAGGTCTTTCCATCACTGATGGCGACATTGAATCAGGAGCCTTAGAAGTCAAATTCAACGATACCGGGCATACCGGGATAATGGTCCCCGTATTTGCCTATGGTACCGGAGCAGAGAAATTTGCAGGAATATATCATAATACCGAGATCTTTCAAAAAATCGTGGACTTGCTGAAAATTAATGATTAACAGGATGAAAATGGTGCAGGGGATGATGCTTATAGCTCTGGTTTTACCGATCATGGCAGGGTGTGAGAACCCAATTAACGGAAATGAGGATAAGGAGGTAAAACTGACAAAAATCTATAATCTGCCGAACGAAATTGACGAAACTTCCGGCATCATTATTTATGATTCACTCCTTTGGACATTCAATGACAATGACGACCTGACCCTTTATGGCCTGGACCTTAACACAGGAGAGATAACACGACGAATCCTGGTAGATGCCACCAATAATGACTGGGAAGATATTGCTCAGGATGATGAGCATGTTTATATCGGGGATTTTGGAAACAGGTACGGAACAAGAACGGACCTATGCATCTATGTACTAGACAAAGACTGGCTGCATCAGAATAATCAGGAGGCGGCTGAGGTTGCGAAAATCAGCTACTACTACGAAGACCAGACGGATTTTACGGAGTACCCCAGTGGCAGCGCTTACGATTGCGAATCGCTCTTTGTTAAAGGCGATTCACTCTATTTCTTTACCAAAAACTGGCTTAATACTACAACAAACCTGTATCAGGTTCCTGTCACTCCCGGAAGTTATGCAGCAAAGCTTATTGCAACATTTGACTCTGACGGCTTGATCACCGGGGCCGATTATAACACCGAAACAAACGAACTGGTCCTGTGTGGCTACAAGCAATATGTCCCCTACCTGATACATTTTGAGAATGCCTGGGATCTGAATTTATATGACCTTCCCAAAACCAGAACCGACTTTCTTGATCACTTCGGCCTTCAGATTGAGGGAGTCACCCTACAAAACAGCACCGTCTATCTGAGTGCTGAGAATTCATTCGAAACACAGGGATTCTTTAGCTTTTCAGAAGAATAGATTATGCAGGAGGCAGACCAAACTGGACATTTTTTAGTACTTTAACTTAAAATTCCGGTACAATGCGTTTTTTTCTGCTTTTTATCCTACTTCTCTCTGCTGTTCATCTGGAAGCCCAGACGGATTACAGAACCGAATCCCAACGGGCCATAAAGTTTTACCAACTGGGGCGCACCCATTACGGAAGGGAGGACTTTCTTCATGCCGAGGAATACCTGAAGGAGGCGATCAATATAGACAGTAGTTTCCAGGAGCCCTACCTGGTTTTGGCAGAAGTTTACTGGGACCAGCAACGCTTCAATGAAGCCATCGCTTACTATAAAATGGGACTGGGCCTGGATCCTTCGTTTTATCCACGCGGGTATTTAAACCTGGGCAGGCTTCAAAACAGGATGTCTGCCTATGAGGATGCAGTAGGCAGCCTTCAAACCTATATGAAGCTGGCTCCGGAAAATGCCGAGGGGATGTCAATGGCCAGGAAGTCATTGAAAACTGCCAGATTTGGTGTACAGGCAATTAAAAATCCAGTTGAATTCGAACCCCATCCACTCGGCCCGAATGTAAACACTACCATGGATGAATACTGGCCCTCCCTATCCGCCGATGAACAGATGCTGGTTATTACCAGACGTGTAGGCTACTACAATGTAGCGATGGGATCGGGGGTTCAGGAAGATTTCTACTTCAGCCGACTTGATTCAGCTGGGTGGGATAAGATGCAAAGTGTCGGTTCCCCGTTAAATACCCCTGACAATGAAGGTGCGCAAACCATAAGTGCAGACGGAACGCTCATGGTATACACAGTATGCAACCGTCCCGGGGAAGTTATTGGCAGGTGCGATCTTTTCTTTACCGAGTTGGTTGACGGCAAGTGGTCAAACCCTCAAAATATGGGAGAACCAATAAATACGACCCTCCGGGAAAAACAACCCAGCCTGAGTGCTGATGGAAGAACTTTGTATTTTGCGAGTGACCGGCGGGGAACGATCGGAAAGCTTGATATTTGGGTATGCCGCCGGAACGATGACGGCAGCTGGTCAGAGCCCGTAAACCTGGGAGACAGCATCAACACCCCCGGAGATGAACAATCCCCTTTTATCCACCAGGATAACAAGACATTATATTTTTCATCCGATACGCATGTGGGCATGGGCGGATTCGACCTGTTCATCAGCAGGATGAACCAGGAAGGAAGGTTTCTTGATATTCAAAATCTGGGATACCCGATTAACACTCCTGGAGATGAATTTGGACTGATCGTAAATGCCAAAGGAGATGTGGCCTACTATGCTTCGGGCAGAAACAAGAATCAGGGATTGGACATTTACCAGTTTACCCTCTACGAAGAAGCAAGGCCCCGGGAAGTATCGTACCTGAAAGGTAAAGTTTTCGATGAGGAGAGTCTTAGGCGCCTTAAAGCAGAATTTGAGCTGTATAACCTGGAAACCGGGGAACTTGTCAACCGCTCCTATTCGAACGAACGAAGCGGTGAATTCCTTCTGTGCATCCCAACGAATGAGGATTACATGCTCAATGTGCAAAAAAACGGGTACCTGTTCTATTCCGATAACTTCGCACTTAAAGGGGTATACCACCTCGATCAGCCTTTCCTTAAGGACATTCCGCTAAAACCGATCAAGGAAGGTGTTACCATTATCCTGAAAAATATCTTCTATGAAGTGGATTCCTATGCCCTGAAAACGGAATCGCAGCATGAGCTCAATAAAGTGGTAAGTTTTCTTGAGAAGAATCCTGACCTGCACATAGAAATCAGCGGGCATACCGACAATACAGGAACCATGGAGCATAACCTTACATTATCTGAAAACCGGGCAAAAGCTGTTATTGAATACCTTACAGTTAAAGGTATAGCATCTGACAGGCTTAGCTATAAGGGTTACGGTTTTTCCAAACCGGTGGATACGAATAACACCCAAGAAGGACGTGCAAATAACCGACGTACGGAACTTAAAATTCTTCCTTAGCTAACAGATAAGATGAATAGGACAAAAAGTTATACATTCTGTTATTCTTAATTAAAATATATTCATTTTCTTTGTACTCTGAGAAATAATTGGCCCTGGTTTTCCTATGAATAAACTAATTTTTCTTTTTCTCCTTTGCATTTCATATCCTGGTCTGGCAGGAAATGATAACGACCAGATCACTCCTGGCGATGGTGAAACTTCCACCAAAATTGTTTTTGTTAAAAAAATCCCCGCCACTGAAATTAAAGACCAGTACAGAACCAGTACCTGCTGGAGTTTTAGTGGCATTTCCATGCTTGAATCTGAACTGATGCGTCTGGATAAGGGAGAATACAATTTATCAGAAATGTACATCGTACGGCAGAATTACGAAAAAAAAGCTGAACGTTATGTCCGTATGCACGGAAAAGCCAATTTTGCTCCCGGTGGCGAAGTTAATGATGTGACCGACGTCTTCAGTGAATTCGGCATTGTTCCTGAGGAGATCTATACCGGCCTCAAACCAGACCAGGAGAACCATAAACACGAAGAAATGGACCGCCTTCTGAATAATTATGTGGAAACCCTGGTTTCTGAGAGTACAAAAGAACTAAGCCCCGTTTGGAAAGAAGGTTTCAGCAAGGTCCTTGATTCCTATCTCGGGGAAGTCCCTATGGAGTTTGATTTCAATGGAATAACATACTCCCCGAAAAGTTTCGCATCCGACTTGGGAATCGAACCGGAAAATTACATCATGATCACCAGCTTCATGCATGAACCCTACTATAAACCTGTCATTCTTGAGATCCCGGATAATTGGTCCTGGGCTGAAAGTTATAATGTTCCCCTGGACATGATGGATGAAATCGTTGATTCAGCGATCATGAAGGGTTACTCTGTATGCTGGGCAGCCGATGTCTCGGAGGAAGGATTCAATTTTAAAGAGGGTTTCGCTTTGGCTCCCGAGATCGCCTATTCTGAGGATTCCCGAAAAGAAAGCCGTAAATGGAATAAAAAAACAGAGAGCGAGAAGAAAGAAGAAATCTTCAGTTTGTCCAATCCCGTTAAGGAGCTTGAAGTTTCACCGGAAATCCGCCAGAACGCATTTGATAACCGGAGTACAACCGATGACCACGGGATGCACATTGTTGGAATTGCCAGGGACCGTAATGACCGCTATTTCTACTATGTGAAAAACTCCTGGGGAATCGATAATCCCTACAACGGCTACCTTTTTGTTTCCAAACCTTATTTCCGGTTTAAAACCATTTCGATTATGGTTAACAAGGAGGCGATCCCTGCTCCCATCCTGAAAAAACTGGACCTTTAATCTTTCTGCATGGACTGTAAAAAAGACTCAAACAAACACTTTTGCACCTGCACTTTTTCATGCAGTAAGAAAGGTGCCTGTTGTGACTGTCTCAGCTACCACCGAAGAGCCGGCGAATTACCTGCCTGTTATTTTCCTCCCGATGCTGAACGGACCGGTGACAGAAGCATTGAGAATTTCATCAGGCTCTTCCAGCAAAAGGGTGCCTGGTGGAATTAATTTCCTGTAACCCGCTTCCCTTTTACGCAAATCCCCCGTTTATCCCCTAATAATTAAGTAATTGTTAATAAATCGATTATTTCCTGTCTGATTTTGAAACCTGAAGGTCTTAATTTAGGTATCAAAGAATATTATTAGCGTGGAATTGCATTAAGGAAATTATGTGGGGAAACTTTCAAAGAGGGTTAATAATCCTTGGGATACTTTTACTAACAGGAATATTTTTTCAGTTCGCAGTTGAGCCGGAGCCTTCCGGGGGCAATGAGATGATCATTAAACCCTCTCCTCCTCCCTTTCTCAGGGATTCAAGTGCCTGGGCCGATTCGGTGTACCGTCAACTCGACCTGAATGAGCGGATCGGACAGCTGATGATGGTAGCGGTTTACCCCGAACAGGGCGAAGCTGAAATAAAACGTGTTGAAGCACTTATTAAAAAATATAAAGTCGGAGGTTTACTATTTTTCAGGGGAACCCCCGAGCAAACCCGGGATCTCACCCAATATTTCCAATCCATTTCTGATAATCCCCTGTTAGTTGCCATTGACGGCGAATGGGGACCTTCGATGCGCATTTCAAATACGATTAAGTACCCCCGGCAAATGATGCTGGGAGCCATAGAGAACGATGACCTGATCTATGAGATGGGGAGAGATATCGGTCAGCAACTGAACCTGCTGGGCATCCACATGAACTTCGCTCCGGTGGTGGACGTGAATAACAATCCGGCAAACCCGGTTATCGGGAGTCGTTCCTTCGGTGAGCAAAGGGAAAATGTAGCCAGAAAGGGCATCATGTACATGAAAGGGATGCAAAGCCAGCATATTATTGCTGTAGCCAAGCATTTCCCGGGTCATGGTGACACTGATACCGATTCACATCATGACCTCCCCCTTATCAACCAGCCAGAAAAAAGAATTGACAGCCTTGAATTGTACCCTTTCAAAGCGCTGATCCAAAACGGCGTAGGAGGAATCATGATGGCACATCTGCATGTTCCCGCACTGGATGCCACCGCTAACCTCCCCTCATCGTTATCCCCATGTATTGCTGACTCCCTCCTTCAGAAGAAAATGAAATTCAAAGGACTTGTTATTACGGATGCCATGAACATGCAGGGGGCTGCAAAGAATTTCACACCAGTGGATGCCAATATCCTTGCCCTAAGAGCAGGGAACGATATCCTGCTTATGCCGGCCGAGCTTGAAAAGACCATTCAGGCCATTGCTGTAAAAGCCCTGGAAGATTCAGCATTTTCAGTTGGCATCGATCAGAAATGCCGAAAGATCCTGGAATCAAAATCCTGGGCTGTCCTGCCCCGACTGAAGGACAAGATTATTAAGGGAAGCGAACTGATTGATTCACTGAACAGCCCCTACTATGAACTTGGTTACAGGAAACTGATCGAAGCATCTGTTACAGTAGCTTCTAATCCCAACAGGCTGGTTCCAATTACCGATCTTGAGAGGTTCAGTTTTGCTGCCGTTTCTGTCGGGAATGCTCCCTCAGACGCCTTTCAGGAGTACCTGTCGCTCTATACGGATGTGGATGCCTATAAAGTCTCTGAGAAAACCAGCCAGGAGGACCTGGAGTCTCTCCAGCGGAAACTGGCAGATTATGACCTGGTGTTCCTCAGCCTCCATACCGACGATTTCAGGGCTTATAAACAGTACGGATTCAGCGACCGTCTGTTGTCGGTTGCCGATGAGATCCTCGCGACAAAGAATTGCATCCTCACTGCTTTTACCAGTCCTTACCTGCTTTCAAAACTCAAAAAGTTAAACAGTGCGAAAGCACTGGTCGTAGCCTATGAAAACGACTCCCTGGTGCAGAGTGTTGCCGCACAGGTCCTGTTTGGTGCCATACCGGCAACCGGTCGCCTGCCTGTTGCAATTAGTCCTGAATTTCCAAGTGGTAGAGGTGCTTATGTAAAAAAGCTGGACAGGCTAAAATATACCCTTCCCCTTGAAGCAGGGATCGATAAAAAAAAACTTGATCTGATCGATTCCCTGGTATACGACGGAATCAGCCAGGAAGCCATGCCGGGATGCCAGGTCCTTATTGCCAGAGAGGGCAAGGTGATATTTAACCGCTCATACGGGCATCACACCTACGATGGGAAGCGTGCAGTCCAAAATACGGACCTGTACGATCTGGCATCACTGACCAAAGTGGTTGCCACCCTTCCTTGCCTGATGTACCTGGAAAAAGCCCATAAAATTGACCTGGAAAAAACACTGGGCGATTATCTTCCGGGGCTTGATTCATGTAACAAAGCCGGGCTTAAGTTAAAAGACATCCTGCTTCACCAGGCTGGTTTAAAAGCGTACATTCCCTTCTATGAAGATTTTCTGGAACCCCTGTACCCAAATCAGGAATATTCCAGATCAAAGTATTCGTCTCAATATCCGATCCACGTAGGCAAGCATAAATATGTCAACAAACATTTGAAATATTCAGAAGAAAGCTTCTCCAGGGAACAGGATAGTATCTGCACGGAGAAAATAGCGGATGGATTATTTATGAACCCAGCTCTCAGGGACAGTCTTTATCAAAAAATTTATGATTCCGAGCTTACTGATAAAGGGAAATACCTATACAGTGACATTGGTTTCATCCTCTTTGCAGACCTGATCAAAGAAATTACCGGAAGCAGTATGGACGAATTTGTCCGGACAAAATTTTACAGGGGTCTGGGAGCTACCCGAATGGAATTTAATCCTTTGAAAACTTACCGTCCTGATGACATTACGCCCACCGAGAACGACCTGGTTTTCAGAAAACAGGTTATTCAGGGTCATGTGCATGATCCGGGCGCTGCCATGCTCGGGGGGGTATCAGGACATGCGGGCCTGTTTTCCAACGCGAACGACCTGGCAAAATATTCCCAAATGTTGCTAAATGAGGGAAGCTATGGTGGGCATCGCTATCTTGACAGCAGGCTGATTAATAAATATGCCAGCTGTCCGGAAGGAAATGAAGGAAACCGTCGCGGACTGGGGTTCGATAAGCCGGAATCCGATACAACGAAGGTCAGTCCAGCATGCAGACTGGCATCTGCCAGCAGTTTTGGCCATACCGGATTTACGGGAACCATGATGTGGATCGATCCGGAAAGCGAGTTAGTCTACATCTTCCTTTCAAACAGGGTGTTTCCGGATGTCGTTACCAATAAACTTGCAGCAATGGATATCCGAACCAATATTCAGAAGGTGATCTATGAGTCAATGATAAAGGATTCTAAGAACCTGTAAATAAACTTTGGCGCTATAAATGAACATTTTCTGATAGTAAACGTATTAAGCATGAAATTAAAATAAACTGTCACAAACATACTAACAAGAGAAAAACTTCGTAATTTTAATCAGAGCACTTCGCAGGATGCGGGGAGCTTAAATCAAACTTAAAATTAAAATCTGCTATTTTTAATTAAAATGAACATTATGAAAAAATTGAATCTATTTTTAGGGCTGGGCGCAATAGTTATTAGTTTATTATTTTCTGCCTGCGAAGGTCTTACAAGCAGTGATGCGCCGACAATCACACTGGACAATACTGATCCTATTGTTTTAGCTGTCGGAGTGGAAACAACCGATATCGAAGGAACTATTGTAGCAGAAGCCGGTCTGGCCGAAGTGAAAATTTATCAGACAATTGATCTTTCCGAGCAACTGATCGCTACCATTAATGATTTTTCTACCGGGGTTGTTACAACAACCGACAGCATTAATTACACGCTTGCCTTCACGCTAACTGATGTAACCGAGGATGTTACCATTACGATTGAAGCTGTAGACAACGAAGCTCAGACAGCAACAGAAACCATTGATGTCCAGGCTTCTGAACTTGATGAATTCTCTCTTGTGTTAATGGGTGCACAAAGTAATGCTGACTATGGCAGTACCGCTTCGCTCACAACAGGAAATGTATATAAAATTACAGGCCAGGTAGCAGCCAATAACAGTGATGATGTTGATATAGTATATTACTATGGAAGTAAAGAAGCAGCCCTGTATTCACCAACCCAGGCAGACATCCAGGATGTGACTGATTTTGACATTGTCAGCTGGACCACCATCAATGAAACAATGCTTGGTATATCAACTACCATTGCATCAGGAGAATTTGAGGGTGTAGCAACTGTTGCTGAGATTGAAGCAGCAGGCACTCCGGATCTTGATGTGGTACCAACACTCACAATTGGTGACGTGATCGTTTTCGAAACAGCCGGTGGCAAGAAAGGTATCTTCAAAGTATCGGCACTTGAAACCGGAGCTTCAGGTACCATTACCATCTCGGTGAGGGTTCAGCGATAAGCATAAGAATTTAAAACTTTGAAAAAAAGGTGCCCCGATCAGGCACCTTTTTTTTTGCAGGGATTTTATGTAGGGCATCTCAGCTGCTGTGAGTCCCTAATTTTTTTAAAGCTTTAACGAAAACGGGTTATAACTTATCCCCTTATCATAGTGATCCTCATGTTCCTTCTTCTTCAGGAATCCAACAAACAGATAGGTAACAGGCGTAAAGAGTATTTCGATGGAACACTTGAAAATGTAATTTGAAATGATAATGGCCACCAGTACATCGTTCGGAAACACTCCATAAAAGGCAATAATCACAAAGATAAGGGTGTCAATCCCCTCACCTGCCAGCGTGGAACCAATCGTCCGCATCCATAGGCGTTTGCCCTGCATTTTCACCTTCATCCTGGAGAGGATATAGGAATTCAAAAATTCGCCGGCGAAATAGGCGGTCAGGCTTCCCAGAACAATCCTGAAAACCGGTCCGAGAACCGTTTCATACTCGGTCTGCCATTCCCAGTCTTCCGAAGCAGGAAGTATCTGCACAACATAGAGTACCAACGACATCAGAAGCGCTCCGGCAAAACCGGTCCAGATAACTCTTCTTGCTCGTTTATACCCGTAAACTTCGGTAAGGACATCTCCGAAAATATAACTTAAAGGAAACAGGATGGTACCCCCGTCAAAGGTGAATTTCCAAATCTGAACGGTTTTAACGGCTGCTATATTTGAAATAATGAGAACAGCAACAAAGATTCCCAGAATAATATCAAAATACCTGAATACCTGATTTTTGTCTGACATAATAGGATATTAAAAGTTAAAAATGAGCTGCAAATGTATACAAATTGAAAATTAAGTTCGTATCAGGCTGTGGGAAGAAAGAAGAAATTCTGGGTGGTATGTGCCTCAGGATCAAAATCTACCAGACCTGAATCCATGCGCACCATCGTTTTGTAGCCTAAATGTTCCAGGAACGAAATGGTATTCTGCCGGTTTTCATTATCCCAAAGTTCAGAATAAATGATGGGCATATTTTCCTGTATTAACCGCTGTCCGCCTTTCAGGACAAAGTACTCGAAATTTTCAACATCGATTTTAATACCCGTAAGATTTCTTTCTTCCTTCAGTGGCGGAAAATCATCGAGTGTGTTTACCGGACAGTTAAAAATCTCGCCTTCGTTATGTTCCCGGATGCTTGCGTGCCTGACATGCGCAAGCCCGTGAAACCTAACCGATTTTTCCACAGGCATAATCATTTCCAGTTCTCCGGGCTTATCCCCCAGGGCCAGCTGATGGCAGGAAAGGTTATCAAGACCGTACCTGGCCTTTATCCGGAGCAAATTATGGTAATTATAGGGAATGGGTTCAAAGGCGTATATTTTACGTCGTGGAAACTTCCTGGCAAGGTGGCAACTCATGACACCCAGGTTGGCCCCGATATCAAGTACCGTTCCTTTTTCAGGCAACAGATTCATAAAGTACAGGAAATCCTTCTCATTCCTGTCCCACTTTAATTTCCTGATAATAAACAAGGAAAAGATATACAGGTAATTCCTGAATCCGAATAAACGTTGCAGTATAAGTTTAACTAAAGTTTTCACCTGGGGTATTTTCGACTGCGAAGTAAGTAAAATTAGTGGTAAGTGACAAGGAATAGGTAATGAAAGGCAGAAGGCCGGAGGGGAGGAATGTGTTTTGCATAGTGCAGAGACGCCCAAATTGGGCGTCTCTGCAAATCCCCATACCAGTGTTAGTGTAGAAATAGTATATCTTCCGGAAGGAATTCTTATTTTCGTCTGTAATTTAGTTGCACCCATGAGAATTTGTGTTAATACACGCTTGCTGTTACAGGATAAACTGGAAGGCCTTGGATGGTTCAGCTATGAAACCCTGAAAAGGATCACGCAGCAACACCCTGAGCATGAGTTCATCTTCATTTTTGACAGAAAATATAGCGAGGAATTCATTTTCGGTGAAAATGTTACACCGGTTATTGCGCATCCACAGGCCAGGCACCCTGTACTCTGGTACTTGTTTTTCGAATGGGGCATTCCGCCCATAGTAAAGAAATACAAACCCGATCTGTTTCTTTCGCCGGATGGATGGTTGAGCCTGCGTACCAGGGTACCTTCACTTGCGGTGATACATGACCTGAACTTTTTTCATAATCCTCAATGGATTAGTAACTTGCCGCTAAAATACTACGAGTACTTTTTCCCGAAGTATGTAAAGAAAGCCACTCGTATTGCGACGGTTTCTGAATTTTCCAAAAACGATATCTCTTCGCGATTCAGCTACGATAAGGATAAGATTGATGTTGTATACAATGGGGCAAATGAAATTTATACACCCCTGAGCCAGAAAGAAATAGCTTCAACCCGCCGGAAGTATTCAAAGGGGCTCCCCTACTTCCTGTTTGTAAGCCTTGTTCATCCGCGTAAAAATTTAACGCGCATTATCCAGGCATATGACCAGTTCAGGACAACAAAGAATGTGTCCCTCCCGCTGATCGTTGTCGGATCTACCAAATACTGGACCGATGATACCCGACTGGCCTTTGAAGGCTCAGCCTTCAGGGAGGATATCCTTTTTCTTGGCAGACTAAGCACCGCAGAATTGCGCATGGTACTGGGATCTGCTCTTGCTCTTGTTTATACTTCCCTTTTTGAAGGTTTCGGCATCCCCATAATCGAAGCCATGCAGGCACATGTTCCGGTGATAACCTCTACGGTAACTTCCATGCCTGAAATTGGTGGCGATGCCGCCATATATGCTGATCCCTACCAGGTGGAATCCATCGCAGAGGCCATGAGCACTGTTTTCTCTGATGAAAAATTGCGGAAAACTCATATTGAAAAGGGAATTGCACAGGCAAACAAATTTTCCTGGCAGGGTACCTCTGAAAAACTCTGGCAATCGATCTGTAAAGCTACAGGAGAGATTTAGGAAAGAATACTACCAGCTGCTTTCTATTAATCAACTAAAAATCATTGTCCTATCAGGTTATACAGATATTTTTTTCCGGGAATAGCTGAACCTGAATTTAATACCTGCCGTTGTCCAGCGACCGGGTTGAGTAATACTCCCGACATCAATATACGATGCATCCAGCAGGTTTGTCACATCAACAAAAAAGCTCATGTACCTGTACTGGTAACTTAAGCGGAAATCCATCAGAAAGTATGGCTTATAGGGAGAAAAGCTGTACGCTTCATCTTCGAAGCTGTATTCCAGGTAGCTTCCTTCCCGCACCGTATAGCTCATCGTTAAGGCTACGATCAGATTCCTTATGGGTTCAGCATCCGCCATAAGGTTGAATTTATGGCGGACATTCTGGTATTTGATAATATCCCCCGGAACCTGTTTATCCATATCGAGGAAGGTGTAACCTACCTGAATGTGTTTCGAAAACCTGCCGATCGTACTTCCGCTCTTTGCATCATACCTGGCGGAAATTTCCAGTCCGCGGGAAGAATAATGATCCACATTCACAGGCCTGAACTTGTATTGATCCGCAAACCAGACCCAGTCAATAACATCCCTGCCCCATGAGGCAAAAACCAGAGCAGAAGCATACAGCCCCTGATTAAAAAGCCTGATGCCACTTTCAAGAGAATGCTGCGAGTAGGGCTGTAATGTACTGTTCCCCTCATTGGAAGGATCGCGATACGTAAGGTCAGTGAAAGTTGGCAATCCCTGATTATAGCTGTAACTGCCAAGCAGATCAACAAAAGGCAGAACCCTGAATCGCAGATCAATACCCGGAAAGAAGTTTACTTTCCGGGGGATGTATGAGTTCCAGTTCAACATGGTGCCACCCGACAGATACAAGCCTTTAAAATGCAAGCTTTGTTGCACATACAGGTCGAAGTTGGTTCTCTTATCACTGAATCCGTAAAACAGCTCATCATAAGCTCTGATGGGTACCGGATCCGCATTTTCAGATCCGATAGCTGTACTTAAAATTCTTTCGCTGTGCAGGTGGGCGCCCAATCGTGTTGACCCGAAGGAAAAATCCTTTTTTAGATCAAGCCTTGCCCCTGCCATATCCGTCAGATGATGATTGGTATAAACAAAAGCGGTATCATAATGGGTTGCTTCCGGATTGTTACTGATGGAAAGACCATCTGCAACGCGGTACCATTTTTCATCCACCCTGAACATTTCCCAGCGGTCTCGGTGCCTGCGCCAGTAAATGTAAGGAATCAGTTTGATACCCTTAACTCTGGTGGTATAGCTTAAAGCAGCAAACCAGAGCGAATTGACTTCGAACTGATCGGGATACTTAGGAGTGTAAAACCCATTGGCGCCAAAGGACCTGAAATTGTGCCCCACCTGCAGATCAAGCATATCCTCACCTGGGGCAATCTGCGCCTGGTAGAAGAAACCCTGCCTGAAATAGTCTGTATTCAGGGTATAGCCGGATGACACTGCATTGTTATAATGAAACAGGTTTTTAAAACCAGGCCTTCCCAGGTTCATGGTAATGGAATTGTTTATGTATCCATACTGCCCTGCGGAAGAGCTTATTTTGACAGAATTTATCGATGAAGGCCTGGTAATAAAATTAACTGCCCCTGTTAAAGCCTGAGCACCATAAATACCTGCGGCCGAACCATTCAGGATCTCAATGCGGTGGACGGCATCCGTTTCAAACGGAAGATTGAGGCTCAGGTGTCCGGTCTGGGGATCACTTATAGAAATACCGTTAATTAAAACCAGACTGTGGTCAAAAGAACCTCCCCGGATACTCAGGTCGGTCTGTACGCCTCCTTTGCCACGTTGACGTATGTCAACATTGGCAGCGTACCGGAGTAAATCCGTCAGACTGTGCCCTGGGGAACAATCCGATTCTTCATTGGTAATTACGTTCACAAGCCTGGGGAGAGCCATGGAAAGAACAGGACTTAGTTCCCCGGTTACTTCAACTTCTTCAAGGTCAATATTTTTCGAGATTTCAGCAGTATCGCTCTGTGCGGCGACATGTATCGGAGAGACGATGAGTGAACAGCAAAAAGCAAGCGTCAGGATATGCACCACCCTGTGCATAGAGATAAATGCAGCATAATTCTTCCGGCTGAAGTGCCTGAAATACAAACTATTCGGACCGCTATTTCTGTTCGGATATCTCATCGGAATTTTTTATGTTGGCGAGCGGCAAATATACTTAAATCCTGATTTAAAAAATCATGGTCCCTCTTCAACAAATTAATGAGCCTATACACTGAAACTTTCAGACTTTAATAAAAAATCTGCGATCCCCTTAATTTAATGGTCTTTTCGGGGATAGACACTTTGAATTATCTAAATTATTATTATTTTTGTGCTTAAACCTGTATTAACAACTTCAAATTTAAAAACATGAAAAAACTTAGCTTTCTATTTATTGCCTTAGCATTGGTTGGTTTCATCGCTTGCCAGAGTGAAGAAAAGAAAGAAAAAGGAACTCCGGATCCTGCAAAAGACGCAGAAACAATTGTAGAAGATACAACTGCTGTTGAAACTCCTGCCGATACAGTTTTGATGGAAGAAGCAGAAGCTGTTGTTGTGGAGTAATCCAACCGACAAAAAATTATTTTAGTTTTAAGGAATTGAAGCAGGATAAAGTCCTGCTTTTTTTATGTATGAAAATACACTGCATCCGACACGAGCCTTTTGAAGGACTAGCTTTTATTGAGGACTGGATCAACGAGAACCAGGGAAGAGTAAGTTATACCCTCACCTACCTTAACCAGCAGTATCCTGAAGATACTGATTTCGACCTCCTGATAATCATGGGGGGAACTGCATCAGTTTACGATAAGCATTTCTGGATATCTGAAGAAAAGGTATTCATTCGAAGAGCGATAGAAAATAAGAAAAAGATATTGGGCATTTGTCTGGGGGCACAGCTCCTGGCGAGTACTCTGGGTGCTAAGGTATATCCTGGAGCTGAGCGCGAAATTGGATGGTTTCCTGTTTCCTTTCGGGATGAAGCCCGAAAAACCATACCTGTTCTCCCAGCCACATCAGATGTATTTCACTGGCATAGCGATACGTTCGACCTTCCGGAAGGTAGCGTGCTACTTGCCTCGACGGCTGCCACACCGAACCAGGGATTTATTTATAATCAACGAATTATAGCCCTGCAATTTCACCTTGAAATGACTTACATAAGCCTGCAAAAAATCATTCGGGGTGCTGGTTCTGATTTGCATACACCGGGAAAATATGTTCAAACGGCCACGGAAATTAAGAACCAGAAAGAAAAACTGGAACCCACACAATCCCTTATGTCAGGCATTCTGGATTATCTGAGGGACCTTCCTGAAGCAGATTAAACCTTCTCAAGCCTTTGTGGATACTTTATCCCGGCGAGCTCTCTCACCCTGTCGAGAGCTGTGATTAAACGGTCGGATTGCGCCAGAGAGAATTTTGAAGACTGGATTAAATTCTGATCAAGGCAATCCATGACCTCCTGAGCTTCATACTGGTACCCGAATCCAGGCTCATCAAACTCAATATGCTCCACCCGGTCATTAGCATCGATCAGGTCGATGCTGGTTGGTGTGTGCCACCACTTGTTTAACCTTATTCTCCCCTTTGTTCCCTGCACAATCGTTTCAACATTCCCCTGGTTGACAATCGAACAGGAAAGCACAGACATCACACCGCCCGTATGGCGTGCCAGCATATGGCACATGGTATCGACCCCCGTTTTGCCAAAATTGGCCATTGCCTGAATTTCTTTAATGTCACCTCCTAATTCCAGGGCAATAAAGAGTGGATATATACCCACATCAAGCAAAGTACCACCACCAAGTTCGGGATTGAACAAGCGCCCTTCTTCCTGGTATGGCGGGCAAAAGCAAAAATCCGATTCGATGAGCCGGACTTCCCCGATAGCACCATCCCTGATAAGTTCCATGGTTTTCAAGAAAGATGGGATGAACCGTGTCCACAGCGCTTCCATGAAGAACAATCTTTTTGATTCTGCGAGAGCACGCATTTTCCGGAACTGGTGACGGTTCATTGCGATGGGTTTTTCGCATAACACCGGCTTTCCGTGGTTGAGGCACAGCAGGGTATCCGGATAATGTCCAATATGCCTTGAAGCGATATAAACAATATCAATCTCGGGATCGCTGATAAAATCTTCATAGGTGCCATAGGCCTTTTGCACCGAAAATTCCGAGGCAAATGACTCGGCCCGCTCCAGGCTCCGCGATCCGACTGCATATAATTTTGCAGCAGGAAGCAGTTTCAAATCGCTGGCAAATTTTCGGGCAATGTTTCCGGCCCCGAGAATTCCCCAGTTATATTTTTTTTTCATGTTTGATGGGGATTATTTTAAAATGGTATCAATCTCTGCCAGCTCCGCATCCGAAAATGAAAGATTTCTGATTGCAGCAGCATTATCCGCCAGTTGTTTCGGACTGCTGGCACCCACCAGGACAGAGGTTATACGTTCATCTTTCAACAACCAGGCTATGGCCATTTGAGCCAGCGTCTGGTGACGTCTTTCAGCCAGTTTGTTCAGCCGCACGATCTTGTCAAGTACCTCTTTTGAAACATCCCTTTTAGAAAGAAAAGGTGATGTAGCTTTAGATGCCCGGGAATCAGCGGGGATTCCCCTGAGATACCTGTCAGTCAGCAATCCCTGGGCCAGCGGAGAAAAAACGATACTTCCAATGCCTTCAAGGCCCAAAACATCAAGCAAGCCTTCTTCAGGTGTACGATCGAACATGGAATATTTTGGTTGGTGAATCACGCAGGGAGTTCCCAGGTCAGTAAGAATTTTTGCAGCCTGCCGGGTTTGTTCAGGATTGTAATTTGAAATCCCTGCATACAGCGCTTTCCCCTGTCGCACAATCGAATCCAGGGCACCCATTGTCTCCTCCAGCGGGGTCTCCGGATCGAACCGATGTGAATAAAATATATCGACATACTCAATACCCAGTCGTTCAAGACTTTGATTACAGCTTGAGATGAGATATTTTCTGGATCCCCACTCACCATAGGGACCGGGCCACATATAGTAGCCGGCTTTGCTTGAGATGATCAGTTCATCCCGGTAGGGAGCAAGTCCCAATTTCAGGATATGTCCAAAGTTTGTTTCAGCTGATCCGGGTGAGGGACCGTAATTATTGGCCAGATCAAAATGACAAATTCCCAGGTCAAAAGCCTTAAAGGCAATTTCCTTGGCGGTAATAAAATCATCAACATCGCCAAAGTTATGCCACATCCCCAGGGAAATCACCGGTAAGCGCAGTCCGCTCCTGCCCGATCTGCGATAAATCATCTGATCATACCTGTCTTCAGCAGGTACATATTCCATTTCCATAGTCAATTGTTTTTCCCAGTATTACTTTCTATCGAAGTTACACATCTCCAATTAAAAAACAATGAGGTTGTCCTGCAACCCACAGAATGAGTCATGCAGAACAACCTCAATGCTCCGGATAATTCGAACTATCGAATGATTACCCTTTTACTGACATTCACCTGATCAGATACAAAATCAAGAATGTACATTCCGGCAGCTAGGCCGTTAATATCAATTCTTCCTGTATGTTCCCCGGACCTTATGATGCCACTCCCGACCAGCTGACCGGTGATGCTCCTTAACTGGAAGGGACAATCCATCGTCAGGCTTTCTTCAAATCGGAAGAACAAAGTCTCGGTTGCCGGATTAGGATACAGCCTGATGTTATACTCATCTTTCTGAGTCAGGATGATATCCGGAGGTGAACCACCCTCAGGATCGATCAGGGTCAGAGTTCCGAAAAGACTGGCATTGATATAACTGTTATTACTCACTGCTTCCTCAAGGTACTTTGAACCTATGAAATTCTCCCGTTGAGGACTCCCGTCCGTATCGCAATACGCCAAAGAAAAGCCTAATTCCTTGGCATGTTCAAGAGTAACAGGCGTACTCGATCCGGTATTTGAATAGGAATCATCGAAAACCCTGATAGCGAGTTCCCAGGTGTAGGTATCGCCGTCAACTGTCCTGGCGGCATCGATATGATCATTGAATAAGGAAGTTGATCCGCTTGCATTGTTATCAACAACATCAAACTCCGTACTTACGTGATAGGCAAAAGCATTGTAGCTAGACAGGTGATCGCCGCCGGAATGATCTTCATCGAGGAAGACCTCCACACAATCATCATTCCAGTAATTATCCAGGGGTTCAGGATGACTGTCGTAAAGGCTGTCGTCAACAACTTCCACGAGCATATAGAGCAGGTTCTCATCCCAGGCAAGTTTAAACCTCCCGGTAAAATCTTCCGGATCAACCAGGTCGTTATACGGCAACCAGACATAATCCAGGCTATACCATGAGGTGGTATCCCAGAAGGCTTCATCAGCAACACCATCAATGGTAGGTGTTTCCGGTACTTTATATGCTGTGAAACTATCTTCGTTAATTAGTTCGAGCGATGCCATACTTGCTATGAAGTTCTCATTACCATCATATGCGTTCAGATGAATATACCTGGTTGACTCAGGAACGGCTAAGGGAGCATCCAAAACGGTTTTCTCAGCTGGCGAAATATTATCGAGAAATACCCAGCCAATGATGGACCCATTATCTGTCTCAAAAACTGCTTTTACACTACCTTCGGTGAAGGCTGCAAGGACGCCGGTCAGACTTTGGTTCAGACGGTTATAAGAAAAGGGTTCCAGCACAATTCCGGCATGATTTGCTGTATACACCGGACCTCCTGAGGAAGCGACATACCAGTCTTCCACGAACACAATGCTATCGGCGCCATCAGGACCAATCTCTTCGATCGGGCCCAGGACTTCCATTTCCATGTACCGGCTATTTCCATTGGTATAGTATTCAACATTAGCGCCATCATCGGGGTAGTCAGCGCCTTCAACTACTTCAAAGAGTTTAGCATAGCATTGTTCATCCCGTTCATCAACCCAGCAGGTCCAACCTTCCGAGGATTTGGAGAACATTTTCCCCTCCTGGCTACTGTACTGGAGTTTGTAAATACCGGGCAATACTTCTTCATAGGCAGGTCCTCCCCCATTATCCCAGATATCCGAAGCACTTTCAATAGGAATATAGGCAGCAAAATTGCTGAAGTCTCCCAATGATTCGTGCTGAACAATAGTTTGTGTTACATCCCAGATGCTCCAGCTCTCCGCAGCAGCATTATCGTTAAACAATACCGTAGTGACTTTCACCCTGGTGGAATTGGAATATGCGGTAATATACCTGTCAAAACGCAATCCGGGTGTCTGATACTGTTCCGTTTGTCCCTTCATCCGGATCACGACTGAATCGGCGGAGGCATGCAGTGTTTTATATTCATAGTTTCCCCAGGCCATGACGGGTGGAGGTGTCCAGTTCCATTCGCTCTGGGGAGCCGGCCATGTCTTGTATCCCCCATAACCCCAGGTAGTAGAGTAGGGCGTTGGGTAATCGCTATAGAAAGTCTCTCCCAATAGCGATTCATTAACGATCATAAAGGTGTCGGTCGCCAGATCATATTGGAGTACACGCGCCCCGATCGAAGGAACGATAGCCAGGGTGATGTGCTGATTTTGAACCAGCAGGGCTTCCCATCCCCAACCCTGGTAATTACTTACCGTATCCAGTGTCAAAAAACCTACACTGGCATGCGATACCTGCAGCGATACGCAGCTGAAGGCAATCGCCAAAAAAGTAGTTTTAAGCCATCTCATAATGAAAATTGATTAGTTTGAAAAACATGTATTATCTGAGTAATAGTTACTATGTCAGGATATCGGTCGAAAAACGCTCAAGATCCTGCAAGATATAAAAGATTATGCAGAATAAAAGGCATACTTAACTTTCAGTTGTAAACAATGGCAGCAGCGTTCCCAAAACCAGCCATTTTAACTCCCAAAAAGACAACATTTTGGTCCTCAAACCTATTTTCAGAAGTTCGGATTAGAGAAGGATACTGGTAAATATTTTGTGTATGCGTATGATAAAAAAGAAGAATCCTTTAAAGGAGAAATTCCAATTGATAGAATAGGAAAAAAGAATAATTTTTATCGACTTGAGGGAGATACTCAAGAGGAACGACAATTTGTAGATAATTTTTATGATAAGTTCACTGAGTTAGATTACACTAGAATATATAGAATACTAACTGATAATAAGCAGATTAAAATATCAGATAAGACTAGAGAGTTCATTATTTTTTCTGTCCTAACTTTATATTTTAGGAATTATTTCTGGTTTGAGACAGGTAGATCCTTTTGGAATAATCTAATCCATCAGAGCTATGAAATGGTTAAGGATTTTGAGGACAAAACTTTGTATTCCGAGGATGGTCAAAAATTGTTTTCCTTCAACGATACGTCTTTGGAAAAGATGATTAAGAATGAAAACGAAGACACTAGACAGATGGTGCTTAAAAAACAACTCTTTGGTATTCGATCGATTCCTTCGTGCCTTCTTTCAAAGTTATGATATTCCATGTATTCTGCTATTTTTAGGTACAGACCCATTCCGTCAGTAGGAGGATTAAGGTAAAGCTTTTCATATTTTAAACTTCTCCAGAAGCGTTCGATAAAAGCATTATCGATTGCCCTTCCTTAACGATCATAACTAACATCAGAATATGCAGAAGTAACAAAT
>JAFGEO010000016.1 GCA_016931575.1 Bacteroidales bacterium | reverse complement strand
TTTTCCCTCACTGGAACTGGACTATCGGCGATACAGTGGATGTCTGGGCATACTCCGGTTACGATGAGGTGGAACTGTTTCTGAACGGCCGTTCCCTGGGTGCAAAAACTAAATCTCAGGATGATCTGCATCTGATGTGGAGGGTCCCATACCAGCCTGGTACAATTAAAGCAGTTGCTCGTTCCGGGGAAGGGATGGCGCCACTAACCGCAATCATCAACACAGCTGGCGAAGCGTCAATGATCCGGCTAAAGGCTGACCGCACCCTGATTCAGGCAGGCGCCCGGGACTTGTCATTCATCACCGTTGAGATACTGGATGCAGAGGGTAACCTGGTCCCGACAGCCGATAACCTGGTAAACTTCAGCATCGAAGGTAATGCCGAAATTGCAGGAGTGGATAATGGTCTGCAGACCAGCCATGAACCTTTCAAAGCTGATTACCGGAAAGCTTTCAATGGCAAATGTCTGGTAGTCATTGAAGCCGGCAAGCAGTCGGGTAAAGTAGTGCTTAAGGCTGAATCAAAAGGTTTGGAAAGCGACCTTGTGGAGATTGAGATTAATTAGGCAGGGGAATATTATCTTGCCTATTCAGTTATCCGGCTCATAAATTCCTGAACGAAAGGAGCATTCAGGAACTTATCTTCCTGCATCCATGCTGCGAGGTCCTGCAGGGTTTTATTCATGGGGCTTTCTCCTTCTATGCCGGCGGCAATAAAATATACGATATACCTTTTTATTTCTGTCAGAGTCAGGTTTTGTGAGAAGGGTCGGAAGCCATAGGGGAGGGGGTATTTTTCGGTGATGGCAACACCCTGTTGCATCACATCACTCAGGAAGAGTTGATGGTAGAGGTCCGGATCGGTCATGCTGGTGAGTTTGAGCAGGGCACTCATCTGCATGTAGAGGGTGTCCAGGCTGTTAAAAGCATCAACATTCAGGGTTTCAATTTTTTCATCCAGATCTTTAAGTGTCTTCTTGTTCAGCTCCTCCGTGAAATAAGGAGTGAACGCTTCTTTTTCTAACCGGCAGTGGTTGCCGAATGCGACCAGGAAGGTTCCCGTAACGATAATACTTGTATTTACGAAAGTATTACAGGCTTTCTGTTCAGCATCTGGTCCACGCTGCCTGGAGATCCGGGATGTGCCCGAGCAGGAAAAAATAAATGCAGCCAGCAGAAAAAAAATTTCAGGTCGACCCGGCGTTTTTTTCATGAAGAGGGATATTTTTGAATTCACCCCATAAGTTCATTAAAAAAAGGGAACGGGCAAAATATTTTTGATGATCTTACCTGTTTACGTGAGGAATTTATTGGGCGTTGGCCAGGATGCCTTCCGAAACATACGTTTATATCATTTATTGAAGAAGTTATCGATTCTTGCTACATTCACGAAATATAGCGGCAGCATGGCAGCGGAAAAAAAGAAACTTATCGATGAGCTTTATGAGCAGCTTTTCCGGACGTATTATACTGCCCTGTGTTATTTTGCTCAGAAATATATCCCTGACCTGGACACCTGCAAGGAAATTGTACACAATGTATTTGTAAACATCTGGGAGAAACGTGAGGAATTTGATTTTGAGAAGCCGGCAAAATCCTACCTCTTTACCGCAGTTTACAATCGCTGTCTGAACCATATCCGGAACCAGAAAAAATTTGTTAATGAGTTGACAGATTCCGAAAAACCTTCTGCGGAGGTACCCAGCATTGATCAGGACCACCTCGAAGCAGCAGAGCTGGAAGCTAAGATCTGGGACACCATAAACCTTCTTCCTGAAAAGTGCAGGGAGGTATTCATTCTGAACCGTTTTGAAGGTAAGAAATACGGGGAAATTGCCGAACAGCTGGGGATTTCCGTGAAGACTGTGGAGGCCCAGATGTCAAAGGCTTTGCGGACCTTGCGGGAACACCTTCAGGAATATATCACCATTATGTTATTCATTCTGTTAAATGAGCTGTGGAAGCATTAGGGTATTTACCTGTTTATGTGTGATAGTACAGGAGACAAATGGAAAAGAAACCAAAACATATCGACATTCAGATCCTGACGCGGGCCATTGCAGGTGAAGCGACCGATAAACAGCTTGAAGAGCTTCGTGCCTGGTTGCAGGAAAGCGAGGCAAACAGGAAGGAATATGAGGCGCTAAAAAAGTCATGGGATACACTAGAGCTGGTTAAGCCGGGAAACATAATTCGTATCGACAGGGAATGGGAATACCACCAAACGCTCCTGCATGGCCGGTCGCTTGACCGACGGTCCGTGTTCAGGAGCCCTTTTATGAAGATAGCTGCTACGCTTGTTATTCTGGTGGGGATCGCCATCCTGTGGTTTGAGGTTTTCAGGCCCCAGGAAATGCAGGGGCCGGGTAAAGATCAGGGGATCAAGATTATACACTTGGCAGATGGTTCTACTGTAACGCTTAACGTAGGGTCAAAGCTGGATTATCGTGCTGGATTTGAAGGCAGCTCCAGGAAGGTTTCCCTGCAAGGTGAAGCTTACTTTGAAGTGGCCAGAGACTCGCTCCACCCCTTCATTATCCAAATGGATCATGCCGAGGTGGTAGTCCTTGGGACCTCATTTAATGTCAGGGCTTATGAAGAAACCGATAAGATCGAAGTAACGGTCACCGAAGGGAAAGTAAGCTTTGAGGGAAAGGATAAGATTAGAAACACCGTCATGCTTACCGACGGAGAACGCGCCGAATACTCGCGATCAGATGGAACGCTTACCAAATCCAGGAACCGGGATCGAAACTACCTGGCCTGGAAAACCGGGATCATGATTTTTGAGAATGACAGTCTGCCCCAGGTGGTGGACGTCATTAGCCGGGTATATCACCAGGACATCGAAATTTCCAGTCCGGTACTTGAAAACTGCAGGTTAAGTACTAGCTTTGAGAATGCATCATTGAAAAAAGTGCTGGATGTGCTTGAGTCTACTCTTGGAATAAGCCACAGGGAAGAAAAGGGCATCCTATACCTAAGCGGACCTGGTTGTGACTAATGCTGTTCGAGCTACATATTTCCACCGACTTTTACTGCAGGCATGCATCCCGCTGCTCTTTGTCACACTATTTTCGTTTTGCAGCTATGGCCAGCCTGTAATTCTTGATGCCACCCTGACGATGAAGGTGGAAGATAAAAGACTGGAATCTGTTCTGGAAGAAATTGAGCAAGCCACAGCTATCAAATTCTCCTATAGCTCCAACCGCATTCCTGTTGATTCAAAGATCAGTCTTGAATTTCATGAAACGCCGATGTACGAAGTGCTCGACCGGCTTTTTGACAACTTGCCGGTCCAGTACGAACTGATGGATGAATACATCATTTTAAAGAAAGGGAAGGTCCACCATGCAAAGACTACTGTTTCGGAAGATCTGAAATATTCATTCCACGGCTATATCCGCGACATTCGAACCGGTGAGTCCCTGATCGGTGCTGCTGTGTACATCCCTGAAACAGGGGCTGGGGCTATAACCAACAACTACGGTTATTTTACGCTGACCCTGAAACCGGCCAGCTACACGGTTCAGGTCATGTACCTGGGATATGAGGAATCCTCCCTTCAGATCGACCTCATCAACAACATGAAATTTGACATTCAGCTCAGGCCGGCGATGAAAGCGATTGAAGAAGTAACTATTTCATCGCTTTCAAAAGAAGATATAGACTTTAAAAGAGTTTCATCACAATCGGAAGTTATTCCGGAGCAGGTAAAAAAACTGCCTGCCTTGTTTGGAGAATCGGACGTGTTGAAAAATCTGGAATTGCAGGCCGGGATCAATTATTATGGAGATGCCTCCAGCTATTTTAATGTCAGGGGAGGGCATTACGACCAGAACCTGATCCTACTGGATGAGGCTACCTTGTATAATCCTTCCCATTTATTAGGGCTGTTCTCTCCGATTATCCCCGATGCGGTAAAAAGCGTAGATATTTATAAGTCAGGTTTCCCTGCAGAATATGGAGGGAGGCTGTCTTCGGTGATCGATATTCACACCCGCGATGGGAACATGAATAAATTCTCCGGAAGCGGCAGCATCGGGATCATTTCAGCGCGGCTATCTCTTGAGGGTCCCATCAGTAAAGGAAAGAGCTCCTACTTTTTTGCCTTTCGGCGTTCCTATTTCGATGCCCTGATGAAGCCCTTGGTTCCCAACCTGATGAACCTGTTTTTTCATGATTTTACCGGGAAGCTTAACCTTCGGATGGGGCCAAGGGACAGGTTGTTTATTACCCTCTACCGGGGTTCAGATGTTTTCAGCCTGAAAGAACAAAATGACCGCCTTGGGGGACTGGACTGGGTGAACAACAGCACTACGATCCGATGGAATCATATCCTGGGTTCACAAACCTTTATGAACGTTACGCTCTATGGCAGTTTATACGATTATTATCTCCGCAATACATACGAACAGGGCAGTTTCTGGAATTCAAGAATCAACAACATCTCCCTGAAAGAAGAAATATCCTATATCCCGACCCCCCGGTTCACCCTGAAGTTTGGCACACAGTTGGGGGCTTACGGATTTAATCCGGGAAATTTTACAACTACCGGCAACCTGACAGAAGTTCATGTATCACCGGTAAAATCTCTTGAAGGAGCCATTTTTATTGCTGCGGAGCATGAGATATTGCCCGGATTTGCCGCTCAATATGGCCTTCGATATGTGGTGTGGAACGATATGGGTGAATCTTTCATAGCCCGCTTTGATGAGGACTATGAGTTAACCTCTATGGATTACTACATGCCCGGGCAGAAGTTTTTTGTCTTCAATGGGTTTGAGCCCAGGCTGGCTTTATCGGCCAAGGTTGCAGGTTCTGCCTATCTCAAAATGAGCTATTGCAGGACCCATCAGTTTATCAACCTGATCAACAACTCAGAAAGCCCGTTCAGTTCCTTTGAAGTGTGGCTGCCGGCAGGACCCAATATTCTCCCGCAGCGGGCAGACATCTATGACCTGGGATTTGTGAAGCGCTTCGGGAAGCAGGGACTTAGCCTGCAGACAGGGATATTCTGGAAAGATCTGAAGAACCAGATTGCCTATGTGAATCACGCAAACATGATCGTGAATCAGCTCCTGGAAGGGGAACTGCGCCAGGGTGATGGCTATGCCTATGGATTCGAACTCAGCATGAAGAAGGAATCCCAAAAGCTCAATGTCCAGGTGGCCTATACCTATTTGCGGTCTTTTTTGCAGATCGACGGGATCAATAAGGGAGAGATCTACCCGGCGAAACAGGACAGGCCCCATACACTAAACCTGAGTTTTAGCTATCAGCTAAAACCACGAATGGAGCTGACAGGAAGCCTGAACATCGGTTCCGGTGCACGGATCTCCACACCTACCTCCTTTTACTATTACCGGGGTTACCAGCTGCCTGTATACCCGACGGTAAATAACGACCAAATGCCTCCCTACAGCAGGATAGATCTGGCTGCAATCTTTCAGCTAAATAAAAATCCGGATCGGTACAGGCATTCTCTGACATTTGCGGTCTATAACCTCCTTGCCGATCAGAACCCCATTTTCCTGTATTACAACAAGATCAACAACGGACAGGGAGACCTGCTGATCCCTGCTGATCAGCTGAAGGGACAATCGCTGACAACCACCATACGTTACACTTTCATCATCCTTCCATCGATAACTTATCAATTCAGTTTCTGATGAAGGTAAAATATCTCTATAGTATCGGAATACTGATTGTCCTCCTGCAGGGATGTGAGAAGGAATATGCCTGGAATTTTCAATCGGATGAGTTAAACCTCATTATCGTTGACGGGATCATCACCAATGAAAAAAAGTCGCAGGAGATATTCTTAAGCCAGACGAACACTGGGCTGAATGATTCATTAAAACCCCTGTCAGGTGCCCAGGTGAGGGTGAGTGACGGTCAACATCTTTATTTATTCACAGAATCTGCTTACAGGCCTGGTTGGTACTGTTCAGATACCTTCCGGGCCGTAATAAATTATAGCTATCACCTGGAAGTGTTCTATGAAGGGGTTATCCTGACTGCGGATGCAGTAACCAGTGCGGTAACCCCTCTCGGAGGTTATGAGATCCGGCATGATACCCTTACCGGGCTAAATCGCTTTCTCCTGAGGGACAGCAGCGAATCGGCTTCCTTTACCGAAGTATATTATGATTGGTCTGTCGACTCGGTATTTTTAGGAGAATACGGATCCGGTCAGGCAAAGGAAACCTTTTACAGAATACCCAGGACAGATGTGAATGCTGTTTTCGCTCCCCGGAAGCAGGTCATTAATTTTCCGGGAGGAACCCGCCTGATCCGAAAAAAATACAGCATGACCGATGACCACCTGGAATTTGTCCGCTCCCTGCTGATGGAAACAGAATGGAGCGGGGGACTGTTTGATGTGCAGCACGGCAATCTGAGCACTAATATCAGCGAGGGAGGACTTGGCTACTTTGCGGTTTGTATGGTGGTTTCTGACACCTTGCTTGTGGAATAGGGGATCTCTACAGGGTAGTACTGACCGAATACTGTTAAGTTAAGGAGAAGCTAGTGGTTTCAATCCTGCATCATGTTTTGTCAGAGAGATTTAAGCCCTGGATACTCCTGTATTTATCCCGATTTTCTGTCAGGATTCTTTTTCAGAAAATCATCCCATCCGGAATAAGACTTTCCTTTATCTGCAGGATTTCGCTGGTAGAAATGGCACATGGCTGCAGCCAGACCATCGGTAGCATCAAGGTTTTTCGGAATATCCTTAAAACCTAATGCACTTTTTAGGAATCCGGCCACCTGTTCTTTGGAAGCTGCTCCCTGGCCGGTAATGGCCAGTTTTATTTTTCGGGGGGCATATTCAAAAATGGGAAGCTGACGGCTCAACGCCGCAGAGATGGCAACTCCCTGTGCCCGGCCTAATTTGAGCATCGATTGAACGTTCTTACCAAAGAAGGGGGCTTCAATGGCGAGTTCATCCGGCTTATACTCATCGATAAGATCAAGAGTATCTTTGAAGATTTGCTGGAGCCTTACGTAATGGTCAGGCGTCTTTGAGAAGTTAAAAACGCCCATATCAAGGAGACTCACGTTTTTTCCTTCCGCTCTGATAATCCCGTACCCCATGATTTTAGTGCCGGGATCGATGCCCAGAATAATGCGTTCTATTGTTGACATGTTGGGAGTAAAGCTAAAAAAAACACAGCAATGCGATGGTCATGTTGTGAAATAGGTTTTCACAAAATAAAAAAAAATCATTCCCTCCCTTAAACCTTTTCTCTTTTCATACTTCTAAAGAAAACAGATAAGATGATCATCATGAAACAAATCGTTTAACTAAAATTTCTGAAGATGAAAACAACATGGATAAAAATTGGAACACTATTGGGCGTTATCGGCATGGTACTTATATCATGCAGCAAACTCGGAGATAAGCTTACATCAAACGATGAAGCCATTCTGCTGGCTAAGGATGATATTTCTGCAGATGATATCTACATTGAGGTGGATGGAATTGTAGAAACTAAAATTGCTGAGCTTGAAGAGGCCGGCTTTCAGACTACCATTGAGAAATGCGCCATCGAAGACGCATTCGAATGCCTTGAGGTAAGCGTGAATTACCCGGATAGCACTCGTTTCCCGAAGGTAATTACATTTGATTACGGGGAAGGATGCGAGGTGATCCTGAGACAGGATACCTTTGTTCTGGAAGGAAAAATGATTGTTACACTAAGTGATCATTTCCTCAATCCCGGGGCACAGAAAATCACCACTTTTGAAGACTTCTATGTCAACGAAAAAAAAGTGGAGGGTGTTTTAACCAACACCTACCTGGGAATGGATACAACAACCGGCTACATGCAGTTCCAACTGACCCTTGAAGGTGGGAGACTCATCTTCGCAGATGTTGAAGGCAATGAGCTTACCTATACCCGCGATGCCGATTTCACTAAGCAATGGCTGCGTACAAGAGATCACCAGGGAGATACTATCCTCCTTGACGGATCGATGTGGGGAACAAACACCACAGGAGCAGAATATACCCGGGAGATCACCAAAACTCTCGTACTGGTACATTGCAGAGACTATGGCCACCGGTGGGTGATCATCGATGGAGAGGTTACCAGTACAGTAGACGGTGAAGCCACCGTTACGGACTACAGCGACGGAGGATGCGACGGGACTGCTGAGGTCATCTGGATGGGAGACGGACTACACCAGATGCTCAGAATCCATGATCACCACAGAAACAGGCACCACGGTGGCGGCCAGGGTGGAAATGGTGGCAGTAATGGCAATGGCGGAGGACATTAAATCTGGAGGGAAAGTCAGATAGAAAACCTGACTAAATAGCTTGGATTTCGCATTGAGCAGTCAGGAATGGCTGCTCTTTTTAATTGATGCGCCGTACATTGCAGGCTAATTGGAAGGAAGCTCAGTCTGAAAACTACGCTGAGCGGGATGCTTTCTTTACAGGCAGGACTTAAGGCTTTGGAAGAGTTCGAAATGGAGTAGAATTTCATTTCAAGGCGATGCCTTCTTGCCTTTATCTGCATAGCCCCATAGTTTCTGTTGTAGCTAACAACATCAAACTGATCGGCTGGTAAAGCATCCGGGATAATTTTATAGAGTGAACTACCGCCAGGTCCGTTAACAATATAATACAGGCCTTCTTCGTCTTTTTTCTCAATACGGGAATAGATGTGATCGTGTCCGGTAAGAACCAGATCAACACGGGGTTCTAAAAATCCCACTGCATCACCTCGTTGTTTTCATGTGGCCCGTTGGTCCATGGAGAATGATGAAAAAATACACTATTGAACAGCGTCTGTGGATTCTCCAGTTCAAAAACAACCATGACTTTTGTGATGTGGGGGATATTTTCGATTATCGTTGTAAGATGATAGCCAGCAATAAGAACGTGAAACCATGGACGTTTTTTTTACTCATGACTCTTTACTTAACAGGGATACCCCAGGTTCTATTCAATATTCCGGGATACGAAATTCAGAGGCATGCAGGTTCAATTTTCGAAAACAATTTTCAGCTTTCTTTGCCTTCGTACGAATCAGCCTGGTCTTCAGACTCCGCGGCCACTATTCTATCGTATAGTCCTAACAAACTCTCTGATATTCTTTTTCATATCCCCGTCCTTTTCCAGGGCGCTGACAAAAGCACTTCCGATGATAGCTCCGTTAGCATACCTGCAGGCATGTTCGAAAGTTTCGCGGGTAGAAATCCCGAAACCAATCACTCTTGGGAGTTTGAGGTCGAGGTTTTTGATTCTCTCGAAATACTTCTGCTGATAATCCTGGAAACCTGTTTTGGCTCCCGTGATCGAAGAAGCGGCGACCATGTACAGGAAACCGCCGCTGTGCTTGTCCAGCTGGATGTAACGCTCGTCGCTGGTCTGGGGAGTTGCCAGGAATATGTTGTGGATGCCATGCCTGTTGAAGGCAGCCTCATATTCTTCCTGGTAGATCTCCAGGGGCAGATCGGGAAGGATGGCACCATCGATTCCCACCTCGGCACATTTGGCACAGAACTCTTCGATGCCATATTGCAGGGCAGGATTCAGGTATCCCATCAGAAGGAGAGGGATATCCACGGTTTTGCGTATATCTTTTAGCTGTTCGAACAGCAGCTTTACGCTCATCCCGTTCTCCAGCGACTTATAGGTACTTTGTTGAATCACGGGGCCGTCAGCCACCGGATCAGAGAAAGGCACGCCGATTTCGATCATATCCACACCTTCCTCAACCAGGGTACGGATGATCTCAGCGGTTGAATTGAGGGTGGGATGTCCGGCGGTAAAGTAGATAGAAAGGATGTCTTTATTTTTCTTGAATAAGGTATCTATGCGGTTCATGATTAATCCATTTTATTTTTTTGCATTACATCGATGTAGGTTTGCATATCCTTGTCACCACGGCCTGATACGTTAATTACTACGACGTCATTTTCTTGAAACTTCATTTTCTCCAGCAGGGCAAAAGCGTGAGCTGATTCCAGGGCAGGAATAATCCCTTCCAGCCGGGTAAGTTTGAAAGCCGCATCCAGGGCTTCCTGGTCGGTGATGCTTTCATATTTTGCCCTTCCTGATTTGAATAGCTGTGAATGCAGAGGCCCAATTCCCGGGTAGTCCAGTCCGGCAGAGATGGAGTAGGGCTCGGTGATCTGCCCATCCTCATTTTGCATAAGCATGGTACGGCAACTGTGCAATACTCCCGGGCTTCCGGTGGCCAGGGTAGCAGCGGTTTCATGAGTGTCAACCCCCAGACCAGCAGCTTCAGTGCCGATAAGTTTCACCTCGGGATTATCCAGGAAATGGTAGAATACACCGGCAGCATTGCTTCCACCTCCCACACAGGCAAGCACATAATCCGGATTCTCACGGCCTTCGTGCTCCATCAGCTGCCACTTGATTTCTTCGCTGATAACCGACTGCAGCCGTGCCACCATATCGGGATAGGGGTGGGGGCCTACTACCGATCCGATGATATAATGAGTGTCCAGCGGATTGTTGATCCAATCGCGCAGGGCACCGTTGGTGGCATCTTTCAGGGTTTTATTCCCGCTTTCCACCGGGATCACCTCTGCACCCAGCATTTTCATGCGGAGCACATTCGGGGCTTGACGGGCAACATCGACAGCACCCATATAGACTACGCATTTCAAACCCATCAGGGCACAAACTGTTGCGGTGGCAACACCATGCTGCCCGGCACCGGTTTCCGCGATGATCCGGGTCTTCCTGAGGCGTTTGGCAATCAGGATCTGTCCGATGGTATTGTTCACTTTATGGGATCCGGTGTGGTTCAGATCCTCCCGTTTCAGGTAGATCCTGCCCCCATAGTGCTCTGATAAACGTCGTGCATAGTAGAGTGGAGAAGGCCTGCCTACATAATCCCTCAAAAGATCCTGGAACTCTTTCTGAAAAGAGCTTCCGGACATAATATCCAGGTACCGGTTTTTCAATTCTTCAATATTCGGATACATGGCTTCCGGGATATAGGCACCCCCGAACTCTCCATAGAATCCTTTCTTATCTACCTCGTATTTCATTGCAGTATGTATATTATTTTCAGGTTATTTCAGAACTTATTCGTTTATTTTCAGATGATCCATGAATCCTTTGAGCAATGGCACGTCCTTCGAAGCCGGTGCTATCTCAAAGCGGCTGTTGAGGTCAATGGCATAGAGGGGAAGTCCTTCAATCTGAAGGATCGCTTCAGCGTCACCGGGTCCGATTCCCCCGCTAAGGAAGAAAGGTTTGGAGTAGGGATACCTGGAAAGTAGTTGCCATTCGAACTGTTTTCCCGATCCGCCTCTTTCATTGCAGCGGGTATCAAAAAGGAAGTATTCGCAGTCATCCATATAGGATTGAACCAGTTCAAAATCAAAGCTATTGTCTACCCCGAACGATTTGATCACCGATACCCCCATATTTTTCAATTCCCTGCAATATTCGGGGGATTCGTCGCCGTGAATTTGTGCATAGTGCAGGCCCAGCCGGTTCTGCCAGCGGATCACATCCTGCAGCAGGGCATTCACAAAGACTCCAACTTTTTTAATGGACTGCGGAATCTGTGCTGTCAGGGTGTAGTCTTCGCCCAGGAAGCGTTTCGATGGGGGATACAGTATGAATCCCAGAAAATCGGGTTTTAGGGTAACTACCTCCTCAATATTGCGTGTATCTCGCATACCACATATTTTTATTCGAAGGGCAGAATTCATCTCAGTCTTTTAAAGGGTTTGTGAAAGCAGCAAGGGCTGCGGCGGGGTCCGTTTCTCTCATAAAGTTTTCACCGATAAGGAATCCCTGGAAGCCATACTGCTTCAGATAAGCAATATCCGATGTAGTCCTGATCCCTGATTCAGAGATTTTCAGGAAGTGATCCGGAATCTGCTTTGCCAGCCGTACGGAGTTTTCCAGGCTTACTTCAAAGTTATTCAGGTTGCGGTTGTTCACCCCGACGATATCGAGGTGTTCGTTCAGGATTTCCAATTCAGAAAGATCGTGAAGCTCCATAAGGACCTGAAGGTCCAGGTCACGGGCCAGCAAGGCTAGGTCGGAAGCTTCCTTCTTGGTAAGGATTGCTGCAATCAGCAGGATAGCATCTGCCCCAATAGCCTTGGCTTCATATACCTGGTATGGGTCGATAATGAACTCCTTACGCAATATGGGAATATCATTTACCGCGCGTGCCTTTTGCAGGTCATCCACTGAGCCCCCAAAGAAATTAAAGTCTGTTAGCACCGACAGCCCGGAAGCCCCGGCAGCGGCATAACCGCGGGTTACCTTCTCAACTTTCACACCATCGTTAATGATGCCTTTGGAAGGTGACCTGCGCTTAAATTCTGCAATGATCCCGCTTCGGCCAGGATCAACCAGGCTTTCGCGCAGGCTATAAGTTTTCCGGCCGAACAAAGGCATGTTTTTCAGCTTACTGATGGGTATCAGCTCCTTGCAGCTCTCAACTTCTTTTTTCTTGTGCTTTACGATAGTCTCCAGAATCGACATGGTCTGTTAAATGCTTTAATGATATTATTGCAGGCTGATCAGTTTTTTCAGTGCTGCTTTTGCTTTCCCGCTTATGATGGTCTCACGTGCAATTTCTACCGCATCAGTCAGGGGGGTTTCAGGCTGAAAGCACTTAATAGCAAAGGCTGTATTTGCAATTACCACATGATTTTGCGCGACTGTTCCCTCGCCATCGAGGATGGATGAGAAAATTGTAGCGGCTTCCTCGACGGAATTTCCACCGAAAATTTCTTCTTCCTTGACCTTCGAAAAGCCGAGATCTGCAGGCTTGTAAATTTTGTCGGTCTGGTCAGAAACCACCCGAAAGTCGCCGGTAAGTGAAATTTCGTCGTAGCCATCAAGGCTGAATAGGATATTGTGTTTGATTCCAGCATTGGCAAACACCTTATGGTACAGATTAACCCCGTTGTCGCTGTACACACCTACAATCTGATGTTGCGGGCGGGTGGGATTTACCATGGGCCCCAGAAGGTTGAAAAAGGTTTTCATCTTAAGACTCTTCCGTACCGGTCCGACATATTTCATGGCCGGATGGAACAAGGGAGCATGCAGGTAGCAGATATGTGCAGTGTCCATTTCTTTTTTGATCTTATCAGGATCGTTCGAGAATTTATAGCCGAAAAATTCCAGGATATTCGATGATCCGCAGGCTGAGGAGACTGCATAGTTTCCATGTTTGACAACATTGATCCCGGCACCTGCCAGAACGAATGCAGAAAGGGTCGAGATGTTAAAGGTATTTTTCTCGTCTCCTCCTGTCCCGCAAACATCAATGGTTTTAAAATCGTCAAGATTTACAGCGACACACAAATCCAGTAGTGCTTCCCTGAAACCACCAAGTTCTTCGGGAGTTATGGGGCGCATCATATAAACTGTAAGGAAGGAAGCGATTTCCGGATCGGAAAATTGTCCCTGCCCGATTTTGGTAAGGATATCCCGTGCTTCCTGCTGAGTAAGTATGTTTTTATCAAAAAGATAGCTTAATGTTTCTTTCATGATGAATGGTTTATCGGGTAAGAATGATTCGTTTCATTTTCCATGTAATGTTGCTCTGTTCCTTTGATTCAGTAAAAATGCTAAAAAGTTTATCTGAGAGCTGTTTTGCTTTTTCACCAGGAACATTGTCCAGGATATACTTTTCTTCTTTCCAGGGGCCTATGGTATTTCCAAAGAACCATGTGGCAGCCAGGCGGTCTTCAACGGGCAAGGTATCCGTCTGATATATCCGGATATTGAATCCTTTAACCGCATTCTCCAGCAATTTGCCGACATAAAGCTCAGCCCCCTGTGATTTAACAAGCGAGCTGCTAATTTGCAGATAATTTCTAAAGACAGAAACATCTGTCAGCACATCTTCCAGTTCATCAAGGATGAGACAGCCTCCGGGCCGTAGACAACTGATCCATTTCCGGATCATTTCCTTGTGGTGCCTGAGGTGCGAGAGCAGGAAGCGGCAATACATCAGGTCGAACCCGAAAGGATCTTCCAGAAGAGTAACATCATGCTGTTGAAAGTCGTACCCGGGGAATTCAGTTCTGGCCAGGTCCAGAAAGTAGCTGGAAAGGTCAAATCCAACGAGCTCAGCAGGTTGGCATGCACGGGCCAGCATAGCCGTAGTGAAACCGGGGCCACAGCCCAGATCCGCTGACCTGTTGACAGGAAAGAGCACATGTTCCCGGATGAACTCCTCCGAGTGGGGGTCAAAAAATTCTGCAATCTGCCGTAAGCGATCCGCCGCTGTATTAGTATGACCAAAAGTATAACGCATGGTTTGTTAGGTTTCGCGATGTTACCTTAATTTGAAATCCAGTTTTCAATAATTTTGAGCCCGTGCTCTGTCAGAACCGATTCGGGATGATACTGTACTCCCCTGACATCGTATTCCTTATGGCTTAATCCCATGATCATTCCGTTCTCATCCAGGCTTGTTATTTTAAAGCAATCGGGGAGCTGATCCCTGGAGACTACCCATGAATGGTAACGTCCCACCTCAATATGTCCGGGGATATCCTTGTATAATGGATCTTCCGGACTGAGGATGTCGATGCCGGTAGCTACACCGTGGTATACCTTTTCGAGGTTGGTCAGTTTGGCGCCAAAAGCCTCTCCGATAGCCTGATGTCCCAGGCAGACCCCCAGGATGCTTTTTGCCGGGGCATACTGCCTGATGAGGTCCAGGCAGATGCCGGCCTCTTCGGGTATACCAGGTCCCGGAGAAAGCAGGATCTTATCATAGCCGGCAACCTCTTCCAGGGAAATCTGATCGTTACGGAATACATCCAGCCGGGCGTCAGTTAGCTGTTGGATATAATGCACAAGGTTGTAGGTAAATGAATCGTAGTTATCGATGACGAGTATTTTTTTCATGGCTAAATATTTTTTGCGAGTTCGATGGCTTTCTTCAGGGCGCCAAGTTTGTTATTTACCTCCTGCAGCTCACTCTCTTCCTTCGAGACAGATACAATTCCTGCTCCGGCCTGGTAGAATAGGGTGTCCCCCTTGCTCAGGAAAGTCCGGATCATGATTGCATGGTTAAGGTTGTAGTTGAGGTCGATAAAACCAATAGCCCCCCCGTAGTAGCTCCTGTTTTGGTTTTCATATTTATCGATGAGCTGCATGGCTTTATATTTTGGGGCCCCGGAAAGAGTGCCGGCCGGAAAGGTTGCCATCATCATGTCCACAACTTTTGAAGGTTCGTTCAGTTTTCCCGAAACTGTCGACACCAGGTGGATGACATGTGAGTAGAACTGTACCTCGCGGTAGCTGTCAACCTGAACCTCCCTGCCATGGCGGCTAAGGTCGTTACGTGCCAGGTCTACCAGCATAACGTGTTCTGCGTTTTCCTTTGGGTCGGCACAAAGTTGCCTGGCCAGTTCGTTATCTTTTTCATCGTCACCGGTGCGGCGAAAGGTGCCAGCTATTGGATTGATGATGGCCTTTCCGTTCTGGATTTTTATTTGCGCTTCCGGTGAGGAGCCAAAGATCTTATAATCGTCATAGTCAAAATAGAAAAGATAGGGGGAAGGATTCACACTTCGGAGTGCCCGGTAGAGGTTGAAGTCATCCCCTTTAAATTTTTGGGAGAATTGTCTGGACAACACGATCTGGAAAACGTCGCCCCGATAGCAATGTTCCTTTCCGCGGGTAACCATATCCATGTACTCCTGGTCTGTTATGTTTGAGTGCTCACCCGCTTCAGGAATAAAACGCTCAGGTTCTTTCACGTCAGGACCGAAAATCAGGGCTTCAATGGTCTCCAGGTCACTTTCCTGATTTTCGAAAATGTTTTCCAGGATGGTCAGGTCGTTTTTGAAGTGGTTAATAGCGATGATATACCGAAAAAAATGGTAGTTGATCTCCGGGATACGGTAGGCATCTTTAACCGGGTTCTGAAATTTGATAGTTTCAAAATATTGTACGGCATCGTAGGAAGAATAGCCCCAAATACCGTTAACAAGGTTCTTGTCGCCTTCAACCACCTGGAAGGCCCGGATGAATTGGTCGAACTTATTTCTGAAATCACCGGGTCCCGCAATTTCTGACTCTTCCGAATATCCATCGGGATAGGAAACACATGCTACTCCGTTATTCACCTGGAACTGGGCGACAGGAGCAATGCAGATGAAGGAGTAGCTGTTCTCATTTCCGTGGTAGTCAGAACTCTCAAGTAGAAGAGAGTTCTGATATTTTTCCCTGGCTTTCAAATATATACTCACCGGGGTGACCATATCGGCCAGGAGTTGTTTTGTGATTACTTTGATCTTATAGGTTTTCATAAGGTAAAATTTTTTAATAAAAAAAGCGGCCTACCGTGAGTACGATAGGCCGCTTTTGTATTTTTAACTTTTACACATCGAGGCTTCCTCACGGTTTCTGACGAATCCGGAGCCACCACCAATTTGTAAAAAGAATACTGTTCATTTGGTTTAATTTTGAGTTACAAAGATATAGTTTTATTTTTCAAATCTCCAAATGCTATGCGACCTTCAAACGTTTAATATCTTGTTTTTCAAGTTTTTCAACAGCGTATTTTTTTGTAATGACCAGGTCTTCCTTCTCATTTTTTGAAGGCAGATCAAACATATCATCCATCATGATAGCTTCGCAGATTGATCTTAATCCGCGGGCACCCAACCTGAATTCTATGGCCTTGTCGACGATATATTCCAGGGCCTGATCTTTAAAGGTGAGTTTGATACCGTCCATATCAAACAATTTCACGTATTGCTTGACGATGGAATTTTTCGGTTCAGTCAGGATTTGTCTCAGGGCATTTCGATCAAGTGGGTTAAGGTAAGTAAGCACTGGCAGCCTCCCGATAATTTCGGGTATAAGTCCGTAGGCCTTAAGATCTTGCGGGGCAATGTACTGCAAAAGATTCTCGCGGTCGATAAGCTCACTGTTCTTTGAGGCATTATAACCGACGACCTTGGTATTGAGACGCTGGCCAATTTTCTTCTCGATCCCGTCAAATGCCCCACCACAAATAAAGAGGATATTTTTTGTATCGACAGGGATCATTTTCTGGTCGGGGTGTTTCCTTCCACCCTGTGGGGGGACGTTGATCACGGAACCTTCCAGTAATTTCAGGAGACCCTGTTGAACACCTTCTCCGGAGACATCCCGGGTAATAGATGGGTTATCGGATTTTCGGGCTATTTTATCGATTTCATCAATAAAAACTATTCCTTTTTCAGCGGCTTCTACATTGTAATCGGCTACCTGTAGCAGGCGGGTCAGAATACTCTCGATATCCTCACCAACATATCCGGCTTCAGTAAGAACCGTAGCATCCACAATGGTAAAAGGTACGTTGAGCAGCCGGGCAATCGTTCTTGCCAGAAGTGTTTTCCCCGTTCCGGTTGCACCAATCAGCACAATGTTCGATTTCTCTATTTCCACCTCTTCATCTTTCCGATTGTGGTGCATCAGCCTTTTATAGTGGTTATATACAGCAACGGAGAGGTATTTCTTGGCTTCATCCTGGCCGATAACATACTGATCCAGAAATTTCTTGATCTCAGCAGGTTTTACCAGCTGAATGGAATTGATATCGAAATCACCTGTTTTTTTTAGTTCTTCCAGTACGATATCATACGCCTGCTCAATGCAATTGTCGCAGATATGCCCTGAAATACCGGCAATCAATAAGTTGGTATCACGTTTCTCTCTACCGCAAAAGGAACACCTGTCCATAATTCAGAGGTTTATTTTTTCCCTTTTTCAAGCACCTCGTCCACCATACCATATGCAAGGGCTTCCTGTGAAGTCATCCAGTAATCCCTGTCAGAGTCTTTTTCAACTTCCTTAAGAGCTTTGCCGGAGTGATCTGAAATAATTTTGTAGAGTTCCGTCCGAAGTTTCAGAATCTCACGGGTTGTGATCTCAATGTCCGAGGCCTGACCCTGTGCACCGCCCATGGGTTGATGGATCATCACCCGAGAATGTCTTAAGGCAGAGCGTTTACCTTTTTCGCCGGCACAGAGCAAAACTGCAGCCATCGAAGCGGCCATTCCTGTACAGATGGTTGCAATGTCCGAAGATATGTACTGCATGGTGTCATAAATTCCAAGACCTGCATAAACAGAGCCCCCTGGAGAGTTGAAATAAATCTGAATATCCTTTCCGGGATCCGTGGAGTCAAGGTACAGCAACTGTGCCTGGATAACATTTGCTACATAATCATCAATGGGCAAGCCCAGAAAAATGATCCTGTCCATCATCAGGCGCGAAAAAACATCCATAGAGGCGATGTTCAGCTGCCTTTCTTCGATGATGGTTGGTGAAATGTAACTATTATAGGCAGAGGACATCCTGTGCATTGTCAGACTGCTGATTCCCCTGTGCCTGGTAGCGTATTTTTTGAAATCGTTAAAATCTTCCATTTAGCTTAAGTTTTCTTAAGTAAAGGTAGTATTATTTTTCGAACAATTTATTGAATTTATCCAGGCTGATCTCTTCCTCATCAAGCTTTACAGTGGACTTAACGTGATCAATCACCTTATTTTCAATGACCCTGGAGCGGATGTTATTTTTGTCTTCATTTTTCTCCATCATTCGGGAAACGAACTGGTCGAGGTGTTCATCCGGGACATTTGCCATTCCATACTGTGCAAATTGCATTCGTGCGATATCCCTGGCAGCAGCTTTCATATCCTCCTCACCGGCTTCGAGGCTGTTCTCGGATGCGATCTGGTCCTTGATCAGTTGCCATTTCAGATCTTCAAGGAAGCTTTCAAAATCATTATTGATCTGTTCCAGAGTGTATTTTCCTTCATTAATTGCGTACAGCCAGCGTTTCAGGAATTCCTCGGGCAGGTTGAATTTCACCTTTTTAATCAGGATTTCCTTCACATCGATACGGAACCGGTATTCGCTATCCTGGACTGTTCCTTTCTTAGCTTCTTCCGAGAGTTTAGCCAGGAATTCATCTTTTGATTTCACATTTCCCGGACCATATACCTTGTCAAACAGCTCCTGGTCAACCTCGGCCTGTTTAAAACGGGTAATATCCTTTATGGTCAGTTCAAAAGAACCGTCAATGCCGGCAACCATAGACTTGTCAACCCTTAGCAAGGCAGCTATTTCTGTCTCATTGGGATAGGCTTTCTTCAGGTCTGCCGTTATTTTTTCATCCTTTTTAGCCTTCAGGAACTGTTTTTTAATCGCCTCGTCTTTTACCATTGCGATGGAGAGACTCGCATCTTCCACCTGTATACCCTCCTCAGCAAGCTGGTTGTCTGCATCCAGTTGGCGGATATCGGCCTTAATCATATCCTTTTCATCAGCCTGATCGACACTTACGAATTCACCAAAACGCTGTGCATAGCTTTCTGTGTATTTCTGGAGAAGTTTTTCATCCACTTTAATGTTATAGAACGGGAACTTGTCCTTGTTTGACAGGGAAACATCGATCTGGGGAGCGATACCCAGGTCGAATTTGAATTCAAATTTTTCATCAGTGTCCCAGTCAATAGGGTTTCGGTCGCCTTCGTGTGGCAGAGGTTCCCCAAGGATGTTGAGTTTCTCTTCAATCAAATATTTTGAAAGGGATTCGGAAACCAGTTTATTGACTTCTTCCACCAAAACGGGCTTCCTGTACATCTTCTTAATCAGTCCAAAGGGAACCTTGCCCGGGCGAAAACCATCCAATCGTGCTTTTTTCTTATAGTCCTGAAGAACGGTATCTACACGTTCTTCGTAGTCGTCTTTTTCCAATGTCAGACTTAACACTGCATTTAGATCATCAATGTTTTCTTTTGTGATGTTCATGTATTTCTTTTTTAACTTCTTACCCGACAAAAAACCGCCAACACTAACGATTATGCGAGAGTATTAGCGGTAAAATCGTTATGATTTTGGGATTTTTCGAAAACCGGGGGCAGACTTTCATCCCAGAATCTCAATAAGGATAGCTAACACTCACTCACGTTCGTGTTTTCATCCTCCTTCGTGCGGATGAAGGGACTTCCCGAAAGCAATTCGGGATAAACTTCTTCGTCCCTAAACCTTTTTTCAAAAGGTATAACACTCACT
>JAFGEO010000117.1 GCA_016931575.1 Bacteroidales bacterium | reverse complement strand
CTGGCAGCGTGATGGCTGAACATATCCAAGCTCGTAAGGATGTGTTTTATCGGTTAAAGAATAATACAGGAATTTGCTGCAGGATCATCCTGTGCATGTTCGGATTAAAGTTCATCAGGTCGGTTGCAGCCAAAAGTGATAATGACATCGATGCACCCAAATGCCTGATCTTTGACGATAGTCTGCTTCCTAAAACCGGCAGGTATATTGAGAAGATATTCAGGGTGTTTGACCACGTATCAAAGCGGTCCATAAGGTCAAAAAGCTGATAGTTCACCTGATTGGTATGTAAAAAACACCAAAGAACAAGTTCAATTACCTGGGAGAGAGGCTCACACACAGCCAGATCCACAATAAGCTTGGAAAAGAGAAGAGATGCAGAAAGCTGATTGCTATTGAATATCGCAACAATATCACTTCTGTCCGGCTAAAAATTCCACAATGTTAGTTGGTTCTCATCGGACAGGTTTTTAATTAGGTTTTTATTGTTAAAGACTTCTCTAATAGGGATCTTCTCGAAAAGAGTAAGCCCCAATGTTTGAGCGAAAGTGTATAAGGGTTTACCTATATGCATTTTCGCTCAAATAAAGGAATGAGCGAAAAGATGATTTCAAATCGTAGAATTTTTTGACCAATTTATAATGCAGTATATTAGTTGTTTAATTGTCATACGTTAAATCGCAACCGGACAGTAGTGAAAAGAAATGATAGAAAACCTACCAACAAATGAAAACGAAATATAAACTTTTAAGCCTGGTCCGGAACGTTCTGCCGTTTGTCTTGATTCTGACGGGGCAACTCCTTACCGCACAGGTGTCCTTAACTGAAAGGGAAATGGTTCTACCGACCTATACGGTGATAACTGACAAGAATCCTGTGTTTTTCAGAAATGAAGCATTCCAGGGAGCGTCAAGGCATTATTATCCGCTGGCGCTTAATGATCAATATACCAATGAGAGAAAAATGAAGGCGTGGAAAGCTGTTGTTCTTGAAAATCAATTCATTGAGTTAGTCATTACGCCTGAAATCGGAGGCAAACTCTATCATGCAAAGGATAAAACAAACGATTATCACTTCGTTTATAAAAATGATGCGGTAAAACCCTCCAATATCGGGATGACCGGTGCATGGGTATCAGGGGGTATTGAATGGTGTGTCCTTCACCACCACCGGGCTTCTACATATCTGCCGGTTGATTACACAACCGAAGAGCATGAAGATGGAAGCAAGACGATTTGGGTTGCAGAACACGAACCCCGTCATGGGATGAGATGGACAGTCGGAGTGACTGTGTTTCCGGGAAAGTCATATTTCAAGGCTGAAGGCAGGATCTTCAATTCCTCCCCTTTTACGCACTCCTTTTTGTACTGGGCCAATGTGGCGGTACATACAAACGAAAACTATCAGACTATTTTCCCGCCCAATGCTCAGGTTGTGACTTTTCATTCAAAGACCGATTTCAGCCATTGGCCCATTTCAACGGAAGTATACAGAGGATCTGATTTCTCGGCAGGGGTGGATATCAGCTGGTGGAAGAATACCAGAGAGTCCGGCTCATTCTTCATCCATGAATTACAGGAAGATTTCATGGGAGGATATGATCATGGCAGGAACTCGGGCATCGTGCACATCGGCGATCATCATATTGTAAAGGGAGCCAAATTATGGCAGTGGGGTTCCGGTCCACGGGGACAGGCTACCGAAGCAAGATTAACGGAAAACAGTGGACCCTATGTCGAACTCATGACAGGTGCCTATTCGGATAACCAACCCGACTATAGCTGGATCAGGCCATATGAAGTAAAAAAATGGGAACAGTACTGGTATCCTGTAAAAGGGATCAGGGGCTTCAAAGATGCAAACCTGAATGGTGCAGTAAACCTTGAAGAAGAGAAAAGGAACGGGGTGTTTCTGGGTTATTACACAACCCGGCTAGTGGATCGCGCAAAAGTAGTCCTTAAAAACAAAAATGAAATCGTGTATGAAAAAGTATTGATGATTTCACCGGAAACGCCATTTAACGAGACCATCAAATTGGAGGGGAAATTTGATCTGACGGATCTCCATACGGAATTACTCGACATGGATACCGGTGAATCGCTCATCAGTTATCAGCCTGTCAAACTGGAAACGGTTGAAGAGCTTCCGGCGGATTGGGAAGGATATCCGGAACCGCAAGAGTTGGAAACCGTCGAAGAGCTATATTTGACCGGAAAAAGAGTTGAACAGTTTTATGCTCCCAGGTATGATGAGATGGATTGGTACAGGGAGGCTTTAGAGCGTGATCCTAATGACATCCGGACCAATACTGCAGTCGGACATATTTATCTCAAAAACGGGAATTATCAAACTGCAAGGACATATCTTACGCGGGCGATTGCAAGACTGGCCAAGGATTATACACGTCCCTCGGATTGTGAAGCTTTTTATCTGCTGGGGCTGGCTCAGAAACGTCTGGGACTTTACAATGAAGCAATTGATACACTCTATCGTGCAACCTGGGATTATGCATATCACTCTCCTGCATACTATCAGCTGGCTCAGATCTCATCCATGAGAGGTGATTTTGACAGGGCACTCGATCAGATTAATGAATCCCTGTGGACCAACGCCAGGAATAACAGCGCCATAGCTCTCAAAGCATCCATACAGAGAAGGATGGGTGATTCGGAGGGTGCCAGGGCAACACTTACGACTGTATATGGGGAGGACCCGCTTGATTTCAGGATCAGGAATGAATATGTGCTGATTGCGAGGGAATCCGGAAATCATCAGATAGCTGAAGGCCTGCTTTTATCGCTAGAGAAAGAAATGAGAGATTATGCCGATAACTATCTGCAACTTGCTGTCGGATATATCAATGACGGATTTCTTTCAGAAGCTGAAGAGGTGCTAAATCGCTTTGATGGGAATCATCCGGTTGTCGATTATTATCTCGGATATATTTATGATCAATACGGGGAACGAGAACAGGCTATACAAAATTTCAATACAGCAGAAGCACAACCGGTAGATGCTGTTTTTCCATACCGGCTCGAGACTGTCGAAGTGTTGAAAACAGCATTAAAATATAACCCCCAGGATGGTAGGGCCTATTACTATATGGGAAATATTCTGTATGAAAAACAACCTGAACAGGCAATCGCATACTGGGAAAGCGCTGTAGAAAATAATCCTGAACTCGCAGTAGCGTTCAGAAATATCGGCTGGGGTTACCATCATCATTATGAAGATGTGCAAAAAGCTATACAATACTATGAAAAGGCAATTTCCCTTGATGATACTGAAGCGATCTATTACGCTGAATTGGATGATTTATATGAGATGAAAAACTCTCCTGTTGAAACCAGACTAAAACTTTTCAGCGGGAAAAATGCTGTGGTACGAAAACGGGATGATGCTTTTATCAGTCAGATTGAAGTGCTTACCCTGGCAGGTTATCCCGAACGGGCAGTTGAAAATCTGGAAGGTGTAGAGTTTGCCTATCGTGAAGGTTCTTCCAACGTAAGGAACATCATCATCAATGCACAATTAATGATGGGCATAAAATATCTTGATGAGGGTGATTATCAAAATGCTCTTCGTTATTTTCTTGAGGCGCAAGTTCCTGAGGAAGAAGCCGGGAATCCCAGATTTGGAAACAGGGACATACAGGTGAACTATTATATTGGTTTAGCCCATGAAAATCTTGGAAATCGGGCCCAGGCAAGAGAATTCTTTCAACAGGCTGCAAATAAAGAGTCCATTCCATCAGCAAGCACTATGACCTATTACAAAGGGCTCAGTCATGCCAAAATTGGTAATAAAGAAAGAGCAAAGGAGGTCTTTGAATCCATGGTCACTTTTGCCGAAGAACAGCTCCGTGAGGGGGGCACTTCGGAAGCTGGCGTTATTTTTGGTGCACGTGAAGCTGAAAATGTCCGATTATCAGAGCTTTATACAATACGGGGTTTGGGTTACAAAGGTCTGGGCCAAAGCGATCAGGCAAAAAGGGATCTGCAGAAAGCGGTTGATCTGTCATACAGCAATTTATGGGCAAAAGCTGAATCATGAAACGTATACATACCAAGATGTACAGGCCTCAACTGCTCAAGTTGCTGGGATTTGGAGCCGCTGGATTGGGAGCCTTAAGAGTCCATGGTTATGTCGGTTCTTATCTGCCCTACGAGGGACAGAACCTCCAAACTGGAACACTGAAAAAGGTTTTGGATCCTGGCACAGTAAGCGTTGTCAGGGGCAGTGATTGCCGTGACATTACCTTCCAGACTCTGATGAAGATCGAGGATGAAATCATGGCATCCCTTGAAGGAAAGAAACGGATCCTGGTGAAACCAAATTTCGTTGTTACTGATGTCCCTTTATGCGCCACAAACGTGGATTCTGTGCGTGGTATACTCGATTTTCTTAAACCAAGATGGAAGGGACCAATCGTTGTAGGTGAATCCACAGCCAGTCGTGACGGTACTGTTACGGGGTTCAGGAACTACGGCTATCTAACCTTGGAGAAGGAATACGGGATAAGTCTTACAGATCTCAATGAAGGTGCAACGTAAGCCTTCGGCCTAGTACACCCCTGGTGATTTTCCCTTGAGGGGCTGGGTAATGAGATTCTATTTGGACTTTTCAGGCAGATAACCCGGCAGCAGTTCCTCAAGCTGTTGGATGGAGTGGTACGGTATTCTGGTGAGCACATCATTGAGCCAGGCATAGGGCTCCACATTGTTGATTTTGCATGTTCCCAGGAAGGATTAGATCATCGCAGCATTCTTGGCTGCTTCATGCGACCCGGCAAACATATAATTTTTTCTGCCCAAGGCCACTACTCTGATACTGTTCTCTATGGCGTTATTATCAATTTTCCACCGGCCATCTTCAGTATACCGTACCAACCGCTTCTATAATTTCAGGGAATAAGTGATCGCTTCACCGATTGCACTTTTAGGGAGCACCTGGGTTAACTGGTCTCTCATCCATGTTTCCAATTCTTTTAGTATCGGCACAGATGCTTTCTGGCGGAGTTCTTTCCTCTGCTCAAAGGTTAGGTACTGTTCACGGGCTTTACATTCTACATCGCATAGTTCCTGGATCTTCTTCAATGCATACTTTGAACGTTTTGGATCATTATCCTTACTATTTTCAAATTTACGCCTCCCATGCGTAAGTGTCTTGACTCCCTGTCTTGACCCCCCAAATCGTTGGACAAAAAATTGAAAATAGATAAGTCCAACTTAAATTTGGGAACATGACAACACGAAGATCATTTTCTATTGAAGAAAAACTT
>JAFGEO010000116.1 GCA_016931575.1 Bacteroidales bacterium | reverse complement strand
GAAATAGTTTAGTCGAACTGACCCCGCCTTTTTCGGCGGGGTCTCTACAATAAGCGACGCAGGAAGCTGAAATAGTTTAGTCGAACTCTTGCCTGCCGAAGCTTCCGCGTTGGCAGATATCTCAATTCATTGATTTGAGCCGATCAAGGTATAACTATATCCGGCGTTCAAAAGAGAGTTTCCTGCTCCATTTTTCATTAGTCTCAGGATCCTGAAGGGAGTGGCCAAAAGATTGTGCTCCCATCTTTCTAAAATATGCCCAACCTGCAATAATTGATCGATCACAACGAAATATTAACAGTTTATCAAAAATGAAGATCTGCTGGTCCCGGATTTCGTACTTTTGAAGAGGATTTAATGAAAAACGATTTCGCAATGCGTGAGTTATTACAGAAGACTATTGATGTGTTGAAAAAGAGGGTGAAAAACAATCTTAAGGGCATCAATGAAAACCAAAAAGTGATCAAGGAGTTGCTCAATCAGCCCAATACCCCTGAGAGGGCCCTGGAATTCAACAAGTATTATGAAGCAAACAAAAAGCTTCTTCAGGAAAATAATGACTACATCAATATTCAGCTCACGCTCATTAATTTCCTTGAAAAATATAAGTCTACTGCAGTCCTCGACGAAGCTATGTCTGTGGTTGATATTTATTCGATCTCCGATGAAGGCGAGGTTTTCGATCTGACTGTGAAAGGTATTGTTGTTTTCAATGAAGAGCATCCCCGCTTTAATGATTGTGAATTCATCGATAAAATGATCGAACATTATGAAAGGCGTGAGGAGTATGAGAAGTGCAGTGAACTGCTGGAACTGAAAAGTAAATTAGTCTAAGAAATAATCCCCCTGTTGTTAAAAGAAAGCCTGGTATTTACCGGGCTTTTTTTTGGAGGGATGACACACTTAATTGAACACTCCCCTAGTAAACAAAACACAAGCATCACACATACCCACCAACCTCAATCCCCCACCTTCCATCCAAAAAGCACCCATCAACCCATAAACCCATCAACAACCAAACCTTCATTATTAGTATTTCCCCGGATACAATAACCGGATACAGAGAACATCAAATCCCTGAGATCATGCTTGATCCGGAATCTGAAAGTGAACAGCAGTTTCAGGCCTTTTATCCAATGGTTCTCGCAGATCGGTTCAGATAAAAGACGCAGACAATTGCCGATTGCAGTTTGCTAAAATTTGATTACTCCTTTGGAAGATGGTACGTCCTGTAAATCTGCAGAAATCAACGTTCTTATCAGAGAAAATCTGCGAGAAAAAAATTCTTAGTCTCATTCACGATTCTTTAGGATTGATCCCTCCATTGTTTTTACTAAATTCGTACCTGCTGTTACACTTAATACCTTCGGCTATGCCAATCCGGGATCATTCGCCACAAATTTGTATCGTAGGGGCAGGGAATGTTGCCTGGCACCTGGGACACGCCCTGAAGGAGAAAGGACACAAGATCTCCCGGATAATGAGCCGCACACCGGAAAAGGGGGAGGAGCTTGCTTCAAGCCTGAGGGCTGCGTATTCTCAATCTTTTCATGTTCCTGAGGGAAGCTGTGAGATTCTGATTCTGGCAATTAGGGATGACGCATTGGAAAAAGTTATTACTCAACTTGAAAGTACAGATACGCTTGTAGTGCATACTGCCGGCAGCATGTCCCTGGAGTATCTTAAGAATAAGTTTCCGAATTGCGGGGTTCTGTACCCATTTCAAACCCTGAGCCGGGAGGTGCCGGCAGAATTCTCTAAAGTGCCCTTGTGCATAGAAGCTTCCAACCCAGAAACCCTGTTTGAAATTCGTAAACTGGCAGTATCACTCAGCAGCGTGGTCAGAGAGATAGATTCGGATCAGCGCAGAAAGTTACACCTGGCAGGGATCCTCCTGAATAATTTCATCAATCACCTGGTCGTCAGAGCCGAAGATTACCTTCAGAAGCAGGGGCTGGAACCGGATATCATCCGTCCGCTTCTCCATGAAACTTTCGAGAAACTATCGAAAACGGAAGCTTCCAAAGCGCAAACAGGGCCTGCCAGGAGAAACGACAGGAAGGTTATCGAACAGCACCTTAAACTGCTTGACGATGAACCGGAATTAAAAAATTTGTACAGCACACTAACAGATAGTATTATTGCATATTATTCCAAAGTTTGAAAAATGAGTTCGTATAAAAGCCTCCTTCATAAAATTAAAGCCTTTGCCTTCGATGTAGATGGTGTTTTTACCGATGGTTTGGTTCTTCTTTTTCCGGGAAATGAATTTGTCAGGGCAGTGAATATCAAAGATGGCTATGCAGTGCAGCACGCAGTCAAATTGGGCTACCCTATAGCGATAATCTCAGGAGGGCGTTCAGAGGAAGTAGCAGAACGGTTTAGGAGACTGGGTGTGACGGATATTTACCTGGGCGCATCCTATAAGCTTGATTTTTATGAGGATTTCAGGATGAAGTATGGATTTGAACATGAGGAGATCCTTTACATGGGTGATGATATGCCGGATTACGAGATCATGCAAAGGGTAGGTATTCCGACGGCCCCTAAAGATGCCTGTACTGAAATTAAGGAACTGGCCCGGTACGTTTCCGATCGTCGGGGTGGAGAAGGCTGTGTCCGGGATGTGATTGAACAGGTTATGCGGGTACATGATAACTGGATGGTAGATCAGTCAGTCGAATGGTAAAAAACTTAAAAATAGCGCTTGCCTTTGTCAGGCTTATACGTTTACCTAACCTGGTAATTATTGCAATTACGCAATATTTCATGCGTTGGTTTATCCTGAAACCTGTTCTTAAAGAGACTGGATTTGAGGTTCAGCTCGGTGCACTGGAGTTTGCTTTGCTGGTTTTGTCCACAATGTCTATTGCTGCTGCAGGTTATATTATCAATGATTATTTCGACCGAAAACTGGATCTGATCAATCGGCCGGGCAGGGTTATCGTCGGGCGGCTGATCAGCAGGCGGTATGCAATGTTTTTCCACTTTTTCTTTTCGGCCCTCGGGGTACTATGCGGGGCTCTCGTGGCCATGAGCATTGGACGCCTTAGCCTGATTTTTATTTTCCTCTTTGCGGTAGGGGTCCTCTGGTTCTATTCGACAACTTATAAACGGCAGATCCTGGTCGGGAACATGGTTATATCTGTGCTTGTGGGGCTGGTGCCCCTCATGGTGCTGTTCTTTGAAATGCCCTTACTCATCAAAGCATATAGCCGGTCTAATCTGATCCACGGGACGAACTTCGACCTGGTTATTGCCTGGATTTCTGCTTATGCTGCCTTTGCTTTCATGATTAACCTGATCCGGGAGATCATTAAAGATATGGAGGATTTTGAAGGGGATGCGGTATTTGGCCGGCAAACTATTCCCATTGCCTGGGGAATGAAGGCTGCCCGGAATACAGCTATTGTATTAATAGGCATGGTCATTTTGCCGGTACTTTATGTACTCTATACGTATTTTCCGGATAAGATCAGCTTTATCTATATCATCCTGTTCATTGTGGTCCCTCTTATATTAATTGCTTTCGGGACATTTTGGGCATCCACCAAACAACAGTACCATACCCTGAGCAATATGGTAAAGATCACCATGCTCACAGGTTTGTTGTACTGCCCGATTGTTAATTATTTACTTGAGTATTTTACGGAAAAAATATGATGCTCCGGGATTTACTGAAAAATTACAGAGTCATTCTTGCCTCGCAGTCTCCAAGGAGGGAAATGCTTTTAACTGGCATTGACATTGAATTTGAAATTGTTGTCCGACCCGGAGTGGATGAAGAGTTTCCTGCAGGAATGGACCTGCTGGAGATCCCTCAGTATCTTGCAGAGCATAAATCTGAGTACTATACGGATCTTCTTGACGGGCACACGCTGCTGATTACCGCCGATACCATTGTATGGCACAAGGGGCATTTTGTGGGAAAACCTAAGGACGCGGAGGAAGCCCGGGAGATCTTATCAGGACTTTCCGGCAGTATGCATGAAGTGGTAACCGGGGTCTGCATCAGGTCGACTGACCGGAAGCGTGTTTTTTACAGCCATTCCCGGGTATTTTTCAGAAAACTGACGAGCGAAGAAATTCAGTACTACATTGAGCGGTATCAACCCCTGGACAAAGCCGGCGCCTATGGAATCCAGGAGTGGATCGGATATGTGGGAATTGAAAAGATTGAAGGTTCGTTTTACAATGTCATGGGTCTTCCCATACAGCTTTTGTATGCCGAGCTGGAAAAATTCCTGACCCAAAACCAGTGAGATGAATTATATTATACGCATCAATGGCACTGCTCCTGCCTGGCCTGCTATGCTCGGGCAGGAACATCCCTTCTATGATAAGGAAGAGATTGCTTCTCTGGCCAGCACCTCCTATTCCATCCTGGGGTATAAAAATGATACGGCAAGTGAACCGGACGCCGAAGTGCTGATCGATGCAGGGCATGAAACTGTACCTTTTTTATTACGAAACGGAAACCGTATTCCCGATGCCCTTATACTTACTCACGGGCATCCTGACCATATCCTTGGTGTTGACTGGATTGTTCAGAGCCTGCGCTTTGGGAAAAGGGCAGGAACTAAAATGCCGGTATACTGTACACCGGGAACCTGGAAGGCTCTGATCAAAAGCTGGGGACATATCGCGGACCTGCTGTTTCATCATCCACTGATCCCTGGTCGGAAAGTAAGCTTACAGACCGGAGCGGATATCGAACTTACACCTTTTCCGGTTTATCACGGTGATGGTGCAGAGGGAGCCGTTATGCTGTTTATTGAATTTCCGGGAAGTGACCAGCAACCGGTAATTTTTACAGGCGATTTGCTGTGCCCTCTTGTGAGACGAAAGGATATCGCGTTGCTGAGCAGGGCTGCCTGGATGTTTACGGATTGTAATAACCGTTACCCATACCCTGAATCAAACCATATCAGTTTCAGTCCGGATACCCCAGATGGCCATGTTAGTCAGGGCTTCAGTTCCTGGCTGGAAACTAAAAATACAGAAAGCCTGATCCGTCCTCACCAGCATGAATCCATGATCCCGGAAGAAATTCTCTATTGGGAAGAATTTAAAAATGACTTTCCTGATATTGCTTCCCTTCCGTATTCCGTCATGGGGCTTCTTCAATGGATTGATCCTGCGGAACTGATGCTGATGCATTATTTCGGTTATTATGACCAGCAACTGTTCGGTGAGTACCTCATGCACCGGGAGGAACTTTGCGCATGGGCAAAACAAACTGCAGGGGATGCCGGTTTTAGGCATACCATCATCCGGGCTCCCAAGACCGGAGAAACCTTTCCAAATCACTTTCGCAAATCCTGAACACTCTTTTATTTTCTCAGGCTGTTTTATCATATAATTTGTGTATACTTGTTACGTTTTTGAAATTCATAACACTTTTTTCATGACAAATGAAGTTTTTGTACTTGTTGGTTCGGCTGCCTTGATCGGTTTTACACATACTCTGTTTGGGCCAGACCATTATATTCCTTTTGTATTTATGGCCCGGGCCAGAAAATGGGCTATGCGGAAAACGCTGTGGATAACTTTACTGTGTGGTCTGGGGCATGTCCTGAGTTCCATCGCCATCGGATTTGGCGGACTGGCTCTTGGGAAGGGTGTGTCAGAAGTTGTAAACCTTGAGGGTATGCGGGGAGACTGGGCTGCCTGGGGCTTTGCAGGTTTTGGGTTTTTATATATGCTGTGGGGCTTATACAGAGCCTATAAGAACAAACCGCATGAGCATATTCATTTACATAGCAGTACCGTTCATGAGCATGAGCATGTGCATGAAAACGAACACAATCACCTCCATAAGCAGGAGGAAGTAACCAATATAACACCCTGGGTTCTCTTTGTGATTTTTGTTTTGGGGCCCTGTGAAGTATTAATACCTACCTTCATCTACCCGGCTGTTAAAGAACACGGGAGTTTGTCAATAGCCATCTTTGTTTCAGTCGTTTTCGCGATTGTAACCCTGGCTACAATGCTTGTGTTAGTTTATTTTCTGGTAAAGGGTGTAAATTTCATCCGATTGAGTAAATTTGAAAGATATACTCATGCCATGGCAGGGGCCATACTTCTGTTAAGTGGTCTGGGAATTCTGTTTATGGGTTTATAATTCGTATCAAATGAAGAAAATTCTGTTCATCTTGTCATTAGCCTTGCTCTTTGTGATGTGCGATAGCGGAAAGGAGAGTGATAAACAAGGAGGAAAAGCAGAAGCTCGGAATTTCTGCAAAATTCAGGAGAAGTATGCCGGTGGAAGTCTAAAGGAGTACCGTTTAGAAGGGATCCGCCTGGAAGAATGGGCTACACTGGATTCAATCTGGAAAATCCATTTTGATGTTCCCGGCATTGAAAAGTACCTGTCTGACCAAAGTGAGGCTACCATCATTATTTTGATGGATACCACCATGAACACCAGGGAGGATCTCCTTTCTGCTATCGAAAAGCGGGGCGGGATCTGTAAATAGTCATAAACTTTTTAAAGACTTTCCTGCTGTTTATTCTGTATCCAAAGCACGTCTTATAAATAAAAGTAGAGACGCTCAATTTGGGCTTCTCTACTTTTTACTAAATAAACTGCCTTACTGTCCCTTCAGGAACCCCGGTTCTTTCTGCAGTTTCCCTTACAGAGCCGGTTTCTTCGAAGATTCTGTGTATAAATGTTGCCAGGCTTTCACCAATCTCGATCAGGTGCCCATCCGGGTCAAAAAAACGGAAGGTTTGCTGGCCCCAGGGTTCCGTTTTTACCTCATGCAGGAATTCAGCTCCGCTGGCTTTGATTAACTGAAGGCTTTCCCCAATATTCTCTGTTTCAAAACAGAGCTCAAGGGTGTTACCTTTCTTGGTGCTACCTGCAACTCGGGCAATTTCATGCTGCGGACTGATTTTCCAGAGTGACAGGTGACTTTTAAACAGTATGTTGGCACCAAAATCATGTTCAATCACCTGAGCAAGGTATTCAAGGTAAAACTTTCTGGACCGATCAATATCCTCAACAAAGATAACGGGGGAGTGGAAATAGTGCGACATGATGGTATCGTGAAGGGTTTACTTTCTTTTCTTTTTCCGGTTCTTTACAAAGTAGGCTACCTTCTCCATGGAAGTAATCATGTCATATTCCTCCAGGTAAATATCTTCCGGAACGTTGAGGGTTACCGTAGTAAAATTCAGTATTCCCTTGATTCCGGCCTGAACCAGAGATTTTGCCATCTCTTTTGCGGAATATACCGGAACGGTTAGAATGGCAACCGTGATGTTTTTGTTGATGATGAGCTCCCTGAGCCTGTCGATGGAGTAACATTTCACACCATTGATCTCATTTCCGATTTTCTTTGGGTCGAGGTCAAAGGTGGCCACCAGGTTTAGCTGGGGACGCTTTCCGATAAAGTAGGTAGATATTGCCTTTCCTAAATTCCCCAGACCAATTACGGCAACATTATATACTTCCTGGGGATCAATTATCTTACCGATTACACTTATGAGTTCCTCAACATGGTAGCCTTTCCTGTTGGAAGTAGAGTAACCGATAAACATAATATCCCTGCGAACCTGCACAGCAGTAATGTTATGGATATCTGCCAGTTCGTGGGAAAAGATATGTGATTTCCCTTCATCGAGGCATTCGTAGAGTGAGCGGCGGTATTCACTCAGCCTTTCAACCGTTTTTTCAGGTAGGATTCTCATGACTCGTTCTTCTGAGCTGTTGATTTCATATTTAGTAAATAACGACATTTTTCTGCAATGTATCAAGTTCTGTTATCTACAGGTTTTTATACAATGACAAAATTACCTATATTCATACCAGCTATAATAATGCAAGATGCTACGCAAACGGAAGGTAATATTATGTCTTGGAAGCTCCTGTTTTGCCAGGGGTAACAAGGAACTTATTCCGATGATTCGAAAATTTATCGAAAGGAAAAACCTGGCTGATAAAGTAGAATTTAAAGGAGATCATTGCTTTGATCATTGCAGTAACGGACCTAATATGATGATAGGAACCCGGATGTTTCATCAGGTAACACCTGAAAACATTGAGCAATATCTGAAAGAAGGTCTGGGGGATCTGTAGTAGTCCGAAAAAATTGTTTCTTAAAAACTAAATAGTTCGTGGATCCACTTGTGTATATTGAACCTGAAAAATGCACCAATTGCTATACCTGTGTGCGTATCTGCCCTGTAAAAGCAATTCGTGCCATTCCAAACAGCATTCATCCCGTCCTTGAGAATGATCGCTGTATCTCCTGTGGTGCCTGTATTGAGTCCTGTGCGCCCAAAGCCATTAAGTACCGTTCATCCATAGAAGAGGCAAAAAGGATCCTGGCCTCAAAAGTGCATAAGGTGGCCATCATATCGCCCAGTATTGCCGCTGAGTTCGAAGATATTTCAGATTACAGGAAATTCGTTCAGATGATTAAATCACTCGGGGTGCAGAACGTTTATGAAATATCCTTCGGGGTCGACCTGATCGCTACAAAATACATGACTTTCTTTAGCGATTTCAAGGGGCGGTATTACATCAGTTCCTGCGATCCGGTGGTAGTTAATTTCATTGAAAAGTATCACCCGAACCTGATCAATAACCTGGTACCTTTTGTATCTCCCATGGTGGCCATGGCAAAGGTGATCCGTGAAAAACATCAGAACCCGCTCTCCATTATCTACATCGGCCCGAATATTGCCAGCAAGGATGAGATCCTTCTTTACAATGATGACGGGAAAATCGATTGTGCCATCACCTTCCCGGAGCTGCGGCAGCTATTCAAGGAGAATAGCATTGATGAGAATACGGTTGATTACTCTGAGTTTGATTCGCCGAGGGGCTTTAAAGGATCCCTGTTTCCAATACGAAACGGGCTGATCCAGGCAGCAGATATCGATGAAAACCTGCTGACAACACACGTGGTTTGTGTAGAAGGTAAAAAGAGCATGATCGAATCCATCGAGGAGTTTGAGAGTAATGTAAAGGTTATCCACCGTCACCTGCATGTGATGTATGGGAACTCACTTTCAGGACCCGGTCTTACCACCAAAGGAAATCACCTGCTTAAGGAACACCTGGTAATCAAATATGCCAATAAGCGGATTACAAATTTTTTCCGTGCTGAATGGTACGATGATCTTGAGCGGTACAGTAACCTGAAAATTACCCGCAAGTTCAAATCCAATGATCAGCGTATCCCCGAACCACCGATCGACAAGGTCAGGAAAGCTTTGAAGACTCTGGGAAAAGAACCTGACGATGCCGTAAACTGTAACCAGTGCGGCTACGGCTCATGCCGTGAGTTTGCCGTCGATATGGCCAAGGGGATTATCATTCCCGAAATGTGCTCCGTTTATTCCATCAAGCATACCAAAAGCTCTAACGAAACCCTTAAGGAACTTAATGAAAAACTTGTCCAGACCCGGAAAGAACTGAAAGTCGCCAAGGATAAACTCCGCACCGAGCACGACTCAGCATACCAGGCTTCTGAGCTGACAAATGCGATGCTTAACAAGCTGCGGGCGGGTATTGTCATTGTCGATTATCAGATGAAGATTGTCAAGGCCAACGATACATTCTGCAAAATCATCGGGGAAGAGGCTGAAGAAATCAATGAGGTGGTCCCGGGGCTTGAAGGTGCAGACCTGAAAAAGTTTGTTCCAACAGAAGTATCTAACCTTTTCTCGTATGTAATCTCAAATTCGGAAGCCCTGGAGTCAAAAGATGTACTCCATAAAGGAGAATTGTTGAACCTTTCGATATTCCCCATTATTAGTAATAAGATCGCCGGCGGAATCGTCCGCGATATGAGGGCTCCGGAAGTTCAGAAAGCCGAAGTGATCAGAAGGGTTTCCGATGTAATTGATAAAAACCTGGAAATGGTTCAGCAGATTGGATTCTTGCTGGGCGAAGGCGCCAGTGATATCGAAAAGATGCTGAATTCTGTTATCAATTTTTACGGACAGGATAAAAATAAATCATCCGATAACAATCGATAGTCATGGAGGTTAAGCAGGATCGTTTTTTCATCGAGGTGGATTGTCAGCAAAAAAACCATGGTATCGAACGCATTTGTGGGGATGTCTTTCTCTCAGGGAAGATTAAGGAAGAAGGACGTATTGTCCTGGTGCTTTCCGATGGCATGGGGCATGGAGTGAAAGCCAGCGTACTGGCCACGCTGACAGCCACCATGGCACTGAATTTTACGCGTGAGCACCGCGAGCCGGAAAAAACAGCCGAAATTATTATGAAAACCCTTCCGGAATGCAGCGAACGGAAGATGAACTATTCCACTTTCACCATCATTGAAGTGGATTATGATGGTAAAACCCATATCCTTGAATACGATAATCCGGAATGCATCCTGATCCGGGATAAGCAGGTGGTGGAACTGGAACGTAATATTCTCGATATCCAGGGTGAGTGCAATAAAGGAAAGAAACTCAGAACCACCGTTTTTCAGGCAAAAAAGGGCGACCGGCTGATTTTTACCACGGACGGTGTTGCCCAGTCGGGTTTGGGAACTCCCCAATTCCCCTTTGGATGGGGGAATGATAACGTTGCCCGGTTTGCTATTGATATGGTAAAAAGAAAATCCCAGATATCTGCCCGGGAACTGGCAGACCGGATCATCAACCATGCTCACCGAAACGACGGGTTTCAGGCGAAAGATGATACCTCATGTGGTATTATCTTTTTTCGGGAACCCCGCGAGCTGCTCATCACCACAGGCCCACCCTATGAAAAGCGAAACGATCGGCTTATGGCTGAGCGGGTGCGCGATTTCAAAGGAATGAAAATTGTCATGGGGGCTACTACCGGGGACATCCTTTCAAGGGAGCTGAAACTTGAAGTGAAGGATGGACAGGATTTTATGGATCCTGAACTACCTCCAATAAACTTTCTGGAAGGCGTTGACCTCTATACAGAGGGTATCCTTACCCTCAGTAAGGTAGAAAACATCCTCAGGAAATTCACCAATAAGTCTGTACTGGGTCGTGGCCCTGCCGATGAAGTAATCAAGCTGATTCTCCAGTCTGATGAGATCCAGTTTCTGATAGGTACAAGAATAAACCTGGCTCATCAGGATCCGGAATCCGGAATGGACGTGGAGATCCGCCGTACCGTTGTCAGAAGGATAGCTCTCCTCCTCGAGGAGAAATTCCTGAAAAAAGTAAAGATCACTTACGTATAACTTGTTCGCTAAATTTGTATACAGTGTTAATGCTTTCATGACTGGCCTCATGGAATAACAACTCTAAATTTCTGATATCCAATAGGGTTATGGCAGTTTTTAAAAAAAAGTTCTGCAAACTCTCAATATTTTATTAATTTTCTAAAGTTTTTACCCGGATTAACCTCAAACTCGAATGAAACACGCTAAGACTGCTATCCTCCTGGTATTGGTTTTTTTGCTTGCCGGATGCAGTGCCCTTTCCGATGAAATGGCCCTTGATTCTCCTGGATTTAAAATGCAGCTCATCTTTAAACTCAAGGAAGGCCGCCCTTACTATGCCCTGAATAAAAATGGCGAACCCATCATCCTTGATTCCGAGCTTGGAATGGAACTGCTTGAAATGCCCAACCTTGATGCTAATTTTATCGTTCTCGACCGTTCTGTGGAATCTTTCAACGAGACATGGGAACAAGCCTGGGGGGAAGCACGGTATATCGAAAACAGGTATACGGAACTCAAGGTTTTTCTCCAGGAGGCGGAGGGACTGAAACGAAAAATGAATATCATCTTCCGGGTGTATGATGACGGTCTGGGAATACGCTACGAATTTCCCAAACAGAATAACCTCAAGGAATTCAGGATTACCAGGGAGAAAACACAGTTCAGCCTTATCAGGAACGATTCTGCCTGGTGGATCCCCGCCTACATGCCGGAACGCTATGAGTACCTGTACCGGAAAACCCTGATCAGTGAAATGGATACAGCCCATACTCCAATGACGTTGAAGACCGGCAACGGGCACTACCTCTGCTTTCATGAGGCTGCTCTTTACGATTATCCCAGCTACACCATTTATTGTCAGGACACCAGTACGCTCGCCCTGGACCTCGTGCCCTGGAAAGACAGTGAGGTAAAAGCCTTTATGGAAACTCCCTGCCTTACCCCATGGCGAAGTGTGATGATCGCTGATCAACCGGGAGACCTGGTAACGAATTACCTGACCCTGAACCTGAGTGATACCTGTCAGCTGACGGATGTTTCCTGGATCAAACCGGCTAAATACGTAGGGATCTGGTGGGGGATGCACATTGACGAAAATACCTGGGGATCCGGGCCGATACATGGCGCCACCACACGAAACACCATGAAATACATTGATTTTGCAGCAGAAAATGGCTTCGGTGGTGTACTGGTTGAAGGTTGGAACATCGGATGGGATGGTAACTGGATCCAGAACGGGGAGATATTCAGCTTTACAAAGTCCTATGCTGATTTTGATCTGCCATTTCTTGCTAAATATGCCTGGGAAAAAGGAGTGAGCCTGATCGGGCACCATGAGACAAGCGGAAATATCGAAAACTATGAAAAACAGATGGAAGATGCCTATAAACTCTATGAAAACCTGGGAGTAAAATACATAAAAACCGGGTATGTGGGCACCTCATTTTCGAACGGAGAATGGCACCACGGACAGTATGGCGTCCGCCATTATCAGCGATCGGTTGAACTTGCCGCCAAACACCAACTGATGCTCGATGTGCATGAGCCAATTAAGGATTGCGGGCTAAGACGTACATGGCCCAACCTGATGACCCGCGAGGGAGCCAGGGGCATGGAGTACAATGCCTGGAGCCCTGACGGGGGAAATCCGCCTTCGCATGTTCCTACACTTGTCTTCACCAGGTTGCTGGCAGGGCCTATGGATTACACCCCGGGGATATTCGATCTTCAGATAGAGAATAAACCGGATAACCGTGTAAATACTACGCTGGCAAAACAGCTTGCCTACTACGTGGTGATATACAGTCCCCTTCAAATGGCTGCCGATCTTCCGGAACATTATCGTGGAAATCCGGCATTCCAGTTCATCCGGGATGTTCCCTGCGACTGGGAAGAAACCCGTGTGCTGAATGCAGAGATTGGAAAGTATGTTACCATTGCACGCAAAGACCGGAACAGCCTGAACTGGTACCTTGGCAGCATTACAAATGGGGCATCCAGGACCTTTGATATTCCGCTTGATTTCCTGGATGAGGATGTTATTTATGATGCCGTAATCTACGCTGACGGTCCTGATGCCGACTGGAAGACAAAACCTGAAGCTATAGCAATCCAAACCAAAAAAGGACTCAGTTCAGAAGATATTTTGAAAGTCAAGCTTGCCGCTGGCGGGGGACAGGCGATAGCATTTGTTGCCAGGTAAGTGACGAGCGGCCATAATCAAAACCCGGAAAGGATGCGGGCAGACCAGTTTCATTGCTGTCAAAAAAAAAAGCAGAAGAAAATTCTCTTCTGCTATTCTGTGACACTTAAGATCATGCAGTTAATCCTGTATTTGCTCATACAGGGTATAGTTATCCGGGCATTCTTTTTCCGTAGCATTCCACAATTCCCGGATGCTGACTCCGGCCTCTTTATTCCTGCTCAACTCAAAAGCTTTGTCCTCAAAACAACGCTTAACAGCTAGCTCATACGCAATGCCCTCGGCCGGATCAAGCTTGATGCTGTCAATGCACTGACAAATTTCACCTGCAAGTTCCAGAGCAGCTTCCTTGGGTTGTTCAACAGTAGGTTTTTTGGCGGTATCTTTTCCGCCGCAGGCGAAGGCAATCAGGAGGGCCAGTCCTCCAATAATTCTTATGCTTGTTCTCATATTTCGAGGGATTAGTGATTATATCTTAAAGATAAGCCCTTTGATTTTGTATGACAAAGAATCACCAATTATTTTTCAAAACCGCCGATGGCTTTCTATTTCCCGGAAAGCGCTTACCTTTGACGGGTCCACTACAAAAAAGGCTATGAAACCGGGTTATGATGTGATAGTGATCGGCGGCGGGGCGGCCGGAATGATTGCCGCCGGCAGAGCTGCCGGGCTGGGGGCAAGCGTCCTGCTGATCGAAAAGATGAATCAGCCCGGCAGGAAACTTCTCATTACCGGTAAGGGCAGGTGCAATATTTCAAACGATGCGCCACCATCGGTCTACTACAAAAATATATTTCCCAATGGCAGGTACCTGAAGCATGCCTTTGCCAGCTTCTTTTCTGCCGATATTGTGCGGCTGCTCGGGGAAAACGGCGTGCCCACAACCGTGGAAAGGGGCAACAGGATATTCCCGACCAGTAATAGTGCAAAAGATGTGCATGCTGCAATCTTAAACTGGCTTAAGGGAAAAAAAGCTGATATCCTGCTGAATGCTTCTGCCCAGGAGCTGATCCTCGATGGGAACGTCCTGAAAGGTGTCCGGGTAAAACTCGGCACCACAGTAAAAGATTTTATATGCACAAGTCTGATCTTGTGCACGGGCGGGAAATCATATCCTGCAACCGGATCAACGGGAGATGGCTATCGCATGGCTCAGGAAGCCGGACATTCCCTGATCAATCCGCGACCTTCCCTTGTACCCCTCGTGACTCAGGGCGACATCGCGCAACAACTTCAGGGCCTCAGCCTGAAGAACAGCAATGCTGTGCTCTGGGTAAACCAGCGGAAACACAGCGAAGAATTCGGGGAATTGCTGTTCACCCACTTCGGACTCTCAGGGCCTGTGATCCTTACTCTGAGTCGTATCGCTGTCGACGAGCTGGATAAGGGCAGCCAGGTACAGATCAGCATTGACCTGAAACCTGCCCTCGACGAACAGAAGCTTGATGCACGCCTGCTCCGCGATATCAACTCGAATGGTAAAAAGCTACTGGCCAACCTTTTTAGGGAATGGCTGCCATCGAAGATGATCCCTGTATTTTTCAGTGTATTGAAACTTGATGCCCAGAAGGAAGCGCACCAGCTCACAGCCGCAGAGAGAAAAGCCATTCTGAGACTGATGAAGAATTTTCAGTTTGATATTACAGGATATCGTGGTTTCGCCGAGGCTGTGGTAACATCCGGGGGTATCGATACACAGGAGGTTGACAATAAAACCATGGAGTCAAAACTTGTCAGGGGATTATATTTTGCAGGAGAGATCCTGAATCTTGACGGAAATACCGGAGGTTTTAATCTTCAGATTGCGTACTCGACAGCCTGGCTGGCCGCCGGTTCTTGCCTTCATTCATGATCCCCCGGCAGCAATGGCCATATGCTCCCTTCGGACAAAATCGGCTTTAATAATCTATCCCTGAGCAGCGAATTAACTTTTCTTTTAGTATCTTTAAGATACAAGCTTGCGCTATGTCTCTTGATACTTACACAGTTCTGCTTCTTCTTGTGACAGGCAACCTCCTGGTCTTCCTCTATCTTTTAATCTACATCCTGACTACCAGAACACAGAATTCGGTGGTAACTACTTATGTGCTGGCAAAGTTCCTGCTGATTACTTCTTACCTGCTGATGTACAACAGGGAATTTTTTCCGGAGAAATTTTCGATAGTAGTCAGTAATGCAATCGTATTTTTCGGGGTAGCTCTGGAGGTATTCTGTACTGTGACCTTGTGGAGACCCTTTAGCCGCCGTAACCTGATCATTTACCTGACCCCGGCGCTTATTTTCTCGATTGTCTTTTCTTTTTTCATCGGGCAGCCTGCCAATGTCCGGATCGCTGTAGCCAGCTTCCTTCCCGCCAGTTATTTCTTATGGGGAGGGATTGCACTTTTCTTCTTTGATCACAAATACGGGATCAAGTATTTTATGGCGTTTTTTTACAGTCTGACTGCCATAGCTTTTTTCGGGCGAATGTATGCGGCAGCTTTCCAGGATGCGGAGATCACCATTTATGGCGATACAGGAATACAGCTTGCCAGCTACGTGTTGCTGCTGTTTCTGGGCCAGTTGGGAACCATTTACCTGTTGATGGCCCTGAAAGAACAGGATGAAGACAAAATTCTGGAGATTAATAAGGTCATTAATGAAGATAACCTCCTGCTGAAGGAACTGAATGCTGTAAAAGATAAATTTTTCTCTATCATAGCCCATGACCTGAAAACTCCAATCGGATCACTTTCACAACTCCTGGGGGTTTTAGCCGAACAGGATAAGCAAATGGATCCGGAACGCCGTCAGAGGCTTCTGGATACCGTTCACAGGAATTCAAAAAGTACCTACCATTTGCTAAATAATTTATTGCTTTGGGCCCGCTCACAGTCGCGGCAGATCAGGTTCGAACCTTCAGAAATTCAACTCAATGAACTGATCGAAGAGAATATCCGCATCATTAAAGGGGGTGCAGAGGTGAAAAATATATCCATTGAAAATTTATGTTCCAGGTGTATGGTCATAGCAGACCATGATATGCTGGATGCTGTAATCCGGAATATTTTCTCGAACGCTGTGAAATTCACAAAAAGCGGAGGAAAGATCATAATAAAGTGTGAGATATTATCAGAGGGAATGATTAAAGTTGAGGTAAGGGATACAGGGACTGGGATCAATGAAGAGGTACTGCCGAACCTTCTCGGGATTGATTCGGAATTTGTCATGCCCGGGACAAATCAGGAGAAAGGTTCAGGATTGGGATTGAAACTTTGTAAGGAATTTGTAGAGAAGAATGGAGGTACCATATGGCTCAGCAGCATCCTGGGAAAGGGTACAACCGTAAGCTTCTCGATTCCGCTTGCACTTCAAACTGTAAGCTATTGATCCAATGAGACTGTTGTTAAATTCTAAGTTTCTCTCCTTACATAGAAACCCTTTGGCAGCAGATATTTCTAAATTTATGAATACAGGAACGTAAACTACGACATTATGAAAAGTGAGATCTCCCTGACCAATACCAGTTTTGAACACCTGAGTGCTTCCAGTGATTTCCTGAACCTTATTATGAACAGCCTGAGCAGCTGCATACTGCTGCTGAATAACAACATGGAGTTGCAGGCATATAACGATGCCCTGAAGACGATCTTCTCTAACCGGGAAAACGAGGATTTGCTATATGTCCGCTGTGGAGAGGCTATTGGTTGCGCATATTCCATTGAGGAGGCCAAAGATTGTGGAACAACTTCCCATTGTGACACCTGTGAGCTCAGGGAAGCGGCGCTGGAAACCTATCTGAATAGGGAAAACGTTTATAAGGATCATATTTTCCGCCCGTTTTTCGATAAAAATGGTCATAAGGTAGATAAGCACCTGCAGTTTTCCACCCGCTTTTTTAAGTTCAGGCAGGAGAGCTATATCATTATGATCATTGATGATATCACAAAGCAGTTTCATACCGGGCTTCCCTATAAAGAATAAGTATCCCGTACGCCATAACGGAGCCTTTTCCTTTGCTCCTGAATGGATGCTAACCCGGGTCAAAAAAAACCACACCCCGGATGGAGTGTGGCACAACGCTATGAAAGAAGTATCAAGCTTTATGGGATGGCATATGTACTTAAAGCTTAATAACGAATTTATGGGGCTTTTAATTAAATAACCACAGTTGGCCGACAAAATAAATTCTAAATTAGCCGGATAAAGTAAGTACTCAGGAATGAGTGTTATAAGGGCTTCAGACAAAATTTCTATATAAGCAGATATAATTAATTTTATGCAGATATCCATTCAAACCCATAACAATGTTCCGATTGCCTGGCTGGAGGAGACCGGCTATATTATCAGGGACCTTGAAGATGCCGTCGATGTTCTTGGTAATTCAGATTACCTGGGAGCCAGGAGAATGATCCTGAAGAAGGAACAGATTGACGAGACTTTTTTCGACCTGAAATCAGGTTTTGCCGGTGAAGTGTTACAAAAATTCTCGAATTACCGAATGCGTCTGGCTATCGTTGGTGACTTCTCAGGATATACCAGTAAGAGTCTCCGCGATTTCATCAATGAAAGCAACCGGACAGGTCATATACTCTTTGTACCTTCAATGGATGCAGCCATGGAAGAGTTAGGTAAAAAATAAAGGCTGTCTGAAATGGAGCCGGAGATTCTTTTTACCACTATAACAGATCAGAAACTAAACGTAAGTCCCAGCGACAGTACTTCCTTAAACTGAACACGGGCTTCTGTGGCATCGGTGGCGCCATCTCCGTCATCATCAAAATCCTGCACGATATCCTTATCCCAGATCAGGTTTGTCGCCAGCGAAGCAGACAAGTATTTTGTTGCTTTGAGTGTGAGGAGTGCTTCCCAGTTTACATCAATGTTCTGAGGATCTTTCAGGTAATTGGAAAACAGGTCGATCTTGGTTGCCAGGCTGATGTTAGGATGGATATCCTTCGCATAGGCCACTCGGATATAGCCTCCGAGTTCAGCTCTGAATTTTTCGCCCGGGCTTACCCCAAAAGCTCCTATACCGGCGAGTGCATCGTCGTTTACCATGGTGAATTTACCCGTCAACGGAGCGATAAATGCCGTGAAGTGGTCATTTGGTTTGTAATCCAGACCCATTGCAGCCAGGAAGTAGGCAGGTGCCAGGAAGTTTGATATAAGCGTATCCGTACCTGTTTTAAAGCCTTTGCTCATCTGGGTTTTAAAGTTCATCAACAGTGCATAGTTCCACTTTTCAAAGGCACTATATCCCAGCTTGGAGGTTAGATCTACCTTATCGTCAGTCTTTATGAAACTCCTTTCTCCCTGTTTGAGGAGACCGTAACCGATATCCAGGTTGTTATCCCAGTTTGTTTTTCCCCGGGTCAGGTTAGCAAATCCACTGAAAATTCCGTTCACAGCGATAGAATTTTCACCACCGGCAGCCCAGTTTGTTAAGGAAGTCTGAGCTGTTCCAAGGTTCAGCGTAGCACCTTTTTTCCAGCCGTCCAGGCTGTCTGCAGTGACTACCCTAAGGGAAGCTTCTACATCGGTAACCTGCGCAAGGGCTATGTGGTATGTAAATATCAGGCTAATGCTTAGCCACAGGGCTTTTTTCATTTCTTTTTTTTTGAGGGGTTTAACATTAAGGGATATTCTATTTGAAAACGAATAGCATAGTTTTATTCCCCTATTATTGATATTCCAGGATGGTATTATATTTCTTTTCAGCCTGATTTGTAACAAGCTTTTGGGCTTCGATGTAATCAAGTTTTGAGGCTTGTGCCTGCTTGCTGCTTTCGATATCCAGTTTTGCCCGGTCGATGGCTGACTTTCTGAGCAGGATCTTCTTCTCAAGACTGTCCACCTCTTTCAAGGCTTTTTCCTTGTTTTTGTCGATGGTTTCGATTTCTTTTTCTTTTGCCAGTCTTTGTTGTTCATCCTCAAGATCCAAAAGCAGTTGTTTTTCTTTACTTAGTTGCGTGTTCAGGTTTTCTGCATCCTGTTTGAGCAATGCAATTTGGTCAGTGTATTCTGTGATGTCCGAGTTGTCATTTACAATGGATTTCTCCAGTTTGTTCTTTTCATTGTACAAGGATTCCAGATCTCTTTCCAATTGCTTGAGTTTCTTTTCTTCTTCTTTAAACTCCTCTTTTGCCAGTTCAACATAAAGTTCCTTCCCAAAGTTAAACAGCATCAGTTTGGCCTGTGTATACTCACTGGGTGAGGAGGCTTTGCCGAGATATTCCTTGGGTTTAAGCTCGAAAGTGACGTTCAGCAGGGTGCAGCTGTCACCGGATTTCATCGTGCTGTAAACATTGATCGGTTCGGAACTTATTTCCTGGAGTTGCGCTCCAAAGAGTGAATATTCACCCTCTGAGATCTGGATTTTTGACTTTGTTCCCTTCTCCAGCAGCTTTGTCCAGGCCTTCTCAACTGTATTGTAGCCAACTTCCGGGATAGTCAGACTGAGCCCGTTGTAACTTCCATGTCCGAAATCAATGGTTTCTTCCGTTAGTATTATGGGTTTCTGGGCGTGTAATCCGCCAGATATAAAAAGGATCGAAAGGAAAAATGATAAATCCTTGAATAGTTTCATAGCGATAGGTTTAGTTTTTGTTTATCAATTCAATAAATTTAACGAACAAACATGAGATCAACAATTTTGTTCCAGGAAAAGTTGGTTTCTGAGTAAAAATACTACACTTTGCCGGCTAACTGAATCTCTGTGGATATGAAAAATACACGATGGATCCTGCTGCTTTTCCTCGTCTTTGCCTGTGGAGAATCGGGAAATCCTCAGAAGGACACCGGAGGTAACAGGCAATCTGTGGGACTTGTTGCCATACCGGTCATTCAACCTGAGGGCATGACCCTGTGTGAAAGGTTTATGCCGCCTGCAGGCTTTTCCCGTGTAGGGGAGGATCCCGGTTCTTTCGGAGCTTACCTCAGGGGCCTGCCACTAAAACCTCATGGAGAGAAGGTAAGGTATTACCATGGAGGACTGAAGAATTCGACCTCAGTCTATGCTGCTGTTGTGGACCTTCCGATCGGTAACCGGGATCTCCACCAATGCGCCGATGCAGTGATGCGCCTTAGGGCGGAATATCTTTATATGGTTCAGGATTACGATGCCATTCATTTTAATTTCACGAATGGTTTCAGGGTCGATTATTCAGAATGGATCAAGGGGAACCGGATAGTGGTCAGGGGAAATAACGTCAGCTGGGTACATTCTGCACGGCCATCAATAGAATACCCGGAGTTCTGGAAATATATGGAAGTTATTTTCACCTATGCAGGAACGCTCTCCCTGTCAAAAGAAATGACCAGGGTGCCGGCACAGGAAATGCAGATCGGGGATGTGTTTATTCAGGGAGGGTCGCCGGGACATGCCATCATTGTTGTTGATATGGCAGAAAATCCCGATACCGGGGAGCGCTTGTTTATGCTGGCTCAGAGTTACATGCCTGCCCAGGAGATCCAGGTCCTGGAAAATCCGGTGGATGCTGCCATCAGCCCCTGGTATCCGCTTGATTTCGGAGAGGTGCTTTATACTCCCGAGTGGACTTTCAGACGCGATGACCTCAAGAGGTTTGCCAGGTAGGGTTCCGGGGAAGGACAGCATTATCCCTGTTTTAGCAGGCTCCGGTCACAAAAAATAAAATCCGGGATCTCTCCCGGATTTTATCACCTATTACTATCTGTTTTTATCCAGTTAATTTCTGCTTACATATTCAGTGTGCAACAACTTGTGTGAGAGATGGCTGATGGGCTTTTCCAGGAATTCTTTATAGAGCTGTTCTATCTCGGGATTCATATGGGATTTCCTTAGCTCTTTACCTTCATCTTCCTTGTAGATGGCAGCAATTCTCGCTTTGCGCACTTCATCGGTCGTGTAACGTGGCTGGCCGCCTCCGCCGATACATCCTCCGGGGCAGGTCATCACTTCAATGAAGTGGAACTCTTCACCGGCACGTGAGGCTTCGATGATCTTCTTCGCATTCGAAAGACCATGGGCAACACCTACTTTCAACTCTACACCTTCCAGAAATTCCCATCCGGGGAGTGTGCCTTCAATCCTGAGGGAGGCTTTCTTCACACCTTCAAGTCCCATGAGTGGCTCTATATGAAGCATTTCAGTTGGCAGTTCTCTTCCGGTTACCAGTTCGTAGGCTGTACGAACGGCAGCTTCCATAACACCTCCTGTATTGGCAAAGATGTCGGCGGCTCCGGAGCTTATGCCCATTGGAGCATCCATCTCGCTATCGGGCAGATTTTTAAAGTCGATGCCAGCCTGCTGGATCATGCGGCCCAACTCACGGGTGGTGAGTACGAAGTCTACATCCTGGAACCCGCTGTCAGTCATTTCCGGGCGGGCACACTCAAATTTCTTCGCCGTGCATGGCATGATCGATACTACCACCACATCTTTCGGGTCGATGCCCACCTTGTCGGCATAGTAGGTTTTTGCCAAAACACCAAACATCTGCTGTGGTGACTTACAGGTAGAGATATTATCGAGCATATCCGGATAAAAATACTCCACATACTTGATCCATCCCGGAGAGCAGGACGAATACTGGGGCAGGGCAACCTGTTCTTTGTCGACCAGGGCTTTTTTGAGGCGCATCAGCAGTTCGGTTCCCTCTTCCATGATGGTGAGGTCGGCAGCAAAATTTGTATCGAAGATCTTGTCGAATCCCAGGTGGCGGAGCGCGGTGGTCATTTTCCCGGTCACCAGCGTCCCCGGCTCATAACCAAAGCATTCGCCGAGGGCGGCACGAATGGCCGGAGCCGTCTGGACAACAACAAATTTTTTCGGATCATCGAGGGCATCCCATACATAGTGTATATGCTCTTTCTCTGTAATAGCGCCGACCGGGCATACTGCACTGCATTGTCCGCATTGTACACAGACAACATCCGCGAGGTTGGAATCGAAGGCAGGGCCTATCTTCGATTCAAAACCACGTCCCTGGGCAAAGAGTGAGCCAACGCCCTGGATCTCGCTGCATACATCCACACACCTTCTGCACTTGATGCATTTACCAGAGTCGCGTACGAGAGCGTGGGTAGAGGTATCGATAACAGATTTCAGGGTTTCGCCTTCCCAGGCAATCGATTCGATGCCCATTTCAAAGGCCAGCTGCTGAAGCTCACAGTCGTTATTACGGACGCATGTTTTGCAATCACCGCAGTGTTCGGAAATCAGCATTTCCACGACAAACTTCCTGGCTTCACGGACCTCCCGTGAGTTGCTGATCACTTTCATGCCTTCGGCAGCAGGAGCGGAACAGGAGGCCATGAGGCCGCGTGCCCCTTCCACCTGTACCATGCAAACACGGCAGGCTCCTTTCGGGATGGTATTCTCAACATGACAAAGGGTTGGAATTTTTATTCCGGCTTTCTGGGCAGCCTGAAGAATGGTGGATCCTTCTTTAACCTGAACAGGGACATTATTTATTGTAAGATTAATCATCATTCAATGAGTTTTGGGATTTGTATTAACATTTACCATAGTCACAGCGCAGGCATCTTTTTGCCTGGCGAACGGCTTCGCCTTCAGACCATACCAGTTCTACTTCATCAAAGTTGTGCTTTCTGCGGTCAGCTTCCAGCAAGCGCTGATGAACGCGTGGGTAAAGCACGGCTTCTGCATCAGGATCAAAGAAGGTATCTACCTTCTTTTCCTCCCTCCAGAAGGCTTTCTCCGTATTACCGGTCAGGTACTGGTCGATACCAACAGCGGCACGTTCTCCACTACCCACGGCCTCGATGACGGAAGCTGGGCCGTTGACAGCATCACCTCCGGCAAAGATCCAGCTTACGGAGGTTTGTCCGCTCTGACTGTCGACTGCTATCTGCGAAGCTTTCTCTCCGGTGAGTTTGTAGCCCCCGATCAGGGCGTCACATTCAAGAGTCTGGCCTGTAGCGACGATTACCTGGTCGGCTTCGATGGTAAATTGCTCGTCGCTTTCAACAGGGCGGCGACGTCCGCTGGAATCGAAGGAACCGAGTTTCATGGTAGTGCAATTCATTCCGCTCACCTTGCCGCCGGTTGCCAGGATCTCTTTTGGGTTGGTCAGCGTGCGCAGTCTGATCCCTTCATCGGTAGCCGCATCGATTTCTTCAGCCCAGGCCGGCATTTCTTCGCGGGTACGCCTGTAAACGATATCCACACTTTCGGCACCCAGACGGATAGCTGTCCGGGCTGCATCGATGGCAGCATTACCTCCTCCTACCACAATGATCTTCTTTCCAACCTTTACGGATCCCCGGAGATTATAGGTCTGGAGGAATTTAAGTGCGTCTACCACTCCCTCATTCTCAATTCCGGGAATGTTGGGTTTGATACCAACCGGCGCCCCGACGCCGATAAATACGACTTCAAAGCCCTCGTCCTTCAGACTGTCAAGGGTGAAGTCACGCCCCAACTTCATATTGGTGAAGATATCTACGCCCATATTTTCAATCATCCTGATCTCGCGGGCCAGGATTTCCCTGGGCAAACGATAGGCAGGGATGGTTTGTACGAGCATACCTCCGGGGCGGTGTTCTGCCTCAAAGATCTTTGGTTTGTAACCAAGGCGCGCCAGGAAGTAGGCACAGGAAAGTCCGGCAGGGCCGGCACCGATAATCGCCACCTTGCGTTTGGAATTTTCTTCATTCTCCCGCATTTCGGGCAGCTGAACGGTGATTTCCTGATCGGCCATGTAGCGCTTCACGCCACGGATGGAAACAGGTTCATCCAGCGTAGAGCGTCGGCATTTTATTTCGCAGCTGTGGAAGCAAACCCTGGCACATACTGCAGCAAAGGGATTACGATCGCGGTGAAGCTGAAGGGCTTCGGCATATCTTTTTTCACCCACAAGGGAAACAAAGCCGGGAACATCTACATTGGCAGGGCATGCACTCTGACAGGGGGCGCGTACAATATGTGCGCAAACCCCGGACGGGCAGCTCTTGTCTTTAATATGTGCCTCATATTCGTGACGGAAATAGCGAATGGTGGAGAGCACGGGGTTTGGGGCCGACTGGCCTAGTCCGCAGAGGGAAGTCTTACGGATCCACTCACCGAGTTCTTCCAGTTTCTCGATATCACCTTCTTTACCCAGGCCCATCGTGATACGGTCAAGGATCTCATACATCCTTTTGGTTCCAACCCGGCAGGGGGTACATTTGCCACAGGACTCTTCCAGTACGAAGTCGAGGAAAAATTTTGCCACGTCCACCATACAGGAATCCTCATCCATAACCACGAGGCCACCGGAGCCCATGATGGCGCCAAGTTGGTTCAGGGATTCATAATCCAGCGAGACATTCAGGTGCTGCTTTGGGATACAGCCACCGGAAGGACCGCCGATCTGTGCTGCCTTGAAGGGTTTTCCGCTGCTGGTTCCCCCTCCGATATCATATACCAGGTCGCCAAGTGTGGTGCCCACCGGGACTTCAAAAAGTCCTGAATTCCTGATGGCACCCGCAAGGGCAAAGATCTTGGTTCCTTTACTTTTTTCGGTTCCATTCTCTGCAAACTTATCGCCACCCATTTCAATGATGGCATTGACGTTAGCAAAGGTTTCCACATTGTTCAGCACGGTGGGCTTGCCCCAAAGACCTGCTGTTGTCGGGAACGGAGGGCGGGGACGCGGTTCTCCGCGCTTACCTTCTATGGAAGCGATCAGGGCAGTTTCCTCACCGCAGACAAATGCGCCGGAGCCCATCCTGATCTCCAGGTCGAAGTCAAATCCGCTACCCATAATATTTTTACCCAATATGCCTGCATTACGGGCCTGGTCAAGGGCCTTGTTAAGACGCTCAACCGCCAGCGGGTACTCTGCACGGCAGTATATGTACCCCTGTGAGGCACCGATGGTATAGGCACCTATGGCCATCCCTTCGATAACACAGTGCGGATCCCCTTCCAGGATACTGCGGTCCATGTAGGCTCCGGGATCACCTTCATCGGCATTGCAGAGGATATATTTCTGTTCCGATTTCTCCATACGGGCAAAATTCCATTTCATGAAGGTTGCGAATCCGGCTCCTCCTCTGCCTCGGAGGCCTGATTTCTTCATCTCTTCAATCACTTCCTCAGGAGAAAGCTTTTCAAGGACTTTCGCGAACGACTGGTAACCACCTGTTGCCAGGTAATCTTCGATACTTGTGGGATCGATTTCACCGCAGCGACGCAGAACTACCTTCTTTTGTTCCTTGAAAAACTTAATGTCTTTTACGGAAACCTGCGATTTTCCATCTTCATCACTATGGTGCAGAAGACGTTCAACCGGTTTGCCGTTTATCAGTTGCTGTTCTATAAATTCGTCAACATCGGCCAATTGCATTTTCTGGTAAAAACTTCCGGCCTTCCTGAGAATGAGTGCTGGTCCCTTGGAACAGGGGCCCAGGCAACCAGTGGCCTTGATTCCGATTTTTTTTTCGAGTCCTTTTTCAGACAGTTTTTTTTGTAGTTCAGCTTTCAGTTGTAGCGACCCGCAGGCAATACAGCCACCACCGGTACAGACGTGGATAATCTCATCGAATGATTCGAAAGTCTTTTTTGCAGCATCTGCCAGCTGTTTCTGCAGCTGCTCAAATTCTTTATATGATTTTATAGTTTGCATGCTTTTTGTGATTTCGTAGGTTAGGCATATTTTTCCAGTATCTCATGGACCTTGGAAGGTTTAACACTCTGGAAAGTCTCGTCATCTACCATAACAACCGGGGCTAGTCCGCAGGCACCGAAACACCTTCCGATTTCCAGGGTGAATTTACGGTCATCAGTGGTTTCGCATACGCTGATCTTCAGGGCAGCCATCAGAGCCTTCAGAACCTCCTGGCCGCCACGGACATAACAGGCCGTTCCCATACAGACGCGGATGGTGTGCTTTCCTTTCGGCGTTGTAGAGAAATAGGAGTAGAAACCTACTACACCGGCCACCTCACTAAAGGGTTTTCCGGTCTCCTTACTGATAAGCTTTAAGGCTTTTTCAGGCAGATAGCCAAACAAATTCTGGGTTGCCTGAAGGATTGGGATCAGGGCACCCTCTTTACCTTTTTGGGATTTAATGATGTCATCCAGTTGGGGATATAATGATTCTTCATTAACCTCTCCCTGGCAACTGCATACTTTACTCTTCTCGGTCATTACTCAGGTCTTTTTAATTGTGAAATAGTTAACAGATGGGCCTAAAAGTAGAAAAAAAACATGGAGTTGGGGAGGGGGTATTCTAGTTTAGTTTCTTTCTTAATAATTGTGCAAATCCTTTAATAGAAAGAAAAACAGCGCTTTACAAAATTGAAAAATCTTATATTAATTTGGATTTGTTATAAATTGAACATGAGACGAGGCTAAACCTTATAGAGCAAGGTATACAGCAGGCAGGAAAACATGTTCTAAAGCATACATTTTGTTTGGGTCAATTTTATTGTGTTTTATCCACGTTAATGTATGTATGATCCTGTAACATGTTGTATCATAGTTAGATAATACCGAAGAATAAGGTATTAAACTACGTAGTTTAATACCTTGATTATGAAACAGAAAGGTATTTTTAAAAATTACCAGGGATTACACGAACCGCCTAAAGGGAGCTCACCGAAGGTAAGCAACACGAAATGCAAAAAAAAATATTCGTGCAGATTCGTGGCTCCTGCTTGTTTTTCATCACATGCAGGCGCTCTATATTAATAGAAGCGTACCTCAACCGACCGACTGGAACGGCCTGCCCGGTCAAAGCAACGAAGTTTGATCGGCGCACCTGTATTCAATGGCTTTTGATAAAGGGGCGAATTTAGATCCGGATCGGAACCGTCGGTGGTGTACCTGATGGATATTTCGGGAAGAATGGCTCTTGCGGAATATCCATGCTCATCGCAGGCATACCCGGGAGGGGGAATGCGGTAGGTATAACCTCCATTGACCAGGCTGAGTCGGGGTAGCTGTTCAAGGTATAGTTTTTGTATGAAGGTGAGTCGGTACTGATGATATTTGGCGGCATTTTCAGGGAAATGTCGGTCTGGCTCCCAGTCTGGTTTTTGCGCCCAGCAGCGCTCCGAGAAGGCGATGAGCTTGGGAAGCAGGGCATATTCCATCATATCGCCCCCGCGAATGGTTTCGTGCCAGAGCTGTCCCTGCAGACCGATCACATTCTGTTCTTTATCTTTTTCCAGCTTAACCAGGTGTCCCTGCGTAGCTGCAGGATCGAATTGTTTTCCGGGGTGCATCTCGCGGGGATCAGGCAGCATGGCAAAAGGACTGAATTCAAAGGCATCATTTTCACTGTTAAAACCACCCCAATATAGTCCCGGTTCTTGTGGATCTTCATCATAAGCCAGATCGAAATACAGGTTGGTCACCGGGCACAGCACGACCTGGTAGCCTGCATTGGCAATGCGGTAACCAAGGTCTTCGGAACCTTCCAGGTTGTTCCAGATATAGGGAACGACCTGATCCTCCAAAAACCGGTCTGAAACTTGGTATTGCCAGTTTTGATCGCGGGTAAGCACGATCTCCTCCCAGCCGCCGGCCTTAAGTCCTCGCTCGGCCAGAATCTGCAGGATGCCTTCCAGGAAATAGTTTTGAAGGTTTTTTGGATCAGTGATTTCCGGAAGGTCTGCCATCAATGCATCGCAGAGCGGAGACTTTGTCCAGGCGCCATCCGGAACTTCGTCGCCACCGGTATGGATCATATCCAGTGGAACACCAGCTTCCTCATACATGGCAATTACCTCGTCGATCACTTTTTCATAGAAGTGGTATACAGATGGACGTGCCACACAAACAATATTGTCGTTATAAAACTGTGCCGAGCTGTAAACTGAACGGTCATCAGGATCGATAAGGCGGAATTCATCAGCACGGTTTGGGTCGCCAGCCTCCATGTATTTTTTGTAGCGGACCTCCATTGCCCTAATGGCCGCACGCGCATGGCCCGGGAAGTTAATGCTGGGGATAACCTGCACATGCCGGTCGTCGGCATAACGGATAATCTCCATATAATCATCGCGCGAATAGAAGCCCGTGCCATAAGAACTTTCCGGATCGGCAAAGGGACCGGAGCCATAGGCAGGCGGGAGGCAGTCTGTTTCATCAAGGGTATGTCCGCGCTTTGAACCGATATCGGTCAGCTCGGGGAGGCCCGGGATCTCCAGTCTCCAGGCTTCATCTTCCGTCAGATAAAGGTGTAGCCGGTTGAGCTTGTACATAGCCATAAGGTCGATTACCTTCAGGAGCTGTTCCTTACTCTGGAAATTCCGGCAAACATCGATATGCATGCCCCTGTAAGCAAACCGGGGGTAATCTTCTATCCTGACCTCCGGGAGCAGGACACTTCCTGGTTTCGCCTTTATAACTTCAAAGGGTATAAGTTGAAGCAGGCTCTGTATTCCGTAGAAGACACCTGCCTTATCTCCTTCGATGCTGATCTCATTGTCCTGAATAGCCAGGTGGTAGCTCTCCGCATGAAGGATCCTCTCGTTTTCTGCAATTGCCAGCCGGATGACCGGGGTGCCGGCAGCTACCTGGTCTTCCTCCAGCAGATTGATCCTGCCGTATGCTTCCAGTTTCTGCCGCAGGTAATCCTTTTCTTCATCAAGACCCGCACCGGCAATCAGAGCCCAGTCTGAGCCGATCATGGCAGTGCCCTCCCCCCAGGCAACAGTCATTGGCTGGGGTATAATCTGCAGGAGCTGTGAATCAGCAGGTGTATCAAGATTTACAGAATAGTTCACCATGCGCTGCACATTCACAGGCAGCAGATCATCTTCGTCGCTGCAGGATACCTGCTCTGATCGCAGGAATGGCTTTATGGTGTAATCCGTCACCGGGATAATCGTTTCCGGTCCACTTTCATCTTCTTTCTGAACGATGTACAGGCCCAGGGGAGCATCACTCTCCTTGATCATACAGCCTGCAAACCGGAACCCAAGGGTGCAGCTGTGCCCCGGTTTGAGTAAGAAATTGTCTCGCGGCACCAGCTTGTACCAGTCGCCGTTGATGTGCACAACATCCGCTTTCTGATCACCCCCTGCCGGGATAATTCTTCTTGGTGCCATATTAAAATAGAGGATCCAGTTTTGGGAGTTTAAAACGGTCTTCCCCTTATTCACCAGGGTAAAGTGGGCCAGGGCATGATCGGAACCCGGGCTGAAATTATACATCAGTTCCCAGCTTATTGAAAGGGATACCGGGTCAGCCGGGGTGCGGCCATAGCTGTTCTGTGCGAAGAATAGTAAACTCAGAAGAATTAAGTTTAAAAATTTGTTTATCATGGAAAACACTGCAAGTAAAACATCGTATCAGGTCCCTAAGATATTATTTCTTTCCGGGATTTTTAAATACCCTGCAGCCTTGATAGTCACGGGGCTTCAATTATTTGCCTTTACATCATGAGTCATTAAACCGGAAATTCTTATCTTGATTGGCCAAATAAATGCTGATCCTATGAAGAATCAACGACTGCTCTCACTGGATGCTTTTCGTGGCTTTACGATAGCTGCGATGATCATGGTCAATAATCCGGGAAGCTGGAGCCATATTTACCCCCCTCTGGAACATGCTCCCTGGAACGGTTTGACACCCACGGACCTGATATTTCCATTTTTCCTGTTCATGATTGGAATATCCGTGGTGCTGGCCTATTCAAAGCTACTCGAAAAGAATACACCCCGCAGGAAACTATACCTCAAGATCCTTTCCCGGACATTGAAGATCTTCATCGTAGGAGTTGCCCTGAATTTTATTCAGCATTTCGATTTTTCAGCGATCCGTTATGCCGGGGTACTTCAGCGAATTGCAATTGTATTCCTCTTTGCGTCAATACTTTTCCTGCATTCAGGATGGAAGCTTCAGCTTTACCTCGGTGCCGGCATCCTGGTAGTCTACTGGCTGGCCATGATATTAATTCCAACCCCGGGATTTGACAGGCCGATGCTTGAGCCCGGGGCCAACCTGGCAGCCTGGGTTGACAGCCGCTTTCTGCCCGGAGTACTTTGGCAGGGCTCCTGGGATCCGGAAGGCATCCTCAGTACCTTTCCGGCATTGGTCACCTGCATCATGGGCATGCTTACCGGTCATTTGATCCGTAGTGAACTGTCAGAGGACAGAAAAGTTATCTGGATGTTTTTGCTAGGTTCTGCGGCCGCAATTTGCGGATATATGTGGAGTTGGTTCTTTCCAATGAATAAGAACCTGTGGACCAGTTCCTTCGTGCTGGTTAGCGGTGGAATAGCCATGATTGTGCTGGCAGCCAGCATATTCCGTGTAGATATGATGAAAAAAGAAGGAATAAGCCGTTTAGGGATCATCTTTGGATCCAATGCCATTACCATTTATGTGCTTGCAGATTTGATTCGCTGGCCCTTCTATGGGATGTCAATTGGAGGGGCAAGCCTGGCGGAACATTTTGTCGGACTTTCAGAAACAACAGGGGTAGTACCGGAAATGCTGAGCATGCTTTACAGCGTCCTCTACCTGGCTATTCTCTTCCTTCCTGCCTGGTGGCTGTATCATAAACGAATCTTTATAAAACTGTAGCGTGAAGGCCAATAACTTCCGGGAAGAATTGAAAACTAATCCTGGCAAAACCGCTCAGAATTATAATTTTGTTAGTGAAAAGTATGATTCGCAGCGCAGGAAGGCCTCCCTTTCTATGTTGTTCGAAAAAAAACCATAAGCATGAAAATCAGACTTATCTTCCTTCTTTCTTTACTTAGCATGTTCCTTCAGGCGCGGCCTCCCGATCCGGTAAAGCTCCTTGAACGTGGCGAGCTGCTCTACCGCCTTGAGTTGGGATCCTGGTATGGTACCGATAACTTTATTGCCAACTTTCCGGATCTCCGCGACAGCATCGGGGGGTACCTGTCTTATGTGAACAGTGAAAACAATGTGGTTACGATATTTTTCAGTCGTACCATTCCCGTTCAAATCCTCGTCAGGTTTACCTTTGAAGGCATTCCTAATATGATCCCAATTTCCGTTGAGACTGATAACCGGCAAGCCACTTCTCTGGAAAGCGACCTGATCCGAATACGTATGGATGCTATCCGCCGGATTCAGAATGATGCTCAGGGATTCTTCAGTGTTTATGAGAATACATCCCTGAATCCCATTCCCCTGATCACCCGGGGAGAAAGGCTCGTGTATATACTTACGGCTACAAACGAGAGTGGCTATCTGTTTATCGGGAACGATTACCTGCTGACTTACGATAAGGCCAACAACTTTAAAAAGCAGAAGAAAATCCACAATTCTCTCCTGCAGTTTTCTTATGAAGGATCCGGGAATGCGGAGGACAAAGCACTGACATACCACTCCCATGTCCTCTCTGAAGCTATCGATGTCACCGATATCTGTACCCTGCTATTATATCGGAATTATCTGAAATGGGATCAGCACTATGTGATCAGTAAGAAGTATGTATCTATTTTCGATATGAAAGCCGGTCAGTTGGTAATTATGAAACGTAAAGCCTGGGATAAGCTTCAGCAAAAAGACAGGGAGGAAGAGGAGTAGGCATACCGCAAATGGCATGCCTGCTGCTGCAGACAATTGCTCCCTGACCAGTATCCCCTGCATGTGCAGTTCAACCTGGGTAAGGATCTCCTCAGACAGGGAATCATTCTGGGATGAATTTTTGTACTTCCCGAGAATCTTTAACTTATCAAAAAGGGTACGGTTGATAATGGCCATGTAAAACAGGAGGCAAAAGAATACCAGAAGGGTGGCATTTTCCCCGATGTATTTATATTCGGAGGGTATATCCTGATTGCTTATTAATTGGACGATCAGACTCGAGATCAGAAAACCGAAAACCGCAAAATTGATCCATATCCTGGAGGGTTTTGCCCTTTTTAATTTTGAGAAATGCAGGAAATACCGAAGGATGATCACAAGGTAATAGGCTCATAGCGTACCATTTAAAAGGATATCGAGCAATGAATCATAATGCGTGTACAGCCAGCTGAAAGCTTGTCCGGAATGTTCCTGAAATACCTGGTAGTGCCTGAATAGAAGGATAATCAATGCCAGGATGAAGGGTATAAAATGAAGGAGGGTTCCCGGTTTGAATTTCAGATCTGGCTTAAAAATCGACAGGATGAACAGGTAGTACAACTGTCCTCAGGTGTAGCAGACCGACATCAGACCGACAAATACGATGTTATCCGATGGAATCAGTTAGCTGTTTGATTTTGTGTGCCAGCCAGATCTGCATAAATGTACACCTGAAATGTTTATCAGTAATAAACTGATCCACAGGATATTATTCACAGGGATCGGGGGCCGGTTTTTCTTTTTTCAGGTAAACATCCAGTTCAGTGAACGCAAAGTTCCCATAATTCATATATCCTTCAACAACGAAGGATACCTCGTACATGGCGCCCATTGACATTCCAATGGCTTCCCATTTGTTAAAATGATCCGAGATGTTAATCTTTCCACTGTTTCGCGTATCCCTCCGGATGCTGAAATATTGCGGGAAGGTTGTTATGCCCTGGATGGAAGGCTGATTGACCCGGATGTTCTCATAGATGTCGTAGTAAGCCCCGTTAACATAGAAGGAATCTTTTAGGGTAGCGCCTTCGGCCATGGAGGGGATCCAGTTCCGCCAGTCTTCGATAATGTAGAATTCCACCATCGGATCTGTGGTCCATCCATAGACCGCCAGATAAGAATTTCCACCTGGTTTGGATGATGGGTTGTAGTTGCAGGCATAATCGGCAAAGAAAGTGCCTATTTCCTGGTGTTTTTGCGTTTGGTCGTAGCCCAGACCCCGGCGGGCCAGGTAGTTTTCGATATCGCTCCATTCCCCGCTGAACAGGGCGCCATCGCCAAGTGTCATACAGGCATTGCCTTTGGCGTTCTGGTCCCAAAGTTCATAACGGAAACCATCCTTTTCTCCTGCAAAACGGTCGGAATCGGGTTCGATACAAAAAGTCTGGGAATTGGCAAGCCTGGTTCCAGCTAACAATACTAACAGGCTAAACAACAGGATCAGTTTCAATTTATGAAGAGAGTACTTTTTCATCAGTCACTAATTACGGATTTTGGGACGTAAAGATAAAAGAAGTCTCAAAAGTTTTATAGCCGGTGAGGTGTAAAAGTGCAATTTTCAGGGTGCAATTTTCGAAATCTGTTTCGTGGTTTTATCAATAATATTGATATCGGGGAAAAACTTCAGTTTTGATAGGATAGCATTAGCCTTTTTTTTGCTCTTGCTGTAGGCCAGTATTTTCTTCCTTCTGTCGATTGTAATGAAGGATATCTCATAATATTCTGCATCATCGGTCATGGTGTAAAAATGAACTTTTATTCTGAAATCCTTCACCAGGATATAGCTGATGGAAGGTATGGGTTCTTTACGTCCAAGTTTCAGAAAGAACAATTGAAAATATTGTCTGAAATAATTTTCATCCTGATTAATCTCTGTCATCTCTTTTCCAAAAGCGAAGATCATCCCTGATAAAATAAAGGGCATTGCGATGATAACAGCCAGAATGTCTGAAGTACCGATTACTATTCCCAGACCGAAAACAACTAACACATACCCGAATGGCCGGGTAAGCGTGTCGCCAAGTTTTCGTTTCAGGAATTTGCACGAATTCATCTGGAAAGTTTATGATCTTTCGGACAAGATACTAAATAGTATTAAATATTCTGTTCAATTTTCCTGTATACCACGCCCCGGTCTGCCAGGTAGTCCATGATAAACCGGAAACAGGATTCATACTTTCCGATCAATTCAGGAGGGAAGATACCTTTTTTGTGAAACAGTCCTTCCAGGATGAGGTTTGCAGCTGCCGTTGCGCTGTAGCCTGTGGTCCTTGCCATGGATGAGGTGTGTGTTTCGTGGTCATACTCATCATAAAGCTTATAGATGACTTCTACGATTTTTCCTTCAGGATTTTCCCCTTCGATTTTTACCTGCATAAGGGTAAATTCCTCCTCATCCTCACCTAGTTTCCAATCCCTGAAAAGTACCTCGCAGCTGAACTCCAGTGGAATAATTTCCTGCTTCCTGAAAGTCAGGGGATTGGTACTAAAAAAGCCGCTTTCTTTCAGCACCCGGATGTATTCCACATGGCCGGGATAGCGGAGCGTTTTTTCCTTCATGTTGGGGATGTGGGGCAGGGTATGGATCAGAGTACGCAGTCCGTCGGAGTTAAAAGCCTCCAGCGTTCCGACATGGTCGAAGTCTATGAGCTCGCAATCGGTGAGCGCTTCCCTGATGATGAGCTCTCCATCTTCCACAAACCGGGCAGGACGGGTATATTCTTCAATAACATCGATGGATGAGAAGGGAGCCTTGTAGTTGAAAGGCCATTTCTTTTGCTTCGGCAGGCCGCCTACCATGCATTCAAACCGACGGATCTTCAGGTGCTGATCGTGATATCCCAGGATGAGGTTGTGTATGCCCGGTGCTACACCGCAGTCTACAATGGCAGTAACATTATTTTCTTTCGCCAGCTTATCAAGTTTCAGAGAATTCTCCGGAAAGAATGAGATGTCAACGATGTCCATCCCGGCTTCGATGCAGGCTTTTACTGTATGAAACCCGAGGTGTCCCGGAACGGCGCCTACTATCAGGTCGAATTCCCTAACGGTATTCTGCAGGTCGTGCTTTTGGGTTACATCCAGGATCCCGGTGGTCAGCTCGGGGCATTTCTGCTGAGCCTTGTCCAGTTTTGCCGGATCGATATCCGTAAGGGAAACCTGGTGCCTTTTTGCCAGGTCGATGGCCATGGCACTGCCTACCATGCCTGCTCCCAGGACGATGAGTTTACTCATGGTTTCATTGATTTGATGGATAAGCAAGTTAAGGAATGTTTTGGAAGTAGAGCGTGAGCATTTGACTTTCTCAGGTTCAGCCACCGGACTTCAGTCCTCCGACTTCCATCTCCCCAAACATCTCCCCGTGCTCTGCCACCCTGATATTATGGCTGTAACTGATCGGAGCGTGGACGTAAAGCAGGGAAGGGCAGGTGCGGTTTTTTATCTCCCGGGCAGGAATGATTTGCGATTCGGGGAGATAGAATTTCCGGATGAGGATGGGCATGCTTTGAATAAAATCGCGTCGTGTATGGTAGTAACTGACCGGATTTTTCAGGGAGCTGTAGAAATCGCGGTCACCAAGCTTTGGCATGCCGAAAATTGTCAGCTCCGTATCCTTAAAATAGATGCTTGAAAGTACAGCCAGGATACCTCCCAGGCTATGGCCGATGATCCATACCGACTGATCTTTAAGGTCGGTGGCGATCTCCCGGATGACTCCCTGAATGGCCTGGAAAGAACGGTTAAATCCCTTGTAGATGGTGCCGCCACCTGGCCAGGGGGTGCTGCCGAAGGTGAAGATATTCCTATAGTCAAAGATGTCATCGGTTCCGCGAAAGACGATGATCTTGTCCACCGGGGCATCGGCAAGATTTTGGAGGATCATGAACTGGCTACCCTTGTTAGAGTAGAACTGCTCCTCTTTCAGGGCTATTTTTGCCAGGACATTTTGTCTGAGCTCGCAGTCCCTGATGTAGGAGAGCCTGCATAGTTCCATCAGGAATAAGGTTTTCTCCCGCGATCGCTGATGGGCGTACACGCGTTCCACCGGATAATCCACCATCAGGTCGAACTCCCTGAACGATCCGGGCCGGAACAATTCTTTCCAGTCGAGTGTGTATTTACGCCAACTTTTTTTCATTCTCATCAGGTTTCCTGCAAGCCTCCAAAGATGGGAAAATTATTTGGCTTGGTACAGCAAGGTGAACAGGCTGGCTCTCTTATTAATTGATACTATACCAGCTTTAGATTGTGTTCATACGTCTCAGAATGCTGAAAGTGTTCATTCTGTTGTTCGTGTGATTTCTGCGCATTGCCAACAACTTCCGAGATATCCTTTACTTGTATTTGTTTTCCGCTAAATGTTTTTTTGCATTTAGGACATGCTGTTACCAGAATATCCGGTTCTTGTGCAATAAATACGCTAAGAGCCTGGTCTCTTAATAAATTTGTTTCGGAGGCACTTAGTTATAAATTTCCTAAACTGCCACCGCAGCAATATGCATCCTCCTTTTCTTCGGCAATAGGAACAAGCTTTCCTGCTTTGTTTATAAGCTGCCGCGGCAAATCCTACATTCCCATGCCCCTTCCCAGCTCGCAGGGGTCATGGAGTACCACATTTCGTATGTTACTACTGTGAGGACACACAAGCGTACATTTGCCACAGAACATACATTTTTCAATTTTTATGGAAAGCTCGATGTTTCCCCTGCGGAGCGAAAGACCAGTCTGCGGATATTGAAGTTGGTTAGATTCCCTGCACTGCAAGTAGCAGGATACCCTCCGCATGACATGCAGGTAAGAAATGAGTTTTCTCTTTACAGTATATATTCCACAGTGCATACAGGCATGCAAACCTTCCTGCAACCTTACATTTTGCTTTAATCTTTCAATGATTGAATTCATTCTGTAAAAGCTTTCTTTTTTATTGAAAGATGAAACCGTGCAAGAACCCGATTCAGAAAAAAAAGTATGCATAATCCCGGCTTTATGTCCGGGCGCCGGTGTGTTAATAAAAAACTGCCTGCGCGGAACGTTCCGGCAGGCAGGAAATCTGTAAGCAGGACAATCCCCCTTGTCCCGCTAAAAAATTGTTTTAGTTCGGTGGCTGTTAATACAAGCTCATTTCGACTCCAGCTCTCTGCAGGGCTTTTGCCACAGCCTCCATGTAATCGTTGGCATTTTCCAGGAAGGGGCCGCGTACGCCGATGGCTACATCCAGGAAGGCGCTGTAATCTTCGTTAACATGGGTTTCCCAACGGATAATTTCGCCGTAATCGTTTGTTTCAATAAATCCATAGGCAAAGAAGCCCATTTCTTTACCATCTGCCATATGACCAACAAAGTGGGTTTTCATCACGAAGCCACGATCGGAAGGCCAGCATTTAAAATCAACAGGACCCCAGTCGGGGAAAACCATGGAGTAGGATAGTGCCTCCATATGGGCTGATTTTTGAACCGAAATAGGATGGTCCTTCAGTTTGATAATATGGTTTCCGAAATAGGGAGACCAGTAAACTGCATCATCGGCGAATTTCCATTCATCATAGGTTGCACCGTCTTTTACAACCTTCTTGGAATATGCATTAAAATAGCTTTCAGCCATTCTGCGGTGGTGCACAATCTTCTCGTACAGACTGAGTTTTTTCTTGGTCATAATTTTAAGTTTTAGTTTAGGTTATTACTCGTAAGGGCCCTTCAGAGGGGGTAAAACCATCCTGGGTCCCTGCCCGAATTGCTGTTAAAATTTTAGCATGTGCAATTCCTTCCTCATTTATATGGCATATTTTTTATAAAGCATTTTTATTTGTGAGGTTAAATTTTACCCCCGGCCTTTTCAGCACCGATACAAATTATAAGGCACCTGTCAATAAATTAATGTCTGGTCCTCTTCAATTTCCTGCTTGTGGTATTTTGCTATTCCCGGGCTGTTGACGGTCTTAATTTTCCAATCGGGAGTTGTAATTTCAGCTTTTGTATGACCGTTTTGACCGATTTTAAAAAAGGAGATAATTTGCTGGAGTTGCGCAGCTTGTCCGGCAAGCTCTTCTGCATTGGTAGCCAGCTCTTCACTCGATGCGGCATTCTGCTGTGTTGCATGGTTCAGTTGCTGGATGGAGCTGTTCACCTGGTTTACCCCGTTATCCTGTTCAAAACTGGCTGCTGATATTTCCTGTACCATTTTTGTGGTATTGTCAATCTTTGGTATGGTATCCAACATAACATCCCCTGCAGCCTGAGTCATCTCCAATGCTGAATTTGCCAGGTTAACGATTTGCTCAGCAGCCTTCTTACTGTTTTCGGCCAGTTTTCGCACTTCGGCAGCAACCACGGCAAAACCTTTCCCGTGTTCGCCTGCCCTGGCAGCCTCAACAGCTGCATTTAATGCAAGAATATTGGTTTGAAAGGCAATGTCATTAATGATATTTATTTTATTGGCAATCTCCTGGTTTGCTGCAATAGCACCTTTTGCTTTGTCCGCCACATTCCTTATGCTCCCATTTGCCTCTCCTGACACTCTTTCTGTTTGTTGCGCATTTTCTGCATTTTGTTTGATATTTGCAGATATCTGTTCAATTGTTGCGGATACTTCCTCCAGTGCACTGGCTTGTTCGTTTGCCCCTTGTGACAGCTGGGCTGAGGCACTGCTAACCTGCTGACTTGCAGCAGCCAGCTGGTTTGAATTGCTCTGCACCGCAGCGATGGTCTTTGTTAAGGTTCCCGAAAGTCTGAGCAGTGCATTGTTTATAACGCCCATCTCATTTTTCGAAGCGGACTCCTCCAGATCCATATTCAGCTTGCCTTCCGAGATCTCAATCAATTTGGCGATTACCCTGTCCAAAGGTTTACGGATGAATCTGATGACAAAATAACAAGCCAGGAAGAAGTAAAAAAACACGTTAGGCAGTACCCAATACAAATGGTTCAGGTTGCGCAAGGCTGTGAAAGTCATCAGAAAGGTAATCAGAAAGGTCAGCAATACCGCACCGAAGGATATCGGAAATAATATTGATTTTTTGAAAAGCAGTCTGAAAACCACAAAACCTAAAACCGCATAGAAACCCAGAATAATTCCAATCACCAGGAGGGGGTCCAGGGCATACATTTTCGACATCATTGAGTCGTTCATAAAGATGGTAAGTTGCATTTATTGGTTGTTTTATGAGACAATCATACAGAGGTAAGCTTAATCATTGAATCCCCGCTTGCTGTCATCCATCGACTACTTCTATTGAACTTGTCCGGATTAATTTAATTGTTCATAATGTCTTTTTACCCATATATAACGTATTATGAATATGAAACGTACTGTATATGGTGTTTACGAAGGTAAGTTAATAAAATTATTTCGAAATGAAGTAGGGTTACTGTTAAAAAATTAACAGTTTTTTTTTAAGATGTTGAAAGTGAAAATTTAAATTGTCTGTATGTGGTGTAAAAAGTTGAGGTCTGGATAGGGCCAAAAAAACGGTTTCATTCTGTTAACGTTTAGCTAATGAGTAATTTATCAGGACTTCCCTGCGCAAGGGTGAAATTGAGAATTCAGGATTACAGTTAATGATTTGTTGTGATGAGGATAGTTCAGAAGGGGATATATGGAAATAATTGCCATTTTACGGATGAAAATTCATTCAGGAAATTTTTTTTGGTCAAACTACAGGGAATATTGTACTTTGCGAGTGTTAAAAACTAAAACAGCACGCTATGAAAATAATTTTGCATTCCTTAATTTGTTTCCTTTTTCTTTTTGTTGGTACCAAACAACTGACTGCTTCACCCCTTGATTTGCTTGCCCAGGATGATACGGTGATGGTGGCGGAGATCCTTTATCCTCCAGCTTACGATGGGGTAGGTGATGATGACTGCTGGCAGGGAAAAACCTGGCAAAGCATTGACCAGGTATGGATCCCCTGGGGGACCACCATGAATTCCGGTGACTTTTCAGGTCGCTATAAGGTGGTTTGGTCACGGGTGGAAAACCTGCTGTATTTTCTCCTTGAAATTACCGACGATGTTGAATCCGATGCCTATGTGCCAGACGGATCAACTGCCGATATCTACAACTTCGATATGTTTGAAGTTTTTATCGATGAGGACAAGTCGGGCGGGCCTCATGTTTACCAAACTCCGGAGAATGCCTTTGCCTATCATACTTTTACTAAATTTCCTGAGAGCGGGCAGACCACATCTACCTTTATTTGTGATGATATGGGGAGTGACTACCGTTCACATTTTCCGGATTTCGTTTTGAGAAAGGATGGCAACGTGGCTACCTGGGAATTTTCGCTGATCGTCTATAATGATACCTACACCCCTTCAAATCCGGAAGATGCTATGTCCCTGCTGGCTGATGGAAAAATCATTGGTTTGTCTCTGGCCTATAACGATGATGATGAGCCTGAGATCGATCCAGCACTGACGCAAAGGGATAACTTTATCGGCTCCGTGGCTGTTACAGAGGAACACTATAATGATCACTGGATGATTGCCGATGATTTTGGAACCATCAGGCTTATCGAAGGTGATTTTGATGGGCTGAATACTCCCGCACGGAACGAAGCACTGTCTGTATCAGTATTTCCAAATCCCGCCAGTGGCAACTTTAACCTGAAAATGGAAAATGATTACCTGGGAGAAGTTATCGTACGCGTCATCGATGCATCGGGTAGAGAGATCAGCACCAGAACTGAATCCAAAACAAGTCGCATGCACGCTGAAAGGCATACCGCTCCAGATCAGGCCGGTCTGTATGTGGTGCAGGTGATTTGCGGGCAGCAGGTATTTACGGAGATCCTTCGGGTGACCAAGTGATGGGTGTATGGTTTTATTGTTTAGAGGTTTATTTGTTTAGGTGTTTAGGAAGTTGTGCCTGGGCTTAATGGTCAGGGTATCACTAAAAGGCCGGAATCTAAATTTTTAAGTCACCCGGCACCCCTACAAAGGAATCTGCTGACTCAAACAGTGCAGCGTTCCAAATCCCCAGATCAGGTCAATGGCGCTGATACCGGTTACTTCTCTGTTCGGAAAGGCTTCAGCAAGGATGTTCAGGGCTTCGCGATCGCGTGAATCGTTAAAGGTCGGGACGAGTACAGCTTGATTCAGGATCAGGAAGTTGGCATAGCTGGCAGGTATGGTAATCCCTTCAAAATTGATGCGCTTCGGCATGGGTAGTGTGAGGATATTGGGCTTTTTGCCGTTTTCCAGCCCAGCATTTTTCAATCGGGTCAGATTGTCCTGCAGGGCTTTATAGTTCTCATTTTTTGTATCGGGTTCCACGACGGTTACGATGGTATCTTCATTCACAAAGCGGGCCAGGTCGTCGATATGGCCATGGGTGTCATCTCCCCTGATGCCTTCGCCCAGCCAGATGGTGTTGGTCACTCCCAGGTATTCCAGGAAGATGGCTTCGTAATCCGCCCGGCTCAGGCCGGGATTGCGCACCTGCACCAGTGGATCCAGCAGGCACTCTTCAGAGGTAAGGAGCGTACCCATACCGTTGACATCGATGGCGCCTCCTTCCAGTACAACAGGTTTGCCTTTATAGGTGACTTGCTCAAGCGGCAGGTTTAGGAATTCCGCCACCTTCCCGGGTACATGCCGGTCGAGGCGATAGTTTTTGTATTTGGCCCATCCGTTAAAACTGAAGTTAAGTGCTTTGCGTTCGGAGCCATTCCTGACGATGATGGGTCCGGAATCGCGCATCCAGCTGCGATTGGTTTTTTGGAGGATATAGGAGACCCTTTCGGTGTTGACATGTGCACGCTCGAGCATACCCCCTACCTTCTCCTTTAATTTTTCAGTAGCAACCAGCAGTACAACTTCCTCGTAGCTCGTGACTTTTTTGATAAATTCAACAAAAGCCCACTGAACCGCCTCATATTTACCGGGCCAGTCGTTGCCGTTATGCGGAAAACATAGTAAAATTCCGTGCTGTTTCTCCCATTCTGCGGGATAGCGCCAGGTTGATCCCATCATTAGTCTATTGCTCGTTTTGTGATGTCCCCGTAAGCATCGATCCTACGGTCGCGGAAGAAGGGCCAGTTTTGCCTTACGTCCTCAAGGAGGGCCAGGTCGACTTCAGCCATCAGGATCTCCTCCTTATCATGGGAAGCCTGTGCCAGGATCTCGCCCTGCGGTCCGCAAATAAAGGAAGAACCCCAGAATTCGATGCCTGCGGTTCCGGGAAGGTATTGTTCCAGTCCTATGCGGTTGGCTGCTGCCACATACACACCGTTGGCCACTGCATGTCCTTTCATCACGTTCATCCAGGCGCCATGCTGTTTTTCTCCGTACTCTTCTTTTTCTTTGGGATGCCAGCCGATAGCCGTAGGGTAGAAGAGGGTTTCCGCTCCCTGCAGGGCAGTCAGCCTAGCCGCTTCCGGGTACCACTGGTCCCAGCAGATCAGCGTCCCGATCTTTCCTTTTTGGGTGGGGATGGTTTTGAATCCCAGATCGCCTGGTGTAAAGTAGAATTTTTCATAGAAGTGCGGATCATCCGGAATGTGCATCTTCCGATAGAGACCCGCCTCGCTGCCATCACAATCAATAATGTATGCAGAGTTATAATATATTCCGGGCATTCGCTTCTCAAAGAAGGGGACGATGATGACCACCCCCAGATCTTTGGCAAGGGCACTAAATGCAGTGAAGGAAGTGCTGTACAAGGGTTCTGCCAGTGCGAAATTGCTGATATCCTCACTTTGACAGAAATAGTGGCTGCTGTAGAGTTCAGGCAGGGCAATGACTTCTGCGCCCTGCTGTGCGGCATCCTTAACCCATCTTGTGCATTTTTCCAGGTTCTTCTCAGGGGTATTGTTAAGGTTGAGCTGGACTACAGCAATCTTGTAGCTTGTTTTTGCCATGGTTATAGCTTCATCATTTGAGTTTGCATCTTACTCAGATCAGGATCATGACATCTGATCATGCGTTAAAGATAGATAATTTTGGGGCTTTGGGTATACTTCCTGCAGATTCCGGGGATGAATTTTCCGTAAATGCATTTCCCGCTGGTTTTCGCTGATATCCTGACAGGTCATTCAGGGACCTATCGGGTGCCTGAGTCCCTGGCAGGCAAAGCCTCTTTCACGTACACAAATGTAAGCCTATCCCTGTTTTTCCAACAAAAATGTAAGATTTTCAGGCATGGAAATTTCCGTATCTGTCAGATATATAATACGATATAGTTCCCGGCATAGTCTTTATAAGAGTCTTTTACAGGATGAGTTTAAATCCGCAAAATCGCAGGACCTCTGGTTCATTTTTATGAATATGGGATTAAAAGTAAATCAGCAAGGAAGAAAAATGTAACTCATATTAAGCAGAAACAATGAAAAGGAATTATACACCATCCATTCGAAAGCTGATTCTGATCACCTTAACGGCATTGTCAGTCATCTGTACATCATGTGGGAGTAAAAGGGCAACTGATGAAAATACCATTTTGGTTTATTCGGCCGCCAGTCTGACTGATGTGCTAAGCGAGATCATCGACTCATTTGAATTGAAATACCCTGTAAAGGTGCAAACCAACCTGGCATCCAGCGGCACCCTGGCCCGGCAGATTGAACAGGGTGGTGCGCCTGATGTATTTATTTCGGCCAGTAAGCGCTGGGCAGACTATGTGGATAGTTCGGGTTATCTGCTTTCAGGGTTCAAAACGGAAATTGCCAGGAACGAGCTGGTGTTGATTGCGCCGGCAAACTCTTCCCTGCAGGTGGCCGCGATTGATAGCTCTTTAAATTTCGTATCCTTACTGGGGAAGGAACGACTATCCATGGGGGATCCGACCCATGTGCCTGCAGGAAGCTATGCCCGGCAGTCGCTGGACTACTTTGGCTGGACATCCAAACTCAAAGGGAAAATCCTTCCGGCCAAGGATGTACCCTCGGCCCTAATGCTTGTGGAGATGGAGGAAGTACCTCTGGGGATAGTATACCGGACAGATGCAGAAAAGTCTCAGAAGGTTAAAATCCTATGTGCCTTCCCGCAAGCTTCGCATAATCCTATTGTGTATGTGGGGGGCGTATGCAGCAACAAAGCATTGGCAAAAGAATTCTTCAGGTATCTGAACTCAGAGGAAACAGTAGCCATTTGGGCAAAATACAGTTTTGTGAAATAAAGTGAAAAACGAGCGGCATGACCGGACTATTCAGGCTAAACGATTCAGAGATCCAGGCGGTTAACCTGTCCATTGAGGTGGCGGTTTATTGCACGCTTATTTCAATTCCCCTGGCACTGGTGACAGGATCTATTATGGCGCGGCATAATTTTATTGGTAAATCCCTGATAGATAGCATTATTCACCTTCCGCTGGTTATGCCGCCTGTCACTACCGGTTACCTGCTGCTTTTGCTGTTGGGGTCGAAAAGCCATATTGGCAGCTGGCTGTTTACCACTTTTGGGATTAAGCTGGCTTTTCAGTTTCAGGCTGCCGTTATTGCTTCAATAGTTGTTTCGTTTCCCCTGATCGTCCGTTCGGTGCGTACTGCCATGGAGATGGTTGATACGGGCCTTGAAGAAGCCTCACGCATTTTGGGAGCCGGGAAGGTGAAAACCTTTCTCAGGATTACGGTTCCCCTGGCGCTGCCTGGTGTTTTTTCGGGGGCCATTCTTGCTTTTGCACGTTCGCTTGGGGAGTTTGGTGCTACCATAACCTTTGCCGGTAATATCGCAGGAGAGACACAGACACTTCCCCTGGCCATCTTCTCATACATGCAGGTGCCCGGTAAAGATGAGGCAACATTCAAACTGGTACTGATATCCGTTCTTATCTCATTTATCGCCATGGCATTATCGGAATGGTGTATTAAAAGGATGAAACATGACAGACGTTGATATTTTATTGCCCCGAAAGAATTTTGATGTTCAGATTAAGGAATCTTTTTCTGAAGGTATAACCGGGATCTTTGGTCCAAACGGATCGGGTAAAACCTCGTTGCTGCATTGCATCTCCGGTCTGGCCAGACCGGCAAAAGGGAAAATCTCGATTGAGGGGAATGTCGTATTCGTTGCAGATAAAGGGATACATGTTCCTGTTGAGAAAAGGAGCATTGGTTATGTGTTCCAGGAGGGGAGGCTCTTTCCTCATATGAATGTGGAAAAGAACTTGCTGTATGGTGTGAAGAAGCACGTGATATCTAAAATTACCTTCGATGAGGTGGTTGAATTACTGAATCTGCGTCACCTGCTGAAAAGCAAGCCCGCTCAAATTTCGGGAGGAGAAAGGCAACGAACAGCCCTGGGGCGTTCCCTGCTCTCAACCCCCAACATTTTACTGTTGGACGAGCCATTTTCAGCAGTGGATACCCATTTGCGCAGTCAGATCATACCCTTTATCATCCGCATACAGCAAAAAGTGAAAATCCCGATCCTCGTGGTTAGCCACGACCTGCCAGACCTGCTGAAATTGACAAATACCCTTTTCCTGATCAGGGACGGGCAGTGCATCGGGCATGGGGAATATTATAATCTCCTGAAAAACAGAGATGTCTCCGAATTGTTTGGAGATTGTACCTTGGTAAATACCCTGGATATGGAGGTAAAGCAAAATACCGAACAAAATGGCCTGACCCTGTTGGAATATAAAAAAGGCGAAAAAACGGTTTTGGTAAAATGTGAGAAAAGTAAGGAAAACTATGAAGTCGGGAGCAGGATTAAAATATTTATCCATGCTGATGATATCGCCCTCTCCGGTGAATTTATAAATGGGATCAGCATTCAAAACCAGCTTCAGGGAGAAGTTACGGACCTTATTGAACGTGGCTCAACCCTGCTGTGTGTTGCAGATGTCGGTTTCAGACTGGTGGTGGAGATTACAGCTGAATCACAAAAGCGCCTGAAAATATCCAAAGGCAGCACGATCTGGTGTTTGTTTAAGTCGGTGGCGATTGATGTGGTTGGATGAAAAATTATTGTTTATAGGTTTATTTGTTGAGTTGTTAATACTTGCTGCCTAAGCTATAATTCCCGGGAACAAACCAGGGGAAGAGACCCTGAGTGTATCAAAGGGTGTGGGGGTCTGATAACCTCCCTACTCAAACTCCAACTGTTCCGATAGGAAGGGAAGCAAATAATTTTCCACCTGATTGATATTCACGGAATGATCGCCCTGTGGCCACTTGTATTCTTCATAGGGGATGCTGTTCTCATCGAAGAGTTCGATCAGGTCCATGCAGCCCCTGGGGATCCAGAAGTAGTAATCGTTCAGACCGTAATCCAGGGCGATGGTCTTCAGGCGCTGGCTTCCCGACAGGTAGTCTGCGATCTTGTCATCAAAATCACCGAAACCACTATACCAGTTCTCAACAATGAGGTTATCGGCTTCGGTATCAGTGAATTTGGGAATCTGTCCATGGGGGTATGGAAGGTTGGTGTCGGGCGAGAAGGCGGCTCCGTAGGCACCCAGGAATGACCCTTCCGTGAGCCATTGCTTGTAAGCGGCATTCAGATCGGCATCCCTTAGTACTCCTGGCGACATGGCGTAGACCACGCTATATTTGTCCGGATGCCTTAAACCGAGGTAAAGGGCACCGAATCCTCCCATGGAAAATCCGGCAATGGCCCGGGAGCCTTTCTTTGCCAGGGTACGATAATTCATATCCATATACCTGACGACTTCATTCGCGATATGGTCTTCCCAGTTGCCGGTGATGGGGGAGTTTACACAAAAAGTACCGCCCAGGTTACAATTACTGTTCACGGTAACAATGATCATTTCCGGGATGGTACCCTCCACCATCAAGTTATATGCTTTTAAAAAAATGCCGTAATTATTGACGTACGAATCTCCATACCCATGGATGAAATATAGTACGGGGTACGATTTATTCTGATCCAGGTGATAATACGGAGGCAGGAGGACCTTCGCTTTTTGGATGGTATCCACTCCGATATAGCTGTTCTTCATGGAGGGCGCATCCACATTGATCAGGTCAATCACATACTGTGGGATTCGTTCATCAACAGGGTCTTTGGTGCAGGATGCTGAGAACAGAAATGGTATGAGAAAGAGGATTATGTTGGCGTTTTTCATGTCTGCTAGGTTCGTTGAATTAATGAGGATTTGAGGATAATCTTACTTAGATATTACTAAAATAGGGACAAATTCGTTTATCCAGGTCGAAAATTTTGTGAAAGAATTGCTTTTTTTAAGTATCCAGGCTTTGATCAAAATCCTTCTCAGAACAGATAGGAAGTCCGGGGTAGTAATCGAAAGATGAGGTAACCAGGTAATAATCTTCACCTTCTACCAGGATGCCTGGATCCGGGTAATCGCCTGCCAGGATCGGGTTGAGAAAGTAATCCTTACCGGCTGAAGTTCGCTGGAACTGAGCATTGACTGTTGTGGATGTGCCTACTCATGATTTCAACTTAGCTGTGATTACTAATCTTCTTTTATCATCATTCTTACTGCCTCAAGGTATAAATTACCGTACTCATTGGATTCGCCCAGGTGGCTATCTTTTGGATACACCTTATAGTTTTTCTCAGTGGCTATCAGGTTGTAGGCAGCAAATCCCAAATGCGGCGGGCAGTCGTCATCGAATAGTCCCGTGGAAAAGAAAAACGGGCAACGAATTTTCGGAGCAAAGAATTTGGTGTCTACATAATCCAGTACAGAGAGCATCTGAGCGCGATTGCAGGTATTGTCTTTATACTCTCCGAAGGAATCCAGTTCCTGATTTATCATGGTTCTGATCCTGGCATGTTCCCGGATATCGCAAAGGAAAGGATCAAAAACAGCACAGGCTGCAATGCGGTCGTTGCACAGGCCGGCCGTAGCCAGTGCCAGTCCGCCTCCCTGGCTGCCTCCTGCAACGCCTATCCTGGAGGGGTCGATTTCCAGGCGGCTTAGCAGGAAGTCTACGGCGCGGACGCAGTCCATATAGATCGAGCGGTACACATACGCCTCTTTATTGCAGATATTCACGGCCCACAGGGTCATTTCATCCCAGGGATCAAAAAAATCCCTGCTGATACCATGTCCACGGACACAAAGGGCCATTTCGGCGATATCGCTTTCATTCCCGGTAAAGCCATCCAGGTTCTCAAAGCCATAGTTGTACCCCGGGACATGAAGCACAACGGGGTGTTTCCCCCTGGTTTTAGGCACAAAATAGTAAGCCCGGATGGTAATATTGCCCAGGGATTTCATCTCAACGACATAGCCGTCCCTGCTTGCGGAGCATAGGCTGTCGACCCGTAGCATACTAAACTGAGGGTCAACTTCCTGCAATTCGTCCAGTGCATCCTGCCAGTAAGCATCAAAATCGTCGGGTACGGTAGTTGAACACTGAATGTCTTCCGGCTGAATGGCAAACCACTCCACGGCTCCGCAGAAGCTTCCTGCTTCACTGATGACTATGCACTCATAGATCCCGGGCTTGAGGTTCCAGGGAGTAAGATCAAATATACCGGATTGTGTCCCCCTTTCAAATTTGACTGTCTGATCAACCAGCCTTTCATGAAAATCGTTGTTGATGATCACCCGTACCGAAGGGGTTGAAATATTTTCAGACCGGAGTGTCAGTTCTCTTTTATCAGTTGGCAGGAAGACATGATTGTCTGCCGGGAACACCATGCTTATGCTGTTGCTGTATTTCGCACCGGCTTCATGGACCGAACAAAAATTGTAGCTCTTCCCGCCTGTATACGACAAATTCGCTATCTCGATGGTGATCTCGTTTTTCGCACCTCGTTTGAGGTAGCTTTCAGGGATGTTGAGGATTGTTTTCCTGCCCCGGTTTGTCCAGAAGGAGTTCCAGACCGGTTCAGAAATTTGATGCTGGTTGATGTACACCGCATACACATCGCCCTGCAGCGAAAATTCGAGCTGCAGTGTTTCAGCATTAGTCCCTACAAAAAAATCCTGCCAGAGCAGGTATTGCGGATCCATCCAGCTATGTCCCTGGCGTTCCCAGGAGAGCAGGAGGTTAATTTCAGGCCATTCCTCCGGGTTCAGTGAGCCTAAATCCGCATGTTCATCTGCAGCAGCATATTTCCATATGGGCGACAGGAGGTTCTGAGCTTGAGTGCCGACTATTACAGTCAGTGAAAGCAGGGCAGCGAAAAATAATTTTCTGATATACATACAAGATATTTATTTGTTTAGGATTACAATCTGATTAACTCCTTCATTAGGTGGAACGGCTCCGGAATATGCTTCCATTGCTTTACCATCTGCGATCATGATGGCATCTTCCTTCCGCGTCATGATAAATTCGCCTTTCATGCCTTTTGGAAATTCAATACGACAGCTGGTTTCAGCATCCAACTTCCGATATTCAGCAAAGATGGTTCTTTTTAGGGTGTTCTTGCACAGATCCCAGACCTGGTTCAGCATTGTATCGGAACAGCTAAAGTAACTGGTGCAATGATTGAATCGGTAGTTGTATACCCTTGGTGTGAGTTTCACATCTTCGATAGGCACTTGTAAATCTGAATGTTCACAATAGCGAAAAGGGTTTTGAAGAGCGGAATTCTGACCGGAACAAACTCCCAGCAGCCGCAAGCTTAAAAATGCCAGAAACGGGATCTTCATTTTTTCAATGAAGATAGATATTTTAGTCTAAATGTGGTGAGTTGGGTTTGGGGGGGGTAAGACCACACTTTGTAATCGCCCGATATGGAGGGTATATACCTTGGAGGGTATTAAAATGATATGACCACGAATTTACACGAACCGACCAGATGGAGCTCACTGAAAGTAATTTAAGGGCAGCAATCATTCGTGTAAATTCGTGCAATTAGTGGCTGACATCAATCCAGGTAAAAAATAAAAAAATATCCCAACTTGTAAGGGATATCCAAAAAGTATTGCCTTATAGATAAAATTAATTGTCAGCGAAGGTGCAAAAATCGGATAGAGAAACCATCTCAAAGGAACATTTTGAAATGTTATATCAGCAAAACTATATCGCTCTTTGCAGGTTTGCCTTCTTCATCAGCGGCCAGAAAGAAACTGCGGAGGAAGTCGTGCAGGAGGTATTCGAAACCCTTTGGAAGAAACGCAATAAAATCCACATACAGGCATTTCGTTTTTCTTCCAGAGGAATAAAGAGGCTGTGGCTCCCCCAAGGGATCAATACATTCATGTGGCAACTGACCGGGGAGATCAGATCCGGGTTGACCTGGCCGAGGGAATTACAGTATGGCTTAATTCCCGCAGCGAAATCACTTACCTGGCTTCTTTTACAGGCAGGAACAGGGTCGTCGAACTGAAAGGGGAAGCCTATATCAGTCTGAGTGAGAATGCCGATCCGTTTGTGGTGAAAAGTTACGATAGCGAGATTGTTTGTACCAATGGATCTTTTAATATCGAAAATGACAGCCTGCTTCATGCCACGGAGGTGGAGGTAAGCTCGGGATGGGTTATCCTGAAGAACTCCGGTGGCGATAACCGTCAGCTGATTGTGGAAGAAGGATGCCGGGGTATCATGAATGACTACCTGCCCGGATGGATCGAAAACAACAGCGATCCTAACTACCTTGCCTGGCATACCCGGAAAATGGCCTTTTCAGAAACTCCACTGCAGAAGGTTGCTGAAACCCTCATGGAAGTATATGATGTGGACATCTCTATTCCGGATGAAACCAGGTACTGCACCATATCCAACAACTTTAACAATCAGGAACTCAATACTGTTCTAAGTGAAATTGAGTCCCTGTTCAAACTGAAAATAGAACGAAATGATCATTCGATAATAATTACCGGTAATCCATGTTGAACTTTTAATGCGTACTAAAATGAAAACAATTATTTCAATGATGCTGGGACTGATTCTCTGTTCCGGATTATCGGCTCAGTGTAATAAGATACCTGAACCGGAAATACCTGATGGTTATGTTATTATTTCATCAATGGTATTCACCGGCCTATGACAAGGGAAAACCCAGGAACATCCAGTTTACGTTTTTTATAGATTTCAAAAAGTAAGCCAGGTAATCAGGTTGTCAGGTATCTGGGTGCCGGGTCTTAATTCTTAATTAACACCCCCGGCACCCATCCCCCCCAATAAAAACCCCCACCTCTATTCGGAAGCGGGGGCACCATGTTGAAGAATAAAATTTATTTCTCCAGCTTTTCAAGCTCCTGCAGTTTTTCCATATCGATGGCGCCGGAGATCTTTGCAATGGATTCAAGATCGATTATACCCACAATGCTTATCAGGACATTATCACTGCCTCCGCTCAGCATCAGGAATTCGCTTATCTGTCCGTTCTTTTCCTTGATCATCATCCGCATTTGCTGGTTGCTTTCCTTGACGGTCAGCAGCGTTTCGTATTCGCTGAATGGGATTTCCTGTCCGATCTCGCTGAAGAAATTGATCCTGCTGTTCAGCGCGGAATCTTCTACCGTCAGAATCCTGATGGATTCCAGTCCCGAGATAGCCTCTCTCATGGCTTCGGATTCCTTGTCTGCCATGTTTTTTTCGGCAAAGAGCTCGAACATATGTTTGGAGATAAGCACGGTGGTGAACCCGTCTTTGTAGGCATACTTATCGAACAGCTTGTCAACAGCAGGGGTTTGTGCCAGACTGCTGCCGGCTATCAGGAGGGCGCCGATAAAGAGTATCAGGTTTTTCATTCTTGTTCGTTTTTAAAGGTTCTGATGGATTGGTCTATTAAACTTAGTTCATTAAGTGAACTAAGTCCTTTGTTGATGCTGCTCAGACTTTCCAGTTTGGAACGTTCCGTATTGATGGTTTGGGAAACGTAGGTAAGCACGTTTTTGGTTGTGGTAAATGCCTGTTGCTCGTTCTTTGTGGGTAGGGCAAGCTTTTCTGTGGTGGTCGGGCTCAGACGGTTATAGGCGATTAACAGGATGAGCAGGGCAGCAGCAGCACCCATAGCCCATTTTAGCGATCTACTGAACCTATGGCGGTTGTCTGACCTCCATTTGCCATTTATCAGTTCAAGCATTTCAGCCTCCAGGTTTTCAGGGGGCTCCGCATCCCGATACTTTTCTGAGTAGGTACGGAAGATTTCCTGTTCCTGTTCCAGTCCCGGAATATTTTCCCTGGAATTCAGGATTTCCAGGATCCTTACTTCTTCTTCCAGCGAAGTTTCCCCGGCATAATACTTGTCGAGCAGACTTTTAATTTCCTTAGGTTCCATAGCTGTAGATTTTTCGCACTGCTTCACGTACTTTTTTTCTGGCAATGGACAGCGAAACCCGGAGGGTGTTCACAGGTGTATCCAACATTTCTGCCATTGATTCAAATGACATACCTTCAATATCCCTGAGCTCAATGATAAGCCTCTGTTTTTCAGGCAGGTCGGCTATAGCCCTCCTTACAAGCGCAGCAGATTCGAGCGTATCATAAGCAGGCTCCGTAATCCGATGGTGTTGTTCCAGTTCGGTGGTGAGCTTCCTGGTCCTCAGACTGTCAAGACAGGCATTTTTTGTGGTTTGCATGATAAAAGCCTCTTTGTTTTGTACAGCATCAAGTTTGTCTTTTTTGTCCCAGAGTTTACAAAATATGTTCTGGACCATATCCCGGGCCTTTTCCGAATCCTGAAGGATGCGGAAGGAGACCCGGTAAATCATCTTACTAAATGGCAGTACCTCCTCTATGAACGCTTTCCGTGTCATTAATAATCCATTGACATCGCGGAAAAATCGCTGGATTCTACGGCGTTTGCTACGCTCATCAAAGAGGCAAAGTTTATGTCCCCTTCAATACAGATCAGGGTGTTGTCATCACCTCCGGTGACCAGGATAAATTCACCCGGACTTTTTCCGGCTTTCTTTTGGAGGATTACCACCTGGCTTTCTGCTTCTCTGATGTCCAGGAGGCGGTTGTAATCACTCATCTCCAGGTTGGGTACGATCTCGTCATAGAAGCTTAGTCCGGCGTTCAATGTCTGGTCCTCCACGGTAAGGATCCGGATGTGGTCAATTTTCAGGTCCTGAAGCTCAGGTTCAGCCTCCCGGAGCATTTCCATCATTTTCCCGGAAATATCCACCACGGTAATTCCATCCTTCATGGCATATCTATCAAATACCTGGTCGATAGCAGAATTCTGAGCTAATCCGGAGAGCGTTGCGATTACCGCCATAATTACTGTAATAATAAGTTGTTTCATGATCTTGGTTTTTTGGTTTGTAATCAGTTCTTATATCGAAGACGAACAAGTTGCTAAAACATTAAATGGGAGGAAAAAATGGTAACAGGTGATATGTGACAAGTGATAAGTGAAAGTGCAACATGAATTTTTGTTTTTCTGGGGCTATGGGAAGGTCTTTCGGTTTCAATCTTCCGTCTCCAACCCAAACCGGCAGTAGGACGCTGTTGTGGGTCGATTTGTTACAGTGTATTTTAATCATACTTATAATCTGAAAGCATTTAACCTTTATTAAAGAAAGATTTAAGCTTCTTAACCTTAAGCTTTAGAAATCGAGCAATCTTTCTGGATTTCAATATAAAACTCAACCTTTTGATAATCCAGATTAAAGGTTTATGTAAGGTTGTGAAGCGAGATTTGCAGTGAAAATCTATCTTAAAAAATTAATCTCTTCAATTATGAAAAAACTTTTACTCGGAACTTTGGTAATTGGTTCACTGCTTATGTCCGACATGCTTAGGGCGGAGGAACTTACGCTAACGATCATTGAAACGCATCTTGATGGTGGTGTCTCCATTTCATTTGACGATGGAGAATATGAAAATGACTCTATTGATAAAGTCGATGATGACGATCTTGACATGGGTTGGGAAGGTGAGGACCTGAATGTTATGACGGCTTTCACCCGTTTCCAGAATGTTACGATTCCACAGGGAGCGGTTATCAACTCTGCTGTTTTAAAGCTTTACGCACATGAAGATGAGGAAGATGAAGCCTATGTAACAATCTATGGCGAAGCAACAGGTAATTCAGAGGAATTCGCTGAAGATGAGGCCTTGTCTGACAGAACTGCTACTACTGCCTCCGTAAGCTGGGACATTGTTGATCCCTGGACCATATGGCAAGCCTATGAGACGCCTGATCTGACCTCCATTATTCAAGAGATTGTAAACCTGGAAGCCTGGGAATCGGGTAATGCCCTGACCATCTTCATTCAGGGTAATGAAGGTGAAGCCAGCCTGCTGGATAATGCAAGGGATTTTGAATCTTATGAAAATATAGAAGATCCCAATGACGGAGGTGATGGTCTGAATCATCCCGAAAGAGCCCCTCGACTGGTGATTACTTACGGTGAAACTACGGCTGTGGATCAGCTCGAAAACAATCTCTCCTTTTCTGTTTTTCCGAATCCTTCAACTGAAGGTATGGTCAACGTAAAACTTGTACAGCAGGGAAGCACTTCCATTAATATCCTTGATGCTTGTGGAAAGGCCGTATATCAGATGAGAACCGACTCTCAGATCAATACAATAGATATCAGCAACCTGAGTACAGGAATTTATTTTATCAGAGCATCCAATGAATATAACAGTACAACCCAGAAACTGGTGGTAAAATAATCCAGGTTGATTCCTGAATCCTGATTGCACTTTTCATTGAAAATTGAAAACATTGAAATTGCGGAAATTTCAAGCTAAGATGAAAAGTGCAATCTCATTTTTTTCCCAAATATTCAACAAACTAAGGTATGGTTAAACAACTATTTCTCTTTACTTTTCTTAGTATTCTGACAGGGTTCATCGGTATGGCTCATGGACAGAACAACAGTATCCAGGGAATTGTCCTTGATGGAAAAAACAATGAGCCTCTTCCCGGAGCTACCATTTTGCTGACAGGTACCTCTACAGGAACTGTTACGGATTCGGAAGGAAAATTTGAAATGCAGAAGATCCGGCAAACCAAAACTACTTTGCAAATTTCCTTTGTAGGCTATGAGGCTATGAGTTACGTCTGCGATTTTACTGACAATATGTTGTTGAAACCTACCATCAGACTTACTCCCTCAAATACAAACCTGGAAGAAGTGGTTGTCAGTCAGTCAACCCGGGGACAGGTTAAAGCGATGTTAGAGCAACGGACTGCCATAAATATTAAAAATGTGGTTTCGTCCGAACAGATCAGGCAATTTCCCGATTTAAATGCTGCTGAAGTTATGCAGAGAATACCAGGCATCACGGTGCAACGCGACCAGGGTGAAGGGCGATATGTTCAGCTGCGGGGAACCCCGCCCGAGCTTACAAACTTTAATGTGAACGGGGAACAAATATCTTCGCCTGAAGGAAATGTGCGCTATGTAGGAATGGATATTATTGCTGCTGACCAGATTGAGTACATTGAAGTTACGAAAGTGCTTACCCCGGATATGGATGCTGATGGAATCGCAGGAAACGTAAATGTCATTACAAAAACGGCTAAAGAAGGAGATCCTGAAATTACAGCTTCCCTTGCCGGTGGCTATAATAACCTGATGCAGACCGGAAATTACCAAGGGCAATTTACCTACGGACAGCGTTATAAGAAATTGGGATTCCAGGTTAATGCCAGTTATTACCTAAATAACCAGGGATCGCATAATATGGAGTATGATTATACACGCGGACCTACACTTAGCCAGGCTCAATCCAACGATAGCACTGTTGGTGCTGAGAATTTTCATTTACTCTATACCGGCATTGAATACCGGCATTATACCTTAACACGGAAAAGAATCGGGTTAAGTGCAAATATTGATTATCGGATCAATGACAGAAATATCATTTACCTCAGGGGGATGTACAATAATTTCACAGACGATGAAACAAGGCGCCGCATATCCCACAACTTATCCGATGCGAACGAACCCCTTGTTTACCGCTCCACCGGATTGGACAGGGATATCAGGGATCGTCTGAAAATACAGGAAATATCAACCATTAATCTGGGAGCCGAGCATAGTATGGTGAATGATATAAAACTGGATTATGAAATAGCCTACTCCCTGGCAACAGATCATGTCCCGGACTATATCAGCACCGGATTCGGAAGGGGACTGATTGGGATACAAATAGATAAAAGCGATCCGGAATGGCCCGTAGTTCATTACATCAATGAAGAAGATTCTTTAAATGCCATACACTATAGTTCGTACAGTTTCGATGGACTAACTTTTCGAAATAATTCGGTCAGGGACGAAAATTATACTTCGAAAATCAACCTTACCATACCCTATGTATTGGGTGAAAATCAAAGTGGTTTCCTGAAACTTGGTGGGAAAGTCAGGATGAAAACCAAAACCAGGGATAATCAGGCACAGGTATTCAGCGAGTATGAGAAAATCAGTATTTATGCCCAGCCTTATGAACCATTGGCCCTGGCTGATCTTGTCAGCGATTTTCATGAAACCAACCTCCTGAATCATGCATATGACATTGCCATGGTGCCTGATGCGGATTTGATGCGGGAGTTTTATACCAGAAACCTGCAGCATTTTAAATATGATGAGCCGGAAACCTGGGAAGATAATTACCAGGAAGATTATTTGGCAAATGAACATATTTATGCTGCCTATGCGATGATCCGGCAAAATATAAATGGTTTCATGATCCTGGGTGGATTGCGTTATGAGCGAACAGATTTTATTTATAATACCCAGAATGCTTACCTTGACCTGTTGAAAGGCTCCCCTACACGGGGAACACTGGTTAAAAAGGATTCGACAGCCAGCAGGTCGCTTGCCTTCCTGCTGCCACAGGTCCAGGTAAAATATGCCTTAAATGCGCGGACTAATTTAAG
>JAFGEO010000015.1 GCA_016931575.1 Bacteroidales bacterium | reverse complement strand
TAAAACCGGATTGCACGGCCTTGCCATAATACCCATGCTTTTAGGTTTTGGCTGCAATGTTCCCGGTGCACTTGCAACACGGATACTCGAAACCCGGAAAGAAAAATTTATTGCTGCAACATTACTATCCATTGCCGTCCCCTGCATGGCATTACAGGCAATGCTTTTCGGATTGTTGGGGCCATACGGTATAAAAGGCATTGGTGTTGTTTTCGGAACTCTGTTGATTGTATGGCTATTTTTGGGTATACTGCTCCGGAGAATAATTAAAGGTACATCTCCTGAAATTTTTATTGAAATACCTCCCTACCGGATACCTTATTTAAAAGGAGTTATTAAAAAAACATGGATGCGGTTAAAATGGTTCATCAAAGAGGCCATACCTTTTGTATTACTTGGTGTTTTAATTGCAAATCTCCTTTATTCATTTGGAATTATACAATTTGTCGGAAAAATAACCGCACCGGTCTTTAATCATTTACTGGGATTGCCGCAAGAAGCATCAGGGGCATTGGTAATGGGATTTTTACGAAAAGATATTGCAGTCGGGATGCTTGTCCCTTTACACCTTTCGTTAAAACAACTTATCGTGGCATCTGTGGTTTTATCCATGTACTTTCCTTGTGTGGCTACCTTTGCAGTGCTTCTAAAAGAATTGGGTATTATAGATTTGTTAAAATCTACTTTGGTAATGGTCCTGACAGCTTTAATAACCGGAGGTTTACTTAATATGATACTATCTGTACTTGTTAATTGATAAAGCCGATTGCAGGACATCACTGCTAATATAAAGATATGTACTGACGCCTATTTTCTTTCATCAGGTAACAATCGCTTTACCCACTTCCATGGAACCAGCATCGACACCCGCTTCTGGTATTCGCGATACTCATCTCCGAAAATCCTGAGCAATTTTCTTTCTTCCAGAATGGTTCCTATGATGAGGTACAGGGAGAAGACCAGGTTAACGATCAGCACGGAAACGTAAATATCACGCAACCAGATGATTATCAGACTGCCCAGGTACCAGGGATGCCTGATAATGCCCAGTATGCCTTCCGTACTGATCTTTCCATGCCGGGTGAGGGTGTTATTCCTTTCTCCTGATTTCAACTGGGCCAATCCCAGGAACTCCATGCCATGATACTGTCGGGCTCCCAGGTAGAATATCAGCAAACTGATCAAAATCAGCACTCGATTCACTACTCTGAGCCAGGGTTCATCCCAACTGAGCAACAGGTCTCCTTTATGATGCTGCTCCAGCCAGATTACCGGAATGAGCAGAAAAAAAGAAAGCAGGTTGTACAGGATGCGGTAAAACCGGAACCCTCCGGCCAATATCCGTTTAAATCGCTCTGTAACCGGCATGGCTATTAAGAAACTGTGAACTACACACCAGAGTATAGCTGCTATACTGAGTGCAAAATAACTGTTCATGGGGTGAATCCCTTTCTCACTGCTAAAATATTTAGTTATAAAGAAACAACTTTCAGGTGAAAAGTATCACAAAATCATTTTTTTCAATATCCAGCTCCCTGAAAAATCCCCATATCTTGGTATTTCCGGCCCCTATCTATATCCTAATTTTGTGCCTAAACATTATACTCAGGAAATGAAAACGATTAGGCATGGTATACTGACCTTCCTCCTTATCCTCTCAGACTACACTATACTGGATGCACAGGTTGCCGGGATTTCCGCATCAAAACTCGGAGCATTCAACGCCGGCACGGTTACTCACCGGGGCATGGAATTTGAACCCTCCGCATTCGTCTCCTGGTCGGCAAAATCATGGAGTGCCGGGCGTATACCCACCGAACGGTACAAAAATACGGACAGTCTGGATATGTGGATGGAGTCGGGGTTAAGGTTTACCTATGGAGCAGTGAACAAACTGGAAATAGGTTGCTACCTCCCCTTCGACTTTTCATCCCTCTCAGTAGGTTCGAAGCTCCAGGTAATGGAAACCGAAAACTTTGGTATAGCTGCACTGGCCGGCATAAACATACCAAAGCTGGGTGAGACCATCTCACTGAATGAGCATAGCATTGAGTGTGCGCCCCTCTTTGCCGGAGGACTGGCACTCTCAGCCCGGCTGTCGGAAAAAGTCTCATTTGACCTGAACACGCAAGTGCAAACTGCCCTGAAACCCACCCTGGAAAATCATAGCATGGACCTGTTCGTTTTACTGGATGCCGGCTATTTCTTCAAAAAAGGGTACCAGGCAGTAGCTGAACTTTGGTATAGCCACTCAAGTTATGAACATAAGGATCTGAACAATGACGTGCTGATTTTTAACCTTGGTGTTACTATTGAGACGGCAAAAAATTATATCCTGGTCGTTAACACTCCTGTTCCGCTTACCGGAAAAAACGGGGATATAAGTTATGGAATCGGATTTGCTCTAACCATCCTACTGGAATAGTCCGGAAAAATCAGCATTTAAAATACTTCCAGCTCCGGGTAAGAAAGCGCGGAATCGTATAAAGGGCCTCTTCTGAGAAAGGCTGGCCCGTTGCGGTTTCCACGCACTACTGCCAAACGGTCGGAAATTCCAATCCCTAATTCTCCTGCCAGCTCATCGGAAAGGGTAAATAATGCTTTTTCATCCATCTTTACCCAGCTTATAATTCTTCGTTGATAGGTATTTATGCTGTTTTCAGCAACAAAAAACCGGTCTTCCTGATAATCGTACTGAAGGGTATCCAGGAGTACAGAAAGCCTTGAATGTTTCAGGACTTCGATAGTATGTATACTAAATCCGCCAGTATCCTCACCTCCGGAAATCAGCACAACAGATTTTGCCTCGTGAAACCGGTATTCATAGTAGGCTTCAAGAGGCATTCTGATAAGGTATTCCTGCCGGACTTCCGATAGTCCGTAAATGTGTTTTCCTCCCTCTATAATGTGCGGCATATAGACAACTTTCACTGCTTAAGATATGCAATTTTATACTGAATCGGAAAGAATCAAAATAAATTATGACTATCGGAACCGCCCTCCCAACAATTCAGTTACTCATCACCGGGGAACACCTTATTCAAAAGCAGCAGGCTTGTCAATAAACCATTCTTTGAATTATCGGAGTGATTTCATATATTACATGACATATTTGCCAGGCTTATGAAGCTAAGGATCTCACTTTTATGCCTTTTGTTTTTTCCATTGTTTGGTTTTGGAATCCCGGATAATCTTAAATTCAGACACCTGAATACTGAAAACGGATTACCCAACAATGTGGTCTTCAGTATCTACGAAGATAAGGATGGCTTTATGTGGTTTGGAACAGATGACGGACTTTGCAGGTATGATGGTTATGAAATTAAGAGCTTTCATAGCGATATAAACAATCCAAATTCCATATCGGGAAACACCATTTTTGACATTGACGAAGATCAGGAAGGAAATTTGTGGGTCTGTACCAGTGAGGGAGTGGACATCTTTGACAGGGATCTGCGCCAGTTCCGCCACTTAGTTTTTCGTGATGCCAACAATGTGCTGGACACCATGCGCCCCAGCATCGATTTCTTCCAGGATAAACAGAACAACATCTTCATTTCAACAAAAAATGAGGTCTTTGTCTTTAATCCGCAAGATCAGGTACTGGATCAGGTGTATATACCCCTTGACTTCTATGATAAGTTCCAGTCCGAATACAAACTGTTTGGCTTTATTGACAGTCAAAACCGGATATGGATGGCAGCACAGAATGACCGGCTATCCATGTTTTGTTACGACAGGAATTCAGAAACCCTGATCTCCAATCCTTACGAACCGGACATTTTTGGTATTCAGGGTACCCCACAGACTATTGCTGAGCAACCTGGCGGGGATATCTGGATCGGCACAGATCAGGGTGTGTATATCATTAAGTCCGATCTTTCTGAAACGAAAGAGATTGAGCTTGGAGAGGTAATTACCTACTCCATTTCATTTGATAACATGGGGCATGCCATGATAGCCACCGAGCCAAGGGGTTTGTTCGTCTATAACCTCAAAGCAGGAACTCTTTGCAGGTACCAGCATTTGAAACACGATAAGTTCAGCATCAGCAGTAATAAAGTCCTGAAAGCAAAGACGGATTCCCGCGGAATTTTGTGGATCGGAACCACTCAGAGCGGTATAAGTTATGCGAATACGGTACCGAGTAAGCAGTTCATCAATGTCATTCCTCAGGAGGATAACCCAAATTCCATCTCCTATCCTACAGTCTCGGCTATTTTTGAAGACCGTGACGGGGATCTGTGGATCGGCACTGATGGCGGGGGACTGGACCTGCAGCATGTTAACACCGGTATGTATTCCCATTTCACCTATCAACCGGGCATGAAAAATTCACTGGGATCGAATTCCGTGCTGTCAATCACCCAGACTCCGGACGGGACCATCTGGGTTGGAGGATACCTTATGGGAGTGAATGCAATCGATAAGAAAACCGGGGAAATTAAAATTTATAAACACGATCCGGGCAATCCGAATACCCTATCAAATGATGATGTCCGGAAAGTCTATGCCGATAAGGAGGGTATCCTGTGGATTGCTACCTGCGGAGGGGGTCTTAATCGTTTGGATCCCGCAACTGGTAAGTTTACCGTATATCAGGACAATGTGCCTAACGGTATCGTAGGAATATGGTGCCTCACCCTGTTTGAGGACTCCCGGGACTTACTCTGGATAGGCACTTATAACGGCTTGAGTTACCTGGACAGGGAAACGGGAATATTCACAAATTTCAATCATAGTCAGGCTTCCGGGAGCCTGAGCAACGACTGGATCTATGCCATCATCGAAGACCCGGACAGTAACATCTGGATTGGCACCTCAAAAGGGCTGAATGCCTTTAACCGGAAAACACAAACCTTTACCTCATACTTCGAAACAGACGGTTTGCCCAATAATTGTATAAATGACATTCAGACAGATAGCGAAGGTATGCTCTGGCTCAGCACCAACAAAGGCATATCGAAATTTATACGGGAAGAAAAGGTTTTCCGCAATTACGATATCTCAGACGGTCTCTTTGGAAACCAGTTTTTCAGAAGCGCATCATTCAAAAACAAGGATGGCATGATCTTCTTCGGCGGATATCAGGGATATACCTGCTTCTTCCCCGACAGCATCCGGGACGATACTCACTTTCCACCTGTCTTCATTACCGACCTGCTCATCTTTCATTCGATAGTCAATCCCGGAGAAAAGGGATCGCCCTTAAAGAAATCCATCACTGAATCGGACCAGATTGTACTTGCCCATAACCATTCCGTGATCACCCTGAGGTATGCAGCGCTGAATTTCTCCAGTTCCCGTAAAGTGGAATACGCATACTACATGGAAGGCTTCAGTAATAAGTGGGATTATGTCGGTGACCGCAGGGAAGTTACTTTTACAAACCTGGATCCCGGAACCTACACCTTCAAAGTAAAAGCCTCTAATGCTGACGGCATCTGGAACGACAACTACAAATCCATTCGGATTGTTATTACACCGCCCTACTGGAAAACATGGTGGTTCAGGCTCGGTCTGGTCGTTATTATTGTTGGTGCTGTTCTGACTCTCTACTTTATGAAGGTAAGGTCTATCAGGCATCAGAACAACAGGCTGGAAAAAATTGTCAGGGAAAGGACCTCGGAACTTTCTGAAAAGAATGAAAACCTGATCATGACCAAGGAATTGCTCGAGGAAAAACAACATGAGATTATCACTCAAAATGAAGAGCTGTCAGACCATAGGAATAACCTTGAACGCTTAGTGAGTGAAAGGACTGCCGAGTTGGAGTCAGCACTGAAGAAAGCCAGGGAATCCGATGAGCTCAAGTCCGCTTTCCTGGCAAATATGTCGCATGAGATCCGGACGCCCATGAACGCCATTGTGGGTTTCTCAGCGCTATTGAATCAGGATGCCCTCTCGCCACAGGAAAGATTAAACTATACCGAAATTATTCAATCCAATTCAGAAACACTCCTTAAAATCATCGATGAGATCCTTGATATAAGTTTGATCGAGGCAAATCAGTTACGTCTCACCAAGACTACTTTCCACCTGAACTCTGTGCTCGACCACCTGTACTCATACTACTACCTTGAAAAGAATTCGGAACAGCTGGAAATCCGCAAGAACAATGAGCTTCATGACTTTAACCTGAAATTGAACACAGATAGTGCCCGATTCAGGCAGATTATTACCAATCTGATGGACAATGCCTCTAAATTTACTCAAAGCGGCTACATCGAGCTGGGATGCAGGAAGGAAGGCGATGACCTCTGCTTCTATGTTGAAGATAGCGGAAAAGGGATATCTGCGGAGGATCTCGAACTGATTTTTGACCGCTTCAGAAAAGCCACTGACAGTTCTTCCTTCTTCACACGAGGCGTTGGCCTTGGTTTGGCTATCTCCCAGAAAATAGCCCGAAACCTTGGTGGCAGGCTGGAAGTTAAATCGGTACCGGGCCAGGGTTCCGTGTTTACTTTCCGGATTCCTTTTGAAACCATTGCTACCGAAGGGGATGTCAGTATGATGGAAGTTAAGGAATCCATTGCCACACGATGGGATAATAAAACCATTCTGATAGCAGAGGATGAAGAGGCAAACTACCTATTCCTTGAGAAAATCCTGAACAAAACCAATACCCGGATTCTCTGGGCAAAGAATGGACTGGAAGCTGTCAAAATCGTAAAAGAACACCGAAAGATCAACCTGGTCCTGATGGATATAAAAATGCCCGAGATGAATGGCTACGAAGCTGCAACGCAGATTAAGAAGCATCACCCGGAGCTTCCGATCATTGCCCAAACAGCCTATGCCCGGCCGGAAGAAAGACTGAAATATGCCGATGCCAATTTTGATGATTACATCCCAAAACCTATCAATGCCTATAATCTGTTGTTGGTGCTGGAGCGGTATTTGTAGGTTCTGTTCATATTACTAAGGTATTGAGCGGGTGTGCAATTTTGTGGCACATTTGAGAAAAACCCAGATGTTGTTTTTTTGATCGTAAATTTCATCAAGATTTGATTTTGCCATCCTGTCCCAGCGAATTGGAAGACCGGGGTATTATAGCGTTGGAACCGGATATAAACCTTCATCTTTTGTCGATGGGGCCTTGCAGGAAACTTTGAATGCACAGGTAAAAGAATGGGCATGATCAGAAAAAAACAAACCTGAAATCACCCTCCGATTTTATTAAAAAATACTTCAAAACCCTCAATAAGCACATAGCCTATTGCCCGGGATGTATTTCAACCGGGAACAATCGCTGGGTTCCCGCAAGAATACGGGACAGGTATTGCAAACCGCTCATGTTCCTATGTATTATGTGGCGTATTTTTTTTCAAGGTATTTAATAATCTGATGCATTCCTCCGATTGTTTCACCATTTCCTGCATTAAGCATTATAAAAATCACAACTCGGGCTTCTTTCATAATTATTGCTCTTGCCTCAAAATTGCCCACACTGCCACTATGACTATAATAATGGTTTCCATTTACCATATCATTACCCCAGCCCATTGAATATTCTTTCGCTCCATTGAAAATAAAATCATATGTTTTTGATTTCAAATAGTTATCATGACCAGTTAATCCGTTTAAGTTTAACTGCAAATATTTTAAGTAATCTAACACGGTGACGCTATGATGACCGGAAGGTTGTATTATGTTACTTTGCTTGGGGCTCCATATTTTTTGGCGTGCTTTTTTGCCCTGCGGGGTACATGGAATTTCTGCAAAAAGCATAACAAAGAATAGGGTGCAGAAGGGTGGGGATTGGGTTGACTGTGGAGATCTATTTAGTATTCGAGTGGTTCTCTACTGGTATGCCTTAGCCTTAAAATCAGGATGTATTTTTCGGTTATCTTGTAAGCTATCCGGTAACTGTAAACTGTAACAGCTCTGTAATTTCCTTCGTTATCTTCTTTGAAGCGGTCCGGCTCATAGATTTCCGGATTATCAGGTAGTGATTTGACAGTATCTAAGATGGCTTGTTTTACTTTTTTGACTCCTTGCAAGGATTCTTTTCTAATGTAAGCAATAGCATCACTTAAGTGTTCCTTTGCTTCAATATCCCATATTACTTTGAGTTTCTTATGTTTTACCACTTCTCTGCCTCCTTTTCCAGATCTTCGTGACTCACGTATGAACCCTTTGCGATTCTTTCCTCTGCTGCGGTAAGTTCTTCGTTGTATTGCTCTACACTGATTCGGCCACTTTTACTGGTAAAAGATTTTATCATCTCAAGTATTGACTCCTTCTGAGACTTGGTAAGCACGCTGAAATAAGCCTTAAACTCCTGTTCCAATGCCTTGTCTGTCATGGCTTTTAAATTAAGATTGCTATGTGCAAAGATACGCATATTTATAGGGTTTTGTTTATGATAGCGGGTGGTATTTCTCCAACCTGCTATGTAACTTATCCAGGTTAATAAGCTGGTAGCGTTCGGTGGAGTATACATGTTTGTGCCCGGCCATATACTGAATTTGTCGTAAAATATAATCCAGCCAGCGGAGATTCCGATCAAAAGATCCGCGCCATGCTTACCGATAACGAGCTACTACAACAGTTCAAAGCTGTAGAGCAAATGGACGAGGACGACAAAAGCACCATTAAAAAACTGATCGATGCGTTTATTACTAAGCGGAAGATTCAGCAATTGGCACTGTAAAACTTGCTTAGTTTTTCAAGATATCCCATTTAGACCTTTTCTCCTTAGTTTTTCTACTCCTTCTTATTAGGAATCTTAACAATGCAACTGCTGAAAACATTCCGAAACAATACCAAAAAAAATAATTTATACAACGTATATATAACTCCTTTTCAAAATAGTCCCTTACAAAAATAACCAGACACAACCCTAAAACAAAAAGTACAAAAACAATTGGGTAATAGTTTTTAATCAATTTTTCAACCATTTTTCCTTCTTTCCATAAAAAAATTATATAACTCACAACTTACTGAGCCCACTAATCCTACTATCAAAAAAACATGAATTATAACATGCCAATTATGGTTTAGCTTATCAGCGAAAAAAAATCGAAATATAAGTGAGATAATAAGTATTCCTCTAAAAATATTTCTCGTAAAAATTATACTCATCATAACTAATATTAGTGTATAGTATTATCCTCATAAGGGAACATCAACGGTTTGTCATCCTCTTCAGTTTCATCGGGGAATAATCTACTATTATTGTAATCGAAATCAGGGATTATCACAGGATAATCTGGCTGAGAATCAGAGTTGTCATTGTTTTGATTTTGGTCTTGGTCGATTGGTGACACAGGGTATTCTACCCAATTATCCTGTGTAATAGCATAGAAAGCGCCCCCATATAAAATCCACCATGCCCATTTAGGAGCATCAGGTTGATAGAAATTATCTGGGTCATCCTTATCTTTTTCAGGATTATCTGGTTCTGTCGAATAAGAACCATAATCTACCTCTACTGTTGGTCCATATTCCCATCCAGGATAAGTAAAGACTGCATCAGCTAATATCATTAACCCAACCATATCTCCCACCCAACCCGGACCATCGGCAGCTGCACATGCAGTTGCTATCTTTCTAGATCTCTCACCGTATACAACAGCATCCTGATGTTGAACAGGCCCCCATTCCTTAAAATTCCAATAGCCGTTCTCAATAAATGGTTCGGCTTTCTTTAATGGCATGATAAAACCAATAATAGCACTAGTTTTAATAGAATTCCATTGCTTTTTTAACCAGTCTCCTACAGGACCCCTTCCATCTGGATCAATAAAGAAAATTGGATTGTTTAAGGCATAGTTGAAAGGAGAGTAACTATAATATTTCTCCGCCAACGGATCCACCACATGCCACCTTCCAATACTCGGCTCATACATCCTCGCCCCATAATCCTAACAACTTACGCGGAAAAATTGATATTTCTGATTTGTCAACTGCCTCCCGGAGGGTATTTCAAAGAACTTTGGCTCTAATGTAGTGATTTTTCAGATATGAAGAGTTGTTTAGAAGCCACCAGAAAGGATTCTGGTGGTGGCGGGGGGGGTACAAGGATAAAGGCGCGCACCCTGCAGCCGATGTCCTGTCCAAGCTGGCGAACGCCCTGTAGGTTTCTTCCGATTACCTGATGAACGGTTCTTCCGATGATTCCTCCATCTTATTTGCAGTTATGTAAAGAACGTAT
>JAFGEO010000115.1 GCA_016931575.1 Bacteroidales bacterium | reverse complement strand
TGTGCCTACCAGCGACTGGATGACGAACCCTGCTGCGGAAACTCCCGGCTGCTCCAACGGATTCTTCGCGATGAGTGGGGCTTCGAGCATATCGTTGTATCCGACTGTGGGGCAATAACCGATTTCTATCTGACCCATAAGGTATCCTCAGACTCGATCCAAGCTGCTTCAAAAGCAGTTCTTGCCGGAACTGATATAGAATGCGTATGGGAAAATTACCCCTATAAAACCCTTCCGACTGCAGTGGAAAGGGACCTTATAAAAGAAGTTGATATTGACAAGAGCCTGATGCGTATTTTAACAGGCCGTTTCGACCTTGGCGAAATGGATGAGGATGCCATCGTACCCTGGGCCCAGATCCCACCATCGGTTTTAAATAATGAGGAACACCGTCAGCTTGCCCTGGAGATGGCCCGTGAAACCATGACCCTCCTGCAGAACCGGGATGAGATCCTTCCCCTCTCCAAATCAATGGATAAAATTGCTGTTATCGGCCCTAATGCAAATGATGAGCCCATGCTTTGGGGTAATTATAACGGCACACCCGTCAGGACAATCTCCATACTTGAAGGAATCAAGTCTAAACTCCCTGTAGAAAACCTCCTCTATGATAAAGGCTGTGATCTGGTAGAAGATAAAGTAACCCAAACATACTTTGACCAGTGCAGCATTGACAAAAAACCGGGAATGAAAGCCACCTATTGGAATAATCCGGAATGGAAAGGGGAAAGTGTTATTAATCAGCAAATTACCAGTTCAATTAAAAAAACAACAGCGGGCCAGCACGAATTTGCCTCTGGCGTGAAGCTTGAAGGATTTTCAGCCCTGTTCGAAACCGAGTTTATTCCTGAAGTCACCGAAGAGATCGTATTCCGGGGTGGCGGAACCGGATACTATGAACTGATTGTCAATGGTGACACACTTGATCAATATAACTACTGGAGGACACTCTCAACGCGGAAGCCCTATAAGGTTGAAGCCGGAAAGAAATACAGGATCCAAATTCGTTATGCCCAGCTACATGACTGGCAGGCAAACCTCGAATTCGACTTTGGAAGGGAAAGGGAGGTAGACTATACCGATCTCATCACAAAGCTGGATGGAATTGAACTGGTAATTTTTGTTGGTGGGCTCTCCGGAAAGCTGGAAGGAGAGGAGATGCCCGTTTCCTACCCAGGATTTAAGGGTGGCGACCGCACAAATATTGAACTCCCTGCTGTTCAGCGTAACTGTCTGAAAGCCCTGAAAGAAGCCGGAAAGAAGGTGGTATTTGTAAACTGCTCAGGATCGGCCATAGCCCTCCAGCCCGAAACTGAAAGTTGTAATGCGATTTTGCAGGCATGGTATCCTGGTGAATCCGGGGGGCAGGCTGTGGCTGATGTCCTCTTCGGCGACTATAATCCTTCCGGAAAACTGCCAGTTACCTTCTACAAGAGCTCTGATCAGCTAAAAGATTTTGAAGATTATTCCATGACGGGAAGGACGTATCGTTTCATGACTGATCCCCTGTTCCCCTTTGGATACGGTTTGAGCTATACCCACTTTGAAATCGGTGAGGCGCGCATCGGAAAAACTTCCGTGAAGGCTGATGAAACCGTCAGACTTACCATCCCGGTTACAAACTCCGGCGGACGCGAGGGTACTGAAATTGTCCAGGTGTATGTTTCCAGAATCAATGATCACGATGGCCCCCTGAAAACCCTTAAAGGTTTTCAACGCGTTAGCCTTAAGGCGGGTGAGACACAAAATATTACCATTGAACTGCCCCCTTCATCTTTTGAGTTCTATGACCGGGAACAACGAGAAATGCTCGTATCTCCGGGTGAATACAATATTTTCTATGGAAACAGTTCTGCCAATGCTGACCTGAAGACGATTCAACTTAGTATTCAATAGATTTTAATTACGCCATAGTTCCGGAACAGGATACTAAATCCAACAGGCAATGAATCTTAAAAATAAGTCAAGAAGACCGGAAGACATCTCAAATCCGGTCTCAAAGTCTTATTTTCAACTAAGTGAGATTTAAAAAACTACAGCTTAAAAACTTCGGAAGGAAGGTTCCTTTTCAACACATGGATTTCAGGAAAAGGGTTTTCCGGCAAGATGTTTTCGTAGAGAATGGTTTTCATGGTCAGCATTGCAAGTTCGGGGGTATTGTTATCCTTACTGAGGTGTGCCAGACAGATATGGGTGAGCCCCGGGTTCATATTCGATGCCAGAAATCGTGCACTGACCTCATTGTCGAGGTGGCCGTTGTTCCCGTGGATGCGGTTTTTCAGGGAAGGAGGGTAGGAGCCGTTAAATAGCATATCTTTGTCGTAGTTTGACTCAATAACCAGGAAGTTAGCTGCTTCAATATAACGAGCCGCCCGGCTGCAAATATGCCCCAAATCCGTAACAAGGGTGATTTTCCTATCGAGGTACACTATGTGGTATCCCAGCGTCTCCGGGGTGTCGTGCGACACCCTGAATGCTTCCACCCTTAACCCATAGAAATCAAAGGCTGTCTCGGCATTGATAAGGCGTATGCAATCGCGGCTGATCTCTCTTTGTGTTTTTGTATTTACTATGTGATGCCAGACTTTTTCGGTGGTAAAGACCGGTATATGATAGCGCTTGGTCAGGGTCTGAAGTCCTGCAATATGGTCATGGTGGTTATGGGTGACGAAGATACCCATGATGTGTTCCAGGGAGGTCCCGATGCTCTGCAGATGCCTGTTGATAGAACGGGCACTAATCCCTGCATCTACCAACATTCCCTTGTCCCCGAATCCTAAATAATAGCAGTTACCGCTGCTTCCACTACTCAAACTACAAAACCTCAGGTAATTCAATATGATTTTTTTTCAAAGGTATTTTAATTTTCAGGACTGCAAATTTAAAAGTTTGCTGAACTTATTAACCTGAGATTTAGGTAAAAGATCGGCTATA
>JAFGEO010000114.1 GCA_016931575.1 Bacteroidales bacterium | reverse complement strand
TGTTGAGTTGTTGAGTTGTTGAGTTGTTTAGAAGTGCTGCCTGGGCTGAAGTGCCATAGGATCAGCAGAAGAGCTGGCCTCTGGGTTGATGGGTTGATAGATGCTTTTTGGATGGGAGGTGGGGAAGTGAGGTTGGTGGGGATGTGTGATGCTTGTGTTTTGTTGAGTTGTTTATTTGTTTAGAATGCTCCGATTAAGGGAAATACTATACCCGAAGGTCCGACTAAACGACTACTAAACGAATAAACAATAAGAAGCTGATGAGCTTGCTCCAGGCAAAGGATTGTTTAGTTGTCAACCTCCGTTAAGGCTCCGGCAGATAAATTTAGGTCTACTTACCGGGCATACTTGCCATGGGTTCGGCGAAAGGGTGAACCTTGGGTTGATGTGGTGAAAAAGGCAAAAGGCAAAGACTTGTGCCTTGTGCCTTGTGCCTTGTGCCTTAAGCCTACATATCCAAATGCTTCATCAGCTCATAAACAATAAAGACGGGCCAGACCAGAGATTTTAAAACTCCCAGAACGCCTACCAGGAAGCTTGAGGCTGTTGAAATATAATAAATTAATGATCCGATCAGACCCAGGCCATAAATAGCCCCTGACTGTGCATGACGAACTTCTTTTTTCATGGAATAAGGTTTTAAGGTTTATAAGTGTCCAAAGTTATGGAATTTCTTTCCTCTTTTTTCGTTTTGAAATGCGTTCTTTCATGCGCACTACCAGAAGGTTGATGCGCTTCAGTCGTGTATCCTCATGTTTGGCCTGTACAACATACCTGGTGTATTCCCTTCGGTTTGAAGGCGAAGCTTTCAGGAATTCCTGAAGTACCTCCTCGTCTTCGGCGAGGATCAGCTCCATATCTTCCGGCAGGGGAATTTCACGACTTTCAGGATCATGCTCAAGCTCCAAAACGACCGGATCGCCGATGGATTTACCAATCTTTTTCCGGATATCACCCTTAAGGATCACCACATACCGGCCTTCCTTTCTGAGGGCACAGGACGATTTAAATCCGTATCCGTCCACCAATCCCCTGACAGGAACATGGCGGTTTCGACCCAACTGATCCATAACTTCCGGAGGGACTTCAGCCACGACAAACATGTTTTCCTTATATATGATACTTTTAAAAGCATACATCGCCGGGAAGCAGCCTTACGAATTGATCAACATAAAATAACTTGTTTTAATATCTTCAATAAATACCCGGATAAGTTTATAGTTTTCAGATCCGCTTTCCCATTCTATCTTTCCTTTCTTCCGTGCTTCTTTGAAATTATCTTTGATGGCCTTCACAACTTCAGGAGAAAGCAGGTCGAATATACTTTTGTTTTCGATTTCTTCCGGGTTAATATTCAGGGATTTAGCCATTTGCTTATTGATTCTGAATATCGAACCTTTATCATCAAAAACGGCAATATTCCCGGAGAGTGTGTTTATAGCCTGATGGAACATAGATTCGCAAATAGAACTTTTTGCCTGCGTTTTTTTTGCATTCTCCTGCAGGATCTTGGAGTCTGTCACATCTTTGGAGATACCCCAGGTGCCCACAATTTTTCCATCCTGGTCGATGAGGGGCATCTTGGTTGTTGAAACATAGGAAACAGAACCATCCTTGCGGACTTCCTTCTCAATCTTCTCTTTCATAGGTTTGCCGGATTTGACGATTTTTTGTTCATCATCAAAGGCAGGTTGGGCATGCTCATCATCGAAGAAATCAAAGTCGGTTTTGCCGATAATATCGTTCATGCTTCTCACCTTGAACATTTTCACCATCGATTGACTCATGCGGATAAACCTACTCTTATCATCTTTAAAATAGATGTACTCGTTTGCATTGTTAAGGAGTGCATTGAAAAGGTATTCTTCTTTCTTCATGGCTTCCTGCTGGATCAAGAGCTCTTCGTTTTGTACTTGCAGTTGCTCCATAAATTCCTTTTCGGCTTCTCTTCGTTCTTCTTCAGCAACCCTTTCGGCTTCCTTCATGCGGGCCAGTTCTTCCTGGGTAGCCTGCATTTCTTCGAGGTTCTGTCTGAGTTCTTCCTCCTGGGCAGATAGTTCTTCGGCTTGCATTCTTTGTTGCTCAAGAAGCTTCTGGGTCTTCTCGTTGGCCTTCAGGGCAGTTAGTATAGAAGTAAGGGTTTCTCCGGATTTCTCTACGAAGTTCAGCTTGTAATCTGCCAGCGATTTAAGGGAGAGTAATTCCACAACGCCGATGACAATTTCATTCAGCTTCAGGGGGATGATGGCCAGGTGGGACAAAGCCAGCTCTCCAAGGCCGGAACTGAACAGGGAATAATCTTCCGGAAGGTTGTCGATCCGAATGACAGAACCCTCAGTGAAACAGGTTCCTATCTGGCCTTCGCCGGGTTTTACCTTCATTCCCCTCAGCCGCTCATCATCGGGGGCATAGGCTGCTGTGAGCTCAAGATACTTATCCGTTTCATCATCATCGTTGATCAGGTAGATGGCACCTTGTGAAACTTCCACATATTCAACAATTTCAGAAATGATGCTCTGGGATAACTGATGCAGATTATCCTTGTTCTGGCTCATTACCTGACTCATCCGCCCCATTCCGACATTATACCAGTTCTGTTCCTTTTCATTTTCTATCTTTTGCTGTAGGGCCAGGTCTTTTTGAGCAACCTCCTCCTTCTGTTTCTCCACTTCCCTGAGACCTTCCTGGATGCGGGTTTCGAGAGCCAGCTTATCTTCTTTGATTTTTCTGATCCTTCTCTTGATAACAGCATAAGCAATAATTAAATTCAGGATGATGATCAGGCTGATGAACCACCATGTTTTCCAGAACGGGGGTTTTATTGTGATATCGATCGTGGTGGGTACTTTAGCCCATATTCCATCACCGTTGGAGGCCAGTACCTGGAAGACATAATCTCCCGATGGGAGGTTTGTATAGGTGGCAAAGCGTTTGGAAGCATCGACAGCGATCCACTTCTCATCGAAGCCTTCGAGTTTATACTTGTACTGGTTCTTTTGCGTATTACCAAAGTCCAGGGCTGCAAACTCGAATGTAAGGATGTTTTGTTTATGACTTAAGACCAGATTCTTTATCGTGGTTACAGATTTCGAAACTTTTTTCCCATCCACCTTGACAGTGAGGGTACGATAGGGTTTATTCAGGATGGAAATGCTGGTAATAACAACTTTCGGGGGATTGGGATTATCGAGGATATCCCTGGGGAAAAACATATTGAATCCATTCTTTCCGCCGAAAAAGAAATTGCCGTTATTTGAAATCAGTGATGCCGTATAGTTAAATTCGTTCCCCTGTAAACCATCCGATTTATCATAATTCTTAAAGGTAAGGGAATCGGGGTGGAATTTAGTGATTCCTCCATCTGTGCTGATCCACAGGTACCCATCGTTGTCTTCAAGGATTCCGTTGATGGTATTTCCGGAGAGCCCGTCAGCTTTGGTCAGTGTTTTAAAAGTACCTTTCTCCCGGTCCATCAGGTCGAGCCCACTGTTTGTCCCAACCCAGAACCGCATGTTCATATCTTCATAGATCGCCCGCACATCATCATTACTCAAACTGGAAGGATTGTTAGGGTCTGAGACATACCGTGTGAAACTCTCATCCCCGCGGTTAAATTTATGGAGCCCCCCACCTTCAGTACCAATCCACATATCCATGTTCAGGTCTTCATAAATGATTTTAATATTCGGACTGTTCAGCTTTGTAGGGTCATCTTTATCGGCAGGATAGTGAGTGAAGGTCCCTGTTTCTTTGTCAAACTTATCGAGTCCGATGGCTAACAAACCAATCCATATTTCACCATAGCTGTCCTGGAAACAGAACCATGGATGGATTCCGGCGAGACTGGTAGGATCGCTGTCATCATGGAGATATTGTTTCCAGGTCATGTTGTCTTTATTGAAAATCGTCAGACCATTGTTATAACTTCCGATATAAATATCTCCATCCATATCCTGCATCAGATGGATGATCACATCGGTCTGCAGCCAGTTCGGATTGTCAGGATTCGCGCGAAAGTGTGTGAATGAGTCCAGGGCCATATCGAACCGGTTCAGGCCGCCCCCGTCCGTTCCGATCCAGATTATTCCCTCATCATCCTGCAAAAAAGCAGTGACATTCTTATAGCTAAGACTGTTTTTGTTCATTGGATCGGGGATGTATTTCCTGAACTTGTTTTTGTAGGGGCTCTGGAAGTTAATCCCCCCTGAGTAGGTACCCACCCAAAGGTTCAGCGATTTATCATAGAACAGGTCATAGACAGCATTTGTACTGAGGCATTCCGGATCGCCAAGCTGGTATTTGATGAACGAGATCTCTCCCGAAACCTGGTTCAGGACATTGATACCTCCGCCATCCAGGCCGATCAGCAGGTTACCTTCAGAATCTTCAACGAAGGCCATGACTGTATTCCCGTTAATATAGAACTCCTCACTTTCCTTACGGTAATTGGTAAATTTGCCTGTTCCAGGATTGTATTTGTATGCTCCCTGGCTCGTAGTTCCAAGCCAAACATTGCCCATCTTGTCGATGAAAACCGATTTTATGCCATCATCAGCAGCAGCTACCCGGCTTTCAAAAACTTTAATCTGAACCTCATTGGAATTGGGAGCAATCTTGCCCAGGATACCGTTTCCTATTCCCAGCCAGGCAGTCCCCAGGTTGTCAAAAGCAAGTCCAAAGTAATTGGACACTGGCAGGGCTTTACTGTCTGTTATGCTGGGCCTGAAATAGCGGACGAGTTTCTGCTTGTCATTGTATATGAAGACCCCGGCTGTTTCATCCATGATCCAGATATTTCCATCAGGGTCTATCTCTACAGCTGATATCTGGGCAAGCTGGACCGTATCGCCTTTGATTATCGTATAGCCTATCCGGGTGAATTTTGTGGTTTCCGGATCAAGAACTGTTACACCTCCTCCAAAGGTTCCGAGCCATAGTTTTCCATTCCGGTCTTCGCAGATGTCTGTGATGTGAGCGTGGGATATTGAGTTAGGGTTGTTTGCCTCATAATTGTAAACAACGATTTCATACCCATCATACCGGTTCAGACCATTGAATGAACCAAACCACATAAATCCCTGGCTGTCCTGAAAAATGCACTCGACATTTCCCTGTGAGAGCCCGTTATCGGTTGTCAAATATTCGAATTTGTTCTGCAGCGTGAAAGCGTTCAGCGATAAGGCTGTGAACAGGATGAATAGTAATGATCTGTACATAGTCGACAAGGCTAATTTGAGATCTTAAATTACTAAAAAAATAACAAACAATAAGATTATGTTCAGGGAAGATTCCTGATCCTGATGATAAGAATACTTTCCGGGAGGGAGTTTTTATTTCGTCCCTAACTTTTTCAGGGCGAAGGCGTAGGCTCCGAGGGCAATGGCACGACTCGTTCCGATGGTAGAAATGCCAACAGGAAGACGGGATTCCGCATAATAGGAAATGCTGGCTCCGGTATCCGGAATTACAACATCCGTTTTTTCCCAGTTAAGGAATTTTTTTCTTTCTGTCGCGGAATTGATGTTAAAAACTTTTTGTACAAGCCTCGGATAGCTTGTCCCCGGGTAGGAGGAATACTTTGCTTTTAATTCCTCCATCATTGCCGGCAAGATCAGGGGCATGGCACCGGTTAATCCCCCGCCAATCACTGCTGCGCCGTCCAGGGTCGTCATCAGGTTGCCCAGGGCGTCACCCAGAACAGTACCCAGCTGCCGGAAGGCTTCCTTTGCAGCTCCGGAGTCGCCGGGACGCAGCCCCTGGGCGATGTCAAAAATGTCTTTCGGGCTGAGCTCATCCCTGGTGCCGGTTCCGTCATGTTCCCTGTAAACCCGTTGAATGGCCCTGATGCTTATCCCTTCCTCTGCGTTGGTTGATGGATTGATCCTGTTGCGTAACAGCCAGATTTCCCCGGCCATGGAGTTGTCGCCGGAGAGCAGCTCCTGGTTGAGTACAATTCCTCCCCCGAATCCGGTGCCAAGCGTCACGCCGATCAGGTTTCTGAATTCTTTTTCGATACCTGCTTCCCGAAGCATGGCATTGACTTCGGGCAAAAAGCCGGAGAGGGCCTCGCCATAAGCATAGAGGTCGCCGTCATTATTAATAAAAACCGGCAGGGAGAATCGGTGTTCGAGGATAGGCCCCAGAGGGATGCCTCCCCGGAAAGCCGGAAGGTTGTTCAATCTGCCGATAATTCCGGTTTGGTAGTCGGAGGGTCCCGGAAAAGCAAAGCTTATGGCAACAGGTTTTTCCGGAATTCGCTGCATGAGCTGACGGAAGCCGGATTCTATGGTGCCCAGGCACCGGTCGAGATTGTCTCCGTTTGAGGGAAGGGTGATCGGCTCCGAAATGTCGTGGTTCCCCCTGATTGCTGAAAATACAAAGTTGGTTCCCCCCGCATCAAGGGTCAGAATGGTGCGTGTGTCGGTCTCGGGATTCATTGTTCCGGTGAACGCTTATTGATACAGGAAGCGTTTTATGTTGCGTTTAGGGGTTTTGGTGAAGGATTCACTCATGATCTCACACTTTGCCACCTGCATATATTTTGCCAGCGTTTCATTGACTTCCTTTCTGTGCTGCTCCAGAATCTCCGCCAGCTTTTCATCAGATACCTGGTCCTTCTGCTTGGTTTCCAGGTCAGGATCGATCAGCGCAACAAGCTTTTTGTCACGCTGAACCACAAGGCATTCGTTGATCAGGTATTTGTTATTGAAAACAGATTCAATTTCTTCCGGATAGATGTTCTGGCCGGAGGCGTCCAGGATCATGCTCTTGCTCCTGCCTTTGATGTAGATGAACCCATCGCTGTCAATTATCCCCAGGTCGCCGGTGTGCAGCCATCCGTCCTTATCGATGATCTGGTCGGTAGCTTCCTGATTTTTGTAATAGCCTTCCATGACATTGTCCCCTTTCAGGATGATCTCGCCTACAACATTCTGAGGATCTTCCGAGTCAATGCTTACCTGGAGCGTATCTACCGCACGCCCTGATGCCCCCTGGCGGTTAACGGTTGGGGGTGCATAGCTGATCAGTGGCCCGCATTCTGTCATTCCATAGCCAACAGTGAAGGAGAATTTCATCTTTCTGAAGAATGCCTCAGCCTCCGGGTTGAAAGCTGCACCTCCAATTACGATCTCCCGGAAGTTGCCGCCGAAAACTTTTTCCAGTTTCTTCCTGATCTTGGATAAAATCAGCAGCTTAATACCCGGGATGGCCAGCATGATCTTCATGGCGGGCTTATTGATTACCGGCATGATCTGCTTCTTGTAAATCTTCTCGATGACCAGGGGTACCGACATGATCAGGGCGGGCTTAATTTCCTGGAAAGCTTGCATAACGACATTAATTGCAGGTGTTTTGGTGAGAATGTTGACCGTACATCCAATGCTGAAAGGGAAAATGAAGTCGAAGGCGCACCCAAAAGCGTGGGCCAGGGGCAACATAACAACAATGGGATCGCCGGGATTCAGGGGCATGGCCCCCTGGGCATAGCGGATGTTGGCTGCCAGGGAATTGTGGGAAAGCATCACCCCTTTGGAGTGCCCCGTGGTGCCTGATGTATAACTGATGACCGCCAGTTCGGAATTCGGGATATGCGGCGGATTGAAATCTTTGAGTTCGATAGGTTTGGGGGTGTCAATGGCAGCTTCTTCCAGGACCTTGTCAAATTTCTTGTCGTAGGAATGGATCTGCTTATAGGTATTCACAGAGATAATCCCTTTCAGGTTTTTATGTTTCGCGGTATCGAATCCCTCGAAGAGTGCATCCCCGCAGAAAAGCAGGCAGGAATCTGAATGGTTGATAATCTCCTGGATATCCTCGGTTTTGAAGTCGGGAAGGATTGGCACAATAACGGCTCCATAGCTTACTGTGGCCATATAAATGATACACCAGCGGGCAGAGTTCCGGCCAACAAGGGCGATTTTATCGCCTGGTTTTATCCCTGATTTTTTAAATAGTGTATGGAGGGTAGCTATGTTTGAGGCGACCTCGGCATAGGTAAAGGATTCTCCCTTATAATCGGCAAGGGCTTTGATATTCCAGCTGTCTGTGATGCCCTTTTTGATATAATCGACAAAGATTTCTTGTAGCATGACATTTTGTTTGTTTCGGACACGAAATGTAATGATTTTCTGCGAGAAACAAGTATGGTTGGGTTTCTGAATTCCTGCTTCAGGATCAGAAGGAGGGTCATTCAGGTATGTTTGGCGCTTGACGTTGCTCCTTTTCAGTTGACTTTTATTTCGGATCTGAGTCGGCTTCCGTTAAGGATTGCATGAGGAAAGGATGTCTGCTTTCTCCAGAAGGGAGAGGATCCTGGTTCTACGGATAACAGCTTAAGGCATAAGTTCCAGCTCCCTGAAAATGGACCTGGCAATCTCATAGCGGGCATGCCCAAGTTTCTCAAGGTCCCATCCGGTAAAATTCAGGGCGTAATAGTATGGCCGGCCTTCTTTTTCCAGGTAGCCTACCAGCCAGAAGATAAATTTGGTATCTGTAATTCGTCCGGAACCGGTCTTGCCACTCCACATGTAATCATCATTTTGTTCAAATATGATCAACGGTTTAACCCTGTCGATGGATTCACGGGATACGGGAAGGGCATAGGTGTAAAATTTCTGCAGGAATAGAAGCTGCTGATTTACACTGATCCGGAAGGGGCCGCCAAGCCAGAAACGGGTAGGGGGGCCGCTCAGATCTTTATTACCATAGTCAAAAGCTTCCATATATTCCTGGTATTTTTCAATGGGGATCTGCTCTGCGATAGTAAAGTATGCCCAGATGCATGAGTATTTGATCGCGGTACTCATCGTCTGATCCTGATTCCAAACCTCGGTGGGCCATTCATAACCATTCCAGGGAATAAGCTCATTGGTGTCGCTGATCACTCCTTCTTCCAGGGCGATCACGGAATGGGGAATCTTGAAGGTGGAGGCCGGCAGAAAACCGGAATCGCAGCGTTCAGGATTATACTGATAAGTGACGCTTTCCACGGGATCATAGAGCGCAAAACAACCCTTAACACCGTAGGCATCGAAACTGGATTTAAAATCTTTTTGAATGATGTTTTGTGCGTTGAGCTGAAAGCATATCACGAGTAGAAACAGTAGGAGGAATTTCATGTTTTCGTTGACAGTAGTTTGGTTCAACTTGATGTTTTATGGATGCAGGATGCCGGCAATTTCCCTGACAAACAAATATAGATTATTTCGGTGAAAGCAGAATACGTGCAACTTAGGATGCTCAAAAGGTTTTTCATGGGTTTTATTTTCGGCTTATTAATGGTACTTTTGGCGGCAATAAATTTTGTGCTATGAAGATCAGTGGTTTCAGTATGGGTAGAAATGTAGGGAAACTTTACTATCCTTTCAAAGAGTCAGTCGAATCCATTTTGCCTTTGGTGGACGAGTTTGTGTATGCCCTGGGTAATTCCGATGAAGACGACCGCACCCGTGAGGAACTGCTGAGCATCAGGAGCGATAAGATCCGCATTATCGATACGGTATGGGACCTGGAGAAATACCCGCGGGGCATGGAGCATGCGCACCAGACTGACATCGCTATGCAGCATTGTTCCGGCGACTGGCTGTTTTACCTGCAGGCCGACGAGGTGATCCATGAGAAATTCCTGCCCGTGATCGAGGCGAGGTGCCGTGAATTTCTGCACGATGAGGAAGTGGAAGCCTTCCTGTTTAATTATGTTCATTTTTGGGCCGATTACGAGCATCATGTGGATGCCCACGGCTGGTACAAGAATGAGATCCGCATTGTCCGTAACCGCCCGGAGATACATTCCTGGATCTCGGCACAGTCTTTCAGGAGAATCCCCGATTTTGACGGTGTATCGTACCGGCAGAAAAAAGGCACCTACAAGCTGAAGGTCGCCCGCATAGATGCGGATGTTTACCATTACGGATGGGTAAGGCCGCCGGCTTACATGAAGAAAAAGACCAGGGCCATCAACATCAACCACCGTGGAGAGGCTACAGTCAATGCGCAGGAGGAGGATATGCAGAAGAAACAGATCGAATTCAGCTACGGACCACTTAAAAAGATCCCCAGTTTTAGGGGTACACACCCGAAAGTGATGGAAGAGAAGATCAAACAGTTCAACTGGGGGGATGAGCTGAACTACACGGCTAAGCGCGAGCCCAATACGGTGATGCATAAGCACGAACATCTGAAATACAGGATCGTAACCCTTTTTGAACGCCTGTTGAGGCGCCCGCTCTTCGAAACGAATAATTATAAGCTGATCCGGAAGTAAGCCGGTAGGGTTCTGGTGCAGTCCGGACGGGACCACCAATCGCAAAAAGCATTTGATTCGTAAGCATACGGCCTGCCACATTCCTTTTTCGGAGCATGCTGTCCCCCCTCTGAATTTTTCTAAAATCAGTTGGATAACGATAGAATGACGCTCAATTCCATCAATCATTCCGGATATTTTAGATTGCTGATTATTGAAGTCATTATTCAGAAATCTTAACCCCAGCCAAAAAAATCAGCTTCCCATCCAATGGGAGCAATTTTTTTTAGGTCCGGGAGTCAAAAATGTCAGTCGGGGAGCAGAAAATTTTCTACAGGTGCTAATGCTTCATTTGAACAGAACTCTACCAGCTTCTCCCAGATGGCTGAATATCATGCTGACCAGGTGTGTCCAGCAATTGAGCCCTTTTTCAGACTTATCCGTTTGATAATGTTGAGTCAATTTATCAAAAGAATTGCAGGGAAGACGACAAGTGATCTGGCTGAAAAGCGATATTTTTACTATCGGCTGGCGGGTTTATTTATTGTATAAAACAAAATTGCTACTTTGGTGGCAGACCATACCAGCCTTTTTTATTTTCTAAATTTTATTTTGTACGGATGTAATGGAAATCATAATATTAAAAGAAATTGTAATCATATTTGCCCTCTCGACACTGGTCAATCTGGTTTTTACGAGAATAAAGATACCGACAGTTGTTGGATATCTTTTAACAGGTATTCTGGCAGGCCCTTATGTTTTTTCCTTAGTTCATGGCGAACACGAAATAGAAATATTAGCAGAAATCGGCGTTGTTCTGTTACTTTTTACAATCGGGATGGAATTCTCCTTAAAACATCTTCTTAAAATAAGGAGAATTGTGTTTTTTGGTGGTTTGTTACAGGTACTCATAACTGCCGGGGTGTTTTATATTGCTGCACATTTTTACGGACTTGACACACAAACCGGAATTTTCATAGGTTTCCTGACAGCTCTAAGCAGTTCTGCACTTGTCTTAAAACTATTACAGGAAAGGTCTGAACTATCCTCAAATTATGGACGAACTATACTTGGAATTTTAATTTTTCAGGATTTATTACTGGTGCCTTTAATTCTTATAGCCAATCTACTGGGTGATAACGAGCTTGATATTACTAAAGAAATCATAACGCTAACAATAAAAGCAGTTTTTATAATCGGATTTGTTTATGTTGGTAATAAATGGTTATTGCCTAAGCTTTTACATCTGATTGCCTTAACTAAAAACCAGGAGCTTTTTATGATGAGTATTTTTCTCAT
>JAFGEO010000113.1 GCA_016931575.1 Bacteroidales bacterium | reverse complement strand
TCTGTTTGCATTTTAAATAATATTGTATACATTTACATCTCCTACCTTATATCAGTCACACGCGCTAACGGTCTCTGGCTCTGCATGGTCATGCAGAGCTTTTTTTTAGTGTAAAATTTCTTTTTTAAGCCCTTATCGGATCCATCCCATTTTCCTGGGATTTGATCTTTTGCGAGCTATATTTCAATGAAATCCGCAAGCAATATTAAAGATCCTGTCAGGCACCTGGCATGAGGAATAGCCCGACCTAAGGAAAGCAGGGGATGGATATAAAACAAGCAATAGCACCATAGCATAAGCCAAATATCCTCTTGTTTCATCGTAGAAGAGTAAATACGCTTCTCTTTATCCCTGACTTTTAGGATTGATCCTTCATATCGATTAAATTTACCGACGGAGAGAAATGTTTGCCATCATAGACATAGAAACTACCGGCGGAAGCCCTGTGACTGAGAAAATCACTGAGATTGCCATCTTTTTGCATGATGGGGAACAGGTTGTTGATGAGTACTGTACCCTCATCAATCCTGAAAAGAAGATACCCTATCATATTACTTCCCTGACCGGAATCAGCAATGCCATGGTAGCTGATGCCCCTAAATTCTATGAAGTAGCGAAAAAGATCGTTGAGCTCACTGAGGGATCGATTTTCATCGCCCATAATGTAAACTTTGATTATGAATTTATCCGTAATGAGTTCAAGCGCCTGGGCTATACCTACTCCAGGGACAAGCTCTGTACCGTGCAGCTTAGCCGGCGGCTTATTCCGGGACTCCCCTCCTACAGTCTCGGAAAGATCTGCCATGAGCTCGGGATCCATATTCATGGCCGGCACCGTGCCGGAGGTGATGCTTACGCTACAGTAAAGCTGTTTGAAAAGCTTCTTCATGTAAGCAAGGACAAGGATAAATCCATATCCTCCTACAACGAGCTGAATACCAAACACCTGAATCCAAACCTTAATGCCTCCCTGCTAAAAACACTTCCCGAAGAAGCCGGCACGTACTACTTTTTTAACGATCAGCAAGAGCTCATCTATATCGGGAAGAGTAAAAACATCCGATCGCGTGTTTATACCCATTTCAGAAATTACAGCACCAAAAAATCGATTGAAATGCTTCACAACATCGCCGACATCGATTATGAAGTAACCGGTTCGGAGCTGGTGGCTCTCCTGAAAGAGTCAGAGGAGATAAAAAAGCACAGGCCGCTCTATAACAGGGCCCAGCGCCGGGCAATTTCAACCTATGGGCTATACACTTACATTGACCAGAACGGTTATATACGTTTCACACTGGATAAAAACGACAGCAAAAAAGAAGAGCTGCCCCTGAGATCATTCTCCGGACTGAAAGTCGCAAAAACTTACCTCCTGAGCCTGGTGGAAAACCATGAACTGTGCCAAAAACTCTGTGGGTTGTATCCCGGATCCGGCTCGTGTTTTTCTTACGAAATTGCCAGTTGCAACGGGGCCTGTATTGGTAAAGAATCCCCGGAAGATTACAACAAACGGGCAAAACTAATCATCCGGAAACACAGTTTCAGGCACGATAGCTTTTTCATTCTTGACTCAGGAAAAAGTCTGGATGAAACCGCAGTTATCCAGATCGAGCATGGAAAGTATATCGGATATGGCTTCCTGGATTCAGCCCTGGCTGACGGAAACCCTGCAAACCTGAGTGCCTGTATTTCAAGATTTGAAGATAACAGGGATGTCCAGCAAATTCTCAGGAACCACCTTTCACAACATCCGGAATTGAAAATCCTTCCCTTTTCTCCGGAAATTTCCGGCTGATTTATTCACAATTCCCGGTGTATAAATCATCCTTTTTTCTCATGATAATCTTCATTTGATTCGTACTTTTGCAGCCATAAAATATACTCCAAAATTTCACCGTATGATTCTTTTCTTTAAAAGCCCGCAAAATACTGTAATAGCTGTTGATTCCGACAAGCAACCCTCAAACGAAACTATCGGTAAACTCAGCTGGCTGTTCTCAGAAGCAGAGTATGTGGGCGAAGGTCCCCTAACCGGAAATTTTATCGGTCCCAGGAAAGAAATGATCACCCCCTGGAGTACGAATGCTGTTGAAATAACTCAAAACATGGGGATATCCGGAATCCGTCGCATCGAAGAATTCCTGGTTTCCGACCAGGAAAGTCCGGAATACGATCCCATGCTTAGCCGCATCTACCATACCCTTGACAGCAACATATTTTCCATTGCCATTCTGCCGGTACCGATACAGTATATCGAGGATATTTCAGGATTTAATCAGCAGGAAGGACTTGCCCTTAGTGAAGAAGAAGTAGCCTACCTGGTTGATCTTAGCAAACGCCTGGGAAGGAAGCTGACAGATAGTGAGATCTTCGGATTCTCCCAGGTTAATTCAGAGCATTGCCGGCACAAGATCTTCAACGGCCAGTTTATTATTGACGGAAAGGAAATGGATTCCAGCCTTTTTCAACTGATCAAGAAGACCACTAACACCCACCCCAATTCAGTGGTGTCGGCATACAAAGATAATTGTGCCTTTTTAAGCGGCCCGGTAATAGACCAGTTTGCCCCTAAAACACAAAACAAACCTGACTTTTTTGAGATCAAGCCCATTGAATCCGTACTTTCCCTGAAGGCCGAAACGCATAACTTCCCCACCACGGTGGAACCGTTTAACGGTGCAGCAACCGGAACCGGCGGAGAAATCAGGGACCGTATTGCAGGAGGAAAAGCAGCCCTTCCCCTTTCCGGCACAGCAGTTTATATGACCTCATATTCCAGGCTGGAAGACGGACGCGAATGGGAAAAGAATAATCCGGAAAGAAAATGGCTCTATCAGACCCCGTCACAGATCCTGATCAAAGCATCCAATGGGGCCAGTGATTTCGGAAACAAATTTGGGCAACCCCTGACCTGTGGCAGCGTACTGACCTTTGAGCATACGGAAAACCAGAATAAATTCGGCTTCGATAAAGTCATTATGCTGGCCGGTGGTATTGGTTACGGGAAGAAGTCGGATGCCGAAAAAGGGATCCCTGAAAAAGGCGACAGCGTCGTACTAATGGGAGGTGACAATTACCGCATCGGTATGGGCGGAGGCGCAGTATCCTCGGTTGCCACCGGTGAATATAACCATGCCATCGAGCTGAATGCCGTACAACGCTCCAACCCTGAAATGCAGAAAAGAGTCTGCAATGCCATCAGGGCCATGGCAGAGTCCGATATCAACCCCATCGTATCCATCCATGATCATGGTGCAGGCGGTCACCTGAACTGCCTCTCTGAGCTGGTAGAATCCACAGGGGGAAAAATCGACATGAGTGAGCTACCTGTCGGAGACCCGACGCTTTCGGCAAAAGAAATCGTGGGTAATGAATCGCAGGAGCGAATGGGACTGGTTCTGAAAGAAAAGGACATCCGGCAACTGAAGGAAATTGCAGAACGTGAACGCGCACCGATGTATGTTATCGGAAAGACTACGGGGGATGATAAATTTGTTTTCGAAGACAAGGATGGTAATAAACCTATCGACCTGTTGCTGGAAGATATGTTTGGAAACCCTCCGAAAACCATCATGAAAGATGCACACTCATTGGAAAAATTCAGGCCTGTTGAGTATAAAACAGAAAGACTCAGGGACTATCTGGATGCTGTGCTGCAACTTGAGTCGGTAGGCTGTAAAGACTGGCTCACAAACAAGGTCGATCGCTCCGTGACCGGAAGAGTTGCTAAACAACAAACTGCCGGAACCGTGCAGTTGCCGCTGAATAATCTGGCCGTATCTGCCCTCGACTTTACACATTTTTCCGGCATCGCAACCTCTATTGGTCATGCACCTGTTGCCGGTCTGGTAGATGCTGAGGCAGGCTCTGTCCTCTCCATTGCTGAAGCGCTTACCAATATTGTATGGGCGCCCCTTAAGGAAGGAATGAAATCCGTTTCGCTCAGTGCCAACTGGATGTGGCCCTGTAAAAATCCCGGCGAAGATGCACGCCTTTATGATGCTGTAAAAGCCGCCAGCGATTTTGCCATTGCCCTTGGAATTAATATTCCGACAGGAAAAGACTCCCTGTCGATGACACAAAAATATCCTGACGGAACTGCTGTATTATCTCCAGGGACCGTAATCATTTCTGCAGCCGGCGAGGTCAGTGATTTCCGGAAGGTCGTTGAGCCCGTCCTGCAAACCCAGGCTGACAGTGTTCTATTGTATGTTCCCATGACCGATGATCCCTTCTGTCTGGGAGGAAGCAGCTTCGCACAGGTTACCAGTCAGCTGGGGCAAAAAGCCCCGACGATCCGGGATGCTAAAAAATTCCTTTCAGCCTTCAACCTTATCCAGGATCTGGTCCGGGAGGGAAAAATCCTGGCAGGACATGACGTGTCAGCAGGGGGACTGATTACCTGTATTCTGGAAATGTGTTTCGGGAGAAATGACATAGGACTGGAAGCAGATATTTCAGCGCTTTCCGATGAAGACATTATCCGTAAATTATTCAGTGAGCGCCCGGCTGTCGTCCTTCAGGTGAAAGCTTCCCTGTCCACCGGCATTATAAATCAGTTCCGTGCTGTTAACATCACTGTAAATCAACTGGCTACCGTTAATACTAAACGAATTTTCACTATTGCGAATGGACCCAAAATTATTGATTTAGATATTAATTCGCAAAGAGATATCTGGTTTAAACCTTCCTGGTTGCTGGAGCAAAAGCAAACCCGTGGCAAGCTGGCTCATGCCCGCTATGCGAACTATAAAACCCAGGAACTCAGATACCGTTTCCCTGAAGATTTCAAGGGTAAACTTTCCGAAATGAACCTCCAGTGGAGGCGGCCCTCCCCTTCCGGGATCCGGGCTGCCATCATTCGGGAGAAAGGTGTAAACGGTGACCGTGAGATGGCCTACAGCTTATACCAGGCAGGTTTCGATGTGAAGGATGTTCATATGACCGACCTGATTGCCGGAAGGGAAAGTCTGGACGAGATAAACATGATCGTCTTCGTAGGTGGATTCTCCAACTCGGATGTGTTAGGAAGTGCAAAAGGCTGGGCCGGAGCCTTCCGGTATAACCAGAAAGCACAGGAAACCCTGAACCGCTTTTATTCAAGGAAAGATACACTGAGTCTTGGAGTGTGTAACGGTTGCCAGGTGATGATCGAACTTGGGCTGATCGGCAATGACCAGACGAAGGTCCGCATGAGCTTTAATGATTCACATAAATTTGAAAGTGCCTTCCTGAACGTTGATATTCCGGAGAATACATCTGTTATGCTTGGTTCCCTCGCAGGATCGAGACTTGGTATCTGGGTCGCTCATGGCGAAGGTAAATTCAATCTTCCCGAACCGGAGAGCAGCTATCATGTAGCCCTTAAATACAGCTACGAACAATACCCAGGGAATCCAAACGGATCCGACTATACTGTTGCAGGACTATGTTCTGCGGATGGCAGGCACCTGGCGATGATGCCCCACCTGGAACGCGCTATTTATCCCTGGAACTGGGCCTCCTATCCTTCTGAACGAAAAGGGGACGAAATTACACCCTGGATTGAAGCATTTGTGAATGCACGGAAGTGGATAGAAGAGGGTAAATGAGAGGGGTTGATGGGTTGATGAACTGAGGAATTGATTAACTGAGGAGTCGATGAGTCGATGAGTCGATGAGTCGATAAGTCGATGAGTCGATGAGTCGATGAGTCGATGAGTCGATGAGTCGATGAGTCGATGAGTCTATGAGTCGAAAGTTCTGATTGGGACGGAAGGTAGGATTCAGGGGCTGTAACTTGTGACTAGTAACCAATCTGTTTAGGTAGCAGGATCGACTAATCAGCTAATCGATTACTCGACTAATCGGTTTGATGGGGGTTTATAGGTTGATGGGTTTATGGGTTTATAGGGTTAATAAACTGCATCGCCGTCGGCAAGCTTTGCCCCTCCGCTTAACCTGCCTGACGGCAGTCAGGGTTTCGGCACAAAGGTCAGGTAATCAACACGCACCAACTTAACCAAAAAAAACAGGTAACTGTCCGGAAGGATTCCCGAAATCAGCTACCTGCCTTATGCCTGTTGTCTTGTACTTTTAATCTATTTCTTAACAAATCTCAGGTTCTCAGCTGAACCGTCCTGTTTGATCAGGCTGAGGTAATAAATACCCGGCTCGAGTTCATCAACAGCTAAAACATTTAGCCCTCCCTCACAAGGTTCTGTTTTAAGTAACTGTCCCTGAAGGTTGAAAACTGATACAGTTCTCAGGTCCCCAGTATTGGTTAAGTACAATTCACTGTTTGCAGGATTCGGATAGACCCTGTGCGTCAGGCTGTACCCTTCCGGAAGCGCATCAGCCTGGTTGCTAATGGTGACATCCACGTTAGCCGTAGTTCCGGAGTTATCGGTTGCCCAGGCGAAAACCCGAACCGTACCATCAGAAACGGCAGTTAGCAAGCCTGTATTTTCATCGATGGATCCAACTGCAGGGTTATTAACTGTCCAGCGAACCGTTTTAACCACAGCATTATCAGGAACCACCGTACCGATCATCTGGAGGGTTCCACCCTTCTCATCAATTGAGAAATTGCCGGTCTCAGTCGTGATGATGATATCTTTAACCTTTGGCGGACGCGGGAAAGGAAATTCGATATAATCGAACAGCATCCATCCCCAGAAATACCCAACCTCAATGGTATTGGTTCCAGCAACAAGGTCAACCTGAATGGTATCACGCTCCCAGGCAGAAGATGCCGGAAAATGGATATCCTGCTGACCATCTGTATCACCATTTACGATGATGTAATTATTCTTCTCACCGTTGGGGGTGCTATAACCGATAACCATATCATAGGTTCCATCGGCGGGGCATTCCAGAACGGTCCACAGTATGGAAGCAGGGCTGGAAGTATAGTTCACATACTGCCCGCCACTTGCTGAAGCATTATTACCAATGGTGGCACCACCGGAAAGCTCAGCCTCTTCAGCTTCATACCGGTACAATGGAGGCTCCCCTACGGTGAAGGCTATCGGATCAGTAGATTTGATATAACCGTCATTGTCGGTTGCCCTGGCATACACCTTATAAACTCCATCATCCGGAGCCAGCCAGGTAAAATCGTAGGGTGCTGATGAAAAAGTTGCCAGAACCGTATCTTCCACAAATTCCCTGTCCAGGATAATTTCGACGCTATCAACAGTCCCGTCGGTATCCTCAGCATCGGCGGCAAAATCCACGTTACTGCCCGATTCGAGTTCGGCCCCGTATTCCGGTCCGCTGAACACCAGGTAGGGAGTATCGCCCAGCATGTTGTCAATATCCACTTCCGCGGTATTATTCAGAAAAGTATGCTGAGCCTCCTCCTTAATGAGGTCACCATACTCATCGGTCCACATCCAGCCAAAGGCCCCTGCGTAACCATTATCAAACAGGGTTTGATAGTTGCTGAAATCCCCGCAACTGTTGCAATCAGGGTGAAATTCACCGATAATCAGCGGTTTGTCGAGGTTCCAGTATGAAAAAGGCTGATTAAAAGGGTTCAGCGCAAAGTCGTAGAAGTGAACCTGATAGAAATCAAGATAACCGAGGGGATCCCCACCTGCATTGAACAATGAATCATCGGTATAAAAATTAGCAAGGCCCCTGTTTGAGTTTGAGCTGAGCGTATGGGTCCCGTTAGTAACCTTCAGGTTGATGTCCACTCCATGGATCGCTCCAGCCATCCTGTTCACAGCCCGTAATATCTGCTCACGGGTAACATGACCATGAGATCCCCATCCTCCGTCAGGCACTCCTTCGATCATGCCTTCCGGTTCGTTGAAAATTTCCCAGGCGATGATTCCCGGATGATCTTTGGTGGAATCGACCATTGGGATCAGCGCATGATCGATATAGGTTTGCAGGACATGTTCATCTTCAAGCAGTGCCCTGTTCTCAGTCAGGTAGGGCTCTCCGATTTCAAGGCGGAGCATATCGTGCGACCAAAGAGACAATAGTATCCCTACATCATAAGCATAGGCAGAATCAAGGATTTGCCTGAGGTCTTCTATGGCCCCCTCGCCGGGTCCTTTAACGGTATCCCCTGCAAATTCAGGAGTAGCCCAGCTGTTGGTATGCAGCCACAGGCGTACGGAATTTATACCATAGTCGTGCATTTCTTTAAAAACCTCACCGAATTTTTCAAAATCGGTTTCTCCCGGTCCGATATCCCGGGCAAAGTCTACCCAGGCCAGGTTTGTACCATTCAGGAAGAGTTCCTGACCGTTGTATTCGATCCGGTTCATCTGTCCGAAAGAGGAAACTGACAGGCATACAGCCATCAGGATCGCTGTCAAACTCGTTCTCATAAGATTTCTATTAAAGTTTTGTGCAATATAGTCAGCATTAAGCTCAGTTGCTTTTGATCATGTTACATTTTCTGTCGGGAAACGAACATCTTATCGGCTTAACCTAAAATTAGTGTATTTTTTCTGAATGGTTATAACGCACTTATGATAAGAGCTAATCGCTGGTGCGATGGCATTTACATCCCCTGAAGTCTCCTTTTACCATGCAATAAGGAAAAACAAGCAGTTACATTTATCAATTTTCAGGAGTTCGACCTGTTATCCGAATGAAGAATGGCGATAAACGATTTGTAGAGTATTCTGCTATCCACCGGTAAAAACAGCATGCCCGCCGACCAGTATGCAGAATTGGCTGAACCAGCCATGAACCTTCGCACATTTACCGTATATTTGTTCCGTTTAAAAAATAAAAGCTATGAATACAAAATACAAAGGACTTATGATCGCCGGTATTATTCTCGGTGTTATTATCTTATTTGTCTTTATCATCTTCAAGTATTACCAGAACATGTATGATAAAGAAGTGCGACTGGACCAGGGAGTCAAGAAGACCTGGGCAGATGTTCAAGCCAGTTATCAGCGGCGTGTCGACCTGATCCCAAACCTGGTGGAGACGGTAAAGGGATATGCAGAACATGAGCAGGAGACGTTAACCGAAGTAATGAATGCACGTGCCAGGGCAACACAAATTACCATTGATGCAGGAAATCTCACCCCGGAAAAGATGGCTGCATTTCAGCAAGCCCAGAGTGGTTTATCTTCTGCTCTGAATAAGTTGATGGCGGTGGCTGAGAATTACCCCAACCTGAAAGCCGACCGGGTATTTATCGATATGATGGCATCCCTTGAAGGGACCGAAAACAGGATCAACAAAGCCAGGCGGGATTACAACGCAGCTGTAGGCACTTACAACGAATTTGCGCTTAAGCTGATGGTAAAGCTTATCCTGCATCCGGATGAAAAACCATTTTATGAGGCTGAAGCAGGCGCTGATGTGGCCCCTGATGTCAGCTTCACTGATTAATCCATTGCTATGAAGAAAGCACAGAATTTTTTTTCTGATCAGGAGAAAAGCCTGATTCTTAAGGCCATTCAGGAGGCCGAACACAATACCTCCGGAGAAATCAGGGTACACCTGGAAAACTACTGCAAGGAAGATGTTCTGGACCGGGCAGCCTACCTCTTTGGCAAACTGCAGATGCACAAAACCGAAAAGCGAAACGGTGTACTTTTTTACCTGGCTGTGATCGATAAAAAATTTGCCATCCTGGGTGATGCCGGAATCAACGGTGTCACCCCGGATAACTTCTGGGATGAAATCAAAGAGACCATGAGCGGCTTCTTTTCAGAAGGCAAATTTGCAGAAGGCTTAGCCGCCGGCATTTTTGATGCCGGCAAAGCCCTGAAAGAATTTTTTCCATATCAACAGGATGATGTTAATGAACTTTCCGATGATATCTCTTTCGGAAAAAACTAATCCAAACCTGCCAGTACCTGGCAAAAAAAACAAAGCATGAAGAAACAACTCCGTAGCGGAATCCTTATCCTTGTCGTTTTACTTTCGGCGTGCGGTGGGAATAATGAGAAGGCAAAACCTGTCTATGAAGAGAAGCCCAGGGAAGCAAAGGCTGTATACGATTACGCTAAAATTCTTTCAGATACTGAATTAGAAAATCTGGATAGCAAGCTCACCCAATATTACGAGGCTACCTCCACACAAATCGTTGTGGTAACCGTCACGGATCTGCTGGGAGAAGATATTTCCTCCTATGCTATTGAGATTGGTGACCGCTGGGGTGTTGGCCAGGCAGATAAGGACAATGGGATTGTTGTCCTGATAAAGTCTAAAAGCGGAAATGAAAAAGGTGACGCTTTCATCGCCACCGGGGAAGGTGTTGAAGGGGTTATTCCTGACATTACCGCCAAAGAGATCATTGACATGGAGATGATCCCAAGCTTCAAGGAAGGGAATTACTACGAGGGACTCGATAAGGCCACCAATGTCATGATGCAGCTCTGCAACGAAGAATTCACTCCCCAGCAATACAGCGAAAGGCATGAGCCCGTTAAGAAATCCAGCTCGCCCCTGGCAGTGATCATCCCGATTATTGTCCTGTTCCTGATCTTCGGAGGTTTATTCGGTCGGGGCCGAAATATGAAAAAAGGCTCCATTGGCCGCAATATCCCCTTATTAATTCTTTTAGGAATGATGGGCAGCGGATCAAGACACGGGGGAAGCTTTGGCAATTTCTCATCGGGAAGCGGAGGTTTCGGAGGAGGCTTTGGTGGCGGAAGTTTCGGAGGCGGCGGAGCCGGTGGAAGCTGGTAGAACAGCGTGAGAGATAAGATCTCTTCCAGGTCTGGTATGGAGGTGGAGCTCACACCTTAATCCACTTTTCGGACTTTAACAAGCTTTAATAATTACTTAACGTTTAGTTAAACCTTCATGCCGGGCAGAAAGTTACTTTTGTTGTCGATGGCGAGCTTGCTGCCTGACTAATCATGTGTGTGTTGAGTAAGAAATCCATACTTATTTCAAACCTGTTTATGGCAAAAGCCATGCTGGGAGCCAGCGACAATGATGTGTTGTTTGCCCAACAGTTCGACAGGCCCACTGACGATCCTGATCCGAATGAGTCAATCGACCGGCTGAATACCGATGGTCTGACCCTGGAACAGCAATTCAGCAGCTACCATTACCTGGATGTTGGATTCAACGATGTTATTGATGAGCATGGGGTAAAGGTATTCTCCGCCGCTGAGCTTAAAAATCTGATCGGGAAGGAAATACCCCTATCCTATGTAGAACGTTTCCAGAAGCTCAGGGATGCTTCGGGAAAGCCTCTTTTTGATGCCCGCGACATCGTTAAGTTTTATGAAAATGACATCGGGAAGAAAAGCCTGTCAAAAAGCCTGAAAAAAATTGGTGATAAAAACCTGAGTCGCCAAACACTGATCAAAGCACTTTATAAAAGAGGGTATAAAGACTGGCGGGTTTATTACGACGAACTGAACTACATTTTTTGCAATGCAGAGAATTACCGCACGCTTTACAGCCTAAGCCTGGTAAAACGAAGCTACGGCTTTTTTAAGGATACACCAAAGCCGAACCTTCTTATGATTTATCCGGCCATCGATGAGGAAAAAGCCTTCTTCAGTGCCTCGGCCCGCGAAATGATCAAGAAACTTGCAGCGAGCTACGATGTCTGGTTTGCGACGGTGTATGATGAAAAGGACTTCTATAAGGCGATTCGCAAAGCGCCAAAGATCGACCTGCTAATTCTTTCCGGACACGGCACTTCAAACAATATTCAGCTGAGCATCCCGGTAGAAGGCTATGAGGACCTGAGCTACATTGATAGTGAGGATAAAGAACTTAAAAGGCACCTGAAACATTTGAAAAAGGATGCCACCATCTTCCTTAACTCCTGCAGCACGGGAAAAGGAAAAGACAAAAAAGACAACCTGGCCAATACGATTGCTGCATTGGCTCCAGGTCGCCAGGTCATTTCGGCTACAAAACCCTTTTCAATCGGTGAGATCCGTATCCGGAATAATTTCCCCCTGATCCTTGATATTCCCGGGAAGGTGTATGTCACGCAGAATTATACTGCTGCGAAATAGCCCCCCTAGCCCGTATTCATACTGTAATACGATAAGAGTTTATAGAGTTCTTCAGGGTTAATGGGTTTGGAGAGGTAATCGTCAAAATTATGGCTCATTATCCGGTTCTTATCCCCAAGCTGAGCATAGGCAGTAACAGCAATAACGGGGACATCCCTATGCTTCTTCTTTATTTTTTTATTGGCCTCAATCCCGTTCATCACCGGCATTTTGATATCCATCAGGATGATCAGCTTACCGGCATATTCGAGATTCTCCAGCATTTCCAGTGCAATTTTTCCATTTTCAGCCCATAGTATGGTTGCCCCGGTTTTCCCCAGCATTTTTTCAAGCAGCAGGTAATTATTCTTTTCATCCTCGGCGACCAGGATATGCATCCCTTTCAAGTCGGGGATCCTGCCCGGCTTAAGGGATTCAATAATTTTTTCCGGTTGAACAGATTCATCGTACGGCAGAGTAAACTCGAAGGTAGATCCCTTGCCCAGTTCGGAAGTAACCCGGATCGTTCCATCCATCAGTTCGACAAGTTTCTTTGAAATTGCCAGGCCTATCCCTGTGCCTTCATATAATTTGGTTTCATCGGAGTCGAGTTTATGAAAATGATCGAAAATTTTTTCCTGGTCCTCCCCGCTGATGCCGATACCGGTATCCTGAACACGAATCAGTACGTGGTCGGCAGTTCGGGTATAGCTCATCCGTACATAGCCCTGTTCCGTGAATTTCAAGGCATTGCCTACCAGATTGTTTAATATTTGCCTGAGCCTGATGGGATCATTTTCCAGGTAGGTATCCATTTGGTTTTTGGATTTTACCAACTGGAGTTCAGTTTTCCTTTTCTTTTTCAGCGAATGGAAGGTATACACCTCCTGCATAATATTATCCAGCGAGAAGCGCTCCTTATACAGGACAAGCTGGTTTGCTTCAATCGTAGAAATGTCAATAATATCATTGATGAGGGTCAGCAGGGTGTCTCCGTTGTTTTTGATCATTTTGATAAAATACTTCCGCTCCGAGGGTTCAAGCAGTTCATCATCGATCAGGGTCGAAAATCCGATAATTGCATTCATCGGGGTACGGATCTCATGAGACATATTGGCCAGGAAGGCGGATTTAAGCCGGTCGGCCTCCTCAGCTTTGAGCTTTGCCTCGCTTAACTCTTTTGTCCTTTCTTCAACCAGGTTTTCCAGCTTATATCTATGCCTCAGAAGCTCCTCATTCTGGATGGATACCTCTTCCTGTTTCTCTTCCAGGAGAACATTTACTTCACTTAATTGCTCAGTCCTCTTATTCACCATCTCCTCCAGGACACGTTGCCTGTTCCGGAGGATGCGAAGCCTTAAGTATATTATAATGCTAATGAAAGTAATGAGAATAAGCGTGGCCAGTACCTTAAACAGCGGAGTGTTAAATTTCTGGTACCAGGGTGGAATGACAAGCGGTGGCCTGACATCGATACGAAGTACCGAAGATATCCCGCTCCACTCACCATCCAGATTGGCGGCTTTTACTTTAAAGGTGTAGTTTCCCGGGGGGAGATTGCGATATGTGGCAAGCCGCTCATTGCCTACAAAGTTCCATTCCGATTCATAGCCATCCAATATGTAAGCGTACTGTACCATGTAGGAATTAATATACTGCAGGGCGGCATACTCGAAAGAAATAACATAATTTTCGCGGTACGCAAGTGAAATGTGCTCAGTATAACATATATCTTTTCTGAGGATCAACTCCCCGTTCGGGGTCCTGCCTATGGGCACCGATTGGTGGTCGAGCTTCAGGTCTATTATTTTTGTTTGCGGGGCCTCGCTTTCGGCTTTCATTTTTCCCGGAATAAACCGGCTGTATCCCTTGATACCCCCTACGAATATCTCTCCGGTGCCCGAATCGGAACAGATAGAATTTATTGAAAACTCATCCCCCGGCAGGCCATCCTCCTGAAAGTAGGTCACCATACTCTTATTGGAGGGATCCATCATGGTTAATCCGCTGGTGGTTGTAACCCATAACCTGTTCAAATTATCTTCGATTATCCCGTTTATCGTTTTTGAAGAGCTTGCGTCCTCGAGCGCATAGTGAATAAAATCGGGATTGACCAGATCATCATTTTCCAGGCGCTCCAAACCGCTTCGGGTTCCTACCCAAAGCCTCCGGTCGTGATCGAGGTACAAGGTAAGAATGAAGTTGCTGATCAAACTTTTTTCATTTTCAGGATCATGCCGGTAACAGTAAAAAACATCTTCACGGGCGTCATATTTGCACAATCCGCCCTGGGCTGTGCCGATCCAGAGGTATCCGTCGCGGCTATCCAGGATCTTCCATATAATGTTGTCGCTCAGACTGTAGGGATCCGAGGGATCATGGGTATACTTTTTGACTTCTCCTGTTCCCGGATCGAAGCAGAACAATCCCTCGCCGTAGGTTCCTATCCAGATCTTTCCATCGGGTGATTCACACAGGCTGATTATAATTTCCTTCTCCCCGTCTTTAAAGATATCAGGGTATCTCTTAAAGCTCTTCGTCCGGGGCAGGTACCGGCATAATCCATCTTCGGTCCCCAGCCAGATATTCCCTTTACTATCCTGAATAATCGTCCGTACACTATTATTGCTAATCGTTGACTGATCCTGCGGATCACTCTGAAACAGCACATAGCTATTCTTTTGCCGGTCAAAGATATTGACTCCCTCCCCTGTTCCTATCCAGAGCATACCCTGCTTATCTATCATAAGCGAGTAGATAATATTATTGATCAGTTTATCATCGTAGCTCTTTTCAGCATATTCATGGGAGAAACGAGATTCTTCAAGCTTAAAGTGATTCAATCCTGTCCAGTCTGTTCCCACCCAGATAATCCCAGACCGATCCTGATAGATGGAATAGACAGAATTCCCACTGATGCTGTGAGGCTTTATCATCTCATTCTTATAGGTTGAAAAGGACAGGCTGGCCG
>JAFGEO010000112.1 GCA_016931575.1 Bacteroidales bacterium | reverse complement strand
TTTGTGGGGAGAGGAGGATTCGAACCTCCGAAGTCATACGACAGCAGATTTACAGTCTGCCCCAGTTGGCCACTTTGGTATCTCCCCAACTGAATTTTTTTCAGAGCCGATGGAGGGATTCGAACCCCCGACCAGCTGATTACAAATCAGCTGCTCTGGCCAACTGAGCTACACCGGCAATATACCCTTTAAAGAACACCGATTCCGAGAATAGCTCTCGAAATCGGTTGGCAAATGTATGAAATATTTTGTTTATATCACAAAATAATTTTTCTATTTTTTATCTATCTTTCTTTATGCTCTTTTCCGCTTTGTTTTATACCGGGTAATTTGTTTTTTAATTGCCTCTATTGCATTGTCAGTGGATTCTTCAAAAGATTTACTCTGTTTTTTTGCAAATAGTTCGTTTCCAGGCATTTCCAACCTTATCTCAGCAACCTTATTATCAAGGTCCTGAGTATTTTCCAGCTTCAGGAACACTTCAGCGCCAATAATTTCATCATCAAACTGACTCAGCTTTTTAATTTTCCCTTCAACAAAACTTTCTAATTGTTCGGTGGGCGAAAACCTAAGTGAATTAATTTTAATGTTCATGATAAAACCCTCCATAATTTATGCTCTTGGATGAGCTTGTTTATATATAGATTTAAGTTTCTCATATGTGTTATGGGTATAGATTTCAGTGGCTGCCAGATTTGCATGTCCAAGCAATTCCTTTACAGCATTGAGATCCGCTCCGTTATTTAACATATGAGTAGCAAAAGTATGCCGCAAGATATGCGGATTTTTCTTTTCCAGTGTTGTGGATTGTAACAGGTATTTTCTGACCATGCGCTGGATCATCCTTGAATAGGCAGGATTTCCCGTATCTGTAATGATCAGATGAGTATGGTTCAGTCCCGGAAAAATCTTTTCCCGGTCGCTAAGATATTGATCCAGAAGCAACCTGACCCGCGATGTCAGGGGGATAATTCTTTCTTTTTTTCGTTTGCCCAGTACCCTGATTTCAGACTTCCGGGAATCGTATGAGGCAGAAGTTAATCCGGTAAGTTCAGACAAGCGCATTCCTGTGGCATAGAACAACTCCAGGACCAGCTGGTCCCTGAGCCCCGGAAATCCTTCCTTAAATTGGGGACTGGTAAATAAATTATCGATAGCTGTCTCGTTGATGAATTCCGGGAGGTTCTTCTCAAGTCGCGGCAAGACAATACCGGGAACCGGGTTCCGGGCAATGCGACTCTGTTTTAGACAGTATTTATAAAAAGTATTCAGGGAACTGATCTTCCTCCTAAGAGAGCGGGGACTAATGTCCTGATTTAACAACAACAAAGCCCAGCCTCGGATATGATGCTGGGTAGCTTCCGTAATGTGAATAGAAGGATATTCCTTGCGAAGGTATTCTTCGAATTGCGAAATATCGTCGGTGTAGGCCCTGACAGTGTGTTCAGAATACCTCTTCTCGACTCGTATGTAACTTATAAATTTTATTATATCGCTCATACTCAGGGATTATGGATTGTAAGGCCGGTACCTGTAATCCTGGATTATCCCTAAGTATTAAGTATTATTCTTCGTTCTGCTGAAGCTTCTGAACGTAGACAGCTTTTTTTATCTCATCCCTTTTAATAACAGATGGCTTTTTGAATGCCTGGCGATTTCTTAACTCCTTGATAACACCTGTTTTTTCAAATTTTCTTTTGAACTTCTTAAGTGCTCTTTCAATGTTTTCCCCTTCTTTTACAGGAACTATAATCATAGTTTTCAGATGTTTAAGTGAAACGAGGCGCAAATTTATTACAGTCAATTGGATTTACCAAATTAATTTGCTTAAAAATTAGTGATCGTATAATCCAGGTTGAAATTGGTACCGGCAATTTTCTATACTTTTCAATATTAGTCACTCATTAAAAATAGGGATTTTTTTTCAAAACTGCCTAGTTTTTTGCAATAAATTAACAATTTTTAAGGAGTGATTTTATTTCAGATAGTGGACCAGCTTCCGGTAGATGTCAGAATCAATTATATAATTATCTATCAGCTGTTTGCAATTTATTTTACCCTTGCTGAGTTCCCGGAATTTAAGAATGGATCTTGCCTGATAAGCGTTGATATAAGGGTGACTTTGCAGTTCCTTGAAAGTGACCCGATTCAAATCCATTTTACGAAGTAAAAGGGTGTCAATCTTAAGGGCCGGAGCAAGGGTGCGTACCAGTGAGTCGGTCAGCCCATAAACTTCATTCAGTTGTTCGAGATCATAGAACCCCCCAATCAGGCTGCGGTATCTGATAATTCGTGAAGCCAGTACGCTGCCAATGCCGGTTAAATTTTTTAATGCATTGGTATCGGCAGCATTTAATTCGATTAATTCGATCGATTCCTCCGGGAGAGAACTCTGTACAGGTGTACTCCATTCCACTTCCGGGAAATCAAAATTGCTTTTCAGTCTCCTTATATCCTCTTCGGAGATGCCATAAATCCTGCTGAGGTCTTCTGCCACCGTGAACCTGCCTCCCTTTTCACGGTATTTCATCAGGTTGTTGGCAGCTCTTTTGCTCAATCCGGCGTTTCTTAAAGCAACATATCCTGCTGTATTGGGATCGACCTTCCCCTCCTCACCCCGGAATGGCACTTTCTCCTCGATTGGCGGGTTTCTGCCTGCTTTCTGCAGGGATTCCATTCTGACCACCAGGGATTCCGGCAGGGGACTCACCTGCATCCCGATCCTGCCGACATCTTTTATCTGATGATACCGAATGCCAGTCAATCCGGCCAGGATCAAGAGCAGCACGATAAACCCACGGAACTCCGATTTGGAGAATGCAAAGAATTCTCCTTTGAAAAACCTGTGAAACCTCATTACACCTAACTTTTTCACTGCCAAAGCAGCTGGTTGATTATAGTCCTCTATGCCTTCAGGTCCCTTTTAATCTCCCAGGCAAAAAATACCCGTCCCAGCAGATTCGGGAATGCCAGGCCAGGGATCATCCTACCGGAAAAGCCCATCACATGATTCAGGGTGGTTGTGGTCCCCAAAACTAAAAAAGCAAAAAAAGAACCTGAAAGGTAAATTTAGGAATTTTCGTGTTCCCGGAAAGCTTGCCCCTTAAAAATAAGAAACAATTTTGCCATAGCTGGACCACGGGATCATGGTTGATAAAGCAAAAAGAAAAATGGCCAGCTCTAACCGATAAGGAAACCAGCTGATACTTTACAAATGCCACCGAACTCATGGGGTGTCTTGCACGTCAGGCAGGGTTTCGTATACCCCTCTATAGATGTTAACCAGGGAAGTGATAATATAGTAATGCCATAAAGGGAACAATGACTGAGGTCACACGGGCAAGGCTTTCAGGCTGTCAACGATGAGTCGGTTTTCTCTGCAACTGCCGTGAAATGCTTAAAAAATTTCAGGAAGCGGTAAACAGATCCAGGATCTTCAATCCCTGCAGGAAAACTATAAAGATAGCGATCGGCGCAACCACCTTCACCAGGATCATGAAGACGTTTAATATGCCTCCTTTCAGGCTTCCCCCTTCGGCTATCTCCTGTACCACTTTTTTCTTGCCGAATTTCCACCCTATGAAAAGTGCGATAAACATGCCTCCTATTGGTAAAAGTATGTTAGCTGAAATATGATCCAGTAAATCAAATACATTCCGTTTGAACAGAATTACGTCTGAGAAGATCCCCATGGAAAGGGAGCATATAATTCCCAGCAATGTGATCAGCGCAGTGGCTAATACCGTTGCGACATTCCGTTTCATTTTAAGTTCTTCTGCAAAATATGCCACGACGACCTCGAGGATCGAGATCGCAGAGGTTAGTGCTGCAATGGTAAGAAGGATGAAGAACAGAATGGAGAAGACCATCCCCCCGGGCATTTGCTGAAAAACGTTCGGGAGGGTTTCAAATATCAGTCCCACGCCTTTATCAGGCTGAATATTAAAGGCAAAAACCGCCGGAAAGATCGCAATCCCGGCGAGAATGGCTACCAAGGTATCCGCAGCGGTGACCTGGATAGCTGTACTTACCAGGTTGGTATCTTTCTTAACATAAGATCCATAGGTAATGAGAGTTCCCATTCCCAGACTCAAGGAGAAAAAGGCATGTCCAAGTGCGCTGAGGACACCTTCAAAGCTTAACCTGGAGAAGTCGGGGTGAAATAAAAACTTCAGCCCTTCCCCTGCGCCAGGAAGAGTTATTGCCCGAATGTCGAGCACGATAATGATCACCAGCAGGATGGGCATAAGAATCTTGGAATAGCGTTCAATACCCTTCTGAACCCCAATAATTACAATAGCCCCGGTTAATAGCATAAAGATGATCTGGAATAACAGGGGTTGAAGCGGATCCTGAATAAAACTAGCAAAGGAACCGGAAATATCCTGTGGACTCAGGCTATGAAAAGTCTTATCCAGGGAGAAAAATATATACTTGATGCTCCATCCTGCCACCACTCCGTAAAACGACAGGATCAGAAATGCTGCTGCCACACCAAAGGAACCTATGTATTTCCAGGGGGTTCCCGGTGCCAGTTTTTTAAATGCCCCAAAAGCATTTCTCCTGGATTTTCGACCTATTATCAATTCTGAAAGCATTACCGGAAGGCCTATGGCCAGAATGAAACCCAGGTAGACAAACAAGAATGCGGCACCACCATAAACACCGGTGATATAGGGGAATTTCCAGATATTACCCAGCCCGATTGCTGAACCGGCTGCTGCCGCAATCAAACCGAATTTACTGGAGAATTGAGCTCTTGAGGTACGTTGTTTAGCCATGAATTATCAGGATAGGTTCTCTGGCACAATATTACTAAAAACCCAATGGAATAAAAAAACCAGTGACATCATCACTTCCGGTCCTTATCAGATATAAAATACCGTTAAATTACAGGCATTTATTGTTTAAATAAGTGTGATTAACTACTTTTGCGCTCTATTTCAACTTTAGTAAAAAGAATATTTAACATAAAATTCGTAAACATGGCAATTAGTTATAAGGACTTAGGTCTGACAAACACCAAAGAGCTTTTTAAGAAGGCTGTAGCAGGCGGATATGCACTTCCTGCATATAACTTTAACAACCTGGAACAGCTTCAGGCTATCCTCCAGGCTTGTGTTGAAACCAAATCTCCTGTGATCCTTCAGGTCTCTTCAGGCGCCCGTAAATATGCCAATGCCACATTGCTTCGCAACATGGCAAAAGGTGCAGTAGAATATGTGAAGGAACTTGGTTACGAAATTCCGATCGTTCTTCACCTTGATCACGGTGATACTTTCGAACTTTGTAAAGATTGTATTGACAGTGGTTTCTCATCAGTTATGATCGATGGTTCGCACCATTCCTATGAAGAAAACATTGCCCTGACCAAAAAAGTGGTTGAATATGCACACGCACATGGTGTAAGTGTTGAGGGCGAACTGGGCGTTCTGGCAGGGGTTGAGGATGATGTTGTTGCTGAACATTCAACTTACACAAGGCCTGAGGAAGTTGAGGATTTCGTAAGCAAAACCGGTGTGGATTCTCTTGCAATCTCTATTGGAACTTCGCACGGGGCCAACAAATTTACCCCCGCTCAGTGCAAACGTAATGCTGACGGCGTTTTAGTTCCACCGGAGCTGCGTTTCGACATTCTTGAAGAAATCGAAAAACGTATTCCCGGCTTCCCGATCGTTCTCCACGGATCGTCATCCGTTCCTCAGGAAGAGGTAGCTACTATTAATAAATATGGCGGAGACCTAAAAGACACTATCGGTATCCCTGAAGAGTGGCTGAGAAGAGCTGCCAAATCTGCTGTTTGTAAAATTAACATCGACTCTGACGGAAGGCTTGCAATGACTGCTGCTATCCGTAAAGTTTTAGCAGAGAAGCCAGGTGAGTTCGACCCCAGAAAGTATCTGGGACCTGCCCGCGATTCGTTGAAAGAACTCTACAAGAACAAAAACATCAATGTTTTGGGTTCTGCAAACCAGGCATAAGGATCACAGTTAAAATCCATAAAAAAGGGACTCTTCAGGGTCCCTTTTTCTTTTTTATAGTGTCTTATTCATTTTCCTTTAGCCACTTCAGGGCTTCATCCCGGTTACTAAACATTCTGAATCTGGGATTCGGCCGGTTCCTGACCACTGTTTCAATAAACAATGCGCGGTCAACCGGATAAGTTTCCGGATTAAAAATCACAGCACACCGATACTGGTACCCTAATCCGGTAAGTTCCATGAATTTCTCCATATCCAGGAATGCCTCCATTTTCGATCGGGTAACCGTGCATTTCCGAATATCGACAAGCAGGTTCAGACAATTCATTTTTTTGGAATACTCAAAGGACTGATGACCTGCATCATAAATATTTTCAGTGTTAATTTCTCCGGTAGCTACTGTCTCCACAATACCCAGATCCTTCTTATACTGAATCGATAATTCCATTAACTTGCTGTTACTCCGGGTATAAAAATAATACTATATCTTTAAAAAGGATAACCTATGCCAAAAAGGAAATTGAAGCGCTCCCTGAAAGTATATTCCTGAGTTGCATTAATATCGATCCAGCGGTGACCGTCTTCCAATGCAGGATCCCTAAGTTTTAACCCAAAATCGAGCCGAATGATAAGAAATGAGAAATCGAGCCTGGCCCCTACACCGGTACCCACAGCAATGTCCTTATAGAAGGAATTCCATTTAAACTGGGTGCCGGGGCGATTTTCTGCCACTGTCCAGACATTGCCCATATCAATAAACCATGCCCCTTCGATGGTCCAGAACAGTTTAAAGCGGTATTCCAGGTTTGCTTCAAGTTTAATATCACCCAGACGGCTGGCATACGTAAGCGTATCAGCTATAGCCCGCGACAGTGATCCGGGTCCCAGTGCTCCGGTTTCCCAGGCTCTTACTCCACTTGGCCCTCCTGCATAAAACATCTTTTCAAAAGGAAGAGTCTCCGAATGTCCCAAAGGATAGCCTACCCCTGCATATAAACGATAAACCCATTTATTATCGGTATTAATCTGGTTATTTAACCTGAAGTCGGCTTCCCCCTTGACAAACCTGAACATGGGTACATTCAGAAAGGTGTCTGGTTTAACCGAACTCAAATAGCTTGCCATGCTCATCAGGTTTCCTGCCGATTCCAGGTTCAGTTTCAGGTAAATGAAGTCTGTTTTCTTTTCCAGGACCTGGTTGGTAAACTCAAATCCATACCTTGCTCCGAGGATAGCGTGATCACTAAAACTGGTCATCAGTGGGGATCCCTCAATTTCATTTTCCAGATCCGCGTCGATAATCCCCTGAGGCAATAGCACATAGTTAAATTCTACAGGGTAGAATTGATGTGTAATAAACCTGCCGGGTTTCCACCTGTACGAGAAGGAAGCATTCGCGATCGTCCTAATGTAGTCGGGCCTGTTCTGAAAATTATAGGAGAGGTTCAAGACAGTTCGGGGATTGACATTCTGAGTTAGCCATTTGGCCCTGAAGGGCACTAAAAACTTGGGAAGTGATAATGTGGATTCCACTCCAAGCTCCTTCATTAGTGACAACCTTGCATCCTCAGGATTGATCCGGTGACTCACATCTTCCAGGGCACCGGTAAGTTTGAGTTGGAAGTTTTCTGCTCCCCGGAGCAGGTTATAGTTGTTATGGGCAAAACTGATCCGCCCTCCAAAATCCCCTGCTGAGTGTGTACCCACGATTTCTGTTTCATTGGATTGTGTTTTTCGCGGAGTAAGTTCCACCCGGCAGTCAAGATATCCAAAATCACTGGTATCCAAAACCTCATTCTCATCCAGCCGGTCAAACTGTATATTGATTACCCTGAATATTTCAAGGGCAGAATAGTTGGTATAGGATCGTTGAACATCTGATGGACGATAAAGGCTATCCGGCACACACCTAATGGGTATAAGAAGGGACTCAGGCTTGATCTTTTGCTTTGCTCCATAAATTATTTCAATCTTCGGGAACCTTACCGTATCATTTTGTTCACCCGGAAAGGTTTCATCAATACCGGAATTCATAGTGTAATCCGGAAATATGGTCAGGGAATTGATTTTATATTGTTTGTGGGCTTTGACTTTGGTTACCGGATCAGGTATACCGTTTATGCTTTCCTTGAAAATAATTTTTAGGTCAACTTCTTTTTCTTTCGCTCCCTCTCTTGCCTCATAGAAAATATATTCTTTATTAAACCTGAAAAAGCCTTCGTTTTTAAGAACTTTTTCCAGTCGTTCCCGCTCATCTTCGAGAACTTCCATATCAAATCTGTCCCCTTTCTTCATCATAGAGTTTACAGTGTCAGCATAAACAAAGTTCGCCAGACCGGGATCTTCGAATACATACTTAATACTCTTCAACCTGTGAGGTTCATTTAGTATGACCTTATAGGTTACAGATACTTTGTCTCTATCAATCCGGAACGTATCGGTTACCACATTATCATAGAAACCCTTTGCCTGCAAATATTTATGAAATTGTTCGGAGGTACGTGTTGTAAGCAGGGGATCCCAAACCACAGGTTCCTCCCCAATTTTTCTCAGAAAGTCACTTATTTTATTAATAGGCCATGTCTCACTAGTTGGTGAGGCGAGGTTGTAAAAAAGCAAATGAAATTTTATCCACAGAATAGTTTTATTCGGTGACTGTTTCTGGTAAGGTTCGAGATCATATGCATCTATACCTTTGCCCTTCAGGACAATTTTGGACCGGTATAATAATTGCTCTCCCTCATCAAGTCTTCGCGTAGGAGCACAGGAAGAATAAAAGAGCACCATCAGAAAAACCAGACCTACTCTAAGAGATATGTTGCGAAGTCTTTGATACAAAATCCTTTGATATTTATTACTTTCGTTCAAAGATAAGGGATTGCTGCTTTTGAATATCCATCAATTCTGAATATTATTTACACAATATCTTCGAAAAACCATCAATTGTAACAAGGTGATCACCAAAGCACAACTTAAACATATCCGTTCATTACAGCAAAAAAAGTTTCGGGATTTACACGGGCAGTTTATTGCTGAAGGAATTCATATAACAGAGGAAGCCATTCGATCGGGACCTGATAAAGTTGAAATGGTGGTCTACACCAGGAACAGCTTCCGGGAGATCAGTAACCTGATCGGCAGAATCAGAGAGCGCTGCCTGGAGGTTTCCGTGGAAGAGTTTTCCAGCCTCAGCACCCAAAAAACACCTCAGCAAGTGCTTGTCATCCTAAAAAAGAAAGAGACCGAAAATCCCTATCCGAAGGAGAATGATCTGTTCCTTGCACTAGACCAGATCAGGGATCCGGGTAACCTGGGAACCATTATCAGGCTGGCTGACTGGTTCGGGATCCGCAAGCTAATCTGTTCGGAAGACACCGTTGAGTGCTATAACCCGAAGGTTGTGCAATCAAGCATGGGGAGCATATTAAGGGTCGATATTTCCTATACGGATCTACAGGAATATCTGGCCCGGGTAAAGGAAACTAAAGGAGCCAGGCTTTACGGCACGTTGATGGAGGGAAATAATATCTATGGCTCACCCCTCCCGCTGCCAGGGATAATCATTTTGGGTAACGAAGCCCACGGGATTTCTGCAGAGATTATTTCGCTGCTGGATGAGAGGATTACCATCCCAAACTTCAGTACAACACCGGAAAAGACAGAATCGCTAAATGTTGCCATCGCTGCAGCAATTGCCTGCAGTGAATTCAGAAGACGTCTGCCCTGATTTTATTCGAAGTGGAAGGACACGATCACCATCTGTGAATGCAGACCATCCAGATAGTCGGTATATTTTGCCAGATCGTCAGCCGGAGGGTTCCCGTGACGGTCGACTCTCTCAAGAATGTTGGTCAGCCCAAGGGAGTATTTAATCTCAACCCCTAACTTGAAAAAGGTAAGGTAGAAGTCCATCCCAAATCCCAATTCTGCATAGAAGTCAGATTTTGAGAGCATGATGACCTGGTCTTCATAATCATATTCCCGTTTAATGCCCAGATCGTAGCGGTAATTTGCACCTCCAATAAGGTATGGACGAAAGTTATTCAGTCGGAGCGACTTATATTTGAAAAGCACCGGCAACTCAAGATAAGCAGACCGGAGGGTTATCGGCCTGGAAGTACCGGAAGATCCATAAATTACAGAATCCAGGTTCCGGATATACGAATAGCTGAGATAGCGATCGTTGAATGAAATTCCGGGCAGGGTCCTGAGATCAAGATTCTCAGCAAGCCTGAAATTGACTATTGCATGAATATTTATGCCGGGATAAAGATCCTTCACTCCAACATACACCTGGTTTGATACAGCTAATGGCGACTGGTCCACTCGGTAATCCATCGTATTAATCCCCAGGGAAAAACCAAAATGAACCGGTTTATCATCATGGGTTGGATCGTTTTTCACCTTGGGTACCTGGGCAAAAATCATGGCCGGCAGCATGGCCAGAATAGCAATAGCTTTTATTTTCACTGAAATGGTCATTTCTCTATGTAAACGAATCGATGTCAAAAATAGTATTTTATTTCTGAAAGAAGAATTCCAGTCTCATGGATGGTTGTTTGATCATTGAGTAATGATTAGATTTGCGCTTCACCTGAAATAGAATGAGCATGTACACATACAATTATTTGCTTGATTTCACTTCTGAAGTGTTTAAAAAAATGGGGTGCAGCACACAGGACAGCGCAATGATCTCGAAAGTATTCCTGGCAGCTGAGCTTCGGGGGCTCCCGTCACACGGGATGATCCGGATCAAAGATTATTACCAGCTTTGGAAAGCCGGCCGCATCAACATCAGCCCGAACATTCGAATTGTACACGAAACTCCCAGTACGGCAGTGGTGGATGGTGATGGTGCCATTGGAATGATTGCCGCCACACGGTCGATGGAGATTGCCATGGAGAAAGCTGAAAAATCCGGAACCGGCTGGGTATCGACCCGTGGATCGAATCATTTTGGGATTGCAGGATACTATGCGATGATGGCCCTTGAAAGAGATATGATCGGTATGTCCATGACCAATGCCAATCCTCTGGTTGCCCCAACGGGTTCCGTGAGCAGAATGATGGGTACCAATCCAATAGCCGTAGCAGTCCCTGCCGGAAAATACCCGCCCTATGTTGCTGATTTTGCCACCACCCCTATCGCGCGCGGTAAGCTGGCTGTTGCCGAAAAGAAAGGTGAAAAGGTAGCCTATGGCTATGTCCAGGATAAGGAAGGTAACCCAAGCAATGACCCTGCCATCCTGAAAGAAGGAGGATCCATGCTTACCCTGGGCGGTGACCTGGAGCATGGCATTCACAAAGGCTATTGCCTGAGTACCATGGTCGATATCTTCTCCTGTGTATTTTCAGGTGCCAATTTCGGCCCCTTCTGTCCGCCTTCCGTAGCATATCTTCCTGTTCTTGAAGAAAAAGTCGGGGAAGGCACCGGCCACTTCTTCGGTGCCATGCGCATCGATGCCTGGCAACCGAAAGAAGCCTTCAAATCACAAATGGACAAGTGGATTGAGACCTATAAAAGTGCCAAACCTGCAAAAGGTATTGAGCGGGTGATGATCCCGGGAGAACCGGAGCGTGAAAAAGAAGAGAGGATCATGAAAGAAGGCATACCGGTAATCCCTGCCATTAAGGATGATCTGAAGGAGATCGCCAGGGAGTTGGGGATTGGTTTTGAATAAAAATGATTGAAAGAGCGCAGTAGAGGCCTGCTATAGCAGGTCGCTACATAAATCCCTGTTTTTTCAACACTCCGAGCAGTGCCTGTGAAAAAGCCACATTATCCTTTTTGGTATAGCGATTGTCTGTAAAAATCTGGGCGAGGGTTTCCTTATCGTTTTCTTTTAACAGCTGTTTGGTAAGCTCCATACTTTCCTTTTCAGCATATAGGCTGTCAATATCCTCCGGCAGATAATCCCTATATTTTTCATAATGAACCACAGCATTCAGGGGTAACCGGTCAGTAAGCCCTGGTTTTTCATCCGGATAACCCAGAACCAGGGTAGTTACTGGCACGACTCCTTTGGGAAGATCAAGAATCGTGATGATGCTCTCCGCCATGTAGGTTGTTGTACCAAGGTAGCAAATTCCCAGATTGAGTGACTCCGCGGCAAGGGCAACATTCTGGGCTACCAGCAGGGCATCGATGGCGGCGGTGAAAAATGAAAGGAAATTATCGTACCCCGGGTCAGCTTTCCGCTGTTTGCACCAGAGGTTGAACCGGTTAAAATCAGCGCAAAAGGTAATGACTACCGGAGCCTTTTTAACCATATCCTGTTTGAAATGCGCCCTCCATAAAGCTTCTTTCAGTGCTTCGCCCTGGGTAACAACTATGCTGTAAACCTGCATATTCCCGGTTGTGGAAGCCCGGGTGCCTGCTTGCAATATTTGCTCAAGTATCTTCTGGTCAATGGCTTGTTCCTTAAATTTTCTGATTGACCGATGTTCAAGGATCGTCTGCATCATAATGGCTGTTAAAATTTATTTTCTGCAAAACTATCAACTTTAATAAGTTCTTGAAAAATTTTTACGGTCGAAACAATCATTTATCTATTTTTAGATTGCAATAGAAGGTCTTTAAAAACGTTTACATACTAAAAAGGTCTGTTCACCATAAAAATCAGGCGAAACGCAACCCATGGTTTTTATTGCCGTATATTATTCGACAATCGCAGGAAAATTTAGTATATTAGATAGTTCTTTAAAAATTAATGAATTATGAAAAGGATGGGAAAAATAATCGCTGCTTTAATGCTGTTAGCGATGCTGTCAATGGCTTGTAGTAACTATGTATGTCCGGCCTATCAATCTGACGCATCACAAGAGCAGGCAGACGCGGACAGGGGTTAGTGGGAGAGACTGAGGGGAGTTTTTGATGGCCTGGAGTATTTCACTATTTCTTATATATCATGAAAATTAAAGCCATTTTCGTTTGCCTTGCATTTGTTCTTGGACTATTACTTGCCTCTTGCAGTACTACCGCAAAAACATCTCGCTACAAAAAGAAATCTTCCGGCTGCCCGGCATACGGTCAGGTGGATGTGCAGAAATCTGAGGTTCATAGCTAAACGATTTCTGTCTTGATTCTTGCAGGTAATCCGGCGATAATCTCCCGGATTATTTTAAATTTGCTGTTATCGTCATGAAAAAGATAGCAGCCATATTAATTTGCCTGATCCTCCCTCTGCACTTCATTCTTGCTCAGGGTGAGATTGACGAGGAGGAGAAGATCTTTTTTCGCAACGAGCAGACTTATGCGATCACATTGAACACCCACGGACTTAGCGGAGGTTTCCGTTACGCCAGACGGATCGATGCTTTCCGCAAGACTATTTACGACGCGGAGTTTGCTCAAATCAAAGATGCCGAAGAAATCAAGATCACTTTTTCATCCTCCAGTCAGATTGGAGGCAGTTTTGTATATGGCAAGCTAAACTCCTTCGGGACACTTCGGGCTGGAATTGGTCTGCAAAAGGAACTGTTCCGAAAATATGATAAAGGAGGGATTTCCATACGGTATTTTTATTGTGGCGGACCCAGTATAGGTTTTACCAAACCGATTTATTACGACATTATTACCATCAATTATACTCCGGACGGTCAACAGACCGACGGGATCGAACGGATGAAGTTCGAACCTCATGTCCTGAACAACATTCTCAGAAAAGCACCTTTTTATGTTGGTTTGACCGAAACGCGAGTAATCCCCGGTCTGTATGGAAAATTCGGATTCACCTTCGAATTCAGTAAAAAAGATATGGTTTTCAATGCCCTGGAAGTTGGCGTCGTGATGGATGCCTACATTAAGAAAATCCCTATCATGGCGAATGAAAACAATACCTGGTATTTTCCGGCATTTTTCCTCTCTTACAGGTTCGGAAAAGTAATTGACTCACAATTTAAACCCGGAAAAAATAAGATCGACGAATTGCTGACCGATTAAAGCCCGTGCCGACAAAATCAGTCGTACAGCGACTTCAAGGCAATTTCGCAATAGAATGTTTTTGTTATTTCATTCACAGTAAATACCCTGGGGTATTCTGGCAAGTTGCTGGTTTAGATTATATTTAGTATTTTCGCATTCCTTTTCAGAATTATAACAATTAAATTTAAAGCAATAAACATTATTAATTATGGGAAAAATTAAGATCGGAATCAACGGATTTGGTAGAATCGGTCGGTTTGTATTTCGTGTTGCAGCTGCAAATGAAAACCTTGAAGTTGTTGGTATTAATGACCTGATAGGTGTTGATTACATGGCATACATGTTAAAATATGACTCAACCCACGGTCGTTTCAACGGTACTGTAGATGTTAAAGATGGTAAGCTGGTAGTAAACGGAAAGGCTATTCGCGTTACCGCTGAAAAAAACCCGGCTGATCTGAAATGGAGCGAAATTGGTGCTGAATACGTAGTTGAATCTACTGGTTTATTCCTTACCAAGGAAAAAGCTCAGGGCCATATTGACGCAGGAGCAAGCAAAGTTATCATGTCAGCTCCTTCGAAAGATGATACCCCAATGTTCGTAATGGGTGTAAACCACACTTCTTACACAAAGGATATGAATTTCGTTTCAAATGCATCCTGTACAACTAACTGTCTGGCTCCTATCGCAAAGGTTCTTAATGACAACTTCGGCATCGAAGAAGGTCTGATGACTACTGTACACGCTACAACTGCCACACAGAAAACGGTTGACGGTCCTTCAGCTAAAGACTGGCGCGGTGGCCGCGGTGCGGGACAGAACATCATCCCCTCTTCTACAGGTGCAGCTAAAGCTGTAGGTAAAGTTATTCCTGCTCTGAATGGTAAACTTACCGGTATGGCTTTCCGCGTTCCAACTCCTGACGTTTCAGTTGTTGACCTGACTGTACGTCTGGCAAAAGGAACTACTTATGAAGATATCTGTGCTGCCATGAAGAAAGCTTCTGAAGGAGAACTGAAAGGTATCCTTGGATATACTGATGAAGCAGTTGTTTCTAACGACTTCCTCGGCGACAAGAGAACTTCTATCTTCGATGCAGGTGCTGGTATCATGCTGTCTCCAACCTTTGTTAAGGTTGTTTCATGGTATGACAACGAAATGGGTTACTCCAAGAAAGTTGTTGAACTGATTGAGTACATTGATTCTGTAAAATAACTACAGAGGTAGAAAATTTTAAAGGCCACCCGGAAGAGGTGGCCTTTTTTCTGCGAGACCGGATGGATCAAATCTCCGCAACCGGACAAAGGCTGAAAAAACGAAGAGGCGCAATAAATCGCGCCTCTTCGTTTTTTATATTAGCAGTCCTTCTTCTTCTAAATATACTCAACCATATTGAAGGGTATTTTGAGGGAACTTTTATAATGCTCGCCCAGACTCTGGATCGCTTCATCATCTTCCTCATAATACCAGTTCACAACAATCTTCTTTCCTTTTTTTACTTCATCCCTAATTACTTTAAGCAATCCGAGTAAATACTTTGATGAGCCGCTGTTTACGTATTCAAGATTAAGATCGAGGATCGTGTCGGGATGAGATTCGTTAAAATATTTTTTAAGCCAATCGATTAATTCATCATAAAAATCACCCGGATTCTCAGGAATGGATCGCCCCTCTATCTTTAAAGTTCCTGTTTGCGGATTAAAATTCACAGCAGGAGTATTCGACCGCCTCTGTATTTCGAGCTTTGCCATAGTAGTTTCTGGTTCCTAGTTAACAGATTAATTTGCTGATAAATATACGATAATTTCAGAAAAAGGTTAAGAGGTTATGAACAGTCGTAATTAACAGTTGTTATACAAACACGCTGTTGGATGAAGCTTTCCCCGCACCATAAATCGGGGATTTATTCCTCCGAAAGTGTCTGATAAATTAGTAACTTGCGGAGCCTTAAAAAATTGTGTAAAATTTAGTGAATTATGATTTTTGATCTGATAATGATTAAGCGGGTATACAGCCAGATGGCGGAAAAAATTGAGACTGCCCGTAAACTTACCGGAAAACCTTTAACACTTGCTGAAAAAATCCTTTATGCCCATTCCTCAGAGACCCCTAAGAGCGGCTATATACGTGGGAAGGACTATGTTAATTTCAATCCTGACCGGGTAGCCATGCAGGATGCCACCGCACAGATGGCCCTCCTTCAGTTCATACAGGCTGGAAAAGAACAGGTTGCCGTACCTTCCACTGTTCACTGCGATCACCTGATCCAGGCGAAAGTGGGTGCTGCGGCAGACCTTAAAACTGCAAATACCACAAATAAAGAGGTTTATGACTTTTTGAGTTCAGTCTCCAACAAGTACGGTATCGGATTCTGGAAACCCGGAGCCGGAATCATCCACCAGGTTGTCCTGGAAAATTATGCATTTCCGGGTGGCATGATGATCGGTACCGATTCGCACACAGTGAATGCAGGAGGATTGGGAATGGTTGCCATTGGGGTTGGAGGAGCTGATGCCGTTGATGTAATGGTAGGCATGCCCTGGGAACTTAAGTTCCCCAAACTGATTGGCGTCAAACTTACCGGCAAACTGAATGGCTGGACATCCCCGAAAGATGTTATTCTGAAAGTTGCAGGGATCCTCACCGTGAAAGGGGGAACCGGATGCATTGTGGAATATTTTGGTGAAGGAGCTGAAAGCATTTCCTGCACCGGGAAAGGCACTATTTGTAACATGGGAGCAGAAATTGGAGCCACCACATCGACCTTCGGATACGACACATCCATGGAAGAATACCTGAAAGCTACAGGTCGCACCAAGGTAGCAGAACTCGCCAATGAAATTAAAGCTTGCCTGACCGGAGACGAGGAAGTATATAAAAATCCTGAAAAGTATTTCGACCAGGTGATCGAAATCAATCTCTCAGAACTGGAACCTCATCTGAACGGTCCATTCTCTCCGGATATAGCCACCCCTATCGGAAAAATGAAAGAAGAAGCCACCAGGAACGGGTGGCCGACGAAAGTGGAGGTAGGGCTGATAGGATCGTGCACCAACTCATCCTATGAAGACATCTCCAGGGCTGCATCCATCGCAAAGGATGCGGCAAACAAGAACCTTAAGGCAAAATCCGAATTTACAATTACACCTGGTTCGGAACAGGTACGCTTTACTATTGAACGGGATGGATACATAGAAGATTTTACGCGTATGGGGGGGAAGGTATTTGCTAATGCCTGCGGGCCTTGTATTGGGCAGTGGGCCCGTTTGGGTGCAGAAAAGCAGGAAAAGAATACCATCGTTCATTCTTTTAACCGAAATTTTGCCAAACGTGCCGATGGGAATCCCAATACCTATGCATTTGTAGCATCTCCTGAGCTTGTTACCGCTCTGGCAATTGCCGGCGACCTGAGCTTTAATCCCATTACCGATACCCTGACCAATGAAGAGGGTGAAGCAGTGAAACTGACTCCCCCCTCTGGTGATAAGCTGCCGGCTAAAGGATTTGAGGTCGGCGATCCCGGTTACCAGGCTCCTGCCGAGGATGGAAGTGACGTGCAGGTAGTGGTCAGTCCCACCTCCGACCGCCTGCAGCTGCTGACACCCTTTGAGCCCTGGAACGGGGAGGATTACAAAAACATGCGCCTCCTGATCAAGGCCAAAGGGAAATGTACAACGGACCATATCTCAATGGCTGGCCCCTGGCTGAAATACCGCGGTCACCTCGACAATATATCAAACAACATGCTTATTGGGGCAGTTAATTATTTCAACGAGAAAACAAACGCCATAAGAAACCCTTTATCTGGTAATTATGAGGAAGTTCCCGCTGTTGCCAGAGCGTGCAAAAAAGCTGGGATCGGCACCCTGGTTGTCGGTGATGAGAACTATGGGGAAGGTTCCTCCCGCGAACATGCAGCCATGGAACCCCGCAACCTGGGTGTTAAAGCTGTCCTGGTCCGTTCTTTCGCAAGGATCCATGAAACAAACCTGAAAAAACAGGGTATGCTGGCGCTGACTTTTGTTAATAAGCAGGATTACGATCTGATCCGCGAAGATGATACCATCGACCTGCTGGGTCTGAAAGAACTTGCTCCCAATAAAAACCTGACCCTGGTGCTTTATCATGCCGATGGCACTGAGGATAGTTTCGAGGTAAGTCATACCTACAATGAAAACCAGATCGAATGGTTCAGGGCCGGATCTGCATTGAACCTGATCCGTAAGCAACAGGGACAAGCCTGATGACCCGAAGCGATAAGGGTTTGATCGTGGATCCTACTTATCCTCCGGGAATATCATAACGCCATGTCCTTTACGAAAGAAAACTTTCTAATCAGTGTTTGCGGTCCGACTGGGATAGGAAAAACCCGGTTGGCCATTACACTTGCCCGCACCCTGGGTTGTGAGATTCTTTCCGCCGACTCCCGGCAGATCTTCCGGGAGATGACGATAGGTACCGCCGTACCCTCCGAAGAGGAACTTTCTCAGGTTAAGCACCACTTTATCCGGAGTCACTCTGTAGCCGACTACTATAATGCCAGTCTCTTCGAGCAGGAGGTCATAACCTTCCTGAATGACTATTTCAAACAGCATCAGCAGATTGTAATGGTTGGCGGATCAGGAATGTATTTAAATGCTGTCTATACAGGTATCGATGATCTGCCCACCATTAAAACCGAAATTCGCAAGAAGTGGCACGACCTGTACACAGAAAAAGGGATTGAATACCTTCAACAGCTGACTGCACAACTTGATCCGGTTTATTATGAGAAGGTTGACCGCCTGAATCCTAAGCGACTGCAAAAGGCCCTGGAGGTGTATGAGCAAACCGGGAAGCCATACTCCTCGTTTCTGACAAATTCAAAGAAACTACGCTCTTTCAAAATTCTTAAGATTGGTCTGAATACAGACCGAAATAAACTCTACGATCAGATTAACAAACGGGTTGACCAAATGATGCAGGCAGGACTCCTGGAAGAAGCACGTTCCCTCCTTCCCTTCCGGGATATGTCAGCCCTGAAAACCGTAGGATACCGGGAGATCTTTGAGTACCTGGATGGAACAATAAGCCTTGACGAGGCCATACAAAAAATCAAAGACCATAGCCGGGCCTATGCACGCAGGCAAATCACCTGGTTCCGCCGGGATCCCGAAATACATTGGTTTGAGCCAAACAGAGAGCAGACAATCCTTGAATTTGTTCGGCAGGAACTCCCTAAAATGGAATCAAATGACTGAAATTACCAAATTCAACATCCGGGTTTATGGCCTTTTTATCAATGAAAAAAAGGAAATTCTTCTCGCAGATGAGCTGCGTTTCGGCAGGCAAATGACCAAATTTCCGGGTGGTGGACTTCACTTTGGCGAGGGGGTGATCGATTGCCTGAAAAGGGAACTCAGAGAGGAGACAGGGCTGGAGATTGAAGTTATCAAACATTTCTATACCACCGACTTTTTTCAGCGTGCGCTCTTCTTCGAAGACCAGCAACTTCTATCGGTATATTATCATGCCAGGTTCAGGGATCCCGAAAAGCTTATACTTAGCAACAAAGCTTTTGCCTACGCTATAAATTCCGATGAACCTGTTTCCTTTCGGTACGCTGCCCTAAATGATCTGGCACCTGATGATCTGAGCTTTCCTATCGACAGACATGTACTTGAAATACTAAAAAAGGAGCAGTAAAAGCCATACTGCTCCCGATATGGAAATGCTTACTTCTTTGTCGTTAACGTTCAATATTTTTTCGCCTGAGAAGTACTTTGGCATAATCCCTTCCCAGTTTATCGCCGTAATCCTCATAGGATTTCTGAGCCCACTTCAGTGCCTCTTCGGTATTTCCCAGCACTTCATTAGCTACGGCTATGTTCAGGCAAATGCGGCCAGCGGTTTTTCGGTTCGACTGATCCAGGATCCCTGACCAGATCTCAATGGCTCCGGTCCAGTTAGCTACCTCAGTTTTTCTCCAGCCCGATTTAAACTCGTGCTTCACGGAACCTTTAGCCCGTTTATATAAATCACGTTTCACCTGGTAATAGCTTGGCATATAGCGGCGAACATACTCTTGTCCTGCCTGATATGCCACACGGGGCAAGGCATCTAAGGGAAGTACCCCCCCGGTAATATTAAAATTCATAAAGCTGGTATGCTGATACTGATCGATAACGGATTCCTTTGCCGGGTCATATAGGCGCCAGTAGCTGTACACATCCACCCTGGCATTGTGAGGCACACTGGGCCGGGGAGCATTGCCAGCCAGTATATTCGACACCTGGTCTTTGGCGGCAGAGAGGAGAAGATCTGAATTCGAATCAAAGTTCTCCAATACAAGCAGCACATCTGCTCTGTTCTCTTCGCAGATATTCCGGACGGTATCCCAGGAAAGCATTTCCGGGGTTTCCCGGGTGCCGGTGCCAAAGAGGCGTAACTTTTTAGGGAAAACAATCTCGGTTCCGTGATATCCGTTAAACTCATCATATACCGCCTTCAGGCACTCTTCAGAGGCCAGTCTGTCAGAGCCTGCAATTTCCGCGGAAAGAACAGCTTCGTTCATCCTTTTATCCTCGGCTTCTTTTGTAGTGAGGGATCGGTTAACGATAACTATTGAATGAACGTCATCCGGCAGGTAAACAGCAGGTGGCTGGGGATAATTGAGCCGTACGTAACCATATCTGCTACATCCCATGGCCATGAAGAGGACCGGGATACAGGCAATCAGAATTATGTTTTTCATAGATCAGATGGGTTTAAGAACTCAGTGATTTAATGATATTGCCGGGTACAGCAAGTGAATTAATATAAGCTTTTCAGGCTTTCTAGAATTTCCATGGTTGCGGTACATCCAATCCGTGTACATCCAAGTTCTTTCATAGCCAGGGCCTTCTCCAGGGTACGGATACCACCGGCTGCTTTTACCTCGATGGAAGGGTGGGTATTTTCCAGCATCACCCTTATATCCTGAACTTCAGCCCCACTGGTTCCGAAGCCCGTAGACGTTTTAACCCAGTCGACACTCAGCTCATTACAGATCTGGCAGGCTTTAATGATCTCATGTACATTCAGGTAGCAATTCTCAAAGATTACCTTCACCTTAACAAGGCGCTTATGTGCGTATTCAACAACAGGTTTAAGGTCGTCGAGAACTTCTTCATACTTCCCCGACTTCATCTTTCCGATGTTCATTACGACATCCAGCTCCAGTGCTCCGTCATATATTGCTTCTTTGGCTTCTTCCAGTTTTGACTGCGTAGTACTTGTTCCATGAGGGAATCCGATTACAGTAGTAACCAGAACGGGGCTATCCTGAAGGAAGTCGGCAGCCAGTTTCACATCGCATGGCCTGACGCATACGGATGCAACTTTATAATCATCGGCCAGTTTACAGCCATCCAGTACCTGCTGCTCAGTCAGATTTGGCTTGAGCAAAGAATGGTCGATCATCGATGCAATTTCTTCGTAAGGAGTCATAGTAGTATTGTGTTTCAAATTCTGTATGAATAACATACTAAAATAGTAAACTCAATATGCTTTTTTTAGCGTTTTACCAAAAAAAACAAAAAAAAGAGGTCTGCCGGATGACAGACCTCCAAAATATATTAGTTATCAGTAAAAGATAATTAAACGTTCTCATGCTTTTTCTTAATCCAATTGATCAGTTCATCCACCTGGCAAAAGGCAAGAGCAGTATACGTATCTGCAGCTCCGTAATATATTGCTATTCTGCCGGTTGAAGCATCATAGATGTTAGCACAGGGGAAACATACATTCGGTACAAATCCTGTGGTTTCGTATTCTTTCTCCGGTGTCAGGAGGTAATCACCGGCACGGTATTTAACTTTCCAGGGTTCATGGATATCCAGGATAACAGCGCCAAAACTATAAACAAAACCATTGCAGGTGGTGGAAACACCATGGTAGAAGAGCAACCATCCTTCAGTAGTCTCAATCGGTACGGGTCCGCCACCGATTTTCATACCCTGCCACCATCCCTGGCCGCCTTTACCCATTACCCAGCGGTGTTTTCCCCAATAAACCATATCCGGGCTCTCACTGATATAGATATCGCCGAAAGGGGTATGGGCGCTGTCGCTGGGACGACTCAACAGGAAGTACTTCCCATTGATCTTTCTCGGAAACAACACCCCGTTCCGGTTAAAGGGCATTAAGGGATTTGACAGTCGTGTCCAGGTTTTAAAATCTTTTGTCTTTCCCAGACCGATGGAAGCTCCCTTCATATCGTCGCACCACACCACGTAGTAGGTGTCTTCAATCTTGACAAAACGAGGATCGTAACCATAACTGATCGGATTCGGTTTACCCTCCTCATCTACCCAGTTGATCACATCGTCTTCAATATCGAAGGTGATACCGTCCCTGCTCCTTCCAAAGTGAATGTTGGCACGGCCGTTTTTATGATCGGCACGGAAAACACCAATAAATTCACCATCAAGTGGTAACACAGCGCTGTTATAGATCCGTGCTGTTGACGGGGTAGGATTCCAGTCGATCAAGGGGTTATTACTATACCGCCACAGGATACTGGTATCTCCGGCAGCTCTTTCTTCCCAGGGAATATTGGGCAGATCGTTTCCAATAATTGTCTTACTCATATCCAAATTTTACAGTTATCATTCAATCTCCATTCGGCGCAAAGGTGAAAAAAAAAAGTTCCATCCACTTCGAATGGCTTATCATATTTTATAAAAATTGTAACATATATTCTGTGCTCAGTTATAGTAAAGTTATATAAGAATTCCTGCACCTCAAAGCAAAAAAAGAGCCGACAAATGCCGGCTCCATTCATTCTATTCGGGAAGGATCACTTCTTAATAAATTTGAAGTTAGCGATTCCCTGAGCATTGTGAACCTGCAGAATATACACTCCCTGTTCCAGGTTACTTATATCAAAGACATCGCTGGTTACAGAATCTTTAGTAAGGATCAGTGCACCGGTGCTTGTCAGAATCCTGACAGTCGACTCACCAGGCAGCTCAATATTCAGCGTTCCATCCGAGGGATTCGGGAACAACCGAACATCCTGTGTTACTTGTTGATCGATTCCGTCAATGATCTCATAGACATAGCTGTCAGAAGCTGTAGCATTTCCATTGCCTGCTGCATCCGATGCAGCGTCGGCAGTAACTTCAACAGTCACTTCGCCTTCAGCAGTTGCGGTAATATCTACTGCATATTCCGTTCCGGCAGTAACTTCGA
>JAFGEO010000111.1 GCA_016931575.1 Bacteroidales bacterium | reverse complement strand
TCAGATAAAAGACTGCCTGAATGCCAACAATAACAAAAACTGATATAAGCGCCATATCTGATACCCATACTGCTGTGATGGAAATTAGTACTATTAATAAATAATGAATATGCCTTAACCAGATCGATTTATTCCTTATTTCCGGCAATCTTTTATTGTACAGGTATACGATGATCGCGACCAGACTATAATGAATTCCCAGATAAAACTGTGTCACGTCAATTAATCGCATAGGTGGGAAAAACCATATCAGTGCAAAAACTACTTTCAGGAATTTTGATTTTATAAAGCTTGAAAATGCCAGAAACCCAAAAAATAAAATGATATAATGTACGATCGATTCCGAAGCAAGAGCTGAAATATTGAGCATAAAGGGAATCTGTGCGATTAACTGGATAAGACTTCCTAATCGGTCAATTCCCCAATAATATAAATCCCTGGGCAACTTGTAATAGTGTATCATCAAAACGGGTACGGCATTATCCGAGTTGAATGCAGGATAGAACATTGATGAGAACATCCTAAAGGATGCAAGCGCAATTATTGAAAATAAGAGATAAGGGACCCATTTCTTCATGAACTGTTTTCTTGATTACCTGGCTCCAAATGTAATTAATATCTCTGAACGAAATAAAGTGCTGATTACTTTCCTTCCCATCCCAAAACACAAACATCCTCTATATCGCAAAGGTAGGGAAGCAGCACCGCATACAGGTTCTCGTTTAATGGCGACACAAGATAACCATCCGCTTCAAGCATCGAAAAACAATCTTTCTGCAATTTTAAAGAAGCCAGCAATAGCTGCTGATCTCCTTTGATCTGAAAGACTTTGATCGTTGAGTCCGCACGTTCAATTTTAGTATCCATTGGTTTTAAGGTAATGGCAGTAGCGGGCTTAATCTGATATTCTGTCAGCTTCCCGATACATTCCTTCACGGTGCGATCCTGTGGATCTGTCCAGTCTACGGAGCATGCAAATTTTCTCCATACCTGATAATTATTTACCAGGTCGTAAATGTACAAGGTCTCCTCTGTCTCACAGGCAACGGATGTCATTGGATTAAACAGGTAGGCGATCAAACCGGTTTCTGACCAACCAATCAACCGGAAATCCCCAAAGCCCTCTTCCGGATGGGTACTGCTGTACTTTCCGTTACCAATCGACAGGGTTTCATTCCCGAACCACCCGGATGGATCGCCTTGCTGTGTTTGAGCAGAAATAACCATGCTCGTTGTGAGCAGAAGGATTTGAATGTATAGGATTTGTTTCATGCCAGTTTACGCATTTAGTTGGATTTCTTAATGATCTACCTTATCAACAATGGGAGTGCCATAAAACTAACTTTTGAGTTTCATTCAGACAATGTCCCTTACAGGTTGTCAGCACCCAGTACCCGGCACCCGGCTAATCTTCCTCCTCCATATCCTGGATCACCTCCTCGATCTCCGCTTCTGCTTCCCGAAGTTTTCCCTTGCATATTTTGATCAGCTCAGCAGCCCGCTTTACCTTGGTTGCCAGGTTGTCCACATCGAGGTCATTGTTCTCAATCTGCTGAAGGATAGTTTCCAGCTCTTTATATGCTTTGCTATAGGATAGCTTATTCTCGCTCATGGTCTTCTTTTTTAATTATACTTTCTGCTTTACCCTTTCTGAAGAGGGTGGTTATGATATCGTTGGGTTTAAGTACATTGGCATCTTTGACCGGCATTCCGTCTTTCAGGGTGATGGAATAACCTCTTTCCAGGACCCGCGCAGGATCATAGGCATCAAGCTTTTCCTCGATAAATTGAAGCTTCTGCTTCAGTCCGTCTTTTCTGAGACTCACCGTTTGTTTCATGCGGTTCTGTATCCATTTTAGATCCTGCATCCGGTCCCTGGGAAGAGCGGATGATCTGGTAAGAACCTTTGACCCGATCCGGTCAAGGCTACGGAGCGAAAGGCTGATGCGGTCCATGCTGCCTTTATGCAGCTGAAAAGAGGCATTGTTCAGCCGGTTGCGGTGCCGGCTTATCCGGTCCTGCAATACCTGCTGCAATTTATGCGACAGCCTGTTGAGTTTCAGCGACTCTTCAACGACCATATCCCGGATCATTTCCCCAAGCTGTTCAGTCCATTCATCGAGGCGGTTTTCCAGCACGGCCATCATGTCGATCAGATAGGCAGCAACGGCGGTAGGTGTTTTGAGGCGCGTATGGGCGACGCGGTCGGTAACGGTATCGTCCTGCTCATGCCCGATACCTGTCAGGACGGGCAACGGGAACTGGGTAATATGGTATGCCAGCCAGTAGCTGTTAAAGCAATTCAGGTCAACCTGCGAACCCCCGCCACGGATGATCACCACCACATCAAAAAAACCCTCCCGGGCATAAATGCGGTCCAGTGCATCGATTACCGATTGCTCTGCTGCCTCGCCCTGCATCACCGCGGGAAACAGCTTCAGGTAGAATTTATAGTCGTAGGGATTGTTCTCCAGCTGGTTGCAAAAGTCGCCATAACCCGCTGCAGTAGGCGATGAGATGATGGCGATCTTCCGGCACAGCATGGGCAGTTCCAGCTCCCTGTTCATGTCGATCACCCCTTCCTCCGTCAGCCTGTCGATGATCTTTTGCTTCCGCAGGGCCATCTCACCAACGGTATATTTTGGTTCGATATCCGTGATGTTGAGGCTGAGACCATACACTTCGTGAAACTCCACACTCACCTTCACCAGCACACGCAGACCTTCTGTCAATAGCTGCCCTGTTGTGGTTTCGAAATAGGGCTTGATCAGCCGGAAATTCTGTGCCCAGATCATTGCACGGCTCCGTGCCAGGATCTGGTCGCTGGTTTCGTCTTTCTGAATAAGCTCCAGGTAACAGTGCCCACTGTAATTCACCTTCAGCTCACTGATCTCCCCGACAATCCAGTAAAATCGTTCTGTATGCACTTTAAGGACATTCTTGATCTCACTGTTCAGCTGAAGTAGGGTCAGTTGGTTCTCCTGCATGGGCGACTATTTTTTGAAAAAGGTTTGCGTAAGGGTCCCGCTTCCCGAGGTGATCCTCATAAGGTACGGTCCTGATGAAAGGAAAGTGAGATCGCTGATCTTTAGGACATCACGATCCTCCAGGGTCGGAAAGTTTGCCTGGTAATACAAACGCCCTGACATATCAATTATGTTAACTGTTACATGAGTTTCTTTTCCCAGCCCGGACAGATTGAAAAAGATTTCATCATCGGCAGGGTTTGGGAAGAGGGAGACTGCCAGTCCCCCGCTTGTTTCATCAGGTACAGACTCGTGCATCAGGGCAAAGGTCTCTACGAAATTGGGGATCCCATACCCATATTCGGCATCCGGTGTTATGAAACGGGAGGATTTTCGCCTGACCTGGCTGAGCAGTTCCTCCCTCCCGGCACCGGGCATCGACTGCCACAGGCATGCCAGCATGCCTGCTATTACAGGGGAGGAACACGAGGTGCCGGCACAGGTGGTAAAACTGCCTCCGGAGTGTTGCGAAACCGTCTGGTAACCCTGGGCACACAGATCGGGTTTTACCCTGCCGTCGGCACTGGGGCCGCGTGAGCTGAAACCAGTGATGATCCCGGAGGGATCCGTAGCCCCCACCGCAAGGATGTTATCGGCATCAGCCGGAGCTGTGATATAGCGCCAGCTGTTCCCTCCCTCGTTTCCTGCACTGGTCACTACCACCATTCCCTTAGAGGCAGCAATCCCTGCTGCTATGGAGATTGGTGCAGTGGCTCCGTCCATATCCTCATAGCTGTGGTCCTGACTGGCATCCTCAAACAGGGCGTAGCCCAGTGAGCTGTTGATGATATCGGCACCGATACTGTCGGCAAACTCCGCACCGCAGACCCAGTTATATTCTTCGATCAGGTATTCCGATATTGCATCCTCGGTTCGTACCAGCACAAATTCGGCTTCAGGGGCTGTTCCATAGAGTAAGTTCTCCTCAATTCCCCCAATAATGGAAAATACCTGGGTCCCGTGGTTATGGGCATCAAAGATATCGACACCATCTTTTACAAAATCGCGCCAGGCAAGTATATTCGCCGATTGCCACACATGCTGCAAGGAAGAAATGGAATCGGCATTTAAAAAGCCGGCATCCAGGATGGCAATTAGCATCCCTTCGCCACGGTATCCGGACTCGTGCAGGGCATCGCCATCGAGCATGGCAATCTGGTTATGGGAGGTGCCGTAAGGATAGCTGTCGCCCTCCGAACATAGTTCCAGCTTTGAGGAGGCACTCTTTTTCATGCTATAGGTAAAGCCGGGCCTGATCATCAGAGGTGTGTCCAGAACAAATTCTGCGGCAGTAATCACTTCGATCAGAGCGGGATCAGGGACTTCGATCATAGCCCCGTTAAACCAGTTTGATACATTGATGATGCTGGCACCTAAAAATGACAGGCTGTCAAGGTAGGCCGGATCGACCGGCAGGTCCGATTCCCCGAAGTCTATCCCCTGCTTAAGCCTCCTGTCGATGGCCCGCTGTGAAAGGAATTCCCCGGGACTATCCAGGGAGTATGGAGTATGGTCCTTGTCTGTAAAGCTGACCCAATACACGGGATAGCCTGCCTGAGCTGACAATCCGTTGCCGAAACTCAGGAAAAGAATGAAAACGATATAGGTTCTCAGCCTGAAATTCATAGTCGCCAGTCCTAAAAATTGTCCTCCGTAAACCCTCACGTAGGAAACAAGCGTTTAAAAACGATTAATAGTAGTCACGCCCGCCACCCGGCATAACATCCTCCATGGTGGGTTCCTTAAATTTACCAAGCCTGATATTCTCCTCAACCATATTGAAAAATTCCAGGTCTTTATCGATCAGCTGGTCTTCATTTTCAACGACACCATTCTTGTAGACGAGTTCCGATTTCACCTTACCGTCAATATCATAGTAGTACCAGGTACCTTCCTGCTGGTTATCCACAAACTGGCCTTTGATATAGATATCCCCGGTCTCCCCGTAAACCAGGTATGGCCCTGATACCTTTCCATAGGAATACCCGGTAGAAAGTTTTACCACGCCATTCTCGTAGTACTGTTTCCACACTCCATGCTTCATATTATTGCTCCACCCGATCTCTTCCGAAACATTCCCGTTTTCATAGAATTTTCTCTCCAGGCCATGCTTCTGCCCCCTGACATAATTTTCGGTAGAGGTAACCGTAGCAGAATAAAAGCTGTAGTAGGTCCACAGGCTATCTTTCTGGTTCTGATAATACCACCCTTCCGCTGCAGCTTCACCATCGTTGTAATAAAAGTTTATTTTAACCCGATCATTTCCTTCTTCGTACAACATGATAGCCTTTAACTCCCCGGTTTCATAATAGCGGCGCATCTCACCAATGGGTTTACCCTCTTTAAAATATCCCTGGTAGATAAATTTGCCTTCCGGAGACTTTTTCTCCCAGTACCCGGTTTTAAGTCCTTTGGCATCAAGCCTGTTAATCGTGTCATTTTCCTGGGCGACCAAAGCGACGGAAAGGAAAAGCAAACAAATGGTAAGAATTTTATGTAACATAAGTGCAAGTACTAAATATGGTTAAAAGTACTGATTTTTTCTCTCTTGCTGCATGTTTATAAACTGCTTATTGGAAGGAAATCGCATGTGAACGATTGTGGGCGGAAGCCGGACACTTGCTTCAGGAGAGTGGATCCCAGGCCAAAGCCATGGAGAAAACACAAGCCGGTTTGGATTAATTCCGGTAACCGGGAGGTTTTTTTGTCTCCCGGATGAAGTCAGGTGCCCCCCGGATGGCATGTTGGGTTTCCCGGGTAGATTTTTGTGCCGATCACTTGTCACTACTAAAAAGGCTGCTTCAAAATGAAGCAGCCCTTAAAATCTACCTGGTATCACGTATTACTTTACTTCCTCAAAATCAACATCGGTAACTTCATCATCACCGCCTTTAGCCCCGCCTTCCTGGCTCTGACCAGCATTTGCAGCCGGATCAGCCTGTTGCTGACCGCCCTGTGCCTGCTGGCTGGCGTTGTAGATATCCTGTGAAGCGGCCTGCCATACGTTGTTCAGTTCGGCAGTAGCGGTATCGATAGCTGCAACATCCCCGCTCTTGTGAGCTTCTTTCAGGCTTGCAAGCGCTTTCTCAATAGACTCCTTTTTATCCGCAGGGATCTTATCCCCGAATTCTTTCAGTTGTTTTTCGGTCTGGAAGATCATGCTGTCAGCAGCATTAATCTTGTCAACCTTTTCGCGTGCAGCCTTATCGCTGTCTTCATTTGCCTTGGCTTCATCGCGCATACGCTTGATCTCATCATCGTTCAGTCCTGACGAAGCCTCAATACGGATACTTTGCTCTTTACCGGTTCCCTTGTCTTTGGCATGTACATGAAGGATCCCGTTTGCGTCGATATCGAAAGTCACTTCGATCTGAGGAACGCCTCTCGGGGCCGGTGGAATGCCATCGAGGTGGAACCTGCCGATGGTTTTGTTTCCTGCTGCCATTGGGCGCTCTCCCTGCAGGACATGAATTTCTACTGAAGGCTGGCTATCAGCTGCAGTGGTAAAAGTCTCCGCTTTTTTCGTCGGAATGGTGGTATTCGACTCAATCAGTTTGGTCATCACCCCTCCCATGGTTTCAATACCCAAGGAAAGCGGGGTAACATCGAGCAGGAGCACATCTTTTACTTCTCCGGTGAGTACACCACCCTGGATAGCAGCGCCGATGGCTACAACCTCGTCCGGATTTACTCCTTTGGAAGGCTTTTTGCCAAAAAATTTCTCGACGATTTCCTGGATAGCAGGAATTCGGGTTGAACCCCCAACCAGGATCACCTCATCGATTTCAGATGCTGACATGCCTGCATCTTTAAGTGCCTGCTTACAGGGGCCTATGGTAGCCTGGATCAGTGAATCGGCCAGTTGCTCAAACTGGGCCCTGGTGAGTGTTTTAACAAGGTGTTTTGGAATGCCGTCAACCGGCATAATATACGGGAGGTTAATCTCCGTCTGGGTTGAACTTGAAAGTTCAACTTTAGCCTTCTCGGCAGCTTCTTTCAGGCGTTGCATAGCCATAGGATCTTTCCTGAGGTCGAGGCCTTCATCTTTCTTGAACTCATCAGCCAGCCACTCGATAATTACATGGTCGAAATCATCTCCACCCAGGTGGGTATCCCCATTGGTGGATTTAACTTCAAAAACACCATCTCCAAGCTCGAGAATGGAAATATCGAAAGTTCCTCCACCCAGGTCGAAAACAGCGATCCTGATGTCTCTGTCCTTTTTGTCCAGACCATAGGCCAGTGACGCGGCAGTAGGCTCATTAATGATTCTTTTTACAACCAGCCCGGCAATTTCCCCAGCTTCCTTGGTAGCCTGACGCTGTGAGTCGTTGAAGTATGCGGGAACGGTAATCACCGCTTCGGTAACTTCCTGTCCGAGGTAGTCTTCAGCTGTCTTCTTCATCTTCTGAAGAATCATGGCCGAAATTTCCTGAGGCGTATATTTTCTGTCGTCAATCTTCACCCGGGGAGTATTGTTATCTCCCTTTAACACTTTATAGGGTACACGGTTAATCTCCTTCTGAGTATTATCGAATGTCTCTCCCATAAACCGTTTGATGGAAGATACCGTCTTTTCCGGATTGGTTATGGCCTGACGTTTAGCCGGATCACCTACCTTGCGCTCGCCATTCTCAACAAAAGCTACCACAGAAGGAGTTGTCCGCTTCCCTTCGCTGTTGGGGATAACAACCGGCTCATTCCCTTCCATAACTGAAACACAACTGTTGGTGGTTCCAAGATCGATTCCAATAATTTTACCCATTACTTATATGCTTTTAGATGTTATTATTTTAGTTCTTATGTTTTGAACTACTATTTTCAATGATTATGCCATTCCGGAATTGCCCGGAATTTTGGCAGGGAATTGAATGGATTCCGTCAGTTCGAATGTCATTCCTGACAAAAAGACAGAAAATTAAGCGCATACCCTGAAAAAAGGACTTTCTGTTGTCAGTTCTGTGAATTTATTATAAACTTTGTAGCCCATTTAAAAAGACAGCTTATGTCAGTTCATTCACAAGTCAGGCGGGTTACAACACATGTCCTTCACGAGATGAAACTTCGCGGAGAGAAAATCGCCATGCTCACCGCCTACGATTATTCCATGGCGCGTATTCTGGACGGAGCAGGCATTGACGTTATTCTTGTCGGCGATTCAGCATCCAACGTGATGGCTGGTCATGAAACTACGGTCCCCATCACCCTCAACGAAATGATATACCACGCCGCCGGGGTGGTTCGCGGGGTGAAAAGGGCCCTGGTTGTTGTCGACCTTCCATTTGGCACCTACCAGGGGAATTCCAAGGAAGCCCTGGCTTCTGCAATTCGTATTTTAAAGGAAACAGGTGCACATGCCGTAAAAATGGAAGGTGGACGCGAAATTCTGGAGTCGGTCAGCCGGATCCTTTCTGCCGGAATACCGGTAATGGGACACCTGGGACTGACCCCGCAGTCGATCCATAAATTCGGAACTTACGTGGTCCGTGCGCAGGAGCAGGATGAAGCCCGCAAACTGGTTGAAGATGCACACCTCCTGGAAAAAACCGGGGTCTTTGGCATTGTGCTGGAAAAAATCCCGGCAAAACTGGCAGAGGAAGTGTCAACTTCCCTGCGCATCCCGATTATCGGCATTGGTGCCGGACCGGATGTTGACGGACAGGTGCTGGTATTACATGACATGCTCGGAATTACGCAGGAATTCTCCCCCCGGTTCCTCCGCCGCTATCATAACCTGAACCAGGAGATTCACGGGGCCGTTGAGAATTACATTGTTGATGTGAAGCGGAAAGACTTCCCGAATGAGCGTGAACAGTACTGATTAGTCCGCAGGAAAAACACTAACCCGAAAAGCACAACGAAAAACCATCAGGCCTGCTTTCGCAGCCTTGCCAATCCCTCTGCTGATGCGGGACAGACACCTCTTTCAGTGATGATACCCGTCACCAGTCGCGCCGGTGTGACATCGAATCCCAGGTTCATCGCAGCACTGTTCTGCGGGCTTATCCTTGCCTGTTGTATTCTTCCGTCTGCGAAACCCTCAACAAAATGCACTTCATCGGGACTCCTCTCCTCAATGGGAATTTCTTTTACGCCATCGTCGATCTCCCAGTCAACCGTTGTAAGTGGCAAGGCTGCATAAAAGGGTACCCGGTTATCAAAGGCTGCAAGAGCTTTCAGGTACGTGCCGATCTTATTCGCGACGTCACCTGAACGGGTTGTCCGGTCGCTGCCAACAATGACCATGTCCACCTTTCCCTGCTGCATAAGCAGCCCACCGGTATTATCCGCAATAAGGGTGTGGTCCACACCATGCTGTCCCAGTTCCCAGGCCGTCAGCCGGGCACCCTGATTCCTCGGGCGTGTCTCATCCACCCAGACATGTACCTTTATTCCATGATCGTGGGCCAGGTAAATCGGGGCAGTGGCAGTACCATAGTCCACACATGCCAGCCAACCGGCATTGCAGTGGGTCAGAATGTTGACAGGCTCCCCCCCCTTCGTTGAGGCAATAGCCTTAATGATTTCGAGGCCGTGCACTCCAATCATCCTGCAATTCTCCTTTTCCTCTTCAAGAAGTTGCAGGGCACCTTTTTTCAGGGTGGAAATAATGGCGGCAGGATCTTCCAGTCTGGTGATCGCTGCCAATTGCCGGTCAACAGCCATTTTCAGGTTTACAGCAGTAGGGCGGGTGGCCAGAAGCTGGTCACCGGCTGACGAAAGGTATTTCTTCAGATCCGGATTCCCCGGATGCCTGTAGCCAGCAAGGTATAGTCCAAAAGCTGCTGCAACTCCGATCAGTGGCGCCCCTCGCAGATGCATGTCCCTGATGGCAACACATACCTCATCAAGGCCGGTCAGTTGTTCCACTAAAAATTGAAAAGGTATTTTCCGCTGGTCGATGGAATGCACAATGCCTTCGTCTTTCGGATCGAGCCAGATGGTCTGATAAGGTTTTCCGTCAATCTTCATTCCTGCTATGCTATGCGATATTCATTATATACCCGTTAACTCTACAAAATTCGACTAGGTCCTCCTGGATCTTTTTAGCCGGAATCCCGAATCCCTCATAGGTTTCACCCCAGATTTTTTCGATCCATTCCGGACTGATCCAGGCAATCTCCTCCCCTTTTGGTAAACAGGATATCATCTTCTTCAGGGAATCCTCACCGATAACAATATAAGGTTGAAACAGAACTATCTCTATGGTTTTCAGGGAATTAGTTCCAGGAAGCAGCGAATAGTACCAGTCATCACCATTTGTCCAGCTATAAAGTTCCCAGCCTTTCATGGAGGAGGCAAATTCAAGGGTATCAAAATCAATAGCCCGGACAGTCACTTCATCCATCGGCGAGGGTTCTTTGGAACAGCGTACAAAACACAGGCTAATCAACAGGAATAGTAAAAAATGTGTTTTTGTTTTCATTGGGTTTGGTTCTTGATTTCGCCATAAAAGTACGATTCAAGGGATAAAAAAAAACAAAATGGCGCAACTTTCTTAATACAATCGCCTTGTGCATGAGCTCATTTTTTCGTAATATTCAACTCATAAACTATGATTATGAGATCAAACCTGTATTCAACAAGATCACGCAAATCGGCAAGAATAAACCCTTTCCCGTTTATAGCCCCTCTTGCAATTCTTCTGCTGCTGGCCTGTCCTGCGGACAATAAGGCCCAGGGGGATGAAATCCATGAAATGGACCACATTAATCAAATACTTTTCAGGGAAGCTTCTCCGATTAATTTCCTCGAGTATGAATATATTGAAGGAAAACCATACTCTAACAAAGAATTGACGCCTGCTACGATTGAATTTATCGATGGCAGGCTAATCGAAAACCTGCCAATGCGCTACAATATTTATGCAAAGAAAATGGAGTTTAAGCAGGATGAACAGCTCCTGGAACTGGCTGAAATAAAAGAAATCAAGCACATTATACTGGAAAATAACAAATACGTCCCTTTTTTCAGGATCCCCAGCATTGGCGGTTATATGATTGAATTATACTCAGGAAATATAAGCCTTTTCAAGCAATCTGTGGTCGAATTTGTGGATGCTAAACCTGCCAAGACAGGCTATGAAGATCCAAAACCTGCTCATTTTGACAGGAAAGATGATGCCCATATCCTCATCACGGAAGAGGGTGAAATCATTCGGCTGAGTAGCAATAAAAGCCATTTTGCCCGGCAATTCCCCGATAATGAAGAAAGAATCCTGAGCTACATTAAAAAGCAAGGGTTAAAACTCGGCCGTGAAGACGACCTGATTAGCATGGTCAGGGAGCTCGATAGCTGGAAAGAATAGATCCCGGCGGCTATTCGAACAAATCCATTACCTGCTCTTCTGAAATGCCTTTAAGATTATTATTGACAAAGGTTTCGGCAAGTTCTGCTTTCTTCTCCTGGAGTTTCAGGATCTTCTCCTCAAGTGTTCCCCGCGAGATAAAGCGGTAGACGAAAACATTCTTCTCCTGTCCAATACGGTGTGCCCTGCTTACAGCCTGCATTTCAGCAGCCGGGTTCCACCACGGATCAAGAATGAAGACGTAATCGGCAGCCGTCAGGTTTAGTCCCACCCCACCCGCTTTAAGGGAAATCAGAAAGAACGGGCAATTATCATCTTTCTGAAAGCGATCGATTTCTTTTTCCCTGTTCCTGGTTTCACCGGTTAAAAGGGCATAGCCAACTCCTTTCCTGTCAAGAAATTCCGCCACCAGGTCCAGGTGCTTTACAAAGGAGCTAAAGATAAGTCCTTTATGACCTTCCTCCAGGAGGTTCATCAGGTTGCGGGTAATCTCATCGTACTTTCCTGAACCGGCAAAATAGTTTTCCTCGACCAGCGCCGGGTGGTTGGCAATCTGCCGGAGCTTGGTGAGCGACTGCAGGATGACCATGGCCGATTTCTGAAAGCCAACCTGTGATAGCTTTTCAATCACCAGGTTCCGTGCCCTGGACTTCTCCTGTTCATAGAGCACCTCCTGGCTGTCATCCATATCACAGTAGATCAGTTGCTCACTGACCGGGGGTAGCTCGGGTTCCACCTCGGCTTTGGTGCGACGCAGGACAAAGGGCGCAATAAGCTTAAGTAACATGTCCCGCTTATTCTCATCAGCATTTTTCTCAATGGGTAGTTGAAACTGGGTGCGAAAGAAACTAAGGTTCCCCAGTAAACCCGGATTCAGGAAGTTGATCTGTGCCCAAAGGTCCGACAGGGAGTTTTCAATCGGTGTTCCCGTAAGTACGAGACGATGATCAGCCCGAAGGGTAATTACTGCCTGATAGGTCTTTGACCCGGGATTCTTGATCATCTGACTTTCATCAAGGATCAGGTACTGAAAATCGAAGCGGGAGAATTCCTCAATATCGTTCCGGATAATGCCGTAGGATGTCAGGATGATATCCGACTGTCCCACCAGTTCCTGCAGGGGCCTGCGCTGCCCTCCTACGTAGGATCCGATTTGCAGTCCGGGCGTAAAACGCCTGATCTCATTCTGCCAGTTATGTACCAGCGAAGTGGGAACTACCACCAATGAAACTTTCACCGGTTTTCCGGGGAGGGTTGCAGGGGAATCGAACAGGGAAAGCTGCAATCTTTCCGGGATCGGGGAAGTTTGTGATTCTTCAATCCTGTTTTCGCTGATTACCCGGTAAAGATTGGTAATTGTTTGCAGGGTTTTTCCCAATCCCATATCGTCTGCCAGGCAACCCCCAAAGCCGTTTTTATGCAAACGGTATAGCCAGCTATAACCCTCAACCTGGTATTTTCTAAGCTCGGCCAGGACTTCCCCGGGCACTTTTTCAGGGGCATTTTCGGTTTCGATCAGACTCAGGAACTTCTCCTTGTAAGCACCCGGAATCCCCTTGATGTTTTTATTCAGCAGCGAAAAATACCTCTTGTCCAGGCGCATAGTGTCCTTCTCGGTCCTGGAGAAAGTCATCATATCCCGGTAGCTCTCGAACCACTCAGCAGGGAGAATAACAAGCTTCCCATTCGGCAGCATATACTCCCGCTCACCATTCAGGATGTTATCCCGGAAAGAGGCAAAAGGAATCTTAAAACCATCGAACTCAACCCTGGCTTCAATATCAAACCAGTCGTTGCTCTTATCGGAAACCTCCATACGAATCTCAAAATCATCCAGGTAATAATCCTTCTCCAGATTATTCTGAGCTACAGAAAAACCTGATTTCTGAAGCAGCCTGTGATGAGTATTGATCCAGTTTATAACTTCATAGCTCACCGAATCGTCCTTTTTAAGCATGGGAATGAAAAAGGGTCCTTCGCGGTTGACAAGGCCCAGCGACAGGAGATGGAGAATAAACTCGTTCTCCTTGTTATAGTCACGCTTCAGACGGTAAAATGTAGCCTGTTCATCTGTGATCTCGCAGCTGACTTTCTGGTCGGTTTTACGGTTTGCATAGTAGATCGACTTTTCATCGTAAATAAACTTCAGCACGAAATGGTACCTGCCGGAAAGGTCGTTCTCTATTGAAAGGGTCGGTACAGGCTCAGCATCAACATCAATAATGCTGAAGCCCTCGGCATTCACCTTAAATTTTTTTATGGCATTGCGAACGAAGCTCTCAAAGTATTTCTTTTCTGAAGCTTTGGGAATGCTTATCGCATCTTTATCGAAGAAGGGCATCAGCTTCTTCCCGTCAATATCCCTGAAAACAAACAGGCGGTCTCTGAGAATGGTACAGCAGGGTTCATTGATAATGACCATCCCTTCGCTGCCCTTAAGGTTCAGGATTTCACCCCGGTGTTCGATAGAAAGATAGTAAATCAGTCCGTCTTCCTTTCGCCTGAAATTAAACACTGCCGATCCTTCTTCCTCAATCAGTTCAATCCGGTCATCCTCGTAAATTATGCTATGAAGAGCCTTATGGTATATCGGTACAGGGTTGAAAAGCATAATATCCAGGCAGCGGGCCATACGCCTTTCAATGTATGGCCGTATGTGTACCGCGAATAGTTCCTTATCCATCCCGCCGATGAAATCCTTGGTGGCGAGTTTCTTCTTCTTGGAAAAGAGCTTGTTAAGATTCTGATCGTTGTATTCCTCGATATATTTTACCAGCTGGACCTGCTCTGGGGTAATGGCATTTTCATAGGTCTTCAGGTTGAGCAGGGTAACCCGTTCGAAGATAGTATGCTTTCCCTCTTTCCTGCCAAATTTAATCAGGTAGGGTGCAAACAGGTAGCCCAGAATCCGGTGCTCTGACAAAGCGATAACAAACTGCAAATCCATCCCGCAAAAGTGTGCATTTCATTTTTAAGGCAGAAGGGTTTCGTAAGAAAATTTAGAAGATTTATATCATGTCCCTGCAACTATCGAACAACCGGTTACAGTGGCAGTCTTTGCTGAAGGATACTGTCGGTAAAGCTGTGCCAGGACCTTCGGGTATTCGTGAGGATCAACAGGGAAAAAGCGTTTCCCTATCGGAAATAAATATCCAGGAACACCGGCAGGTGGTCACTAAATCCGCCGTGGTAGTACGAACCGAAATAGCTGCGGTTAGGCTTAACGCCTCCGTAGGTCTTGTCAGGTTCAAGCAGGAAAGAGAAGTCTGCAATGTGCATTTGAGGAGCGGAATACAAGCGTCCTTTTTTCTTGTTTAGCAAGGACCCTGACACAATAAACTGGTCGAAAGTTTCCCAGTTAGCCTTGTAGCGGTGAGTCCCCTTTGCCTCATTGGCGACCGGAATTATCGAGAGGTTGTACAGGTTGGCACAAGCAGCCTTTCCGTCTGCAGCAATAGCTCCCAGGCTCTCCCTGATGCTGGGATCTGTGGGGCCGTCATTCAGGTCGCCCATGATCAGAATGGCTGCACAGGGATCAATGGCAAGCAGGGAATCTGTCTTATGCCTAAGAATTCCGGCTACATACCGGCGGGCGGGGTCCGATTCCTCCTGTCCCCCATACCGGGAAGGCCAGTGGTTCACAAAAATATGCAGGGTGTCCTTTGTGTTGCAGAGGAACTTCCCGTAAAGTATATCCCTCGTTTTCTTCCGCGGATTATTCGGAAAACGGATGGTGTGTGGCTCTGAACTCACCAATTCCATCCTGTCGGACCGGTAAAGCAGACCGACATCTATGCCCCTCAAATCGGGCGATTCATACTGTACGATCCGGTATGGAAACTTTGACAGCCCGGTCGACCAGATCAGCTTTTGAAGGGTAGCTTCATTCTCCAGCTCGCATAAGCCAATCAGCTCCGGCGGCTCCAGCTCCCCCACAGCGGCCACCACCTGAAAAATATGCTGTGACTTTTCGTAGTACCGGTAGCCGTTCCACTTCTTATCGGCATCCGGCAGGAAATCGTTGTCACGTTTATGGGGATCATCCAGCGTATCGAAATAATTCTCCACATTGTAGAACATGATGCGCAGGTCCCCCCGCTCTGCCCCTGAAACAAGGGTATTCTGAGCTTCGATGCAGGTTGTAACAAACTGTAAACAGACCAGCAGGCATGTTAAAATCAGGTATCTACTCGTATTCATATGCGCCTAGATCAGGGGCTCCGTCAACAGTGCGGAGTTTTCCGGTAAAATCGTATTCCAACTGGGGTATTCCCTGGATCCGCACCAGGCTCCCGGCATCGATCGCTACCGAGGTATCACTCAGATTAAAATCATAATCGCCCAGCACGATGCTGTCATTCAGGAATCCGGGATCCCGATTATAAATGTTCGAAACCATTTGTGCCGGATTAAAATATTTCAGGGAATCGGCATGCAACTTCATGAGGGTGTGATCAAAAAGATAGCTCATTCCGGCCATGTCGTTCTTCTTGAAATAAATTTCAGATACGCTGGTGCCATAAATGATGCTGTTATAGAAATTGACTTCCACATCGCCCGGTAGTGTATCCTCGAAATACCTGAATTCCTCGTCGAAATCGTACCACTCAAAGTAATTCTTAAACATAAGCGTCGGAAGCGACCTGGCTTTATAGGCATTTTCGAAAAAATCAGGGTAATAGGCGGAAACATTCGAAAGTGTGCAATGGTAAAAGTTGTAGGTTCCTCCCATCTGAATGTAAATCCCTATTGATCCACAATCGGCAATCACCGTATTATAGGCATTAATGATCGAGTTAAAGGAAAAAATCCCCAGCGAACTGCTGTTCAGGATCATACAGTTCCTGAGCTCCACAGCAGCCTGTTTCTCACGGTCGGGATAGCCCACCTGGATGCCGGCAGTAGCATTCCTGATGATCACATGCTCCAGTACATTATCCTTACTTCCTTCAGCGATGTAGAGGGTCCTCCATTGTCCGGCGGACTCCTCATAACGGCCATCAAAACGGGCTCCGCTAAAGATGATCGGTTCATCGTAGGTACCGTGAGCCTGTATCTGCCCCCAGATCAGCAAACTCGAGGTACTGGTCAGGTAAATTTTCGTGCCGGGCTCAATGGTCAGCACTTCGTTTGTATCAAGCGCTGCGCTGTTTACAATGAGGTATGGCTTTTCTTTTGTCCAGGTCTGAGTTTTGAAGATCTCTCCGTTGAATACGTGAACATCCTGCCCATAAGCAAGAAGCTTGACATCCTGCAAACCCGATTTAGTCTCAAAAACCACTGAATCTTTAATGAGAACCGGATTGCTCTCATCCAGGGGGTCTATCGTGAGCTCCACAAACAAAAAAAGGCTGTCCCTGGCGGGAATGATAACCTTGCTGAACTCGCGGCCGGGCGTTCCGTCGAGATTTAGGCGAAAAAAGGATTCCTGCCCCCTGGCAAGAAAAATATGATCGATCTCCACCGGCTGGTTTTCCGGATTATAGATCTGAAAATGATGCGTTACCGAACCGAGAGTCGTTAATACTGTATCGAAATATACCGTATCTGCGGAGAACCCTAATTGAAAATCATCAACCATCACTCCATCATTCTGACAGTCAGAAAGAAAAATTATTAACAGGAAGCCACTCAGAACCGCAATGAGACTATTTCGCATTCTTTTTTTGCAAAGTTAGTGAATACTAGCTTATCAGCTGAAAGATTAACGCATTTTCAAAATATTAATTGCTTCAATAATACTTCCATTTTATTTTTGCGTGACAAAGTATTTTAAAATATCTTTATTAAATTTAAGAATAGATTTTTCGCATGTGCAAATAAACAAGCTCAGTTTCTAATGGATATTAAGCAAGCAACACCTTATTTCCTGGTTGATGCACTCTTCGTTCTCAAAGAATGTATTGCTGATATGAACAGCAGGGGATTCAAACAGTGGAACAACGCAAATCCCGGGCCTAAGGTCATTGAAAAGGATATTGACAAGGGTACATTATATCTTGGTTTTGAATTGGGTATGGTACGTGGAATGATAAACCTGACTGAGGAGATGCCAAAGGAATACGCTGATATCGATTGGAAGGGGAACGGGGAAAAGGTCCTGTATGTGAACCGACTGGCCATTCATCCATTATACAGTCAAACCGATGTTACTGAAAAACTCCTCGCTTTTGCCGAGGGATATGCCCGGGAAAACAAGTTTACCAGCATCCGGCTTGACGTACTGGAACAATATCCTGTGGAGGATACTTTCTTTATAAACAGAAAATTTGAAAATGCAGGCAACTTCCATTCCGATTTCCAGAAGCTTCCTTACCTGTGTTTTGAGAAAAATATTTGATCCTGCCCTGACAGGATTTACCCCATTTACAGCTCTATTGACTTCCCCCGGTAGAAATTAAGGATCATCCATGCAAAGATTACTTCATACCTGGCCTGCAAAAGCTGGGATTCTGCCCTGATCAGGTTATTTTTTGCAAGACTGTACTCAACAGAACCCACAACACCTAAATTGTAGCTCTCTTCCGTGTAGCTGAACGATTCCCTGGATGAACTAACAGCTTCCTCTGCTGCCTTAAATTTTTCTCGGGCAAGACCGGCATCATTGCAGGCTTGCTGTATTTCTTTAAATAACACTTGTTTGGTTTGTTCCAGAAGGTATTTTGAGTCTTCGAGGCTGATCCTCGCCAAACTGATATCCCGGCTCACTTCACCCCGGTTGAAAATCGGGACACTCAGTCCTATCTCGGCCGATTGAGCCAGATTGTCCCTGAACTGGTCACCGTAAGGATAATCTGCGCCATTCGTTCCATAATAATCGGAATACAGGGTGTAAAAGCTTCCTGACAACACCAGCTGCGGACTAAGTCGGCCATGCTGCATTTTCAGGTTCATCTTCTCAGCCTGGAGCTGATATTCAGCCATTCTGATATGCGGAAAAAATTCAAGGGCATCGGCATATACCACATTGACAGCCGGAATTGCTTGTTGGTTCTCAGAATCAAGGGGTTCCGGAGAGAAAATTTCAAAGCCTGCCACTGAATCGAGATCCAGCAACTGAACCAGGTTCAGGAAAGAAAGCTTCAGCTGGTTTTCTTCCTTTGTAACATTCAGTTTTTCATTTGCAAGTTGTGCCAGTAGCTCAAGAAGGCCACCCTCTGCGATCTTTCCGGCCCCGACAAGTGTGCGGGTCCTGTCAGTCTGAAACTGGGTGGCTTCCAACTGTGCCCTCGTCATGGCGACCATTTCCTTTTGGTACAGGATCTGCAGAAAAGCAGCAACAATGCTCAGGGTTTTCTCCATTTTTTCCACTTCAACCTGCTGAATCGCTGCCAGGGTCCGGAATTGGTTCTGCCTGATCCGGTGATAGTTCCGCAGGCCATTAAAGAGCACCAGGTTGGAAGTAACCGCGTAGCTGTCATAGATAAAATTATTTTCGGTATATTCATTTGTGCCGGGGTTAACCTGCCGCCCAAAGCTGTAGGTTCTTCCAAATCCGGCATTCAGGTCTGGAAGAAGATTCATTTTTGCCTGGAGTAGATCCTCGCGGGCAGCATCAGCCTGCAGTTCGGTTCGTCTGATCTGAATATTATGGGCATTTGCATACTCAATACACTCTGAAAGGGTCCATGGATGCTGCCCGAATGCACAAATACCGGATAGCAGGAGTAATATGCTAAGGCCTGGTTTAAATTTCATCATGTGTAAACTTATCGAAATTTTAGCTTTATGCTCCGCAGGAAAATTAAGAATTTCCGGGCTAAGTATTTTGGATTGACCGGAATACAGCAGATAGCCTATCCTGTTTTCATGGTTTTGCGTACATTCTCGCTGACCACATGACCGTCAAAAAGCTGGATAATCCGGTGTGTCTTATCCGCCTGTGTCGGGGAATGGGTTACCATAACAACCGTTGTGCCATCGTTATTCAGCTTGGTGAGGTTATCCATAATCTCGGAACCGTTAACGGAATCGAGGTTTCCGGTGGGTTCGTCTGCAAAAATAATATCGGGCCTCGTAACCACTGCCCTGGCAATCGCAACAAGCTGTTGCTGCCCCCCGGAAAGTTGCCGCGGATAATTCCTGCGCCTGTGAATCAGCTTCATGCTTTCAAGCACAGCTTTCACCCTGTTTTTACGCTCCCGGGAGGAAAGTCCCATGTAAAGCAGCGGAAGCTCTATATTCTGATAGACCGACAATTCATCAATCAGGTTGAAACTCTGGAAAATGAAACTGATCTTACCCTTCCGAAGGAACGTACGCTGCAGTTCGCTCAGCCCTGAGACCTCCTTCCCCTCCAGCCAGTATCTGCCTGAAGTAGGACGGTCCAGTAATCCGAGGATGTTGAGGAGGGTAGTCTTCCCACAACCTGACGGCCCCATGACCGCAACAAATTCACCCTTCTCGATGGCAATATTCACCCGGCTCAAAGCCACCGTCTGAACCTCATTTGCAATAAATATTCGTGATAATTCTTCGGTCCTTAACATAGGATTAAAATAATATGGAAAAAGATTTCATTTATCATGCCATGCTTTGCAATATTTTGACTTATTGACTATTAGTTTCTTTTTGTCAGGTGGTTTTTGTTCGTTTACGCACCCACTACAGTACGAATCCGAACAGCCAATTTTTAGCCTTCCTTTCAACTTAAAGATAAACTCAATATTGAAGTGAAACAAGTTTGCTTACAGATAGTTATCACCTGATAGAAAGCAGGAACAGAATGTCCCGCATTTCGGGTTTCTTTCATCCCACTTAGTATGGAGCCAAATTCAATACTTCCGGCAAAATTGGAAGATATTAATTACATTTGTTGATACGTGCACCCAAACAAAAACTTCGTTGCCGATGGCTGAAAAAAATGGTCGGATACTGGCTGTTGACGACAATGAGGATATCCTCTTTGCGTTAAAGCTGCTCCTGAAAACAAGCGTTGAACAAATCACGACCCTGAATAGTCCGGATACTCTTCAGGAAGAATTAGCTGCAAATGATTATGACGTCATCCTGCTGGACATGAATTTCACCAAGGATGCCAGCAGCGGCCAGGAAGGCTTTGACTGGTTACAGAAAATACTTTCTATCGATCCCGATGCGGTGGTAGTATTTATCACAGCGTACGGTGATGCTGAAAAAGCGGTAAAAGCCATTAAATCAGGGGCAACCGATTTCATCCTGAAACCCTGGCAGAATGAGAAACTCATGGCCACCCTGAACTCTGCGATAAAACTCAGGCAAAGTAAAAAAGAAACCGGGCGGTTGCGCGTCAGGCAGCAGGAATTGTGTGCCATCATCGATCAGTCATTCCATGAGTTCATCGGCAACTCGCCGGAAATGAACGAGGTATTCAACACCATAAAGAAGGTTGCCACCACCGATGCCAATGTACTCATCCTGGGAGAAAATGGCACGGGAAAAGAGCTCGTTGCCCGTGCGCTCTACCGTAACTCCCTGCGAAAAGATGAAGTTTTTGTCAGCGTGGACATGGGCTCCATAACCGAAACCCTCTTTGAAAGCGAGCTTTTTGGACATGTCAAAGGTGCATTTACCGATGCCAGGGCAGATAAACCCGGCCGTTTCGAACTGGCTTCCAAAGGCTCCCTGTTTCTGGATGAGATCGGCAACCTGAGCTCTCCCATGCAGGCCAAGATCCTGACATCCCTTGAACGCAGGGAAATTACCCGTGTGGGCGCCACCAAATCCACCCCCATCGATGTCCGTCTGATCTGTGCTACCAACAATGACATCTATCAGATGGTAGATGAGGGTAATTTCCGGCAGGACCTTCTATACCGCATCAACACGGTAGAAATCCACCTGCCGCCCCTTCGGGAAAGAACCGGAGATGTCACCGTCCTGGCTGAGCATTTCCTGGACGTTTATTCGAAGAAATATAAAAAGAAGATCAACAGGATCAGCTCACAGGCCCTCAATAAACTTAACCACTACAGCTGGCCCGGAAATGTCAGGGAACTGCAGCATGCGGTAGAACGCGCTGTGATCATGTGTGAAAACAACATCCTGGACCAGGATGATTTCTATCTCAGCTCCAAGAAAAAAGGGGACGACGTTGAGCTTGACAGCTTCAACCTGGATGACATCGAGCAGAAGATCATTCTCAAGGTGCTGAAACAGAACCAGGGGAATATTACGAAGGCTGCCAAAGAACTCGGCCTGACCCGGACATCCCTGTACCGCAGAATGGAAAAGTATGGGCTATAAGAATTTCAGATTCAACCTCATCCTGAGGGTCATCCTGTTGACCCTTTCAATCATTCTGTTTTACTATTCCTTCTCCACCAACTTTTTCTTTACCCCGATCATTGTAGGTGCCATTACTGTTTTCGAGGTTGCTTCCCTGATCAGGTATGTCGACAAAACTAACCGCGAACTAACCTCCTTTCTGGAATCGATCCGGTTTAATGAGTTCACCCGAAAATTTAATATGGAGGGCATGGGTTCTTCCTTCGACCAGCTGAATAATGCCTTCAATGAAGTTATCAGCGACTTTCAGCGTGTACGCAGCGAAAAGGAGGAACACTTCTACTACCTGCAGACCATCCTGCAGAATATTGATGTCAGCCTCCTCGCTTACCAGTCGGACGGAACTATCGACCTTATCAATAAATCTGCCAAAAAGCTCTTCCAAATCTCCGGCCTGACCAACATCAAAGGACTTGAAAAACTTAGCAAGGAGCTTGTCGACCTGCTTTTCCGGATCAAACCCGGTGAAAGCGAACTGATCAAGGTGTATGATGACGACGACCTGCTGCAACTTGCGATCTATGCCACAACCATCAAGGTACGTGACAAGGTGACCACCCTGGTGACCATCAAGGATATCCAGCATGTGCTGGAAGAACAGGAGACTGAAGCCTGGCAAAAACTTATCCGGGTGCTGACGCATGAGATCATGAATTCCATTACGCCCATCGCCAGCATCTCCTCCACCCTTGAAGTGATGTTGAATGGCTATCCAAAGGATGATGGAGGCCATACCATGATTGAGAATGAATCCCTCGGGGAGATGGAAAATGCCCTTCAGACCATCAATAAGCGCAGCAAGGGCTTGTTGCATTTTGTGGATACTTACCGCAACCTTACCCGAATTCCCAAGCCGAATTTTACCTTCTTCAGGATGGAGGGCCTCTTTGAAAACATCCACTCCCTGATGGAAGAAGAAACTGCCCGTCAGGGCATTGACTTTATCATCACCGTCGACCCCAGGGAGATGGAGCTCACAGCTGATGAACAGCTTGTGGAGCAGGTACTGATCAACCTGATCAAGAATTCGATCTATGCCCTAAAAGGAAGGAAAAACGGCAGACTGCAACTGATGGCCTTCTATAACAAACGCGGGCGGCATACTGTACAGGTCATTGACAACGGCCCTGGTATACTGCCTGATGTGCTCGAAAAGATCTTTATTCCGTTTTTTACTACCAAGAGCAGTGGCTCAGGCATTGGGCTCGCCCTTTCACGTCAGATCATGCGCCTGCATGCGGGGACGATCACAGCCTTCTCGGAACCGGAAAAGGAAACGGTATTTACCCTGACGTTTTAGAAAATGTACCGCTTTTCAGGCGATATTCACCAGCCAATCCAATACCTCAATACGATCCCCTGCCCTCAACTTGGCCCGCTTTCGTAATTCCACCTCCCCGTTAAGCCTAACCTCCCCTGCTTCCACCAGGTATTTGGCATGTGAGCCGCTTTCAGCGATGTTCAGGAGTTTCAGTAGTTTGATGAGCTCAATGTATTCTGTAGTAAGCTTAAATTCTTTTTGTTTCTGTGTCACGTTCCGGTGTTTAAGATGATACCTGCAAAGGTAGCTATCAAATGTATATTTTAAGCTTCATTACATCCTATTCCAATTTTTTATCCATCAATCTCAGGTCGGGGTGGAAATTTTTGCGTTCTCCTGCGCTAAAACAATGGAAACAACAAAAGAACAAAGAAACTGTAACAGACTCCGCTGCATAGTAAAGTCTTCTTCAGGTTTGAGAATACCCCGGTTTATTCAATTATCTATCTATGCCAGGTGATAACCTGCGATTCCCAAATGCTTTTTCGGCCATTTTGATAAACCTGAATTGAAAAATACGCTTGCAAAATATGACGCTGCCGATCTGTCATGCCCCTTTTAATAAAAAATATATAACCTTTAAGTGTTGATTTCTAATTACTTATATTATTTTATTATGTTTATATGTATATATTTAGATATTTTGGTATGTTTTTTGAACCTTTGCAGGAAATTTCGGTTAAACATAAAAACTAAATAATATGGCACTTGAACATTTAACACAAACAAGCTTTAAAGAGAAAGTATTTAACTACGAAGCAAACAAGGAATGGAAATATGAGGGCAAAGCCCCCGCAATTATAGATTTCTATGCTGACTGGTGCGGCCCGTGTAAAATGGTTGCCCCTATCCTGGAAGAACTAAAGGCGGAATACGGGGATAAGCTTGAGATCTTCAAAGTAGACACCGAAGCAGAGCAGGAACTGGCCGGTTTATTCGGAATCCGCAGCATTCCCAGCCTTCTTTTCATCCCCTTGGAGGGTCAGCCTCAAATGGCCATGGGTGCACTTCCTAAAGATACCTTTAAGCAAGCCATCGGAGACGTGCTGAAAGTAAATTAATTGTAATTATTCAGCAATAATTCTGAACATGCGGAAAATAAATAAAAAATATTTGATCACTGCCGGTTTTACGGCAGCCGGACTCCTGGGGGGATATCTTTACTGGCATTTTATAGGCTGTAGTTCGGGTTCCTGTGCCATTACATCCAATTGGCATACCAGTACGCTTATCGGAGGGCTCATGGGATACCTGATAGGAGACACACTTAATGACTTTCTGAAGAAGAGGGAGAAGAAGGAAAAGGAAGCTGAAGGATGATAACGAAGTGGGATCAGCGATATGGTGAGCATGACTTTGTGTACGGAAAAGATCCCAACCTCTTTTTCAGAAATTTCATAGACTCTCACGAAGCCGGCAGTATTTTGCTGCCGGCTGAAGGGGAGGGTCGGAATGCCCTGTACGCCGCTTCCAGGGGTTGGAATGTGTACGCTGTCGACTACAGTGCTGTCGGCAGAGAAAAGGCACTGAAAAGAGCCCGAAAAGAAAACCTTCCCATCCACTATGATGAAGCTGACCTGAATGAATGGAGCTGCGCTGAATCCTTTGAGTATATCGGATTGATATACGCTCATTTTCCTGATGCTTCCAGGGTAAAACTGCACAGGAAATTTGTCGCAATGCTGAAGCCGGGAGGTCGGCTTTTTATGGAAGCTTTCTCCAAAGAGCAGATCCACTACAATTCCGGGGGTCCAAAAGACATTGGCATGCTGTATTCACCGGAATCGCTGAAACTTGATTTCCGGGACCTTCTTATCGAGTCCATGGAAAAATCCGTTCAGAATGTAACTGAAAGTGTATTTCATTCGGGAGAAGCTTCAATAATCCGAATGATAGCAAAAAAAGAATAAGCCATGAATTACTATTTTACCAGACAACTTAAGCTGCCCCTTGACGAATGCAGGGCCAGGGTAGAAAAAGAACTTCCTGCATACGGATTCGGAATTGTCTCTGAGATCGCTATGCATGAGAAGTTTAAAGGGAAGCTCAATGTGGATTATCGCCCCTATCTTATTCTCGGCGCCTGCTCCCCGAAACATGCCTACGAAGCGGTGCAGAGCGAAGAGCACATCGGGCTGATGCTCCCATGCAATATTGTACTTCAGGAAAAAACACCGGGACAAACACAGGTTTCGGTAGTCGATCCGGTAGCCTCGATGATGGCCATCGAAAATCCAGCACTGGCCTCAACGGCCGGTGAGATACGTGAAAAACTTAAAGATTTCCTGGAAAATCTTGAATAGCCCTCTCCATAACTGAACAGAATCAGCTACTCAAGTCCTGTTTCAGCTTGTTCCGGTCAACTTTAAATGAATGGTTCCTTGGCAGCTCATCCAGAAGGATTATCTCCTTGGGTTGTGCATGTTTAGGCAGCTCTTCCTCCAGGAGGGTTTTCAATTCAGCATGGTTAATATCCTCACCCCCCTTTTCCAGTACGAGGATCACCTTCTCTCCCAGCTTCTGGTCCGGCAATCCTATAACTGCACAGTCAAGGCCGGTGGTTTTGGATACCAGGGCTTCTATCTCCTCGGGTACAATCTTTACCCCCCCGGAATTTATCAGGTTATCATACCTTCCGATCCATCGGAAAGAGGTCCTGTCAATCAGGTCCACCACATCGTTTGTCACAACATCAGCCTCCAGGAAACTGGCACTGATTTTCAGACAATTCCGATCATCCGTAGAGAACATTACGCCCGGTATTGCCCGGTAGAATCTTTCATGTGCCATGCCGCTGATGCGCCGGATCGCTACGTGCGAACAGGTTTCGGCCATTCCGTAACTTGCATAGACCTCGTTTGGCATATCACGCAGCATCACCTCCAGCTCATCCCTGATCTCCCCTCCACCGATGATCAGTTTCCTGATCTTTCGAAGGGTATCCACATTGTTCAGGGAGTTATACACCTGTAGCGGCACCATTGCACAAAAATCAATCTGTCCAAAACCAGTCAGGTCCGGCATACTGCTGGGTTCGGCAATTAACAGGTTCATCCCTCCGACAAACGCTCTGATTACCATCATCTTACCGGCAATATACTCGATCGGAAGACAAAGCAGGGATGTCTGACCGAAGGTGATATCAAAATACTTACAGGTTTGTTCGGCTGATTCGACCATCGACTGTTTGGACAGCTGCAGCTGTTTTGGTATTCCCGTGGTTCCGGAGGATAACTGCTCAATATACTCCCGGTCATCAACCCAGTCGAGAATGAAGGAGAAGACTTTCTTCTGCCATTCCGGGACACTTCCATCCGAGATCATAGTCTCCGAAAAATCCTGCAGGTCGTCAACAGGTATTATCCTGTTGTTCAGGATCAGTCCGTGATAATTGTTTTGTAAGGGCATCTCATTTTGAGGTAAAGAGGGAAAGGTCCCATTTTTTTCTGGGGAAATAATACAACTTTTCTCCGGCAAGTGCAAGGGGGGAGTCTATATTATTTACAAACAATCCACCCGTGCTCAATCCCTGGGGCATGGAACTGTTCAGTGTGTAGGTCCATTGTGCAATGGCATTGAGCCCGATATTTGTTTCCAGTGAAGAAGTGATCCACCATCCTGTTTCCTGCTCGCCGGCAACTTTTATCCATTCTTCGCAGGATTTGATACCCCCAAGCAGTCCGGGTTTCAGGACAATATACTGCGGATTGATCAGCTTCAAAAGTTGCCGTTTGTTTTCAACCGGATACTTGCCGATCAGTTCTTCATCCAGGGCAATCGGAACCGGTGTAGTTTCACAGAGCGCAGCCATTTCTTCCAGTTGTGAGGGCAGGATGGGCTGCTCTATGCTGTGAATACCTAAATCTGAAAGCCGGTAGAGCAGCTCCAGGGCGTCGTCGGGCTGAAAAGCCCCGTTTGCATCCAGCCTGATTTCCAGCTCTTCTTCTTTATATTCTTTTCGAATAGCGCTAAGAATAAGGTATTCCTCATTAAAATCCAATGCCCCGATCTTCATTTTCAGGCAGGTGAATCCTTCGTTCAGCTTTTGATTGATCTGCTTTACCATATCCTCCAGGTTTCCCATCCAGATCAGCCCGTTGATCGGAATAAAATCCTCCCCGGAAGTGAATTTTGAAGGGTATAAGATCCTGGTTCCTTTGTTTTCAAGGTCCCGAAAGGCTGTTTCAAGGGCGAAATTAATGGAGGGGAATCCATAGAGGGGAGCATTGAGGTTGAACCAGCCCTTATTGATCATCTGAGCCACCTCCTCAAGCTTTGTGCTGAAATTTTCCACATCATCCATACTCAGTCCGGGGAAAACAGAGCATTCTCCAATCCCTGATACAAAAGGGTTCGCATCATCATACAGGACGATGAAATGAACGGATTTTGAATGGAGGGTTCCCCTGGAAGTTGTGGCTGCCCTCCTAAATATAAAATCCCTATGTCTGATAACGGCTTTGATCATTACAGTACTAATCCCAATCCAAAAATAATGGCAAAAATAAAGGTACTGATGGCAAGTTTCTTTAACTCACTATTTAACGCTTTCGGTTCGGTATTCTGAATAACAACAATGATATTCATAACAAAGAGCGGGAATGTCAGAATAAAAAGCAGCTGGAAAATTGAATGATAAAATTCAAGGGTATAAATCAGGCTGCAGACCATGGACAGTCCGATGATCACGGTGTGGTAGATTTTTGCGCCTTTCGATCCCAATCGCACGACCAATGTTCGTTTCCCGCTCTCCGCATCGTTTTTGATATCCCTCATATTATTCAGGTTAAGTACCCCTGAGCTCAGCAACCCGATGGTTGCAGCCGGCAGGAGCACCCAGGCGGAAAAGTGGTGGGTATGCAGGTAATAGGTTCCGGATACTCCCAATATCCCGAAAAACAGAAAAACGAAGATATCTCCCAAACCTACATATCCATAGGGATTTTTTCCAATGGTGTATTTTAATGCAGCAACAATAGCCAGGATTCCCAATAGGAAGAAAAGTACAATCTGCTTTATGCTATCAAGTCCAATAAAAATGAGTAATGATCCCGAAATCAGGGCTAATACGGAAAGTATGGCAATGGCGCCCTTCATAGCTGATCTGCTGATCAAACCTCCCTGCACCGTTCGCATGGGGCCCACCCGCTCAGCATTATCCACCCCGTGTTCCGAATCACCAAAATCGTTGGCCAGGTTTGAGAGAATCTGCAGGAAAAGTGTGGTCAGGGCAGCGAGCAGGAATATTTCCCACCGGAAATGATTCCCGGACCAGGCAAGGAAGCTCCCCATCACAGAACAGGAAAATGCCAGAGGCAATGTCCTCAGCCTGAATGCTTGTATCCACACTTTCATCCTCATGTCCGATCAGGGCATTTTAGGGTATTTTTTAAAATCAGGTTTGCGTTTTTCCAGGAAGGCTTTCTTTCCTTCCTGTGCTTCTTCCGTCATATAGTACAGCATGGTTGCATTCCCGGCAAATTCCTGGAGTCCGGCCTGTCCGTCAAGCTCGGCATTCAGGCCGGCCTTAATCATCCGGAGGGCCAGCGGGCTTCGCTCCATGATCTTCTGACACCACTTAACGGTTTCATCTTCCAGCTCGGCCAGCGGTACAACCTTATTGACGAGTCCCATATCCAGGGCTTCCTGTGCTGTGTACTGTTCGCAGAGGAACCAGATCTCCCGTGCTTTTTTCTGCCCGACAACCCTGGCAAGGTACGAAGATCCGAAGCCGGCATCAAAACTTCCGACTTTAGGCCCTGTCTGTCCGAAAATCGCATTCCCGGAAGCAATGGACAAGTCACAGACCACATGAAGGACATGCCCGCCGCCAATGGCATAGCCGTTTACCATGGCAATTACCGGCTTGGGAATGGACCGGATCTGTTTTTGAAGGTCCAGGATATTCAATCGGGGAACTCCATCCTTTCCAATATAACCCGCAAAGCTCTTTACATTCTGGTCTCCCCCGCTGCAAAATGCCTTATCCCCGGCACCTGTCAGGATAACCACGGAAATATCCGGATTCTCCCTGCAAATTACCATGGCATCACACATTTCCTTGGTGGTATCCGGCGTGAAAGCATTGCGGTAGCGCGGCCTGTTGATGGTTATTTTGGCAATACCTTCCCAGAATTCAAATTTTATTTCCTCATAATCCCTGAGGCTTTTCCACTCCCTGCTTGTACTCATACGTATCTTTTTTCTCCGTTTCGATCAATCTTTCTGCATTACTCTATGGTAAGCCAGTGTGTTAATTTCCTGTTCGGTAAGGACTTCCACCACTACTGCAGCATTCTGTCCTTTAGCAGTTTCGGCAAGTGCCGACTGCAATGACTGCTTGTCCTTCACACAAAAATAATTCAAATTAAAGGCTTCTGCTAATTTTTGAAGGTCAACCGGATGATGGGCCAGGAAGTAGTCCTTAAAGGCCGCCTTTTTACCGGGACCTTCAATCAGTCCGAAGATGCCTCCTCCCTGATTATTAAGAACAATGATCCTGAGTTTTTTGGAAAGCGCCCGGTTCCAAAGTGCATTGGAATCATACACAAAACTAAGGTCGCCCAGAATAATATAGCAAGGCTCCCCCGAGGCAGCAGCGGTTCCCGAAGCGGTTGAAAGGCAGCCGTCAATCCCTGATACTCCGCGGTTTGAGTAGTAGATTAAGTCGGCTCTCGCAGGAACCAGCTGCGAATAGCGTATGGCACTGCTGTTGCCCAACTCTGTCCTGGTACCTGAGGGCAGTGAATTCAGGATATCCCGAACGACTGAAACATCAGAGAACGGCAGGGACTTCTGTAGTTCATTCTGCCAGTTCAATACCTTTCTTGCAGCCGCCATCCAGGCAGATTTAAACTCAGAGGGAGCTCCCGGTTGTATCATGCTGCCAAGTTTTTCAAAAATTGTCCCTGCATCGCTGGGGACGAATTTATTTTCCTGTCTGAAAGTATCCATGGGATAGGCATCCACCCCCACCCTCCAGGTTTCCTGCACCCTGATACCACGCAGGTATGTTTTTATGCGTTTTGAGACCAGTTGACCTCCGGTATATATTAACAGATCGGGTTCAGGCAGTTCCCCGTCCTTCACCTGCGCAAAATAGAGGTCGGGGGTAGTTATTGCATCGTTGGTATATTGGTTTGAAATGTTTTCTGCCATAAGGACCAGCCGGTGATCCTGGCATAAGCATTCAAGGTTTTTATGCAATTGGCGATCAGGGGTTCCCTGACCCTGCAGTATCAGGATCTTTCCGGCACGCGTCCAGGCATCCAGGAAACCATGCGGTATTTCCGCACCTGTTGAAGAAGAAAGACAGAGGTCCTGGACGGGAAGATCCGGAGAAGCGGAAGGCAGCCCGCCATACAGAGGTTCGTGAAGGGGCACGTTGAGGTGCACAGGGCCGCGGGGTGCTATGCAAACAGCAGCTATCGCCTTGGCGATCCGGGAATGTGCCTGTTCAAGGTTTTCCTCAGAAGACATCTTTTCGGGTAAGACCACCGAATGCTTTATATAATTCCGGTAAATTCCTTCCTGTCTGATGGTCTGGTTATCCTGCTGATCGATCCATTCTGCCGGGCGGTCCGCCGTAACAGCAAGCAGGGGAACCTGCTGATAATATGCCTCTGCCAGGCCAGGAGCATAATTCAGAACTGCGGTCCCGGAAGTGCAGAGCAAGGCTACAGGTTTCCCGCTTTCGCGGGAGAGCCCCAAGCCAAAATAGGCTGCACTTCGCTCATCTACAATGCTGTAACAACGTTCCTGAAAGCGGGAGCTGAACGCATCGATCAGCGGGGCATTTCTGGATCCGGGTGAAATGACAACATAGGCAAACCCTGCCTGGTAACAAATCTCGCTAAGGTCTGTAATATGCTGGAGTGGATGTGGCATTATTGAATTTGCTGGAGAATGGATAAAAGTGTTTCTGCCTTGATTTCAGTTTCTTCCCACTCGTCCTCAGGGACTGAGTCGGAGGTAATGCCTCCCCCAACATACAGGACCACAGCGTTCTCCAGCACTTTCATGCATCGCAGGTTCACAAATAGCTGAAGTTGATCGTCTATCATCATGGGTCCCAGGAAACCGGCATAGTATTCACGGTTGTGCGATTCAGTCTGCTTAATATACCGGAGCGATTTTTCCATGGGCATTCCGCATACTGCTGAAGTAGGGTGCAGTGCACTCACCAGGTAGGGCAACTTCTCTCCGATCCGATCCAGGGGCAATCGAAAATCGGTGCGCAAATGCAATAACCTGCCTGCTTTCTTGGTGTATGGCCCGAGTTTTGAGGCACCGGTGCCTCCATATTCTTCGAGAATATCCTCGATGTACTCGGTCACGTATTCCTGCTCCTGTAATTCTTTTGTGTTCCAGTTCGACAGGTCCATATTTTCGCGGGAATAGGGGCGTGTACTTGCCAGAGAGACCGTGCACAGCTCATTCCCGTGAGTGCAGACAAGTGGTTCGGGACTGGCTCCGGTCCAGCACTTTCCGTTAAAGTTAAACAGGTAAACGAAAGCATTGGGATAGGATGCACAAAGCAGGTGAAAGATCATTTTAAGTTCACTGCGGTAGTTCCCTCTGATGATTTTAGCCCTGGATAACACCACCTTATCGTACTCCTTCTCCCGGATAAGGTCAATGGTATCATTCACCTGCCGGATATAGTTATCTTTGGCGATCTCGCGAGGGACAATTTGCTCAGTTCCGTCAAGAACAGGGATCTCCAGTGATTCCAGCTCATGAAATTCTTCGGCTTCCAGGCTGTTCCGGAATACATAATCAGGTTTGAGAAGGTAGGTTTTGTCTCCGTTTTCCGTAGCAAAAGGAGCAATCAGAAAACCGCCATCCTCCCCCACCTCGGCCAGATTTTTCAGTTCTTGAAGTACATGGTCTTTTTGCACGATGAGGGTAATCTCTTCCTGTGCAGGCAACCTGTATATCGCAAAGGAGAGTTTTTTACCCAAAATCAGTTTCAGGGCATCAAATACTGAGTATGTCTTTGTCAGTTTTTCCTGCATCCGCTGTCTGTCTATGTTTTCTCCATGATGATGTTGGTAACCCTGGCTACGGAAATCAATTTTCCCTGCTCACTGCTGATCTTCACATCCCAGACGTGAGTTGATGCCCCCCGGTGAACAATTTCCGCCCTGGCTATGACATCGCCGGAACTGATGGTAGAAACATGGTTCCCCGTTACCTGTAAACCTAAAACATTGTATTTTGTTTCATCGACCGCTAATAAAGAGCCGGCACTGGCAACAGTTTCTGCCAGGGCGAGCGAAGCTCCGCCATGGAGCAACCCCATAGGCTGCAATTTATTTTCGTCAATAGGCATCCGTGCTTCCACGAAATCCTCTCCGTAAGCAAGAAATTCAATATCAAGGTATCCAATGAAACTATTCTTGCATAACTTATTTATTTCCTCGATGGTCATATTGCTGAAATAAGTTCAGATCAAATATAACAAAACCCCGGCGAACAAAAACTGAGAAAAGGTAGCTTTATCTCCATGCCATTCATTCCGACTTACCAATTATTCCTTTCGGGCAATCATAAGACTTGCAGCCCCAAAAAAGAACTTCCTGACACTGCATATCCGCATCCCGTATTGTTTCAGGATCTCCTGAAGCTCGGCAGGCTGATAGAATCCTGCCGATGATTTTGCCAGGTACCGGTAGGCTTTCCAATCGCCGGAAATGATCCCCCCAAGCGGAATGAGCACCAGACTAAGATAAAGACTGTAGAAAAAGTGTATTAAGCGGTTGGAGGGAATTGCGCTCTCCAGGATATACAGGTGCGACCCATTACGCAATATCCTGGAAATCTCAGCCAGGTGCCTGGCAGCATTTGAATTTTGATAGATTAGGTTGCGAAAACCAAAGCCAATGGTCAGCGAATCAAATTCCGCATCCGAAAAAGGCATGTCTGCAGCGTCACCCTGGATAAAACTGATACGGTCGAGGGAAAACTTCCCCTGCTTTTCACGGGCTACCTGCAGCATTTCTTCGCTATAATCGTAGCCGGTAACCTGCGTACCCCCCCCGGCTCTCTTCCTGATGGCAAAGGCCAGGTCACCGGTACCGCAACAAAGATCAATAATGCGTTCCGGCCCTTCTTTCATGCACAATTCTGCAGTGACCTTCCTCCAGCGCTTGTCCATCCCGAAGGTGAAAATCCGGTTGATCAGATCGTAGCGCCTGTAAATACCCGCATAAAAATTTTTCAGCGGAAAATCTTTCTCTCGCTTTTGCTCTCTCAATGTCTTTCAGATTTTTCAGAAATAAACCCTGAAGAAAAAACCCACACAAATATAAGCATATCTACCCGTTCCAGCTTACTGGATATCCTGCGCTTCCATATTCTGTGACGCACAAACCTTCAGGATTCGGAAATTCCTTGTTTAATAGCTGATAATGAGCAGGTTTAACTCATAAGCTCCCGGTTACGATCAGGATTACACCTGCCAGGATCCCCAACAGGGCCAGCCCCTTACGCTTAAGGTTGGTCTCACGGAAGAATAGGGCGCCGGAAACAAAAGAAATAATCACGCTGCTTCGCCGTATGACGGAAAGCACTGCAATCAGAGAATCCGGATTTCCCAGGGCATAGAAATAAAGAAAATCGGACAATACCAATAAAATTCCTATTAAGGGAATCAGCGGTGACCACCTGAAGGGATCCATGGCTTTCCTTCGCGGATACCATAACAGCATCAAAAATGGCAGCAGAACGACGATCAGGTAAAGGGTATACCAGGATTGCACAGCCATCCGGTCATATTGGCTGAAAAGGTATTTATCGTACAAACTGCTGACCGCTCCGACAAGGGTAGCACCAATAGCCGCAAAGATCCATTTGTTACGAAAGAAATCAATTCCCTCTCTCCTTCCTGCCAGGGTGAAATAATAAAAGAAACAAAGGACAATAATTATCCCCGACCACTGAAGGGTAGTAAAACGTTCGCCATAAATTATAATGGCCCCAAGCAGCGTCCACATGGGACCGGTGGACCGGATCGGGACCATGATGGTCAGAGGAAGATGACTAAGGGCATGGTATGCCAGGAACCAGGAGAATCCCACAATAAAGGACTTAAGGAAAATCTTCAGGTGCAGCAGAAGACTAATCTCTGGAACAAAAAATGCGGAATCTGATGCTATGATACCTGCCGATGAACCTACAATAAAAGGAACAAAAAGGATTGCACCCGTAAGACTCGCAATAAAGAGGACCGGAATAACCGGATTCCCCTTCAGGGCCTTCTTACGGACAGCATCATAGATCCCCAGAAAAAGTGCTGAAAACAACCCTAAAATAACCCACATAGCATCGCATTAGCCGGCGAAGATAGGAATTTTTGGACGACCACCGCCAAACAGGAAGGCAACAAAGCCTGCAGAGGAAAAAGTGTAGATGGTATCGTTTAGGATAAAACCGAACGTACTTGTATCACTCGCCAGCGTGTCGCTTTCATTCAAAGCTTCAGGGGCCAATCCCGCCTGAGGTTCTTAGTACAGGCTTATTTCATCGCCGAGAGAGTAGCTATTTATTCCAATACCAGTTTATAGATCTTCTCTTTATACTGCACCAGGTAGAATCCTTTTTCCAGATCGGAAAGATCAATCACCTGTTCAGCGGTGTTCAGCAGTTCTTCATGAACAATCTGTCCATCAACACGGATAATCCTGAGCATCTGCTCATCATCCGTATCACGCATAATCTGCAAGTGATCTGACGCAGGATTTGGATAAAGGCTGAAGACCTCCTCCAGGATCTGATCGATGTTTACTTCCCCCGTAATAGTCAGGGTACGGCTTACATCAGCAGCAGCATTGTACATGAAGTTGCCAGGCTGTGATGCTGTGATCTCCGCAGTACCATTTGCCACGAACAGGATGGTTCCCTCTTCAATAGTAGCAACCCCGGTATTCGAACTTTCAAGGGTAAGTGGCAAATTCGAGCTGACAGACAGCTCGGGAACAAGGCTCCTCCAGTTGATATCCTGTTCACCTATTTCTTCAAAACTGATGGTCTGTCCCAGTTTATAATAGTCTGTTGCAGGCATCCAGTCAAAACTGTAAAGCGGATTCGATTCCCGGGCAAAAATATTGGCCAGGGTATACTCCGCAGCTTCCTCTTCGGTCAGCTGCCTGGAAACGGGATTCCGGTAGGTAATATCGGAGCCCGGGCCATAGCAGGAATACTCGGCATACAATGCCGGCACTACATTCCAGTTATCCCAACCTGCCGGATCAAGTGACGCCGGCTCATAGCAATTAATAAAAACGGTGCGGGGTGCTTTCTGCCAGGGCCTTCCCAGGGAGAAGCTGGTGATGGCGGCACCGTCATACCCTGTTGCATCCGCCTCGATAATACAATCGATAAATACGAAGCCAAACTTCGATTCCGGTTCGGTGGATGCCGCTGTCAGCTCTCCTCCATTACGGTTTTCCCGGATCACACAGCTGTCAAAAACAACGATATTCCGTCCGAAGATAAAGTCCACAGAACCTTCGATCAGACAGTTTCTGAAATAGTTGCGCGCCGTACCACTTCCTCCCCAGGCATAGTAGGTATCCTGATATCCCTGGATCTTGCACCGGTAAAAGCTCAGGCGGTCACCATTGGTCCTCAGCGCAACAGCCTGGGCTTCCTGGTTCGTATTTCGGAAGGTAATGTCCCTGGCGATGAAATCATCCGCATCAATGGCCACACTATAGGAACCTGAAGTTCCTACCGTTCCTCCTGAACCGTTATCACTGTTTGCATTGTCGTCATAGGTCAGAATCGAACTGTCGGCATGAGCTCCCTGCAGGACAACATTGATCTTGTTAGCTTCAAGGATGAGCTTTTCGTAATAAGTCCCCGGTTTGACAAAGATGGTGTACCGGCCGGTATAATTTTCTGGGACATCATCAAATGCTGCCTGAACTGAGGTATAATCGCCACTGCCATCTGCAGCCACGGTTTTAATTACATCCGGGGCGGGTGTCTGGGTAGTGAAAGTCAGCTGCCCGCCATACCCTGTGCCGGCACTGTTTGTCGCATAGGCACGAATGTAATAGGTTGTGTTCTCCGTCAGCGGATAGATGTAGCTGTTGAAACTCCCGAGTCCTTCACCGTCCAGCGATGTGCCATCAGCAATAGTGGGATCTCCTGTCGTATTCCAGCAAACTCCGCGGGCAGTGACTGAATCGCCACCCCAAAGGGTAACCTCACCACCCCCTTCTGCAGATACAACCATGATATTATCAGGACTGGCTGTTGTAACGGTGGGTACCATGATGGCTGAAAGGGCCTGTAATTCAAGTTCCTCACCATACGAGGTCCCCGCCCCGTTTTTGGCATAGGCCCTGACATAGTAGGTGGTGCCGGGTGTTAAACCGGTGATCTGACTGACAAACGAGCCGGATCCCGTGCCATCCACCGTGTGATCATCGGTAATGATCGGTTCACCCTCTGTATTCCAGGCTACCCCTCGCTGTATTACCTCATTCCCGCCATCAGAAGGAATATTTCCTCCGCAGGTGGCAAAAGTCGTTGAGACATAGGATAAGGCTGCGGTGGTGACTGTCGGGGGATCGGCGGTGATCCCCACGGTAATACCATACACACTGACATGGTCGAGGACTATTCCGATAGCACCAGATTCCGTAACAGTATTATAAGGATAGATCCTTAAAAACAGGGTATCCCCGAAAACCAGCTCGTTATTCAGGGAGACATGCCATTTTGCCACAGAGTCTTGCTCCAGGGGTGTATCACCTATCAGAATGCTTGAAGAAGTGAAGTCAGATGCTGCAGAAGCAAATAATGCAGCCTGAAGCGTGGCAGAATTCCTTCCCCCGATTTTTAAACTTAAAGAATCGCAACTCAGGGTGGTACCAAACGGAGGAAATACCGCAAATTGAATGTAGTAGTCAGCAGCGGTGTCCGTTTCAGCATACCAGTCTTGTGTAAACGGTTCGTAAATCCCAGTCATTACTTCTGCCCCGGATCCGGCGGAGGGCATTTGAGTGCTTCCTGAGTAGCTCATCGACGGGCTGCTGACCGGACCTGCTGCCTCCAGATTTCCGGTGGCTGAATAGGTTTCATCGCCGTCATAAGGCCAGATCACAGAGGCTTCAACCGGTATGCTCTCGATAATCCCTGAAATAACCAGGCCTTGCAGACATACATATTTCCCGGTCCTGATATCAGGATCGTTATCCACCCAGGGATAGATGCGAACGTAAAAAGCCTGTCCTTCCAGCACGGTAAGTTCTACCTCTGCATCGATCCATGTTAGGGAATCGCGCCGCAGGTAGTTATCTTCCAGTCCGGTTGAATACGGAATAACTTCATAGGTCGCGAAAGCCGGGTCTTTCGAATACCGGATCTCTGCCTTCATCGTATTAATGGAGGCAGCGGCAATACCCAATTGAAATTCACCCAGGTAAAGACGGGCATTTTCCTTCGGGGCAACAGTGTACTCGATGTAGACGCCTTCAATAGGTGTAGTCTGGTTAGCGGGCCATTCATTCGAGGCAATTCGAACACGCTGGCTGTTTTCCGGACCGGAATACTGATTTATGGAAGTATTGACAAAAGTTTCCTCGCTGGCTTCAATATAGCCGGCTGTAGCCGCGGCAGTTCCCGTACCCCCGGTGGCCGGATCGCTCATTTCCCAGATCGCTGAAGCAGGTGATGTCTCCTGGGCAACTACCTGTGTACACAATGAAGGCAGTGCCATAACGAGCATAAGGCCGAAGTAGCTAACAATGCTTCTCATAATGGTATGTTTTGATGGTTAGTATCTTAAAATAGCCTGTCCGGAAGGCAGCATACTACCTGCCCCTTACAAACACGCAATTACCAAAGCGGACGATTAAAACCTCAGAACCAGAGTTTCTTTAAATTTCCATCAGCATCGACATAGCGTTTTACATCGTACTTCAAAAAAGGAAATCTCCGGTAAAGGCCCTTAAATATTCCCTTCTCATTCATGGCTGTTGCGTATTTGACATAGGTAGCGTCCAGCGATAGATGCCGTTCCTCTGTTATCGCCCTAATGTAGTAAATAAAATTCAGTCCTAAAAGTAAGAGGCTCATTTGTATCCTGATCTGCCAGCTATCCTGAAAGAGGAAGGGTATGGAAGCAAACCACCAGGCCATATTCTTTGCTAGGTATGCAGGGTGTTTCATATACCTGTAGGGACCATTTGTTATAATCCCACGGTTGGTCAGGTTGGAAAACCTTAACCCGAAGGCAACTGAGGCGAGTGCATAAAACGCAAACAGGCCAAGGATTACCAATCCATAGATGTGGTACAGGTGGCCCTGGTTTCCCTCAAACAATTTCAACCATCGCCAGTCACCACCGTAAAGCAGGTAATTGTTCCCAACCATATGGCTAAGAGGGGGATAGCATAAGAGAGCAACCAGCCAGCCCATTACGGTAGGCTCGGCAGTCCGTATATGGGAATCAAAGATCTTCAGCGTAAGTAAATATCCGGCCGAGATAAACAACAGGTCAACCGAGAAAATGAAATTGATGGCATAACGATAGAATTCCGGAAAGCTATCCAGGCTTTCCCTAAAGGAATGTTGAAATGAGATCGCTGTATCATTCATCAGGAAACCAAGCATCAGGGGAAGGAAAAAAGCTTTCACAAGCCATCCGAGGAAATGATTCTTCAATTGCGAAGGGTCCGTCTCCCGATATTTACCCAGCACAAGCATCCCTGCATGCCAGTAAGAGTCCTTCGGTTCCTTCATAAAAAGGTCCATTGCTACAAAATAGAATATTCCCCCAATAAGCAGCACAGGCAAAAGATAGCCCGTAAACCTGAAATACTGGGTGAAACCTGTCGTATGATATACAGGAAAAAGCAGGTAAAATGCAGCAACCAGAAGAAGCGTGGCATAAAATCCCAGTAACTTAAGACTGATGCGCCGGAAATTCAGCTTGTTGAGACCGGAGAATTTCAACCCGGCAGAATCGTTAAGCCTCTTCCCTATGATAATCCTTTCCAGCCCGGCAATGACCGCGGCAAGTACCCCAATCGAGATGACAACACTCCACAATATTGCCACATCGAACTTTCTCAGGAAGCTCAGGGTGATGGCATAGGCAACTACTGCCGTAAGGTTAATGCCCATGTGGGTTACCGACTTGGGTAGTATATAATTTGGTCGTGCCATTGAATCAGCTTATGTTCTCCCAACGAAAATAAGATGATTCGGGGAATAAAAAAAAGGATGACTGGCAGAAGCGAAGGCTTAACTATATGGAAAATCGCGTTGTTGGATAAAAAATATAAATTTAAGTATGCTTAAATAATATTTTAAGCATACTTAAATTTCCGGTATCTGCACGAATTAATCTGTACCCGGTGCAAGCCCGGAAATAATCTGTCAACACTTCTCCCCAATTAGGAACAAACGCTCAAAGGGGAATAAGACTTTTCCGTTTTCACGGTGAGGATAATCCCTTTTGATCCCTTCCAGAATCAAGTTAGTAAACCCTGACTTTTCATCTTCCCCGAGCTGATCAAGATAGGGTCGCAAGCCGGTACTTCGGATCATTTCCAGGATGGCCTCCTGAGTTTCCATGATATGGATATAGTCTGTTTTCCATATCTCCACCCGGTCAAATAGTTTACTTAGCATCTCAAAATATTCCACGGGATTGTGAATGGTAAAGAGCTCATGAATCTTTCCTATCCTATTCGCCCACCTTACCATCCTGGAAGTCTTCTGAATAGATTTGCCCAGAGGCATGTTCCAGAATAATGGGATCTGAACGGCCAGTATACCCCCGTCTGACAGCATGTCAGTGAACTTTCTGAACAGGCCAGGGTGATCCGGTATCCATTGAATTGTTGCATTCGAGAAAACGATATCGAACTTTCCGGGGATCATTTCTGTCGCCGCATCGAATACATTCCAATCCTGGTCCGGATAGTCTCTTTTTGCTTTTGCGATCATAGCCTCGGAATTGTCGATCCCCATGATCTTACTATCAGGCCATCTGTAGCGAAGAACCTGTGTGCTGTTTCCGGGACCACAGCCTATATCAATGATTTGTTGAGGATTTTTTTTATCGATCCGGGAAACCAGATCGATACTGGGCTGCCTGCGTTCCTTTTCAAATTGAAGGTATAACTCCGGGTTCCAATCGTTTTTCATTTCTTTATAGTTATAGTTTGCTGTTTTATCATTTGGTTTTAATTCAGGATAGGAAACAATTACTTCAGGCTACTTTTTTCAGCTCTCTGCTATCGGGTTGGGCATCCGGTTTTTTCTTCCCGAAGCTTACCAGGAGGACCCCTGAAATAATTATGATGGCACCCAGGAACTGAAACGCTGTCAGGCTTTCCCCCAGGAACACGGAGGCCATAAGCATGGTACTAAAAGGTCCTATACTCCCGATGATAGCCACATTTGAGGCACTTAGCCTGCGAATGGCCTCAGCGATCATAAAGGAGGGTATCACCGTTGAAAATATGGCCATTCCACCGCCAATCCAGAATACCTGCACGGGAACCCCTGTCAGGGGAGGATGGTCAGACAACAGAAAGTGGCACAGCACGGATACTGTTGATACAATCATCGTATAGCTTGTAAGCTGCACCGATCCGGCGTAAGGCATTAACCGTTCGGTGCCGATCATAAACAGGGCATAGATAAATGCGCATCCAATAATCAATGCTCCTCCGAGCAACAGGTTTACCTGTTGTTCCGAACCTACCCCCTGATAAAAAATGAGGAACATCCCAAAATAGGTGATCACAATGGCATAGATCTGCCTGCCGGGGATCCTGCTCCTGTTCATCAGGGCAGTCAGCAATACCACCATCGTCGGGTAGACGAAAAGAATGATACGTTCGACACTGGCTGACACATACTTAAGCCCTGCAAAATCGAGGTAGCTGGCCAGGTAATACCCCCCAAGTCCCAGGCCTGTGATGGCCAGAACATGTATGGCTTTCAGGGGATACTTTTTCTTCCACTTCCTGAATGAAAACACAACAATAAGCAAGTATACAGGCAGGGCAATCATTAACCGGACCAACAGGAGCAGCACTACGTCTGTCTCAAAGGCATACGCCATTTTTACAAATACCGCTTTTGCGGAAAACAGGACCACTCCGCCAAGTGCCAGCAGAACAGCCCCGAACTTACCTGGGACATTTTCATTTTCCATAATCTGAGATTTAGGTAAAAAAAAACCTCCCGGCTTTTACCGGGAGGTTTCATATATTGTTTGCTACTATGATGTTCTACGCTGGCATACAACTATCTACCTCCCGGTGCCTGAATAGCACGAGTGTTGAAATTGTATCCCTATGTAGCCACATGTTCATCATGATGGAGCAAAAATACAAAATCGCAGAGTTATAATCCGCTATTTTTCTGCGATTATTAAACCAGGATGAATTATTTTTATTTTGTATCAGGATTGCTTGTGTTGCTTTGCGGAATAAGACTCAACCTGAAGTCGCAATACCAGGCATCTTGAAAGGGAGAGGGCATCAAAATCGTGCGCTGACGTTCCGGAATAGTGCCTCATGACGATCTTCAACCCGTGCCTAACCAATTCCTCTTCCTCAAGGATCCCAAGGGTCCCATAACCTATCACACTTCTGTATTCCATCGACCATCCACAGGCTTTCGCAGAGCGTACCAGCCTGGTGTTTGCTTCTGTTTCAAAACAGACCTTGTTGTTCTTCCGGATCAGATCCAGCTTTTTTCCTTCCAGGGCACAGTGAAAATATAAACACAATCCCCCCTGATCCTCGTACCCAAAATTCAGGGGTACAATATAGGGATAGGGACTGTCATGAAGAGCGAGCCTGCAAACTTCAGATTGGTCCAGAATTTCATAAATGGTATTAATGTCAGTGATTTCCTGCTCGTTTCGTCGCATTGCTTTCCGGTTATCATGCCGAATATAAGAATTTAAACTCAATTCTTCCGGAATTCCTGGCACGGCGAGCTCCAGGACAGCGCAAGTGCTTACCCATGCTGACTTTTAGGCAGAGTAAACCAGAATGAACTTCCTTTACCCGGCTCACTCTCAACACCGATAATGCCTCTGTTTTTCTCCACAAACTCTTTACAGAGAATGAGACCGAGCCCGGTCCCTTTCTCATCATTCGTTCCCGGGGTGCTGAACGCTTCATTGATCTGGAATAGTTTTCTAATATTCTCCGGATCGATACCGGTTCCCTGATCGATGATCTTCATCCTGTATTCCATTCCAAGATCTTCTGATAAAATGGTGACAACGGTTCCATTGTTACTGAATTTTATGGCATTCGAGACCAGGTTTCGCATGACCGTAAACATCATGTTGAAGTCGGCATTTGCCTCTGCATCCCTATCGGTAAGGTCTTCAAGAGTAATCTCCTTCAGTTCGGCAACCTGTTTAAGATAATAGCAAACCGTGTCCGATAGGTCCGAAAGTCTGAAATGACTTGGATTAAAGCTCATCTGGTTGGATTGCGAACGCGACCACTCCAGCAAATCGCTCAATAACTCATTGATATTATCAATGGCTGAACGCATATTGGAAAGGTAGGATTCACGCTTTTCTTCAGCAAGGGAATTCCCTTTCATTGTAAATAAATCGACAAAACCCTTTAGCGCATTCAGGGGGTTACGCAGATCATGGGATATGATTGCAAAGAATTTGTCTTTCGAGGTATTCATCTTCTGAAGACTGATATTCTTAATGGAAAGATCTTCGTTTTTACGGATAATCTCGCTTTGCTTCAACTGGATTTCCAGAATGGACTGGTGCAGTTTTCCGGATAAAAAATATACCACAGAAGTAAGGGCAATGAAAGTCAGGCTGTATGTAAAGATATTCTCCAGAAGAAATGGAGGTTTAAGATAGATGGTTAAGCTTATATACCGGAACAGCATAAAGACAAGAATCGCAATGGCATGGTTGCGATGCAGGAATAAACCACCGAAGAACATCATAAGCAGAAGAAAAAGTGTCTCGCGCATCAGGTAATCCAATAATTCCTCTTTGGGCCTAAAAAAACTGATGTAGGAAAAGAAAAAATTTGCCACAATAATATACATGGCCAGGCTAACCGCAATATGGAGTTTCAGTTTCCCAAGAAAATAAATAATAAGCGTAATGATCAGCAGGGTGATGGTAGAGGTGTTTATGATCAGGAGGGAAATCGATTTAAAATCAAGGTTATTGAGGTCGAGCAGGTTTATTACAATGGTCAGCACAATAAGAATCACATAGGCAATCCTGATTTGCTTGTTGTAATATTCGGTGAACGATTTTATTTCCATGATTAATTTATTCCCTGCTGCTCAACTCTATAAACTGATGAGGGGATTTAACCTGCAATTGCCCTTTCTCGTTTTTTCCCCTGTAATACACAAGGTAAGAAATAAATACAATAAATGAAAGAAGCTGCGCAAAAGCGCAGCCCCGTCAAACCAACTGCCCAAAGGCAGATCAGAATCAGGAATCCATGAAAACTATTTTAGTGAGCTGGCAGTTTTTACCAGACGGACAAACTCGCTGCGGTATCCTTCTTCATCCTCTCCCTTTGCATTGGAGGCAAGTCTCAGGACTTCATCGTAGCTGGAAGTACCTTTAAACTCGGAATTTCTCAGGCACATCCCAAACTCGGCAACAGCCGCCGAGAAGCGGAAATTATTGCTGGTCTCCGCAAAGCTTCTGTATTCATCCAGGATGGTTTTCTCTATTAGCTGGCTCTTTAGCCCATCAGGCTTTTTATACCTGAATTTAATGGTGGCTAGCTCCTTGCTTTCAAGTGCCAGGTCGTTCCAAAGGGTAGTCTGATATTTCAGCCTGTCTTCTCCCGGTTTTTCCTCTCTCAGCACGATCTCATAGAGGGCTGTAACGGTATGACCCGATCCCAGTTCCCCGGCATCGATCTTATCATTATCAAAATCTTCCTCGTTCAGGAGGCGGTTTTCGTACCCTACCAGGCGGTATTCCTTTACCCTTGCAGGATTGAACTCGATCTGGATTTTAACATCCTTGGCAATGGTAAACAGGGTGCCGCCGAACTCATTGACAAATACTTTTTCAGCTTCCTGAATATTATCGATGTAGGCATAGTTCCCATTTCCCTTATCGGCGATAATTTCCATTTTATCATCCTTATAGTTTCCCATGCCGAATCCCAGTACCGAAATAGAAATCCCTTTCTCCCGCTCCTGTTCAATCAGTCGTTCCATCTCGGCATTGCTGCTCTGGCCTACATTGAAATCGCCGTCTGTTGCCAGGATGATCCTGTTGTTTCCGTTTTCCATGAAGTGTTCCTCGGCGGTTTTATAGGCCAACTTCAAGCCGGCACCTCCTGCAGTTGATCCCCCTGCATTCAAGCGATCAAGTGCATCAAGGATCACCTGCTTATCCTTTCCTTTTGTCGATTCCAGGACAAGTCCTGCTGCTCCTGCATATACCACAATGGCTACCCTGTCATCGGGGCGCAATTCACTGACCAGGAGCTTAAAGGCGCTCTTCAGCAAGGGGAGCTTGTTATAGGTACTCATGGATCCGGATACATCAATCAGGAATACCAGGTTGGAAGGAGGTAGATCATCCGTGGGGATCTCCAGTCCCTGCAGACCTACATGGAGTAAACGGTTATCCTTGTTCCAGGGGCATTCGGCGAGCTCATAATTGACGGTGAAGGGATGTTCATCTTCCGGTTGCGGGTAATCGTATTTGAAATAATTGATCATCTCCTCGATCCGTACCGCATCGACCGGAGGTCTTTGACCGTTGGTGATGTAGCGGCGCATGTTGGCATACGAGGCGGCATCCACATCGATGGAGAAGGTGGAAAGCGGATTCATCCCGACATCCTTAAATCCGTTTTCATGGATGGTGGAATAGCCTTCTGTATTGTGTTCAGCAAAGGCTATATCATAAGTCGATGGGGGAGCCATATAGCCCTGAGACTTATCCTGCTTTTTCCCGATGGTGAACGATGCAACAGAGGCAGGAGCTTCCCTGCTGCGGGAGGTGCCATAGCCTAACACCACGATCTCTTCCAGCTGGTCCACTGCGGCACTCAGCTGCATGTTTATGGTGGTCCTTCCGGAAAGACGCACCTCTTCGGTTTCGTATCCGATATACGTAAAGACGAGAACTGCATTTTCGGCTCCTACCGTCAGGGTATATTTTCCATCAATATCAGTAATCGTTCCATTTGTTGTTCCCCTTTCAATAACATTTACCCCGGGGAGCGGTGAGCCATCGTAGGCATCCGTAACCTGTCCCTGAATGGTAAAATTTGCCATGCTGTTTACAGCGATCATGCCCAGCAGGCCAACGAGTGATAGAAATACAAGCTTTTTCATGAGGTATAATTTTTAGTTCAACAAGATCTTCTTTTTGCGTTTCTGTCAGTAGGATACAAGTACCATTCAGATTCCATAAATCCGGGAGATTTTTTTTGCTCGTCAGTTAATCAGGAAGTCAGGTAACCGTTTCTGATTAATCATAGCATATCAAAATAGGAGGACACAATGAATAAGCCGGGACCTAACACATATCCGCCAGGGCAGCAGGATAGACTAATCATTCTGTAAAGGAGAAACTCCATCGCTGTCGGCAAGCCTATGGCGACCGAAGGTATCGCCGTCGGCAAGCCTATGGCGACCGAAGGTATCGCCGTCGGCAAGCCTATGGCGACC
>JAFGEO010000110.1 GCA_016931575.1 Bacteroidales bacterium | reverse complement strand
CCCAGGTTTCAGTCTGTTTTGCTTAATTAAAATTAGATTAAATTTACGCAAAATTTTTTATCTGACAAAAACTTGCTAACTCACTGAATTGCAAGGAATATCATTAAGTTTGAGATGAACGAATCTAAAGGGACCTGGACCTACCTTTCATTATTGCTGGCCATGGGATTTTGGGGAATGAGTTTTATTTGGTATAAGCAGGCTTTCCCGCATTTTGGCCCTTTCTCAATTATTTGGATCAGGATGATCAGTTCAGCCCCTCTGCTGCTTGGCGCTGCTCTCCTTCTTAAACGCCTCCGGTGGCCCCGACTGAGAGATCTCAAAGCATTTTTTCTGCTGGCGCTTTTTGAACCATTTTTTTACTTCATCGGCGAAAGCCTGGGACTAATGTATATTTCTTCCACCCTTGCAGCGATACTTATTGCCACCATCCCCCTGATCACTCCTTTTGTGGGATACTATTTCTTTAAGGAAAAACTTACTGCCAATAACTACCTGGGGATCCTGGTATCCTTTGCCGGAGTAGTAATGGTTGTTTATGCAGAAGGTATTCAGGGTGATGCCCCCTGGTACGGTATCCTGCTCATCCTGCTTGCCGTGCTTTCCACGCAGGGCTACGCAGTTTCGCTGAAAAAACTTTCAGCTGAGTACAATGCACTCTCGATCGTCTGGTTCCAGAATCTGCTCGGAGGGATCTATTTTTTTCCGCTGTACCTGATCTTTGAATCGAAAGAACAGGAATTCTTCAGCTTAAGTCTGGCTGATTATCTCCCGGTTATTTACCTGTCAATTTTTGCCTCAGCTATCGCATTTGTATTTTTCGTCCAGGGAATAAAAAGTCTGGGAATCACCAGGGCCACCGTCTTTACTAATTTTATCCCGGTCATCACCGCGATCTTTGCTTCTTTTATCCTGAACGAAAAAATGGGGCTCCTGAAAGGAGCAGGTATTTTTATAGCCATCATCGGACTGTTCATGTCTCAGGCTGCAGGCTTCCCGAAGATCAGAATATTCAGCCGTGTGAGATGAGTTATACCAGCGATTCTTTAGAACAAATGCGGGCCAGGGCAGTGGCAGGGTATAAAGCAACCCGGCAGCTTTTCAGGGGACTTAAAAAACAGAAAGCCCAGCAGCTGGACAAATTTTTTCACGCGGAGCATCAAAAGGAGTTTCACCATATTGATTGCCTGGAATGTGCCAACTGCTGCAAATCCATAAGTCCCGCGATGTATACCACCGATGTCCGTCGCATGGCTGCCTCCCTGAAAATGAAGATGCAGGATTTTATCGACGCTTACCTTCTTCTGGATGAAGATGAAGAATACGTTTTCAAGACAAGCCCCTGCCCCTTTCTGGGAGAAGATAACTATTGCGCGATCTATCCGTCACGTCCCAGGGCCTGCCGAGAATATCCCCACACCGACCGCAAAAGGATGTACCAGATCCTCGATCTTACCGCCCGGAATACAAAGGTTTGTCCGGCAGTGTTTAATATCGCTGAGCGGTTGAAATCCGGGGGAGGGTTGTAGAAAAACATGGACAGCGATGATGGAATGCGTTCAAAGTAGCACTACTAACGATATCCCCCATAACCTTTTCCTTCCTCCCTTGTTCTACAATCAATACTAAAAAATCAGAATAAGCGTTCTAAGTATTTACGCGGATTCCGCCAATATTTATATTTTTACAGGAGATAGCATTACCCTATGAAAAGATGGACCCTGATGGCAGGCCTTGCTCTGCTCATGTTTCCTGGCTTCGGGCAATCCGGAGGTGATAATATCTGGGACTTTTTAAACGTGCCCGTTTCTGCCAGGTCTACCTCACTCGGAGGACAGCAAATCAGCATCTACGATGAGGATCTGAACTTCGTATATAACAATCCTTCACTTCTGAACCCCTCCATGTCAAATCAGCTTAGCCTGAGCTATGTTGATTATATGGCGGATATCGGTTATGCTTACGTAAGCTATGCACGAAGCTTCGAAAAAATTGGGAATTTTGGCGTAGGCCTTCACCATATCGATTACGGCAAGTTCACCGAGGCTGATGAATATGGACAGATCCTGGGCACTTTCAAATCGGTTTACGACTATTCCTTCAATGTGTATTACTCGCGCCCGCTGATCGATTCCATCCTGTATGTTGGCGGTACAATCAAAGCCATTGGTTCAAAATATGAATACTGGAATTCATTCGGCATGGCCCTCGATGCGGCCATCACTTTCCGCAGCCGCAACCAGCTATTCGCCTCCTCGCTTGTAATCAGGAATTTTGGAACCCAGTTTGACACATATTATACCGGGGCAGACAGGGAAGCCCTGCCCTTCCAGATCCAGCTGGGGATCTCCCAAAAACTGGAGCATGCTCCCTTCCGCATTTCAGTCCTGGGACAATTCCTTGAGCATCCTGACCTGTTATACCAGACGGAACAGGATATCGAAGAGAGTATAGATCCGCTGACTGGTGAGCCCAGAGAAGTAAAATGGTATACCAATGTTGGTGAAAATATCATTCGCCACCTCGTTTTCGGTCTCGAACTATTCCCGGATAAAAATTTCCAGGTCAGGCTGGGGTATAATTACAAACGACGCACCGAACTGGGAATTCCGGATAAAATGGGATTTTCAGGCTTATCCTGGGGTTTCGGCCTGAAAATCTACAAGTTTTATGTCGATTACGGGCGGGCCAGCTACCACCTTGCAGGAGTTACCAATCATTTTACGGTGCGTGTTAACCTGAACGAATTTGCCAGGAAGTTCTAACTTTGGAACATAACAGAAGCAAATGATTCATCTTACCGAAAAAATTATCGTTGCCGTGGATGGCTATTCATCCTGTGGTAAAAGCAGCTATGCCAAGCTTATTGCCAGGGAGCTGGACTATATATACCTTGATAGCGGTGCTATGTATCGCACGATTGCGCTTTTTGCACTCCGCAACCAACTGATTAAAGAGTTCAGGATCGATACCTATACCCTCATAAACAATTTGCCAAAGATTGATATCAGCTTCAGAAATCTGGAGGGTGAAAACCATACCTTCATGAACGGGGAAGATATTGAACAGGAAATCCGGGGCGTAGAAGTATCCTCCATTGTAAGCGAGATCAGCAAGATCCCTGAAATACGAACCCATCTGGTAGATCTGCAACAACAAATGGGCTTCAACAAAGGCATTGTGATGGATGGCAGGGATATAGGGACGGTGGTATTTCCGGATGCCGAGATAAAAATATTTATGAAGGCCAACACCGAAATACGGGCCAAAAGGCGATTCGATGAACTTGCACAGAAAGGCATCCCGGCTAGTATCGATGAAATCAGGAAAAACATTAACGAGCGCGACTACCTGGATATGAACCGCAAGGTGAGCCCCCTCGTTCAGGCAGAAGATGCCATAGTACTGGACAATAGCACAATGAGTTTCGGGGAGCAAATGCAATGGTTTATGGAACTTCTCGGTAGAAAAGGTTTTTTGAAGAAGTAATCATGGAGATAATTATTGATGATAGATCAGGCTTTTGCTTTGGCGTAAAAAAGGCGATTGAACTTGCGGAAGAGGAAGCCGGAAAAAATCAGTCAATCTATTGCCTGGGAGAGATTGTCCATAATTCTGAAGAAGTCCACAGGCTTGAGAAAAGGGGGGTGAAATTTATCGATCGTGAAACCTTCTTTACTCTTTCTGATTGTAAGGTGCTTTTCCGGGCTCACGGAGAGCCTCCGGAAACCTACCGCTATGCTCGTGAACATAATATCGAGGTAATTGACGCCACTTGTCCCGTGGTTCTGAAATTACAGGAGAAAGTCCGCAGGGCACAAGAATCAAATCCGCAAGCACAACTTGTAATCTTTGGAAAACCTGATCATCCGGAGGTCATCGGATTGCGCGGCCAGGTTGAAAAATCGATCATCGTTCAGAGTGTCGAAGAACTGTCCGGGATCAACTTTGATAAACCTATATTCCTTTTTGCCCAGACCACCAAGGACCGTAAGCACTACGCTGAAATTCAGGAAGAGATCAGGAAACGACTAAAAGATCCTGAAACCAATCTCATCACCTACGATTCCATCTGCGGACAGGTTGCAAACCGGGCTCCGTGGCTGGCTGAATTCAGTCAGACCGTAGATAACCTGATCTTCGTGGGAGGAAAAACCTCCTCAAACAGCAAAATGCTCTTCTCCATTTGTAAACAGAACAATCCTTCAAGCTTTTTCATTTCTCATCCTGATGACCTGGATCATGTTGATCTCCCGCAGGCAAAACGTATCGGCATTACAGGAGCAACCTCAACGCCTCAGTGGCTGATTGAAGAGGTAGCAGAGAAACTCAAAAAATAGAAAATCTCTTTTGAAGTATTTTATTCCTCTTATTTGTATTTTCACCAAAAGCCCACACTTGCATGCCCCGATCCAATGCTTCATACGCAGATCTGATCCTGCCCCTGGCAGTGCCCCAGTATTATACCTATGAAGTGCCTGAAGAACTGCAGGCGGAGATTAGTCCCGGCTGCCGTGTGATCGTGATGCTCGGAAACCGGCATTATTATACCGGTATTGTCAGGAACTTGCATAATAACCCTCCCATCGGATATGAAGTAAAGCCCATCATTTCCCTGCTGGAAACTATCCCTTTGATTAGTGAAGGGCAAATGGAGTTCTGGGAATGGGTCGCCAACTACTACATGTGTACTGTTGGTGAAGTGTACCGGGCAGCCGTACCGTCAGGACTGAAACTGGAAAGCGAGACTACGGTATTTCTCGCCGGGGTGCATGGGGAACCCAGGCTCTCCCCGGCCGAAAATGAACTTGTGGATATCCTGGAAAAGTCGGAAGGAATAAGCATCCGGCAGCTTGCCCAACTGTCGGGGAAGAAAAATGTACTGCCTCATCTTAATTCACTGATCGACAAGGGAATCGTATCCCTGGAAGAAAACCTCCGGGAACTTTACAAAGCACGCACCCGTGACTATGTAGTTCTGCAAGCTTCCTTTCAGGACGAAGAAATGCTGAAAGACATGCTCGACAAGCTGGAACGCCGCGCACCCAAACAAGCCGAACTGCTGATGTGCCTGTTTCAGCTGACAGGCCATGCAGAGCAGCCGGCAGAAAAGCCGGTCCCCGTTTCGAAGCCACAGCTATTGGCAACTGCCGGTGCCACAACAGCTACCCTGAAATCGCTGGTTGATAAAAAAGTCGTTTCTGTTCAAACCGTTGAAATCAGCCGTCTGGCCAATGTGGAACAGACCTCCGCGAAACCCTGGGCCCTCAACGAAAAGCAAACCACTGCCTACCTCCACATCCTGGATGACTTTAAAACCAGGGATGTGACCTTGCTCCATGGCATCACCTCCAGCGGAAAAACCGAGGTCTATATCCACCTCATCGAACATTACCTACGGCAGGAGAAACAGGTATTGTACCTGCTTCCTGAGATTGCACTTACCACACAAATCATACAGCGCCTGCAACGAATTTTTGGGAACCAGGTAGGGGTATACCATTCCCGCTTTTCCGATGCGGAACGGGTAGAGGTTTACCACAATCTGCGTGGAATCATTAAAAAGGACAGCCCTTCCTTCAAGATCATACTGGGTGTACGCTCCTCTGTTTTTCTCCCCTTTGAAAATCTGGGACTGATCATTGTGGATGAGGAGCATGAAAATACCTACAAGCAGTTCGATCCGGCACCCCGCTACAACGCCCGCGATGCGGCCATTGTCCTGGCCGGGATGCAGGGAGCAAAAGTGCTTCTGGGAACCGCCACTCCTTCTTTTGAAAGCTACCTGAATGCGCTGAACGGCCGCTATGGACTGGTCGAGCTCCTTGAACGCTACCGGGAAATAGAACTCCCCGCAGTCCGCATTATCGACATTCACGAAGCCCGTCGAAAAAAAAAGATGCACACGCATTTTTCACAGCCCCTGGTAGATACTATTCAGGAAACCCTGAACAACAAGGAACAAATCATCCTTTTTCAGAACCGCCGGGGTTTTTCTCCCTACATCGAGTGCACCGACTGTGGGCGGATCCCCGTCTGTAAGAATTGCGATGTCAGCCTCACCTATCATAAAAAAAGAAATCAACTCCGGTGTCACTACTGTGGGTTCACGATCCCCAATCCTTCGCAGTGCCCTGATTGCGGGAGCCACTCGCTACAGACCCGCGGATTCGGTACGGAAAAAATTGAGGATGAGATCCGCATCCTCTTTCCGGATGCCCGGGTAAGCCGGCTCGACCTGGATACCGCCCGCAGCCGGAAAACGTATGAGCGGATCATTACCGATTTTGAGGACTGTAAGGTGGATATCCTGATCGGCACTCAAATGATCTCAAAGGGACTGGATTTTGATCATGTCCGCATTGTGGGGATCCTGAATGCAGATAACATGCTGAATTTCCCTGATTTCAGATCTTTTGAGCGCAGTTTCCAGCTCATTTCACAGGTCAGCGGCCGGGCAGGAAGAAAAGGAACGCAGGGTACGGTTTTTATCCAGACAAGCAATCCGGGGCATGTGGTGATCCAGTACTTCCTGAAGAACGATTATAAAGGCTTTATGAAACACCAGCTCCATGAACGACAGGCTTTTAAATACCCTCCGTTTTACAGGCTGGTTAAACTGACCCTGCGTCATAAAAACTTTGAAATTCTGAACCGTGCAGCCCGTCACCTCGCCGATGAACTGCGGAAAGATCTGGGGGAAAGGATTGTCGGTCCGGAATTTCCACTGATCACCAGGCTGTTCACTTTTCATCAGAAATGCATCCTGGTAAAACTCGAAAGGGACCAGCAATTTTCTGCCCGAAGAAAAATCATCCAGAATGCCGTGGATCATGTTTTAACAAACAGCAATTTTAAGGGCCTGCATAGTATTGCGGATGTCGATCCTTATTCATAAAGTATTTTTTTTCAGGGTATAACAACTTATTAAAATTGATCGTAATTTTACCACTCAGAGTGAATCAAAATCGTCAAACTTTTAGTGAAATTCTCATTTCATGATTTGGAGCAGAAGGAAATATCACGTGCGGGGAATATTCTTCATTTTACTTATCATTGCCCTTACCCCGGTCAAATCCCAGGACATTGATCCCTTAACGGACAACTTTTATCATCAACTCTACAGTTTCCGGTTCCGGGAGGCTAAGCAGACCCTGGGGCAAATCCGGGAAACAAACAGGGATCCCCTGATCAAGGAAATGATGTACATCTCTTACGAATGGTGGATGCTGATCAGTTCGGGTAATGAAATCAAACATGCCCGTTACCTCCTTGACCGTATTGAGGGCGATATTAAAAAACTGGATCAGCGGCTGAAATCCGGAAATTTCAAGCAGGGCGATTTGCTTCAGATGATCATGCTATACTCCTATCAGTCGCGCATCAACAACCACATCGATAACAGGATTAATGGCTTTATATCCTTTAAGGCCTCGGAGGAATACTTCAAAAAGCTGGCACCCTGTGAGGATTTGAGTTGTGATGTCTACAACCTGGTAGCGGGATTATACTATACCCTCACCGGGTATATCCAAAAAGAATACCCGGCGATCTTCCGGGTGTCATTTGATGCACAATTTGCCAACATCGATCTGGGTCTTTCCCTGCTGGCGAAGTGCCAGCAGTCGGTCATCGATCAGATCCGAACTGAGAGCGCCTATTTCTTCATGAAGCTCTACCTGGAAGTCGAGAAAAATTTTCAGCAGGCAGAACTCTATGCCAGTCAGCTCATAAAAAAATACCCCGATAACCTGATATTTCGTCTCAATCACCTGACCATCCTCGATAAACTTGGAAAAAAGGATGACCTACTGGCTGCGAGCGAACACTTTATGAAACTAACCGAAAGCCAGGCCGGGCTTACCGGTACGCAACGGGCTTATTTTATCAGGGAATGCCAGGCACTAAGCCGGAATTACCTATAATCTTCCAGGACACTCAATAACGTGACCACCAGCAGGTTTGAATTCCTTGCTGCCAGTTTATAGAAGTGCATAACATCCGATTCAGCAATTTCATTTGCCGAATCGCTAATACTCCTGATGATGATAAGTAAGCATACGGCCACCTACATATTGTCTCACTGATTCCGGCGGGCTAACTTTAGCCCACAAAAAACCATGTTGACGAAATCAAAAT
>JAFGEO010000014.1 GCA_016931575.1 Bacteroidales bacterium | reverse complement strand
TGGAACTTGACACAAAAACTAAATACAGGTATGAATATTGTCGGGAATCCTAACGCTCAAAATGGCCCAAAGACAGGGGGACAGTCATAAGATAATTTTATCATGCCTATAATCCCATGAAGTTTCACAAGAGGCAGGGGCAAGATTTCGCTATGATTACTGCATTAAGTCAAAACGTAAAGACCATTTAAAGCATTCCTTCCTTATCAAGGGATAAACCCGTTTTCACAATGATAACACATAGTCCACTAAATATTGCATCTCTTCCTTCGTCAGGGCTGTTTTCAGTTCAGGGTCAATCTTATTTATAACTTCCACAATTGTATTCGCGCTGCCATCATGCAGATAAGGCGAAGTCCTCCATGCTTCAACTAACGATGGCGTATCATACGCGCTGCCCAACTCGGTTCCTAACCCTGTATTCATATTATGTTTTGACCGGTCTGTAAAATAGTCCCCGCCATGACAACGGGTACAGCCTGACTTCTCAAAAAGGATCTTCCCCTTTTGGATATTTCCTGCTTTTGAGCCGTCTAAAGTAACTGGGCTTTGAACCGGCCTCAACGAACTGACATAGGCATCGATTGCCAGAGAATCCCTCTCAAGTCCTGTTGCAAAAAGAATATGTTTTACACCCGAGCGTACTGCATATTTAGCACTTTCTCGAATGCCTGTTGACATAACCGGCGGAGTTTTATGCGAATAGAGCAAATTCTTGGTGTTTTTAGGATTCCCGATACCATCATTCAATAAATCCCAGGAAAAGGAATCAGACCGCCCATCAGGATGACATGTCGCACAGGACATCCATTGCTGGTAACAAAGAGTAGCATCGTTAAATAACCTCTCCCCTTTTCGGGCCAGGGTCATTTTGAGTCCTTTATTCAAAGGGATTTCTGCTATCTCATAATTCCCATTGTCGTTCAATTGAACCCTCGAAAGGCTGTCTGAAAAATACTCGGCAACATAAATCTTATCCGCAATGCTGACAAACTTGCGAGGGCCTGCCCCTTTCAGCTTCACCCTCTGTTTCAGGCCGTTTAAGAAACCTAAATCGTCGGTAATGGAATAACTGCCATGATCCTGCCGTAATACCCGACTAATCTTTTCTTCAAACCCCTTACCGTCAATAAACAGGATTTCATGGGAGCCTGAAAGAGTAATTGCAATTCTATAGTCTCCTCCCTCCTTTGCTGATGGGATACATTGTACCTCAAACGGATTGGGAGCCCCTTTATCCACATCATCCAGCAATACCGTGGTCACAGGCAAATAACTCTGTGCATCAATTACCGTTATGGCATTCGTACATAACCAACCCCTCTCTAATTGCGTACAGGGCTGTTTATACCGCCCCAGAACATGGACAACATAAACATACTTGCCATCCGGGCTCTGGCATATTCCCTTCAGATTAAACGATCCATGAGGCAATGGAATCCATTCATCAACTTCATAATTTTGAAGATTAATCGTCGCCACCATCGCCGATGCATATTGATTTGATGTGGCAAAATCCGCCAAGGCATTAGAAACAAACAGGCATAACCCATCTTTTCTGAGAACTGCCCCAACAGGCTCTCTTTTGACTCTAATTCTTCGTTTCTCACGGCCTTCCTGAAGATCCACCAGGGATACATCATGGTTGAACCGATTGCAGACATACAATATCTTTTCATCCAAAGCCAAAACAGGGCTATTGGGACTATGGCCGACCGGAATAGATGATTTGACAGTCCCGGTTTCTGCCTCGATTACAAGCACTTTCCCCTTTGGTGAATCTGTCGTTACGTAGAGTAATGAACCATCTTGGGACAGAACCATCCCGCTCGGTGATTCTTCAACAGCGATTTCACGAATTACTTCGTTACGATTGCTATCCAGGACTACGATCTTCCGGGCAGTGTACTCGGCGATATACAACAAATTGCGAACGGGATCTGCCGTTATATCCACCGGACCGACGTAATTGCCCTGCTCATATACAGGAATGCCCTCCTCAACGGGCTCCGTATCTTCCACAAATGACTGTTCAGGAACATCTTTGCGATAAATCCAGATTCCTGCCACAGGAATAATTAACAGGATAAACAATATGAACCATTTTTTCATAAACGTATGTAATCTCAGTAGGTTTCAGTATTTTCCGTTTGCCGGATCAAAACACCATATTCTTTTCTCTGCCGGCCGGACCAGGTGTTTGCTTCCAGATAATCTCCGCAATAGGGAACTCCCAGATCGAGCCAGCATCGAATCTGGTCAAGTTGTGACGGCTCAAGTTTGACCTCATGATGTCCGTTGGCAAGAAGCTGAACAAGATTACTCCGAATCGAACCCGCGTAACACGGACGCAGAGGTTCATAGTCAAAATAAACCTCCGGCCAGCAAACTGCGTAATTGCCCGGATTACCGATATAACCTCCGGATTGTGATGTTCCAACGGATTGTTGAGCATGAGTCAATGACAAATACGCCAGAGACCAGCTTCTCTGGGCCGTAGCATCTTCAATTTTTGTCTCGCTTAAATTCAATGACGGATGCTGAGCGTTATGACACTGGGCACAGTTTTGGCCCAAAATAGACGCCACATTTTTCTCAAAACTAAAGCCCTCGCCGGGAATTTCTCCCTCAAATCGATAGACTCCCTGCTGCATTGCCTGGGTCAAGACACTGTTGGAACTCGGAGTCATCTGCCCTGCCGGCCACAAGGTAGTACTGGAATAGTATTCGCCCGGCTGTAAGACAAGAGCATAGGAGGTTTGGAGCACCATCGCTCCCTGTTCATTCAAAAATTGGAGATAAACAGGAATTCGTGCCGGGATTTCGATCATCATGGAGCCATCCTCATACACCGGCGCCTCGCCGAGGACCATCTTCACCTCTCGGCTGGCGTGCCCGACACCTACGGGGGTAGCCACCTGCATGACTTGTGTTCCCGCCTGAAATCGCTGCTCGCCTACGGCAGAATTTCGGTAGCGGACACCTACCATTCGTACCTTTTGCACTTTATTTCTCGGATAATCAACCAATCCGGAATCCCGATAGATGGTTTGGACATAGACCGTCCCGGTCTTTTTAGAGGCATCCACATCTGAAGAACGCACAAAAGGTCTTGGTCTTGCTTTGACGGCGACAATCTCGCTATAAGATTGATCGGGATTATAATGCAGCAGTTCGGTATTACCGCGGCTGTCCATATAATATAATCCAAATGAACCGGTGTTTTCTTTAGCCGCAGGGATTGATCCCGCTATCACAAAGAGATCATTACTTAGAGGGCACGGGCTTTGGAAACAGCGTTTAGTTTTCCGATTAAAAGGGCTTAAATAGCGAAGCCCCGGGGAGGATTCTCCCACAACCGGGCCAAGAGGTTGATTTGTTGGGATAACATGACTATCCACCAGCACAGGCTGGCCGTATGCATGGTCTCCCTCCGAGAGAATCCCTACAACCAAATGTGAATCAGGGCACTGTCGCATCTGGATGGGTGTCTGGAATTTGCTACTCTGGTAGAAGTAGAACGGCCTGATTCCAGTCGCATCGGGGTACATCTGGAAAATGGGACGGGGACAGTTATCCGCGGTGTACTCATAATGTTTGCTGTAGAGAACTCTGCCATCCTGCAAAACACAGGGGGAAACCATGCTGTATTGTTCGATTCCAAGACGGGAAAGGGTTGTTTCGGCCGGGTCACAGGTATAAAAATTAAAGACATTACTCCCCTCCGGCGAGACGACTTTGCACCGGTCGGAGGTAAAAAGAATCTCTCTATCAGGAAGATAAGCAGGATACAGGTCTAATGCCTTTCCATCTGTAACCTGCCGAACTTGATGATTGCGCAGAAGCATTTCATATATCGCTGCTTGCGGCTTATCCGGATTTTTCTGCCAGGAAAACAGCAGCTTTTTAGCATCCGATGCAAGAGTGATATCCCGCAATATCCCCTCGGAATCCGAGAGGATTTCCTGAATATCAGCCTTCTGATTGCTCCACTGCATAAGACACAGTTTCGATCCGCCGGTAAGCGATTTTGAATGTACAGATAAGTCCAAAGGCTGACGCTGAATCACCAGATATTGCTGGCATTGTCCCTCCAGCTTTGCCAGACGCTGCATTCGCCGTTCCCGGCAGACTTCCAGATATAAATTCAACATCATCTTGCTGTCTTTGCCGGCATATCTGTCACGAAATTCGTCTTGAAGTTCTTTTGTCTCGCAGATCGCCTTTTTTAAAGCCAGGGCCAATATGTTTTCCTGGGATGTGCTACTCAGATAGGCCGCCAGCCCGCCTTCAATATCCTGCTCCAGCCACTCGCATTCCATCGGAAATGCTTGCCAGACAGTTGCCATTTTCTCTTGTGAGTTAGTATTCTCCGTGGCAGCATAACTATTCTTTTGCAAGGCAGTCCAGAAATCATCCTCGGCAATTGTATTGGCCGCAAGCGAGGATGCTGCGATACAAAAATATAGTCCATAGATATGTAAAATGCTTTGTCTAAACTTTATAAATTGCATAATCAATTATCACTTTAAGAACTAATTTTAGCCGGGCGAGCCATGCTCACGCGGTTCTTATTCAATGCACATTAACGTCTTGTCATATCCATCTGCCTTAAATAGCATCCAAGAATACCTCTTTAAGTCAATAAATGCCATGTCGTCTTCCTTTTCACTTGGCAAATATTTAACATCAGCAAAATGTGGAATAATTGACAAAAGAACAAAATAAATAGTCCACATTGGAATAGCCTATTTGCTAAATATTTTTGCCCAACCTCCCTGGCTGTTCCTATTATCTTTGAGTCCATTCCCCCGTTGTCATATCAAAAGAATACTGAGCGACGTCATCTTCAGCATTTATTTTTGCGTCACTCAAGTCCGAACACATCTTTACTAGTTTCCAGTTATGTTGATAGAAGATATAATATTCCAACACTTCATCTCGATTGATATATATTTTTTTTGTATCATCAATACCATCTATGTTTATGTCATAATAACATTCGTTTTTCTCTGCATCAAGTTTCCTGTTTCGCCAAAGGCTTCTCCAGTTCGAGGCATCTTGGTCATAATAAACCCCGGATAACGGTACATTGTTAACTCCAAAATTTCCTCTATAAAAGATACCGTCTTTAAATGTCAACATTAACGACAGCTTGGCGTCCGGATCTTGCAACATAGCACTCTTAACTTCAGTTGAATCTGCTTTGATGGTCAAAAATAAGTTCTTACCTTTGTAAAAATATAACACCGATCTATCTGCAGATTCTTCTAAAGAACAAATTGTTATATCTTTAAAATAAATAGGATTCTCGACATCACGCTCAATTCTGACATTTTTAAATTTGTATCCTTGTAGAACATACACTGCGACTCCTGCAAACAAAGATACCCCTCCAAGAATATAGGATGCTATAAGATAAACAATTAAGGAAGATTTTTTCAATGTCATAACAACCTCATTTAGAATATTTTTTATTAAGGACTTTCATATATAGCTAACACTCTATTCTAACCGTTCGTTTCCACATTCTTCGTCAGTAGTATTTACTGCCTTTCTGAGTTTAAGAAAGTTTTTAATCCATTTATAAATTCTTTCTGCTGTATCCCCAGCCTTGCTTGCGCCAACCCCAATAGCTTTTTTCGTCACAGCATTGCCGGCAATATTAACGGCTTCTTCAGCAGCTTTAACGCCAGTTTTTTTGAAAGCAATACCTCTGTTTTGCCTCTCGATTGTTATTGCTTTTGCAGGGTCATTTATATACATATCACTAGAGACGTTGTCATATCCCTCCTCCCAAGCATCCTGATGCTCAACACCGGGTTTTATAATTACGTTGTCAGCAATTTTGCCTGGCATATAGAACTGATTGATAATATTTTTTACAAAATGAACTAACCAATTCCCATCACTATTATCCTTCTCTTCAGTCTTTAATCCCCAAGGATCAATCCAATTTGTCGGATTATTCCCACAATACTGATACAGATTCAAACTGTCGTAATAGCCAATCGGATCGGTTTGCATGAACCGGCCCAGGTAAGGACTATACATGCGGGCGCGGTAGTAATACAGGCCGGTTTCGGCATCATAGTTGCGGCCGGTAAAGAGAATCGAATTCCCGATAGCCGTTGCTGAGATTTCCTGATTGCCGGCGTTAAAGAACCGTACCCTGCCGTAGGGGGTGTAGGCATAGCTTTCCGCCAGGGTCCCGCTGCTGTTGGACAAGGCCACTACATTGCCGAGGGCATCCTGATGGTAATAATACCACGTTTCCGAACCGCCGACGGTGCCGGGGCAGACAATCATCGCCACCGGCCGGTCAATGCCGGGGCCGTAGATATATTTACGTATCAAAGAGCTTGTACTCGGATTATACTCGGCAATCAGATGATGTCCATCATAAACATGGTAAATAGTACTTGAATTGACGGTTTTTGAAATCCGCCGCCCGGTGTAATCGTACCCATACGAGGCTGTTGTCAAACTATCCCACGCCTGAACCAGTCGGTTTCCATTGTCATAAAGATAAGAAAACCGTCCATCAAAGGTCATATTGCCGTTATCATCGTACAAAGGCGAGACCTGAACTCCATTCATATAAATGTTAGTATACTGGTTAAGCCCGTTTATCCCGTAAATATCCATCCAATAATAAGCATAATTTTCATACATGTCTTCAGAAGAAGAGAGCCGGTTACCAAGCCCGTCATAGGAGTAGTAATGGACATTTCCGCTTCGTCCTGCCTTGGTCACGTTTGTTAGCTGGCTATTTCGGTCATAAAAATATTCATAGGAAGCAGAGGCATTCTTGACCATTGTCCTGCGTTTACCGGATAGATCATAGGTGTAGCCGTATGTGATCGACCCACCATTTAAACTGATCGATACTTCTTCTAAGTTATCACCCCAGTTATCGCCGACGGCATCGTCCATATCCTCGTAATCGTAGGACATACTGGTGCCGTTGCGATATACCACATTGACCTGGCGGCTGAGTTCATCATAGTTATAGGTGACAATGGTCTGATTGTTCTGATCCTTAATATAACGAAGCCGATTAATTTCATCGTATTCATAGACAATATATGACCCATCAGGGTACATCAATTGCTGACGTCTTCCCAGATTATCGGTAACATAACCAACGGATAAGTTATTTTCATCGGTTACCTGACTTAACCGGCCAAGATTGTCATAACGATAAGAAGTGGTCTTTGTACCTGATGTGATATTTTCAACATCAAAGAGCCTACCGGCCTTGTCGTAATAGAAATTGACAATTCTTTCCAGAGTCTGATTGGCAAGATAATGATTTTCAGTTTCCAGACGATTCAAAGCATCATACGTACTCTCTACATAGCTGCCGTTGCGATTAATTCGTTTGGTCACATTACCGTTGAGATCATATTCAAAAGATTCCTGTTTGTTATCCGACCAATTGGGGTTGGTTTCGTCCGGCGTGGTTGTGTCAGGATAATAAACATGAATAACCCGGTCGAATCCATCATAGACGTATTTTGTCCATTTATTATTTACATCACCAATATATTCCAGATTGTTGTTATTGTCATAGCGATATTGAGTTGTACGACCATATGCATCGGCGGAACTCATCAACAGACCTCGTACCGAGTCATATACTTTATTAACATTCACATATCCCTCTGCCAGGGCATTGGGGTCTTCAATGGTTTTGGTTTTATTTCCAGAGTCATAGGCGGGATAGCTTGTTTTATATTGGGTCGTCCGCTGGAGGGAATTATGAACGCCTTCCAACTTATTAATAATATTATATGTAAAGGAAACCTGCTGGGCGGTGGATTCGCTGAATACCGATCCCAGTTGCGAAAAGACATCCGTTACCTGATGGCTCTTGTCGTAATGGTAACGTGTTTTAAAGCCTTCAGTGTAGGTCGTCGAGGCATTAGTTACCAGCGGTGTGACCACTTCCAGCAGATCATTCAGGGCACTGTATTCCATCGTGGTGGTTTTGCCCTGGGCGTTGGTTATGGAGGTCACATTGCCGTTTTTGTCATAATCATAAAGGACATAAATATCCGGGTCCGTAGGACTCATGATGAGGTGATCTGGATCGACGATGACTTTTTTCAGTCGGCCGCTGCGCAATAATCCCTGGGTGTTATCAGAATAATCATAATATTCATAGGCAATAACCAGGTCGTCAGGGGATTGGACTGATTTCAGCTTGCCGAAATAAGCTGTACTGCGATCTGTATAATAGATAAACTCCACCTCGGGAATGTAATTATTATCCTGCACCACCGTCTGGCCATTATAATACCGCGTCTTGACCGCAGGATAAACAACACGAACCAGATTGCCAACCTGTGTAACCGGACTGGTTTCTTCATAATCGTAATAATAAGTATAAACATGCCCTTCCGGATCGGTATATGTCTTGATGAAACCATACCTGGATTCATAAGTAAAATCATGACTTATTGGAGTAAGATTTGTGCTCCGGGAGTCCGGAGTAATGTCTATTGATTCAATTCGATTGTGGGTACCATATCCAAAGGTAATCTTATTCAAAAGAGGTCGTGTAATTTCTTCAATCCGTCCATATAAATCATATTCGTAATTGGTGGTATACTCTACAGCAGGATATGGATCGTGAATCGTCTCAGTTTCTATATTACCATCTTCATTGAATGTATAACGTTTTTGCACCCCTTCACGGTTGATGTAATTGGTCTCGGCAACTTCTTCATTTGTATCCAATGTGTATTGAAATGCAAACTTGCCGTCGCCGTAATTTTGTTTTTCAACACGGTGTGTCACCGTTTGTCCATCCTGCTGGTATTCATTGTCCAACACCATTTGGGAGGGATCTTTCGAGGAGACTACATTGAGGAGACGATGTGTTTTACCCTGCTCTTCTTCCTCGCCATCATAAATGTACTGAGATGTAATCTGAACAGGCTGACCGTCTTTGCTGAGTTTTGTCTCAGGAGAGGTTACTAAAATCAGATTATAGTAGTCATCATACGTATAATCCCAGATCGCCGGATTCGGATCATCGGCATATTGCTTGAACGTAATTTTGTCAAGGCGGCCGTTGGCATCATAATCAAAAACAATATCCCTGCCTTGATCATCCGTGATCTTGGAAATGGCATAATCTATTCCTATCACACCTTCCCGGTCTCCTCCGGTATTCTGGATGGGATCAATCCCTCCAACAGCTCCACTGCCAAGATCAAAACCAATCGCTCCATATGCCGTTGTTGTCAATGGAACATCATTGTTGATACTCTGTTGCCCTAAAGAATCTGGCCCTGTACTGGACACCGGAAATTGAACTTCATACGTCCATTGATATCCGAGGTCGTCTATTGTTCCCGGCTCTTCCACTGGAAATAATACATGAGGTGCAAGATCATCGACCGTTCCATTCCCTGGATAATCATTCTCCGTATCCGTAACTGTTACAGTAGAGCCTTCAACAAAATACTCCATCTCTGGTTGAGCAAAATAGGGAAGTGGTCCCTGAATCGCCACTTTAGTATATAATAGAGTAATTGAATACCCAAGCCGGTCCTTGATTTTAACAAGGTTCCCTTTGTCGCTAAACCAATATTCCAATCCTTCATCTTTCTTTAATACATAAGTATGAACGGTTTCTTGCTGCTCTGAGATACCCTCCTGGTAATAGAGTACATCCGTTGCACTCACCACTTCTGTATTATGCACATTAGACAGGCTGGCAGGAGGGTAATAGGCGCTTCCATTTTTAACGAACTCGATTACATTGTTTTTTCCCGTCCACATTACAATCGTGTTCGCATCTTTACGGCAGAGCTTCATGTTATAATTTATGTCCCAGCCGTAGCCATACGGAGTCAAATAGCGACTTTGACTGGTATAATTACGGACAATTTTGACATCCAGGCTTCTGCCTTTGATATATAAATCCGTCTCGGTCAGGGTATAACTGCCGGAATTCAAGTACACCGGATCAGCTCCGGTCTGTCCGCTTCCAGGCAACCAACAATTTCCACCATATCGATACGGACGATGAACAAAGGTACACGGATAGCATAATACCGTCAACAACATGATTATGACCCATATGCCTGTTAAACGTTTAATCACCATATAAACTCCTGCAATTAAGATCAAGCTCCGATTAATATAGGGTTATCGCTCCGTCAATGGAGTCTCCTGTTGTTTTATCCATAATTTCAATGCGGTACGTACCTTTGTCCACGGGGAGTTGGCCGTTTTCATCCATCCCATTCCAACTGATACATTTGGGACCGGCCGACTGAACCTCTGTATAATCCCGGAGAGTCGTATATCGTTCCCCGCTTGGTTTATACACAGTAATTTTCACTTTTGTGGCATAGGCCTGTTTATAAAATAAAAGTGTAAATTCCCCACGTGAAGGAATAATACGGAACGGATCGCTCCGAAAATCTGAGAACGGATTTTCGTAATAGACAACATACACTCCTGGATATATATCAGAAGGGGCTGGACTCGCGGAGTACACAAATGATTCGAAACACAGAGTCTTGATTTCAGATCCATCCGTTTTTTTCCATCCATACCATTGAAATGGATTACTGCCTTGTTTGAGCAGACGCTGATTGTACCATGTTTCGTACGAAGCTGCTCCCTCAGGATTATATGTTACGATAAAATTAACCAGACCCCACTCATGATCCACTGGAAGATTGAGATTTATCACCAGAGGAATATTTCGAATGGGATCAAATGCATAGTAAGTGGAGCAGGATGCAAGATAATTCGTAATTAAATCAGGATCAACTCCATTATTTGTAACACCAAACGGTCTTGAATCCCAAGTAACAGAATTACCCAGCCCTGGTACGGCAGTAATCCGCAAATTATAAAAATCTGTAGGATACGCCTTTTCTGCTTCATCTTCTGTTTCATCAATCATGAAATCTAATTCAGTTACTCCAATCGAGCCGCCGTCAAGCGACTGCGCACTGCCTTCCAGAAACTCCTCTTCTATCACACCATTAGTCGTCCATTTTTTCCGCCATGTTTTCACACTTACAGAAGCTGGCTTATTTACGATATATCGGACAGAGTGTGTCTGGGCCATTGCTGGATTAATTTCCCGCATTTGGCCATCATGGAATACGGTCAAGGCCAATGGATCTGATGAATTGTTCCCCACGGGTGAATAACCGAAGACATATTCCGCCAGATTTTTTACCCCATCTCCCCCACCCGATTCCTCGTCATCCACCGGTGCATGATCGGAAGGATCATCGCTGGGCCAGTAATACTTTTCCCAGCTATCGCGAATACCATCATTGTCGCCATCATAGACAGAAGATAGAGTGGAATTGATATCTTCGGATGAATTGCCGTACATCCCCATATCGATTACCCCCCCGGTAGTCGTTAATCCATCTGCTGGATCGCCTCCATCCACGGCCAAGGAACTGGATAAAAGATGATAGTTATAGGTGGAAGAATTAACAAATTGAGGATCTACATGAATATTACATGGACCCGATCCAGTAACTGGCTGCAGAAAACATGAATAACTGATATAAGTATAGCCATCTCCCATCAACAGAAAATCATAAGAGGTATTATCTCGAACGTTATCCCACAGAATGCAATTCTTAATCATTGGATAAGAGTAGTTTCCCTGGGCTGCAAAAGCAGTAATAGCTGAATTATACGTAGAACAATTATTAACCAGAGTACAATTTGTTATTATGGGTGAAGAATTAATACAATATATCCCTCCATGTGTATTATTATATATACCACAATTCTTAATCTGCTTTGCAGCTTTATTACCATACAGGTGGATCCCATAATTATTATTATGAATCTTAGAAAAAGTACAATCTAAGGATCGATTGATGCCATAAATATAGATTCCCTCATTCGTATTGTTGGAAATTTCGCTGTTGATAACAACAATTTCATCTGTTTTTGTTTCATAAGACAGGTCATATGAGGATATTCCACAACTACCGTTCTTAATTTCAGAATCTGATACCGTTATTCTACTATTACCTTCTGAGAATATCCCGACCCCACGTTCACCACAATCAGCCATTTGGATCAACGAATGTTCTACTGTAACATTAGATGTATTAATTTTTATTCCACTTGACGCATCAGAAGGAAAGATTTTACAGTTTGAAATATTTAGATTAGCATTTTTACAGATGACTGCACTTTTGTAAGTCGCCCCCCCCTGGATTCTAAATCCGATTAATTCTGCTAAACCACCTGTTTGATTCATAACAGTAACGACATTCTCTTTATCAGTTCCTGTTGAAATCACTGTATTGTCTGGGGTATCTAGGGTAGTGCTTGTAACGGTTATAGATTTGGTATAGTAGTTGATTGATTCATTGTAAGTTCCAGGCATTACAACAACGATATCTCCATCACAAGCGATATTAATAGCATCCTGAATAGTCTGAAAGGGATGACTCTGGGTTCCCGACCCATTAGTCGCAGCACCATCATCTACATAGAGAGTCCTGTTGACCACTGAGCAATTTTCGATCATGTCACTATCTGCATAACCACGCAGATTCCCGCCATTGTCAAAATATTTCAGGTGTAATTTGCGTATTTGATTGTCTGGTAAATACGATTTATACATCCTGATATCATCAATAGTGATACCGGAATTTCCAAATTTCAGTGACGCAGTTGGATTGATTGTCCCTGATAATGCATTGATTTCATCCTGACGGGCACCATCTATAAATAGTTCCATCAGTCCATTGTCATCACGCCGGGCTACCACGTGTGTCCAACCATTGAATCGAAGCCCAGAGGTGCTATCTATTTCTTCCTGGACACTATCGACCGAACAGGAGAATCCCCATTGAGCCGGGCTTCCCGATTTACAGAACAGATAATATCCCGAGTTGCTATCGTCCCGGTAAACCAGCTTTGTTGTTCCAAAATCAGAAAGATCCTTTTTCACCCAGGCGCTTATTGTAAATGCCGTCGGGTAATTGAACTCGCTGGCATCATCTATTTCAACATATCCTCCAGTGCCAGATGACAGACCTAATCCAACAGCACCTCGAACCCACTCTGAATTGTATAATGTCGAACCATCATGATGATAACAACTATCATTCGTATTTTCTTCAAATTCCCAACACCCTATCAAACCCAGTTCTCCACAGGCCAGTGACCGAATCTGTTCTTCATTAAAGGCACTGCCGTAAATCCGAACATCATCAATCTTGCCTTTAAAATAGAAACTTGCATTTGGATTACCTGCTGTTGCCCCAATAGCCACATTATTTCCGGTTCCTGTATACAAAGTCGCATCGGTAATATACGAAATCGCTTCCTCTTTACCATCAACATAAAGTTGAATGTCACTGACACTCGGCGTCCCATCATTTTTAAAGACTGCCACCACATGATGCCAGCAGTTATCGTCTACAGGCGTAGTCCCAACAATCTTCGAGCCACCGGCGGCAAGACGAATAGCTCCGGACGGACCTTGTTCTGAAACATAATTGACTGCTAAATTCCATGCTCCACCTGTTGCTGTTCCGCCCCAACTGATAATACTTCTTAAGATTATTGAACCATCCGGTATGGCTTTAATCCAAGCCGCAACTGTACGATCCTGGGAACCCAAGACTCCGCTATAATTGGTGGAAATATAATCATCCACCCCATCAAAATAGAGAGATTGCTCACGACATCCATTATACCACTGAATTCCGGAGTTATTGGTGTCATTAAAAGTGATCCCATTGCGATGATGTCCGCTTGCATCATCAATATCCGTATCAAGCTTCCAATGGGCTTGAATATTCTGCTGGGCCAGATCAAAGATTTCCCCATCAGACAATACTCGTTCGACAATAAGGACCTCATCGATCAGACCGTTCCAATGGGTGTTGGTATCCGTCTTATGCCTGCCGATTAGAATTTTACCGGAGCAGGCTTCTGCTGTTCGAGAAGCACTGCCATCGCACTGGCCATCAATATATATTTTTGCTATCTGGCCATCATAGGTCAGCCCTACATGGTGCCATTGGCCCTCCAGTGAAAATACATCCTGTGTTGATGTGATTGCTGCATTTCCAATTGATGTGCTCAATTTATTATCCGTATTCCGCAGAAGCCAGGTTCGACCAGGATGCTGCGCATCAACATCCATCTGTTGTATGATAGCCTGATAACTTGTGGTATTCTTTACATCTAATCTCACCCATGCAAACACACTGAAAGCCGTTTGAGAAGGATCAATGATGCCGGCATCTAATTCAACGCGATCATCCACCCCGTCAAAGGTCAAAGCCTGTCCTTGATACCCTGTGACCCAATTAGGAGTAGGATTGTCCAATACAGTTCCATTATTCCCATACCCCGATGAATCGTTTGCATTCCCATCAAAAGATAAGTGTACCAGAGATACAGGATAATCGGATAAGGCTCTGATTTCCTGAACACTTAAAACACGTGAATAAATCCGAAATTCATCAATCTTTCCCATATAGCAATAGGCAGGGTTCGCATTACCCGTTTCAAAACGGGCTCCAATGGTAACATAATCTCCAGTTTCTGTGAATATCTCGCGCCCTCCAACGCAATTGTCTACTACTGCTGTCGTCTGCTCAACACCATCCACATATAGTTTGACTTCGGTGATATTCGGATTGCTCTCCCCGTCTAGTGAGACTGCCACATGGTGCCATTTACCATCTCTCAAATTGACATTAGAATATTTCCTGCCACCCCAAACTCCCAAAGTTAATCCGCCATTACTATCCAGGGTCATCATCCATCTTTTACCGTTTTCAATGCTTCCCCAGGAACAGATTGTCGGACTGCCTGTTCCTTCGGGTTTGATCCATGCACTAACCGTACGTGAATTCCTCCCCATAACACCTTTGTAATTCTCAATTCGAATATAGTCATCCACGCCGTCAAAACTTATAGCTCCTCCAGACCGTCCCGCATTGGTCCACTGGGGGCCGAATAGCGTTCCATTCCGTTCTTTGTCCGAAGCATCAAAACCACAATTTGTATTATCATCAAACTTTAAATTTAATGCCAAGCTGTCCCCGGCAGGAAAACCGCCCTGAACGGTAAAGCCCTCCAGTTCACATCCATCGCTGCTGGACTCATTCCCTCGGAAAAGAACAGCCGTCCCCTGCTTGTTTCCATCGATAATGGTATTTGCCACCACCTGGGAATCAGCGGGATTTTCACTGTGAACGTTTATATTTTTTCCTTTAAAATCCACCTGTTCGTAATAAATCCCCTGTTTGACAATAATTTCCTGCTCATCGATTGCCGAATCAATCGCAGTTTGAATTGTCCGAAAGGCTCCTGCGGTCGAATCAGCCAAGCCAGGATTGTCATCACTGCCGTCCGTGCGAACATACCAAGGCCCAGTAACCGGATTTACTGTGATCGTATACGTAATACGCCCCGTGGTAATTGGATCGACATCGAATGGATCGACATTCCACATATCATCAATACATTTAATGAGCAATTCCATTGTATAAGTCCCGGCCGGGGAAAACTTGCATTTAATCTGCGAGGTATTTTCTCCGGTAATGCAATAAGCAGATGATGGCAACCGCCACTGGTACTGAACAATTGTACAGTCTAGACTGGAAACAGCAAAAGTTACGCTTTCTCCAACATTGATGGCTCCACTTGTCGAGCAAGTGATAGTACCATTTGGACGATAATCAAAACATGCATAAAGAGCCGGACTGATGACCAAAACCGTAGAAAGCATATAAATACAGATACGAGTCATTGGAATAATCTCCTGCCTGATAAAGGTCCTTCTTTGTTGTCTATCGATTCAACTTGGATTTGGCAATCTCAGCCACTTCCGATAGAGGATATTTTTGAATCACCATTTGATAAAACTGTGAAGGCTGAACCTGTTTTTGTTCCTCTGTTAATAAGCCTTTTTTAGCCATATATTCATAACACTGGGCTAACAATAAACAGGCTGAGCCGGATTTTTCATAAGTCGGCCATTTTGTGGTTAAACGACTGAATTGACTGATTACTCCCTGATAATCCTGCAATTCTTTACATACCGCCCCTCTGCCGAAGACATACTGAGGGCTGTTATGATTCGGAACAGCCTCTTCAAACTGCTTCCAGACCGCCAAGGCCTTTTTATAATTCGTTTGTGCAACACTCGAATCCCGTGCCCTAGCAGCATCCTGTGCCATATAATAATAATCTTCCCCAATACCAAAAACATAGAATGCCACACCCTCTGACTGGCTCACCTTGAAATTGGAAATCAGGGTATCCATGGTCTCCTGCATCTTGACATCATTGCCCATTCGGGCATAAGCCTGAGCAATTCCAGCCAGGCAACGGACCTGGACCTTGGCAGGAGGATCCAAGTCAATCACTTCCTGATACAAAGCAATCCCCCTGGGATAATCTCCTGAGGTGCGATAGTTGTATGCTGTCCAGCTCATCGCATCTGCATAATCTGGATGAGCTGCATAATTCTTTCGCATCCGATCAATGGTTGGCTCTGCTAAGTTTGGATCTTTCATCCATATTTCACTGCGGGCTTTATAATGCAAAAACCAGATCGCCCGTTCATGTTCCGGAAACGTCTTTAAAAGGGTATCACTTACCTCCTGCGCCACAGCAGGTTGATTCTTGTCAATTAATATCCCAGCCATTTTTTCCATCTGATTGGCATAATCAGGATGAGACTGATAATTCCTTTCGAGCTGCTCTACGGCAATTATGGCTTTGGAAACATCCCCCTGCTCCAGATAAGTTTCGACCTTGGACCTCTGGAACCATACAGCCCGTTCATGACTGGGGAATTGATTCTGCAATTCTGAATAAATCTGGATTGCTGTGTCGAAATCCTTTTTCTGGGTAAAATGCCACGCTAATTCATGCGCTTGCTTGACAAATTCAGGATTATTTTGATACGCAGAAAACAGTGTTTTGACTTCTACCCTAGCACTTTCTTTCTGTCCTAAATCAAGATCGTTTTGGATTTGCATTCGTTTCCAAACCACAGCCTGAGTATCATTGGGATCCTGCTTGAGCAGGGTATCATAGATACCCCCCGCTATAACATACTGTTTCTTGCCTCGCAAACGATCCGCAGTAATCACCATCTGATTGGCATAATCCGAATGAGCTTGAAAACTGGTTTTCAGCGTCTCAACCGCATTCTGGATTCCAGCCAAATCTCCTTGTTCCAGGCAGGTTTGCACCAAAGACCTCTGAAACCATACAGCCCGCTCATGGTTGGGAAATTGCTTTAATAATCCTTGATAGACTTCCAGAGCCGTGGCATACTCCTGTTTTTGAACAAATCCCCAGGCCACTTCATGAGCCTGTTTGACAAAGGCAGGAGTGCTGCTAAATGAAGACACCATCACTTTCATGTTAGCCTTGGCACTTGTCAGGTCATCCATTTCCAGTTGGGTATCAATCTCCGAGCGTTTGAGTACAACACCCTGTTCGGGATCGGATATTTCCGGTAAACTTTTTTGGTATAACTCCAGTGCCTGTCCAGCTTTGCCGCTTTTACGCAATTGGGAGCCAATCATCAAGACTGCCGAGGAAAAACCGTCCCGTTTGGCATAATTTTGTATAAAAGCATTCTGGCTGGTTTGAACATCCTGTCCTGATTGAATATCAAGACATATAATACGGGCTTTTGCATCTACGGCCTGAGTGGTTTGTGGATAGGAATCGACAATGGTTTGGTACTTGGACTTGGCAGCAGGAAGATCATTATTACTGATACTTTGCTGTGCTGCCTTCTGCAAGTCCTGTATTCGAACCGTACTTGATAGTTCCTCTGAAAAACCAATCCCCGATAAAACAACTGTTAAGATAACAATTACAGACCCACTCCGCAAACCATGAAACATGGTATTCTCCTTACGAATAAAACACTCCGTTTAAAACTCTCTTATCGAAACTAAATGACTGCCCACAGATAGGTAACTACAAACTCCTCGTCACTTTCTACGGTGCCAATCAATCAGTTAAGTCATCCTTGTTTTCAATGGATATGAAGAAATATCAGAAGCCCTGCTTGTCTTCTCTGCCCTGTGCAGATGGAGTACTAAGCGAAACACTTGTCCATTCTCCATGACCCATATTTTATATTACTCCTATTTCCGAACCCAAAACTTTTTATCACTATAGCCATAGCTTAAAAATAATCAAATTGAAAATTATTTTCATAAATAAATCAGTATTAATACCGATCCACTGCAAGCCTATTCTCGCTTTCTGATAGATGTAGCGTATGAGCCACAGTCTTTCTTGATACGAAAATCTGATTTTTTGAAAAATATTTTAATCCTTATCTCCTCACAAGTTACCAATCCATCTCAAGATATTATGAAAAGGCTGTTTTGAGTATCCATCCGGTATTATGCATCCCCTGAAAAGCAACTGAAGGAGTTTTAGTATCCCGCAAAAGCACCTTCAAAAGGTTCATTTGTTTCTGCATGATCCCCGAAATCCCCGCCCGGGGAGCCAGCAGAAGAAGTCCGGATATCAAGCTTTCCAGCATTTTCAGATTGGCTCTGATCTCCTCTGAAGGATTTTCTTTTACAACCCCCACAAAACAGGCATGCACTGCAGCCAGCCAGAATCCCCATTTGACTCTTTCCTGGACTTGAGATCCCCACATGTCCCCCAGCGCCAGAGCTACTTTCCGGAGGATTTTATCCCAGAAATCAGCATAGGATTGTTTCTGGGGGCAATTTAGCTCGATGAATATCTCCGCATTTAGATGAAATGCCAACAGCAGTTTTTTTAGAATGTGCAGGGATTCTCTTTGCACCGCCGGCACATCCTCATTGACCGCACGGATATAATGAAAGCCAAAAAATCCGACCGCAAACGTCTGGTAATCAATCACAGCCTGACTGAGAAGAGGGACTCGTGGGCCATTTTCCGCCACGACATCTTCGCCATTCGGCAAAAAACCGTAAGGCCAGACGTTTAAATTCCATCCGTTTGTATTCCTGTTTTCCATCATCACAGCCCTTATCCAAAGATTCATCTTTATAATCTGGAGCGTATGAACCCCTTCGTTTCTTGATTTAAAAATCAAATTTTTGATAAAAATTTTTTCAGACCCCCTCTTGGTGATGTGACTCATTTATACCGAACGGCCATGATGACTCCTGGACCAAATAAGCAAGTGGTTGATATCACTGCACTTAAGGCTTATTAAAACAGAATATTCCAGTCCAGAATCAGTATGTTCTTGCCTATTCTGGGCATACTTGATAGAATATTTTCGGTGGCTTTATTTACCCAAATAATATCGTAAACAGGATTTATGGTGTGTCCTTGAACCAGGATAATTTTGAAGGAAATGAATCAGCTCCAAAGCAGGCGGAACAGATTTTCTTAACTTATGGGAGTTTCCTGATCAACGTACTCAAGAAGGACCTGCCCGAGCAGGACGCCTGGGATGTCTTTCAGAATCTTTATCTGACCATCGCCCTGAAGGGAATCCCTAAAAAAGTGGACAATGTCAAGGCGTATTTATATCGGGCCGCCCAGAATGATATCATCGATTTCAAGCGAAGAACGGACGCCTCACGGAAGACCCTAAAACAGTATTCCCAGGAGGAAAAACCCAAATCCGTCGAGGACCCGGCTCACAAACTGATGCAGTTTGACTTGATTATGACAGCCTTTGCCAGGATTGCCAACGTGTTAAATCCCTCGGTCAATCAGGTCTTTATCCAGAAATACCAGCATAACCTGGACCATCATCAGATTGCAGAAAAGCTGCATATTGAAAAAGAAACCGTCGACCGATATCTGTCCATCGGAACAACTCAGATTCAGGAACTGTACAGCCAGTTTATGGGAGAACTCGATGAGTAAACCTGAAATCCATTTATTGTGTCAGGCGGCCAAGCCTTATTATTATGACTATCTGTGCGGCGAGCTAAAGCAGGTTCCGCAGGAGATTTATACCCATATCGCCGCCTGTCCGGCCTGCCAAAAGGAAGTGCAGTGGCTCAAAGAGGCCGATGCCGAATCGGAAGAATGCCTGCCCCAGACCCTTCAGGCCATGGCTCATACCGCCCAGATGCAGCTTCACTGTGCGTTATTGAACCAGCCGGTTCGTTGCTCAACCATTAAATCGTTTCTGCCAACCCTGTTAATACCCGACATGGGCGTGCGGGTATCTACACCGGTGACCGAACACATCAAGGCCTGTCCCGACTGTACTCACGATCTGGAGGTCCTGCGGCAGTCAAAATTATCCCCTGAACAGCTTGCCAGCCTGAGTATCGCGTTCACCCAGCAGCCCGCTGAACAAACGGAGAAAAGCTCGCAGAATATAATGGCCCGGATACTCTTGTCTCAACCCGAGCTTCGAGCCCTCTTGAACCGGCCGGACTCCGGGATTGTGACCTGTTTTCGACCTAAAGGCCATCCGGATTCCCAGGATACTCCGGCATTCACCGTGGAGGTGACCCATGAGCCGTCCGCCTCAAGTCCAGCCTCTGCCGAAACTGCGCAACCGGTTCCACGTCAAAAGCCAACTGCGTCGAATCGCCCCGGATGGCTGTTCAAATCCCTTGCCGCGGCGGCCGCAATCCTGGTGATCACCGTCCTGCTGTTTCACAATACAACCGTGGTCGCCACGGATATCGGACAGATTTACAACGCCCTCAAAGAGGTCCAGCAGGTTAAAATCATCCAGTATGATGCAGAGTCTGCACAGCCCCTCCAGACGGTCTGGATATCTCATTCCAAGAGTATTAAGATGGTTGAGACTAAGGATGAATTGACCTGGTATGACCTTTCCGGCAAGATCCGCAAAATAAAATCTGCCGCCACCGCCCAAATACAGCAAATTCCCTTGGATGATATCGCCATCAAAGCTATTCAGGGCACCATGGATATCCCGTGGGGCCTGCTTCCCTTTACCAAAACTTCCGATCTGCCCAACGGCGCGGTCTGGACAAAAATGGCGAGCGAAGAGTCTGACCAGGTCGAGATCTATAATCTGGATTGGACAGATCAGTCTTTAACAAACGACACGATTGAATACCAATGGCGATGCTATGCCGACGCCAAAACCAAACGTCCCATCAAGGTAGAGTGGCGGACCAAAACCGTACAGATTCCGGAATTGGAATTAACCAATTACAGCGAGATTACCTATCTCACCGCAGATCAGGTCCAGCAGGCTATCGACGAGGCCGGTTTTTAAGAAGCGGTCATGGGATCCAAAATAAGGGCAGCGATAGTGAAGCCGCCGTGCCCTGCTCAAGCTTCATGGACTCTGCCTCGCGGACTTCCTGGTGTCCGTCGAGGAATCCCATATTGACTGTCCGGCGGGGATGCCGCCCCCGAATCGCATCAGAATTGTCCTGTAATTCACTGCGAGTTTGATTCAAGGATAGGCCTGGGATATAAAAACAATTCAGCCGCTTGCTATTTTCAAACGCCGGTTCATCGCTTTGGACCGCTGCTTTCCAACTGACCAGACTGTAGCCGCTGTCCCCTACCAGAAACGTCACTGCGGGGGTTCGTATCTGGCTGGATTTAAGCGGTATTCCATAAAACGGACAGCTCTTTATCCCCTCGGAGTCCGGGCAAACCGACCGGTTTACCCCATAATTACCGCACAGGAAATTATCCCGGGTTTAAAAATCATTCCACTTGCGGGCAGGACACCACCCTATCGAGCCTGGAGCCGGATCGACTTCCAGGAAATTAAACCACCAAAGCCCCTGTTTATCATATGCGGCATCGCCGGCATATCCCCCCGGAGGAATGACTTTCCCAAATTGCAGATCACAGAATCCATAGGGCAAGGCTTCCTGCTCCTGCTGATAAATCCCAAAGCTCAGGGCCAACTGCCGCACATTAGAACCGCACTGGACACTGAGGGCCCGTTTTCTTGTCGCAGAAACAGCCGGCACAGTCACTGCAAGCAGCAAGGCGATGAGTGCAAGGACCACAATCAATTCAATCAGGGTAAATCCGTATCGTTTCATATCCAGGATTATTATACGAAACACACCGGGCTGATTCAAGCCTTTACCCTCAGGGCAGACAGGAACGCAGATAGCGGGCAATATAATTACCTGACATGGTACACCCTGTAAAGTCCAAATTCGCAGTGCAGGACGAATAGATACTGCTGATGACTCCAGTTCCTTCACAAAATCCCCCTGTGGTGTCAACCTGACAGAGGTAGCGATCATACCACAGGGTATATCGTCCATTACATTGCCCCATGACTATTCCCGGACAGAAATTAACATCATATTCCTGGACCAAGATCCCACAGGAATAATCCGCAGCTCCGACGATCCGTTTTAATACCGGCTCGGGGATACTTTTTTCCTGGCCTGCCGGATAAAGCGGCTGAGTCGAAACGACCAGGGCAATTCCTGCCCAGTTCTGCAGGAATGCCTCGCGATTCATGGGGTAATAAAAGGTTTGGCGGTCCAGATCGACAACCCAGACATCCTCTTTTTCCATGCGATCCAGCACCACAAAGTGTTTTTTATGCGGCAAATACAGCACCACCTGAGCCTCCCTGAATCGGCCAAGTCCATCCAAGGTGGTTTTGACCGGTAAACAAAAAAGCCCTTTCTTCTGAAAAATCTCCTGAATCTGGTACAGGCTGGTTTGGCCGGAGTCTGCACCCACCAGGGACTGCAGTTCCGAGTCATTGACCGCAATTCTATAGGCAGACAGGACGGTTTCGACCGCTGCGGTCCCGCAATTTTGCGGGTAAAGTTGTTTTTTCAGGCCGGTCATAAGACGCTTTTCAAATAAAGACTTGATATCCCGGCTGCGGGAGTAACGATAAAACACCGGTTTATCCAACACAGAACAATACGATTCCACCAGGGCTTTTTCCTCAAAGGCAACCATAAAATGATCTTCCGCCGGAGGCATACTATCCAGGGCAGTTATTTCCCAGAGATCTGAGGTTTGCAGTCCCGCCGCATCATACCGGTCGATTAACATCAGGGTCGGGATAAACCGGCCTTCATGTTGGATATGATGGTCGTAGGTATGAATCACCCTGGACCCCTCCGGCCTTATCAAGGTATAGGACAGGATGGCATTGTCCCTGGCTGGGTCCAGAACCAGGGTAATGTGCGAATGGTCTTCCAATACCAAACCCAGGTGGACCTGTAAACCGTCCTGGGTCTGAACCTCGGTGGCAGTCATCTTCGCCGAGAGGTTTTCAGAACGGAAGACGCCCTGTCCCCAGGGGATGTGCCCTGCCGTCAGAGGGCCGTTGACATTTACCGGGACAGATGTGGGATTTTCATAGACAATGGCATGATTGCCCGGCCTGAAATAGAGGGTATAAGTCAATCCATCCCAGACAAAGGTCCGGTCCCGATTCCATTCCAAAAAGTCATGGGTATCCTGATCCTTTAGCTTCAGGGTCTTGGCGTCCGAAGTAATTCGGATCATCCAGGCAAAGCGGACACCATCGGTGATAACGGATTCCAGGGTCTCGATCTTTTGACCGGATCCATAATCCGACGCATGATGGATTGCCTCAATTCGCCCCTGCTGTATCCAGCCGCCAGTTGGTGCCTTGCTGAGTTGTTCAAGGAGTAAAACAAGCTCCTGATGCTCCATGGGGCGATCGGCAAAAGCCCAGATTCCTGTAAACAGACTCAACAAAAACACATGCACTACTCGTTTCATGGATAGACCCTTTCCGTATTGAAGTTCCATTTCGTGTCTCAATGCAGGGGAATCCCTATTCGCCCTGGATGCTGTTAAGAAATGCCTGCCAGTCTTTCCTGGAAATTATCTCCTGAATCCCTTCATCCTGCAGCCAGATCGTTTCTAGGAATTCAATCATCTGCTCCGGGCTCAGGGAAGGGATGGATTGTTCATTCACGGTCATCGAACTTAAAATCATCGAGGAACTGGCCATCATTTGAGTATTGGGATCGGTTTGATGGATCAGCATTCCCTCTACCGTGGGGTAACAGGGTTGACCGGTCGTACTGATCGTGCTCGAATTCAACAGGGTTAAAATGACATCCCCGGCACCCTGACAGGTGAATTCAAAACTGGCCAGATGTCCATCCTCAAATGCATCGCCGGCGCTGACTCCGCTCAGGGTAATCCCCTGTTCCTGTTCGTAACCCGGTCCCCACCCATCAAAAATAGCCCATCGATCAGGTCCGGCCAGAATCCGGGCCGTCCCCGCACCGGGTGGATTGTTGGGATCATAGGCGGTATTGTCAATCGATCCCAGGTTGGGATCGGAAATATCCACCTCGACGTCAAAGGCCCAGACCTCATTGGCATCAACCGTGACCATATCAACATATAATGTCACGGTCTGTCCAACATCGATCGTGATCTCATCCAGTCCGTTGGCATCGACAATCTGATAAATAAGATTCGGATCGGGCAGCGGATCCTCCTGGGTGGGCTCATTGGGTTCCGGTACACCCCACAGCCAATCCGCTGCAAATAACATCAGATCATTACAATCCACCACGCCATCGGCATCCAGATCGGTTTTCTGACATCCATTCGGGTCTGTACAGTCGTCCTCCTGCCAGCAGGACGCTAACAGCGTATAATCCTGGAAGTTGACAAGTCCGTCGAGATTGAAGTCGGATGGGGGGACTTGACAGAACACAAGGGAGTCATTCGGTTCATCCCAGCTGATGCTGTAGTCATAGATACCAACGTTTGGATCCCCCGGAGCCAATGCCGTATAGTCAATACAGAACCAGTTTCCCGACGCCCGGTCATTGGGATCCGAAAACAGATCAAACCCCTCAATCACCGAATCCTCCCACCAGGTCACCAGGGCTTCCAATCCGGCACTTGAATAGTGGCAGTCTGTCCAATCCCAGGTATTGGGATCATAACCACTGCCGGACAGAGCCGCCAGATCGCGGCTGCCGTCCCGAAGAAATAATCCTCCCCTCCAGAAATCATCGGCATCCGAAGCGACAATCAGCTTCAGTTGCGTGCCGACAGGAATTTTACGGCCGTCAAAAAGAGTCATGCCATCTGACTCATATACACGAATGGTGATTTCGGCATTGACGGATGAAATGAGGCCCAACAGTACAGTACACAGCATGATCCTTTGCATAATACCTCTCCAACAGCACATGTTCTCTGGTTGTCAGAGGGACCCCGAACCTCTTCTGCAATTGGAAGAGAACACCTATTTTCCCTTCCATAGTGCCGAGCGTGTGCTGGAGGAGATTTCTTGATGCCAATTTTACGATTTTTTGAAAAATTTTGGGTTTTCTATGTGGGCATGAAAAAAAGTGAAGAATTTTAATATTTTTCGGATTTTCATATCAAATTTCATCCGGCCACAAACGCATTAATAATAGTAACGGTCCAAATTCGTGAGAAATGGCGGAAAAAGAGGCCTAAAACAGGACAAGCGTAGATTGGAAAGGAAACGAGTCGATCTGACTAAATTAACGTAATCAAGAATTTTTGAGATTGACAGCTGGCGGTAGAAGTGAGAGTCCATGGTTTGGCTATGGAGTGCAGAGAGAGTATTGTCTCATAACACCGTACTAAACCCTGGCGCCCGTTCCCGAAGGGGAGAACGTTAATGAGGCGGCAGAAGGTTTTTTGATTGAGTGTAAGGGATAGAGTGTCTTATTGAAATGGATGCATATTCTGGAATCTAGGTAAATGGTTAGAAGATTGAAAGGATTTTAATATGGCAAGACGTTCAGGTTATCCCCTTTATGGGGCTCGCTATTGTGGCAATATTAACACCAAGGAAGTCCATGATTTAGACAACGAAAAGCTTCTTTGTCAGATCAATGAGATCATTCAGGCGGGTCACGCGAAACCGTTTAATTCTATCATCGAAGCTCACAGAGAAGGTTTCGATAACTGCGCCTATTGTATCGGCGGATCAACTCGTTAATAATCCCGTCTATTAAAGGAAACAATCATGGGTAAAGACAGAGACCGTACGGTTTATCGTCATGATGATGGCGTGTGGGTAAATAAACGCAACGATGCGGTTAAAGCATCCAGTCTCCATAAAACACAAGCCAAAGCAAACATAGCTGCAGCCGAGATGCTGCGTAATCAAGGTGGCGGTGAACGCACAACAATGGGCATACATGGAACCATCGTCAGCAAAGATACGATTGAACCCGGCAATGATCCTTGCCCTCCCAGAGTCAAGGAACATTGAGATAATCTGAATGCATATATACCTGCAGTGCATATCGTCATTCACTGCTTGATTGTTTTCAAATATATTGTTGTTTGAGAATATTTTTTAAAGCGTTTTATTACTTTATGAGTCATTTGCTTCTATGACACACAAACGATCCGAACTAATAAGTGCAAGTAAGTATCAAAAGGAAAAGGAGAAATACAATGAATCTTACAACAAATAAATGTATTCCTGATGCGTGGAGACGAGTAGGAATCATAAACTCAAACACACAAAAGACAATAGTGTCAGAATCCCACCGCCACTATACTCCTTACAACTCCCACCGCCCTTATGACTCTTATGGCTCTTATGCGCCTTACAACTCTCACCGACCCTATGACTCTTATCATAGTTTTCACAATTATTCACGTATGCCTTCTAAAAATAAATACACCCTTATTCGCAAAGAATATTTTGGTGCTTCCATTTGTTCTCCATCAGGAGAGCCATTTAGAATAAATCATGAAGGAATGAGTTTCATTGAGCATATTTCAAATTTAGGGATTAAAACAAATGATAGATTGTTGGAATATTTAAGTCAAATGAAGACAGGCTCAAAAATCCTTCACAACTTCATTGAGAAGTGTAAAGTACTGGGATGGAATGATGCTCCTTTCAATTGGTTCGTTCATGGCATTACAGACATTGATAATAAGGAAATACTTTCCGCACCCTACTCAGTGTATTTATATCCATCTCTTGGATGTAATCTACGAAACATATGTAATAAATGCTATGTATATCATTCACAAGAAGTATACAAAGATGTAATGTTATCCCCAGAAAATATAAAACCTATTGTAGACGAATGCGTTAAAATGGGGGTTTTTCATTTAACAATTCTGGGAGGTGAACCGTTAGTTTATCCCCATCTTTTTGAATTATTAGAATATGCTGTTGAACTTCCACTTATTGTCAGCATGTCTTCAAATGGCATTTTACTTTCGCAAGAGAATGTAAGCTTACTTTCCAAGTTTATTGATCGTATACAGATTTCACTCGATGGCCCAAAGACAAGCAGCGCGGAGTTGTTGAAAGGAAAGGATACTTTCGAACCAACAATCTCAGCGATAAAGCGACTAGTGAATTCAAATATCTATACCACTGTCAGTTATGTCCTTACAACTGAAAACTCGAGTTCTGAGGACATTACAGAATTTGTTAGCTTGATGGTTTCTTTGGGAGTTCATTGCCTGTCTTTTATCCAATATTATCCAAGTGGAGACAGTGCCATCATTGAGAGGGTTCTTGATACAGATGACAATAAAAAGATAAAAGACACCCTTGATTTGCTGAGCAATACTTATAAAGAAATAGATATTCACCATGAGGCCTCTTTTGTATTTCCTGAATCTCAGCCATCTTGGAATTATTCCAACTTAAGCCTATATGAAAAAACATCATTTGGATGCGATTGCGGTCGCACACGGATATCAATATATCCTAATGGAGATGTTATCCCTTGCGATTTTTTGGCAAACCGCAAGGAGTATATTGTCGGAAATATTTTTAATAGCTCATTAATAGAGATATGGAACAACTCTCCTTCTCTTAATAAATTCCGAGCGAGGAATGTACTAAATCTCACGCCATGCAAATCTTGCGAGTATCAATTCAGTTGTACAGGAGGTTGTCAAGCAATGGCATTAATGGCTTGGGGTGACATTAATATGCCGGACCCTCGATGCCCTCATGTAAAAAAAGAGATGTTAATAACTAACACTGATTAACAGATGCTCTTTTGAGTATTTGCCTTATAACGTTGATACACATGGCATTAAATCTTTTTTTGTCAGGAGTAAATTTTTCTTGATCCATCATTTGATTTTTTTTAGTTAAGAGGTCTGATGCCATTAAGGCAAAACCACAAGGAATTTTATCTACTAAATGTTTGGCCAATATATAGCTTTCTTTGTCGACGATATCGCCATAAACGGACAGTCTTTCTGATAAAGTCCACAGGCCATCTTCTCTTCCTTCAACAGAATCCGGCAACAAGGTTAGATTTGTGGTTATAACACGTGCTGGCACCCCCTCAATAATATTCAATAGAATATTATCAACCGTTATTCTATGAAGGGGTTTAATTTTCAGTATATCTTTATGCTTGATCGACGTATCAAAATATATTTTACAAAACTCCGTCGGCAAATACACCCTTCCTGTCTTCCCATGCATTCCGCCGCACATACCTAAAAAGATTACATAGTCTGTATTTATAATTTTCTTAACTAATTCATCTGCCGGAAGAGGAACTGTTTCTCCGCTTTTGCTTTCTTTGAGAGCTTTAAGAAGAAGATAATTTTTGTCTCTCCTCGGATGTAGACAAAATAGAACCGTGAACTTGACATTATGGAGTTCAAATGACAGATAGCCTTTATTGTGTGCCTTTATAATGCAACCAAATTTTTTCTCAATATGATTGAATAATTGAAAGTAATCTCTATATAAATTAATTGTACCTCCCATGACAATAGTAATATTTTTCATTATATTAAATCGATATAGCGATTGGACATAATCCTTTATTCAGGCACTACAGCCGATAGGATAAATCCTCACCACCTGTCTCTCTCTCTTTATAAATAGTTACGAATTATTCTCATTAATAAGCTTTTCGCTTGTCGCATATCACTACCCTATTACATATGTTTCATTTTTATGCCAGAACCGAGGTATAGTATTCGGATTATCAATCATACATCTTTCTTTAACTTGTTTGTCAAGACAATCAGACCGTTTCCACTGTATTCGCAAGTAAAATGATTTCGACTAACCGTTTCAATTTACGGCTTTCTTCTTCCAATTGCTTGAGTCCGTGAAGTTCTTCTATACTCCATAAAGGAGACAGGCCTAACACAGTGAAATCCTACAAATTCAATGCAGATTTTAGGAGGATGGGCGATATTGATAAAGTAGATTTTTCGATTAATTCTTCAAGACTTTGTTTATTCAATGGTACCACTTCGTATCTCCACGCGGTGTGATATTTTTCAGGCATACCATTAAAGATTTTCAGTTTATTCCATTGAAAGGTCGTTGCGCCATCAATGTAACCACAAAGATATTCCATACTCACACACTCTCGGGGAAATATTCCATTCTCTCTCGATTGCAATTCATGATAATAAACATACTTAGAAGTATTCGATCCGAGATGTTTTCTTTCTGCAAGATATAAGTGCGACAACTTTTTATCGCAAATGAGTCATGATTCCATCGTATTTGTGACAGTTATCACTTTAAATAGATTTCCCTCTTTTACTATAATCTATTCTATCACATATGTTTGAACCTTATGCCAAAACCTGTGTCTTGAT
>JAFGEO010000109.1 GCA_016931575.1 Bacteroidales bacterium | reverse complement strand
TTCGGACTTATTTATCATCGAAGTGGTAGACATGGAAACCGGCAGAGGTGTACCCATGGTAGAATTCCGGACTACAAGTAAGGAACTGTATGTTAGCGATAGCAATGGAATTATTGCATTCGACGATGCCACTCTCCTGGGGCAAGAGGTTTTCTTTTCTGTTTTTAGTCACGGGTATGAATTTCCCGGAAATGAACTTTTTCTCACTGCGGTTCCCGGAAGAAGCTCAACAGTTGGTCTTCGAAGGCTTAATATTGCAGAACGCCTGTATCGCATTACAGGACAGGGCATCTACAGAGACAGTGAACGTGCAGGAATCCAGATTCCTATTAAGAATCAGGCTTTAAACGGAAAATTAACCGGGCAGGACACCTATATCAACACGGAGTATAAAGGAAAAATCTACTGGTTTTGGGGAGATACTACCGGCCCGGCGAATTTCAACGGCCGGGTATCAGGAGCTACTTCAGAACTACCGGAAAAAGGAGGGTTGGATCCCGCGGTGGGGATCGAGTTGGAGTATTTTGTGAATTCCAACGGCTTTAGCAAAGCTATGGCTGATGTCCCCGGCCCCGGGCTGGTGTGGATAGACTGGCTGGTGGTGCTTAAAAATGAGGATTTGGAAGAGCAACTCTACGCAAAATACTCCAGAATGGGTGAAAACTTTTCCAGCCTGGAGCAGGGAATTGCCCGGTACAGGGACTCCAAAGACATTTTTGAACCCCTGGTGAGAATCGACTCGTGGACCGGAAACCCTCATTCCTCCGGCCATCCTGAGCGGGTTATGATAAACAACACAGAATACCTTTACATTTTTCATCGGTTAGGACTTGAACGGGTCAGGGCCGATTTAAAATCCATTACCAATCCGGAATCATACGAATACTTCAGCTGTACTACTTCGCCGGATGAAATGACCAATGTTTCAGAAAAGAAAGGGAATAAAAAAACCGGAGATTGTTCCTGGAAAGCAGGTTTGAAGGGGAATTTTACTGCTTCACAGGATTCGTTAGCTTTTCAGGGCTGGTTTGAACCCGTAGATATTCTCAGCGGAAAAAAGATCAGCGTAAATCCGGCTTCAGTTTTCTGGAATGAATACAAAGAACGATGGGTCATGATCGCCTATGAATTTGTGGGAGGAGCCTGGTTCCTGGAAGCCGATACTCCTACCGGGCCATGGGTTTATGCCAGGAAAATCATTGAGCACCAAAATTATGATTTCTATAATATCGGTCAACATCCCCTGTTTGATCAGGAAAACGGACGGCTCATATACCTGGAAGGCACTTATACCCTTGGTTTTTCGGGTAACACCTGCCCTACTCCTTTGTACGACTACAATCAAATAATGTATCGACTAAACCTGGACACTCCGGAACTTTTACTACCTGCTCCCGTTTATTTCCTGAACACCAAAAATGTGCAGAAAAGTTATCTTATGAAGAAGTCGCTAGATTCCCTTGAGCTGTGGGAGCAAGTACAGGATGTGGCATTTTTCGCCTTGCCTGTTGATGCTAAAAGTGAGGAACTTATTCCCATCTATGGTTCCACGGAGCCGGGCCAGGGATATTCCCTCACTACCACTCCTCCTGCCTTAGGTGAGTCAGCGCCTCAATTCTATGCCTTACCTGTAAAAGCTGCTGAAATTTCAGGGGAAGAGCCAATATCCGGTACCTGGAAAGGTATAGCGAAGCCTCACAACGGGATGGAAGACGAACTCGAGCTTTCCCTGTACCAAAATGGTGAAAAGGTTACCGGTAACAATGTAGTATCCGGCTACTTTAAAGATGGAGTTCTTTCATTGGAACTTGACCTTATGGGTCGGTATGCTCTAAGCGGTAGACTCGATGGAAACACGCTGAGCGGTGAATATAAAAGCATAGAGGATTCAGAAAAGGGAAGCTGGGAAATTACTAAAGAAGAAGTACCGGCAATTACCAATTCTCCAAATGTGACCTATCTATATGAATACAGCAAAACTGGAGGATCTTTAAAAATTTACTCCACAAATCCCAATCTTGAAGATCAATCTTTCATACGCACAGCAGCTCCTTTGTGCCGGGTATGGCTTAATCCGGGAACTGTCCTTACCCTGAATTATCAGGCCAGAACGGCCCGGAGACGATGAGGTAAATTTTTTCAAAGGATCGCTAACCACATAAAAATCAGTGATTTTGTCATTTCATTTTTGATTAAGGTTTTGAAATTGACACTCTGCCCGATTCACCAGTCCTTTTGATCAGATGAAACGGGCTTGTGTTTTTTTTTGCAAATTTTACTATTATGGAGGCCTGAAAAGCCGTTATAAAAACTCTTTACTTTTCCGAAATTTAGAGCTTATAATTGGTTTACATCCTGGATCATCATAGGATAAAGCACCGGATAATCTTCTGCCTTTACAGGTGGAAGATTAGAGCCGTAGGTCGTATTTATTGCTTGCAGGAAATGATTTGCGAGAAACGCGTAACCTCTTGCAGTGGGATGTAACCCGTCCAAACTAACTGCCCCCCCGGTGACAAGATCTGTAGTCATATAAAAATCGTCGAAATACACCCCAGTGGCCGCGACTTCATCAAAGATTTGATTGATATCAACTAAGGCAAGCCCATGCTGCTCTGCTACTATCCTTATGATTTCATTAAAAGTAACTGTTGCATCCATAACTTCCTGTTTTTCGGGAGGTAATAACACCCACTGGTCTTCAAGAGGGAATGTAATTCCGTTAATAGATAATTGTCCCGCAGTTGCGGCATCAAGTCCCAGGCTCATTAAAAACTCCATTGCATCTGGATTAACCTCTCCTATGATGCTTACAGCCGGATACATAATAAGATCATTTTCCTTTGCCTGTCTCGCCTGACCATACAAAAGTCCAAAGATCTGCGCCGTACCGGGATCTAAACCGGCATCGATTAGAGCAGCGGTTAGCTGTGCAGAAATATCCTGCAGGGATTCATCTTCAATTACCAGTGCACTTGCGGCATCACTGGAGAAAGTAATAGAGCGTTCGGGCACTCCCAGGGCAGCAAAGACCTGATTAAGCATGCCGAAGGTCTCATTTAAACTATTGATCTGAGAACCAAAAGCGGGATTACCGGGATCAAGTGGATTATAGGGTACGATAAAGAAATAGGGAAGGCTGGTAATATTCGGAATATTTGCAACCACCCCTTTGGCTCCATTAGCCGTTAAATTATCCACCAGGGTGGTATAGGCGTATTCAAATACATCAGGATCTGTAAGATCATTTCTACTGTAGGTTGAGGGATCCGTATTGCCAATTTGATTAACTCCTACTCCGCCGGTTGTGGCATAAGCTTCGACATCCATAGCTCCGGCCCATAATGAGAAGAATGTTGGTTCCTGTACGAGAGCATCCAGTAAAACAGTGGTACCGGGACTAGTGGCAAAGCGTACAAAATAAGGATTTGCCTCTCCTGTCATTACTCCCTGGGGATTTCCAAAGCCCGGTGCGATCAAATGAAAGCCTTTAGCATCTGGCACTCCTAAATTATTGAACGGCCCCGGTAAAATATTTAGGACCTCTGTGGTTGGAGTCGCATCTAATCGCCTTATTGTTTGACCATCAAAAATTAGCCTGGGCTCCAGGATTTCAATTCCATTGAACAACAGGCCTCCAATATTGTCATTTACCAGCGGTTGGGAAAAGCTTCCTCCTCCTGCCATTGCAAACTGTCCTGCCATGATGTTAGGCAGGGAATTTTTTTGGCTGGCCAGAAAAACTGTACCATCTGAATATCCTGTGGTCAGGCTGTTTCCCAGAGCAACAAAGGTCGAAAAGTTGGCGCTCCCTGAGGTGCATACAGGAA
>JAFGEO010000108.1 GCA_016931575.1 Bacteroidales bacterium | reverse complement strand
ATTTGCCTGAGATGGTACCTTCCTGTAAATATTCATTCAATGATACTGTGAGCGCCACAAACATTTCGGCTGCAGAAAAATAGGGATCTATCATCACAGCATTGTTTTTCAAAACCTTTTCGGAATAGTTCTTCAGTTCCTGCTTTGTGATATAATCCTTCTGGTATGAAAAACGGTCCATCAGGTCATGGAAAGTAGTAATTTCAATGTAATCCTGTGATTTCAGGAAGTGCATCAGCTGCCTGAAATTCTTTTTTGCTGTCTCCATGCTTTCCAGCGGACGCAGATCAGGAGCTTTACATTCCTCAAGGGTTGGATTTGCACCATAGTAAAAATTAAAATCCCAGAACTGCTCTGAACGGACCTTGGTGGGGTGGCATCCGAAGAATGCAACCACATCAAGCCCTTCCACCTCGTGCCGGAAATTCTTCCGGATGCTGTCAAACAGCGGATTGAACAGTTCATCTTTATAATAGGAATCATCAAAGAAACCGTAGTCTCCGTGGAAGTTAAGGGTATTACAAAACCAGACTGCATTATGTCCGGGCAGATGTATGGGTGAGTACACATAGCCTTTACCCATCTGTCCTAAAGCATAAACCAGCTGCGGGCCATATGATCCTCCGTGACGGGCAAGTGTGCTGACCGGAATTCCGGAGATCCGTTCCAGTTCATCAAACCCGACAGACTCATTGTAAAGCATTTGCTCCACGCCTGAGTCCCAATCAGCAAATTCCAGGATTTCGGTTACGGTAGGATGGATCGACCCGAGGTTGGTATGACTTCCGATATCATGCCGGGCCATCGCCGCAATGACATCCTGACGCCCGCGGCTTTCCAGTGAACGTGCCTTTTCTCCTATAATAAAAAACGTGCCTGTGACACCCTCCTCAGACATAATATCGGCAAGCCATTTGGGGATATCATCAATACCTTCTGAGGCGGGAGCAATATAATCTTCCACATCAAAAACTACGGAGACATAGGTTTTATTTTCTTTCGTGCACTGGGTTAAGGTAAATGCAAGAAAAATGACGATCAGGATACGGACAGGTATTTTCATAGCAGTTAGTTTGATTAATATTTTCTAAATATTAAGCTGGCTGGCAGTTTCTTTATTTGGCTTTTTAATACCCGTTGTTCCTCCCCGGGTAAGGTGAACATCCACAACAGGATTATTTATATAGGATCCACAGGTAAAATCAGGGACCTGAATAGAGTTGGACCTGTTGGCCACCGACCATTCACTCAGGGGAGCGATACTGCTCCATAGCGCTGCATCATAGACATCCTGATCCAGGGGAATTCCGTTGCGCAGGCAATCGATCAGCCTCCAGTCCATAAGAAAATCCATCCCCCCGTGGCCGCCGATCATTTTTGCCATCTCACCCAGCCGTTTAACAATATCAGGATAGTACTGGTCTCTGATCTCGTTCATCTTCGCCTCATCGAACCAATCATGACCCTGCGCAATCCTTTCAGGTTCAGGCCACTTGCTGGCCACACCCTTAGTTCCGCTCACCAGATGAATACGCGAATAAGGGCGTGGAGAGGTGGTATCATGCTGGATCATAATGGTTTTCCCCTTTTCAGTCCTGACCGTTGTGGTATTCATATTACCCCGATAGCCGGTTGTGGCGTAATCCCTGTAAAAAGGGTCCGTTTTAAAAAGGTCTGCTGCCATTTCAGCCATTTGAAAATCAATCGTTGACATGGAAGTGAGATAATCCATCCGGTCTCCGCGGTTGATATTCAATACCTGGCAAACAGGCCCCAGACCATGTGTAGGATACAGGTTCCCATTCCGGCGCTGGTTTTCCTGTAAGCGCCACATATCCGGGTAATAACCTTCTTTGTTGAATTTCAGCTCACGAAGATCATGGATATAAGCGCCCTCAACATGCACTATTTCTCCAAAAAATCCCTGGCGCGCCATATTCAGTGTCAGTAATTCGAAGAAGTCATAGCAGCAGTTCTCGAGCATCATGCAGTGTTTCCTTGTTTTTTCAGAGGTCTCAACCAGCTGCCATGCTTCGTCAAGGGTCCTGCAGGCGGGCACTTCAACAGCAGCGTGCTTACCGTTCTCCATAGCAAAAACCGCCATGAGAGTATGTAACTTCCAGGGCGTGCAGATATAAACCAGGTCGAGATCCTGATCCTGGCAGAGCTCTTTCCATGATTCCACGCCTCCTGAATAGGCTTTAGCAGGTGGCAGTCTCCAGTTAAACAACATTTTCTGCACATTTTCAACGCGGTCGGGTCTCAGGTCACAAAGCGCCTTGATTTCAACTCCTTCAATCTTTGACATACGTTCCACTGCCTCCGGGCCACGCATTCCCAACCCGATAAATCCGATCCTTACTTTATCAAGTTTCGGCGCTGAATAGCCGCACATGTTAAAAATTTGTGTGTGGGTTCCGGCAGCTACTTCATTTATATCTGATAAAGGGCTTCCCGGTTCCTTATCTTTTATTTGATTACAGGCAGAGAATAGACCACCTGACAGGACGCCGGCGCCGGTTATTCCGGCTATCCTGAAAAAACCGCGACGGTTTGTTTTCATAAGCTTAATAGTTGTTTTTTTTCTTTGTCTCCATAAATATAAGGAACGCGCTAATTGTCTCAT
>JAFGEO010000107.1 GCA_016931575.1 Bacteroidales bacterium | reverse complement strand
TTGCTTCTTGCCTGCCCGGCCCTAAAAGCTCAGAAGACTATTGTCCACGGGATTGTAACGGACGCGGAGACAAAGGAACCTATCCCTTTTGCGAATTTGGTTTTCCAGCACAGTACTGTCGGCACTATCAGTGATATTCACGGATCCTATTACCTCGAAACTTCAAATCCGGCCGATACCCTGCTGGCTTCCTGCCTGGGATATTTAAGTGAAAAAGCCACCCCTTTCCGGGGAAAGGATCAAATCCTGAATTTCAGCCTTCAACCTATCCGCCTGAATATTGAGGAAGTTGTCATCAGACCGGGAGAAAATCCGGCCTTTCAGGTGCTGCGGGATATTTCGGCCAATAAAGCCAGGAACAATCCGGACCGTTTTAGCACATACCAGTACAAATCGTATAACAAACTCAGACTGGATATGAATAATGTCGGAGAGAAATTCGATAAACGTCCCGTCATCAGAAAGTTTGATTTCGCCTTTGAATACATGGACAGCTCGGAAATATTCGGTAAGAATTACCTGCCCATACTGATTTCGGAAAGTATGACCCGGTTTTATTATCAGAATGATCCCAGGGTCGAAAGGGAGCTGATCGATGCTTTTCAGATCAGCGGTATACAGAACAACACCTTCTCACAATTCTCGGGCAAAATGTACCAGAGGCTGAATATTTATGATAATTACCTTTCTCTTTTTGAGCCCGGCTTTGTTAGTCCGATAGCAGACTTTGGCCGTGCATTTTATGATTACATCCTCGAAGACAGCGCCTATGTCGATGATACTTACTGTTTTAAGATCTCTTTCAAACCAAAAAGGAAGCTGGAAAGGACTTTTAACGGGTATTTCTGGGTTGCTGATACCTCTTTCGCCATTAAAAAGGTGCAACTCAGGGTATCCCCAACTGTGAATATCAATTACCTCAACGACCTGATAGCGATCAATGAATACTCAAGACTTAATGATTCTACCTGGTTCCTGACTCGTGAAGAAATACTCCTGGATTTCTATTTAAGCGATAAAAACACCGGATTTTTCGGTAAAAAAGTATCCATTTACGATGACATTGTGATCAACGATCCTATTCCGGACAGTATCCTGAATTTAAAAACCGACACCTATGCCCGGGAGGAAGAGCTGGAAAAAAATAATGCCTACTGGAACGAAAACAGGCCCGAGCCCCTTGAAAAAGAAGATCTGGGAGTTTATACCCTGGTTGATTCAGTTGTAAAAGTACCGACCTATAAAAGAATATACAGTCTTCTGGAAATGGTCCTCGATTATTATTTTGTACTGGGCCCTGTGGAGTTGGGTCCTTATTATACCTTTTACAGTTACAACCCTGTCGAAGGACACCGAATTAAATTCGGGGGTCGCACAAGTAATCACTTTAATGAGAAATTCAGGTTTGGGGGGTATGCAGCCTATGGCACGCTCGATAAAACAATCAAATACGGGGCAAGTGGTGACTGGATGATCAATACCGATCCAAGAGTCAGAATCAGCGCCTCCTACTTCCATGATATCCGCCAGCTGGGAAAAAGCGACAATGCCTTCCTGGATGATAATATCATGACCACCTTCCTGCGCAGGAATCCAAATTACAAACTCAGCTTGGTAGACCAGCTTAAAGTTGAAGTCGAAAAAGAATGGCTCCAGGGTTTTTCCCACACCTTAAGTTTTAAGCATGAGGTATTCTTCCCGGGCGAGTATGTCCTGTATACTGTCCAGGAAGGAAGTAACATCCGCTCGCTCACACAGATCACCACGGCAGAGATCAGCCTGAATACCCACTTCTCGTACCGGGAAAAATTCCTGCTTGGAACCTATGAACGTAAAAGTCTGGGCTCCAACTATCCAATCCTTGACCTGGACCTGAGCTATGCACCCCGGGGCCTGTTGGGCAATGATTATGAGTACTTGCGGGTCAGGTTTGCACTTTCAGATAAATTGGAAACCAATCCGCTGGGCTATCTTCGCTATAGGCTCATTGCAGGGAAAATCTTCGGCTCCCTTCCCTACCTCCTGCTGGAACTGCACGACGGAAATGAAACCTATGCCTATGATCCCTATGCATTCAACATGATGAATTACTATGAGTTTGTTAGTGACCAGTATCTTATTCTTTCTGCTGAACAGCATTTTCAGGGATTTTTCTTCAACAGGATCCCCTTTCTCCGGTGGCTGAAACTGAGGGAGGTGGTTACTGTTAAATACCTTATTGGAAGCCTTGAAGAAAAAAACAGGGAACAGATGATCTTCCCGGAGGGCTTAACACCACTAGATAAACCCTATGTTGAAGCCAGCCTGGGTATAGAAAACCTGTTTAAACTGGTTCGTATTGATGCCATGTGGCGATTTTCCTACCTGGATCATGAGGCCATTGAAAAGTTCGGCATCCGGGTTGCTTTGCAGGTAAGCTTCTAATTTCGACCGGTTTGGATAATCCCCCGGCGATGTTTGCCGTTCATTACATAAACTTTGCTACTTTTGAAGCAGGAAAACAGGAATAAACATGCTTCTCAGAACAGAAAACCTGGTTAAGAGATACCGCAACCGTACCGTTGTCAAAGAAGTATCCGTTGAAGTTCGTCAGGGAGAGATTGTAGGATTGCTGGGCCCGAATGGTGCAGGAAAAACTACTTCCTTCTATATGATCGTTGGTCTGATCGCCCCAAATTCGGGTAAAATCTACCTGGACGAAGAAGAGATAACCCGTGAACCTGTTTACCGACGTGCCCAGAAGGGCATAGGTTACCTCGCCCAGGAAGCTTCAGTGTTCAGGAAACTTAGCGTGGAGGATAACCTCAAAGCCGTTCTTGAAATGTCTTCCCTGTCTAAAAAAGACCAGCGCGAGAAAACCGAAGCCCTCCTCAAAGAGTTTGGTCTGCAGAAAATTCGTAAAAACCTGGGGATCCAGCTTTCGGGAGGAGAACGACGACGGACTGAGATTGCCCGTGCCCTGGCTATAGATCCTATGTTCATCCTCCTCGATGAGCCCTTCGCAGGGGTTGACCCTATTGCGGTTGAAGATATCCAGGATATCGTCTCCAAACTTAAAGAAAAGAATATCGGCATCTTAATTACCGACCACAACGTGCACGAAACCCTTTCCATTACCGACAGGGCCTACCTCCTTTTTGAAGGAGAGATCCTTAAATCAGGTACAGCGCATGACCTGGCAAATGATGAGCAGGTCCGGAAGGTATACCTTGGCAAAAATTTTGAACTCAGAACCTGATTATGACATCTGTTCCATGACTGCCATTTTCTGCAAACGAAAGTGAAAAGTTATGTGCTTCCAGAATCTTTTGTGAAATACTCAGCCCAATTCCGGAACCCTTCTCTCCCTCAGTACCTTTTCGCGTCTGCAGGATCGTATTGTCGACGAGTGCAGCATCGATAATCTCCTTGGGCATTCCTGTGCCAGTGTCAGACAGGATGAGTATGGGGTGACCCTTATGCGTTTGCTGAAAGAACTTGATTTCTCCTCCTTTGGGTGTAAACTTTATGGCATTACTTAGCAGATTGGCAATAGCCTGCATGAAAAATGTTGCATCAGCCATAATCATTGTTTCAGGGGGTATTGTACATGTCAGCTTCTGATTTTTTTCCTCCATCTGTAACCTGAACAGCTCGATGACATTCCGGATTAATCCCAATAAACTATGCTTCGCCTTTTCCATCCTAAAATCACCCTGATTCAACATGGTCCAGGTAAGTAACCTGTTAAAATACTCATCACTGAACTCGATGGCTTTAATAATGTATTCCAGCATTTCCTTTTGCTTGTCCAGCAAATTGTCAGCCCTGTAAAGTAATTCGGCGAAACCCTGAATGGTAGTAAAAGGTGAACGGAGATCGTGAGATACGATCTTCACAAATTCATTCCTCGTCTTTACCATTTCCCTCAGGCTGTCTTCATTCTGTTTAAGCCTGATACCCGCCCTGACCCGGGCTATGAGTTCCATTTCATCAAACGGCTTTTTTATGTAGTCAATGGCCCCTTTATGCAGAGCTTCCTCTACATCGGATGATGAAGTCCGTGCCGAGACCATGATAACGGGAATGTTCTTCCAGACATCATGTTTCATGATGGTATCCAGTACATCCAGTCCGTTCATCATCGGCATCATGATATCAAGCAAAATTAGTTCCGGAGGTCTTTCCTCCAGAACTTTAAAACACTCCTCCGCGCAGGATGTCAGTATGGGATGATACCCGTGCACACTCAACAGACCTTCAAGCAGAAACTGGTTAGATACTTCGTCATCAACAATCAGAATTGGAAGTTTAGTCATATACTCAGGGTTTCGTAATTAATTTTCTTTAAGGGATAATCCGTTTAAAAATGAATTATTCTCCTCCAGCTCTTCGAACGACAATTGATAATCTACCGCAAGTTTCTCCTCAATCTCCTCCATTTGTATCCGACAATCCCTTTCATAAAGGATTATCAGCTTACGACAGAGATTATTCTTTTGTTTACCTAAGAGCCGGCAAAGTTTCATGTTTTCCCCTTCTTTGTCTATTCCAGACAATACCAGCTGATTAACTTTTCTGCGCTGAAGCATGATCAGACTTTTTTCTGCCGATTCATTAGCACAGGTTTCAAGCTTCGAAAGCTTGCCCGGATTGTTTGAACTTCCCCGCTCATCAAGGACAACCATCTCCTCATCAGGAAGCCCGACAGGCACCAGGATCATATCTCCTAAAACCCGGGAAAGGCTGTCTTCTCTGAGTGTTTCATTAATCAATCGGATATTCATTCCACCGGGAGTTTTCATCATTTCAGGTATGGAAGTGAAAGCCAGGATGGGAGTTGAGGAGATCCTAACATCTTTTTTAATTTTTGTCAGGAGCGTATATCCATGGAATTTTGGCATTTCCATATTTAATATGATCAGATCCGGTCGCAGTAAACTTATTACTGAAAGGGCTTTACTTGCAGAATAACAGGAAACTACCTGGTAACCGGTCTCATGAAGCAGACCTGCAATCAGGAACTGCTGCCCTACCCGATAATCAATCAGCAGAACCAATTTCTTGTTGCTGTCATAGTGTTCAAACCAGATTTCCCTTTTATCCTGGCCTTCAGAACTCATTTCCAATTGTTCCTTATCGGGCAATTTCATCCGGAGGTAAAAGCGCATGATGGTACCCTTGCTGTGGTGGCTTTCAATACTAATTTGTCCACCCATCAGCTGCACCAGCTCCTTAACGATATTCAAGCCCAGTCCGGCCCCCTTGCGTGAGCCCCTTGCAGGCTGTTCTACCTGCACAAACCTCTCGAAGATCCTATCCAGATTCTCCTTCTCTATCCCGATTCCCGTATCAGAAAGTTCGAAATGCAACTGATCTCCTATCAGGTGGAGATTCAATTGAATTTTCCCCTCTTCTGTGAATTTGACAGAATTGCTGATCAGGTTGATCAGGATCTGCTGAATCTTCCTGGAGTCCGATAGGATATACTCCGGAACAGAATCACTCTTTCTCAGGGTGAAAATGACAGGCTTTTCATGAATAAGGGAAAGGGCAGTACTTCTTAAAGATGCCAGTAAAGTATCCAGGTTAACAAGTTCTTCATTCACCTTCTCGTTCCTCGACTCAATCCGGGACAGATCCAGCACATTATTCACAAGATCCAAAAGGCGTTCGCCGCTCTGCCGGATAATCTTCAATCCCTCTTTTTGTATGGGAAAAAGGTTCACAGCATGATATTTTAGCAGCATACTGGATATGCCGTTTATTGCATGGATCGGTGTCCTTAATTCATGGTTCACCTTATCCATAAACTGTTTAACTACCCGGTCTGATTCTTTCTGTTCAGGGTAATCCAAAGTTTCTTTTTCAGGGTCCCGCAGGTTTCCATACAGCGAAATGATATTATTGACTTTATGCCGGAAAATATCAATGTTGAAGGGTTTGGAAATAAAATCAATTGCACCCATTTCAACTCCTTTAAGGACATTCCTCTCATCATAATATGCCCCTGATACCAAGATTACAGGCGTCATTGCGATCGGATTATCCTTTTTTATCTTTTCCAGAACTTCAAATCCATTCATGCCGGGCATCTGGACATCCAGGCAAACAAGGGCATAAGACTTCCGCTCCAGCAGGCTCAAACCTTCAGATCCTGAAGCAGCTTCATCGATGCATACATTAATATCAGACAGGACTTCCCTGAAGAGAATCCGGTTGTATGCCTTATCATCAATTAGTAATATGCAGGGCAGGTTTGATTTATTTACTTCACTCATTCCGTGTATTTCAAATAATAAATTAAATCATTTTTATTGACTTAACAAATGCTTTGATAAGTATAATTTTTATGACACCCGCTCAACTGGGTAAACGTACTCCAAGCCGGGTACCTATCCCGGTTTCCTGTTTATCAGGATTCCAAATAGTTCATCAAAAATTGTGTTTTTCAGTGAAGAAAAATTCAAAATCAGAAAATTATAGTATCTTTGCCACTCGTTTTGCGGATGTGGCGTAATTGGTAGCCGCGCTAGACTTAGGATCTAGTGCCTTCGGGCGTGGGGGTTC
>JAFGEO010000106.1 GCA_016931575.1 Bacteroidales bacterium | reverse complement strand
TTAAAAATAAAATAATATTTATGAAAAACCATTGATTATGAAAAAAAACCCGAAAATTCACCAAAAAACAGTGACAGCTCTTATATTCCTGCTTGCAATAACCGGTATAATTGCTGTGATGTGTAAAGGACCTTCTAATGATGCAAGAGCAGCTCTTAAAGTCGGATTTCTAACTCCACCTGAAAGCGCCAAACCGCGTGTGTGGTGGCACTGGATGAATGGCAATATTACCAAAGAAGGAATTAAAGCAGACCTTGAATGGATGAAACGGGTAGGCATTGGCGGTTTTCACAACTTTGATGCTTCGTTAAGCACACCTCAGATTGTCGAAAAACGGCTGGTCTATATGACACCTGAGTGGAAAGACGCATTTCTTTTTACCACAAAACTGGCCGACTCATTAGGCCTTGAAATGGGAATTGCCAGCTCGCCCGGATGGAGCGGGAGCGGTGGCCCGTGGGTAACTCCTGCCCAGGCTATGAAGAAGTTTGTTTGGAGCGAGACTCGGGTTAAAGGTGGACAACCGTTTAGGGGCACCCTGACCAAACCACCTACTGCTACAGGCACTTTCCAGAATATTGGCAATGGAGAAAGTAAAAAGGAGTATTATGCCGATGCTGCTGTGGTAGCATATCGCGTACCTGAAAATGATATTCCATTGTCAGAACTGAAGCCTAAGGTCACTTCCAGTAGTGGAAAATTTAACCTTACTGAGCTCATCGATAACGACCTGGCAAAATCAACATTTTTGCCGGCAGCCCCGCCAAATGGTAAATCATGGATACAGTTTGAATTTGCCAAACCTGAAACGATTCAATCTATTACTATTGTAATCGGTGGACGATCAGGCAGAAGCAGCCGGGCACTTGAAGCAAGCGATGATGGCAGGCAATTTAAGACAGTTCTGGAGATTACAGGTGGTGGAGGAGCTCAAAATACAATCACATTTCCACCGGTTACTGCCAGATTTTTCCGCCTCACATTTACTACACCTGCACAACGACCAGCCGGAGCAGGTTTTGGTGGTTCAAGAGGTCAGGGAGCAGCTACTCCGGATGGAACACAGATAGCAGAACTCGTACTTCATACCAATGCAAGGGTGAACCGGTTTGAAGATAAGGCAGGCTTCACTGCAACTTCTGGTATATATGCATTAGCAACCCCTTCAGTCCCTGTCCCGGATGCCATCAACAAGGATGAGGTTGTTGACCTTACATCGAAAATGCAACCTGATGGTACGCTTAACTGGACACCTCCGGCCGGTAGCTGGATTGTAATGCGTCTTGGCTATTCATTAACAGGTAAGGAAAATCATCCGGCTTCATTAGAAGCAACAGGTCTTGAAGTGGATAAACTTAGCTCAGAACATGTAAAAGCTTATTACACCAATTACCTCGACCAGTTCAAAGATGCAACCGCCGGATTGATAGGCAAGAAAGGCCTTCGATATATAGTTAACGACTGCTATGAAGCAGGTGTTCAGAACTGGACTGATAGCATGATGGCCGAATTTATCTATCGTCGTGGCTATGATATTCTCCCATGGCTCCCGGTACTTTCAGGTCATATTGTAGAAAGTGCAGAGGCGAGTGATAGATTTTTGTGGGACTTCCGTAAAACTATTGCTGATCTTAATGCAGAAAACCATTACGATCAGTTGACCACGCTGCTTCATGAACGAGGTATGGGACGCTATACTGCGTCACATGAGTTTGGTCGTGCATTAGTCGCTGACGGTATGGAGATAAAACGCAAAGCCGACATTCCGATGAATTCCTTCTGGACACCGGGAGTAAATGGTGAGATAAGGACATTATTCAAAGCCTCTGCACGTGAATCAGCCTCCGTGGCACATATATACGGGCAGAATCTGGTCTCCAATGAAGCCTTGACAACCGCTAACACCGATAACAATGCCTGGGCGTATTCCCCTGAGAGGCTTAAACCGACCGCTGATATGGAACTGGCAAATGGGGTGAACCTTTTTATTATCCATACATCGGCACATCAGCCAGTGGACGATAAGATCCCGGGCCTTGGCCTTGGGCCTTATGGTCAATGGTTCACCAGACATGAAACATGGGCTGAACAGGCTGAACCATGGACAACATACCTGTCCCGTAGTTCATTTATGCTTCAGCAAGGGAAATTTGTAGCTGACGTCATTTACTTTTATGGTGAAGATAATAATATTGTGGCCCTCTTTGGGAACAAATTACCTGATATTCCCTCAAGCTATAATTATGATTTCACTAACGCCGATGCACTATCAAATGTCCTATCGGTCGATAAAGGACAGATAATCACGCCAAGTGGGATGAGCTACAATCTGCTTGCTCTTGATCCCAATTGTAAGTATATGTCTTTACCGGTCTTGCGCAAAATCAGCGAAATGGTGAAATCCGGAGCTGTTCTGGTTGGTGATAAACCGGTTGGTACACCAAGCTTGAAGGATGATCAAACTGAATTTAAAACCATTGCCGACCATCTCTGGAAAACCGGAAAAGGTGAAAATACTTTCGGCAAAGGCAAGGTTTATGCCGGACAGACGATTGCTGAAGTTTTAGCTTCCATTAAGATTACACCTGATTTTGAGTATACCAAACCCCGGAATACCACAAATGTTAAGTTCGTTCACCGAAAGTTGGGTGATGTTGAAATCTATTGGGTTAACAACTGTAACAATGATGTTGAGAACATTGAAGCAACCTTTAGGGTGGAGGGAAAAGCACCTGAATTGTGGCATCCTGAGACAGGTGTGATTGAAGAAATCTCTTATAATATTGTAAAGGGGCGCACAACAGTACCGATGAGACTGGAACCTAACGATGCTGTGTTTATTGTTTTTAGTAAAAAGGCCGCTACGACATCTCTTACGCTGTCTCAACCGATCGAAACACAACTCGCTGTTATTGATGGTACCTGGAATGTCAGTTTCCAGCAGGACCGTGGCGCACCTGCACAGATCGTCCTCGATAAACTCACTTCGTGGAGTGAAGACATCGACCCCGGAGTAAAATACTTCTCCGGAACAGGAAACTACACAAAAATCATTCAGGCCTCTAATGACTGGTTTAAGGAAGGTACACAAATCTGGCTTGACCTCGGAGTGGTGAAAAATCTCGCTGAAGTAGTGGTCAACGGCAAATCATTGGGAATAGTCTGGAAATTACCTTTCCGGGTAAATGTTACTGAGTCATTAAAACAGGGTGAGAACGTACTGGAAGTAAAAGTGACCAACCTTTGGGTAAACAGCTTGATCGGCGATCAGCAACCAGGCAATGCAAAAAAAATAACTTATACAACGCAGGCATTTTATCAGGCCAGCTCACCTCTGTTACCATCCGGGTTATTGGGACCAGTGAAGATTGTCAGATTAAACTAATTTACGTTAATTAGTTGATCCTTAATTATTATTAACACATTGGTTGTTAATAACTTATGTTCTTTGAAGTCTTGATTTTTGCATGATTTTGTAGTAAATTTGATAAAAACCCTGAAAATCATGTTAAAGAAATTACCGGTACAACCACAGCTTGAGATGTTTAAAACAGTGCTGACAAGTTTTATTCATCCGGAACATGAGCTCTGTCTTTTGGCAAAGAAGATTGACTGGAAAGTTCTGGAAGAAGAGTTTACACCATTATATGGGAAGGTAGGCAGGCTATCAATTCCAATTCGGACCATTGTTGGGCTTTTACTGCTGAAGCAGATGTGCAATCTTGGGGACGAGACTGTAGTTGATAGGTATTGGAGAACCCCTACTGGCAGCACTTTTGCGGTGAAGTATATTTTCAGTATAAGCTTCCGTTTAATCCTAGCGATTTTGTACACTTCCGACACAGGATAGGACCCAAAGGTATGGAGAAGATCTTCAAGGCAAGCATTGATTTGTTCGATGCAGACATGATCCGCAGTATCGGGCGGCATTCCGGGGATAGATATTGTAATGCCTAAAGTGCTCAAAGGAGAAAGCTATTCCAAAAAGAAGAAACGGGAAGAACGATGCAGATCGAGAGCCGGAGTAGAAGGACTTATATCGCACCTGAAACATGATCACAGGATGATAAGGAACTACCTCAGTGGCACAGCAGGTGATAAAATTAACACATTATTGGCTGCTGCAGTATACAATATGAAGAAGTGGATGAGATTAACGAAGGAAGAAATGATGAATTTAATTTTTGGCTGAATTTTACAGAGACTTATTTTGGTTCCGGTAATATCCAACGCAACAGGATATAAGAAAAACCAGTATTAATAAGGATCAACTAGTTAAAGTAATAAGTCCCTCCGTATTTTAACGTATTGATAAAGAACAACTTCATTGCGTTGAAGAAAAACTTGGCTTCAGGATTATCATTACCAACAGGCATGAATGGACTAGCCATGAAATTATCTCCGCTTATTATGGTCAATCTAAAATTGAATATGCTTTCAGAAACATGAAGAATCCGTATCATTTAGC